>NZ_JBEZDC010000018.1:0-169248 GCF_040647935.1 Micromonospora sp. NPDC049204 | reverse complement strand
CGATAGCGCATCCCACTCGACGTCAGACAACTCGTAGCGACGACTCACGCCCTACATCATCCGACACCATGATCCTTTGAAGACACTGCCTAGGGGACGGTTAGGGTGAATTCGGCGGTTTTGACCTCGGCGTCTACCTGGAAGTCCAGGTAGAGGCGGTAGCGGCCTGGACCGGGAGTGGTCAACCAGAACTTGACCTGGCCGTCCACCAGTTCCGGCTCCGGGTGCACGTGCAGGTAGCCGAGGTCGCCCTCGCGCAACGCCACCAGGTGCCCGTACGCCCCGAGGTACCGCTCCAGCGGGGCGGCACCGCCGGCGCCGTCGATCCGGAAGGTCACCGGCACCGTCGCACCGGCCTGCGGAGTCCCCAGGTAGCCGACGGTGAACCCGTCCACCGTCGTCGAGGTGGCCGGGGCGGGCAGCGACCGAGGCCGGTAGTCGCCGGGCACGACCAGGTCGGCGCCGAGGGTCACCGCGGTCTGCGCGCCGTTGTCGGCGACCGCGGTGAAGTCGGCGTACGCGCGCCAGACGCCGGGCTGCGCGAGGGTCAACGGCACCGACCAGGTGCCATCCGCTGCCATGGTCGGATGCAGGTGCTGGTAACCGGTCAGGTCCCGCCGGACGACGATGAGGTGCAGCGGCTTGTCGTGCACGATGGCGAACCGGGTGACCGGCCGGCGCTGCGCGTCGCGTACCTGGAAGCGGAGCTGACCGGGGCGACCCGCCGCGAACTCGGTGACCAGGGGGGCCAGGGTGAACCCGGCCGCGCTGACCGCCAGCCCGCCCGGCTCGGTGGCCGCGCCCTGATCGGTGGTCGTGGCGGAGCCGTGGTTGTGCGGCGCGACGCCCGGCGGGTCGGTGTGCTCGGCGGCCAACGACGGGCTGCCGGTGGTCCCCGTGGCGTTCACCCGGCCGAGGCCGAAGCCGAGCAGCACCGCCAGCACCAACCCGCCGACCACCAACGCCAGCCGGAGTGTGCTCCGATCCGGTGCGGCGGAGACCGGGTCAGACACCACCGCCGAATCGGAGACCCGGTCAGAGACCAGCGCCGGATCGGGGACCCGGTCAGAGATCACCACCGCGTCGGGGACCTGGTCAGGCACCACCGGGACGGCGGCGGGGCGCTGGTCGGTCATGCCGCCCACCGTACCGCCGCGACGGACCACCCCGGTCCGACGCCCGGACGGCGTGGCGACCGTCGCATTCGCCGCCGCCCGGGAACTATCCGGCACCGACGTGCGCGCGGCGGTCCACCCGGGTCGCGGCAGGTCAGCCGGCCACGGCGAGGGCGAGCGGGAGCACGTCGGGCGCGCCCGCCCGGCGCAGTGCCCGAGCCACCAGGGTCATCGTCCAGCCCGAGTCGACCAGGTCGTCGACGAGCAGCACCGGGCCGTCCAGGCCGGCCACGGCGTCGGCCAGGTCGACCGGCACGGTGAACGTGTCGTGCAGCGCGCGCACCCGTTGGGCGCTGTTGCCGCGCGGACCGGCCGGCCCACCCGGACCGGCCGGGGTGACCTCGCCGAGCAGCGGCAACCGGCCCACGGCGGCGATCCGTTCGGCCAACGAGCCGACCAGCCGGGGTCGTCGCCGGGAACCCACCGCGACCACACCCACCGGCCGGCGCGGCCACGGGTCGTCGCCGTGCGCCCACGCCTTCAACACCTCCACCACGGCCGCGACGACGTCGTCGGGCACCGGCGCGTCCGGCGCCTCCGGGCCGACGAGGTCGCGCAGCCGGCCGCCCCAGCCCAGGTCGGAGAGGCGCCCGACGGCCCGCCCCGGCAGCGCCTGCTCCGCGGGGGCGATCCGGCCCTTGAGGGGTACGCCCACCGCGTCCAAGCCGGTCGGCCAGAGCTTCTTGGGGGCGATCTCCACGCCAGGTCGGCCCAGGAACGTCTGCGCGGCGGCGAGCGCGGCCGTCGACACGTCGGCGACGAAGATCGGGTCGGCGCACCTGTCGCACCGCCCGCAGTCGGCCGCCCCGGCGTCGTCCAGGCACTCCCGTAGATACCGCATCCGGCAGTCGGGCGTGGTCGCGTACTCCCGCATGGCCTGTTGCTCGACGGTGCGTGCCTCGGCGACGCGGCGCAACCGGGCCTCGTCGTAGACCCAGGGCTCTCCGGTGGCGAGCCAACCACCGCGCACCCGGCGGACCGCGCCGTCCACGTCGAGCACCTTGAGCATCAGTTCCAGGCGGGTCCGGCGCAGGTCGACGAGGGGTTCGAGGGCCTGGGTGCTGAGCGGGCGGTCGGTGTGCAGCGCGGCCAGCACGGCACGCACCTGCTGCTCCGGAGGGAACGCCAGCGAGGCGAAGTAGCGCCAGATGGCCGCGTCCTCGACGCCGGGCAGCAGCAGCACCTCGGCGTGCTCCACGGCGCGGCCGGCGCGGCCGACCTGCTGGTAGTACGCGATCGGTGAGGGGGGTGCGCCGAGGTGGACGACGAAGCCCAGGTCGGGTTTGTCGAAGCCCATGCCGAGCGCGCTGGTGGCGACCAACGCCTTGATCTTGTTGTCGAGCAGGTCCTGCTCGGCGGCTCGCCGGTCGGCGTCCTCGACCTGCCCCGTGTACGAGGACACCGGGTAGCCGCGGGAGCGCAGGAACTCGGCCGTCTCCCCCGCTGCCGCCACGGTCAGCGTGTAGACGATGCCCGAGCCGGGCAGCTGGTCCAGGTGGTCGGCGAGCCAGGCCAACCGGTGCGCCGGGCTGGGCAGGTCGAGCACACCGAGGCGCAGCGACTCGCGGTCCAGGGTGCCGCGCAGGACGAGGGCGTCACCCAACTGCTCCGCCACGTCCTGGGTGACCCGGGTGTTGGCGGTGGCGGTGGTGGCCAGCACGGGCGTGCGCTCGGGCAGCTCGGCAAGGAACGTGCGCAGCCGCCGGTAGTCGGGGCGGAAGTCGTGCCCCCAGTCGGAGACGCAGTGCGCCTCGTCGACCACCAGCAGCCCGGTGGTCGCGGCCAGCTTGGGCAGCACGCCGTCGCGGAAGTCCGGATTGTTGAGCCGCTCCGGGCTGATCAGCAGCACGTCCACCGCACCGGTCTGGATCTCCGCGGTGATCTCGTCCCACTCGTCGAGGTTCGCCGAGTTGATCGTGCGGGCCCGGATGCCGGCCCGGGCGGCCGCCTCGACCTGGTTGCGCATCAACGCCAGCAGCGGCGACACGATGACCGTCGGGCCGTGCTCGCCGCCCTCCCGCAGCAGGGCGGTGGCCACGAAGTAGACAGCCGACTTGCCCCAACCGGTGCGCTGCACACAGAGCACCCGCCGCCGGTCGACGACCAGCGCTTCGATCGCCCGCCACTGATCTTCGCGCAGCCGGGCGTGGTCGCCGGCCAGCCGACGCAGCACCGCCTCGGCCCGTTCCCGTACCGCCGCCCGCTCGTCGCCCATCCGGCATTTCTACCAGCAACGGGAGACGTCCCTGCCCGTCGCGCCCTGTGCGGGTCGCCTCACTCGACCCGGCCGGGTGTGGCCGCGGGCGGGGCGGGCACCGGCGGCGGGGGCAGGAAGATGAGCAGCTCGCGCAGGGAATCGGTGAGCACCGGCGGGAGGAGGCACCGGCCGGCCAGGTCCTCCATCGAGCCGAACGGCCCACGGAGCCAACGGTCCATCACCACCTGCCGTGCCTGCCCGGCGGTGATCCCGGGCAGCTCGGCGATCGTCGGCTCGCCGACCGCGTTGACGTCCACCAGGCCGCCGTCGTCGAAGGTGCGGTACAGGTCGGGCCGACCGATGTGCAGCTCCTGCCGCGCCGCCGGGTAGTGGTAGAGCAGGTAGCGGGCCTGCTCACGGCGGACCCGACGGTCGTCGACCACCGGCGGAGGCGACCCCGCGATCCGATTGGTGAGGGCCGACCAGAGCGCGCCGTTGAGCAGAATCGTGTGCACGACCCCGATCAGCCAGACGAGCAACCAGGCCACGACCAGGAGACCTTCGGTGTCGCTCATCTCCTCCGAGTCGCTGTTGCCGAATATCGCGATGATCGTGGCGGTCAGCGACAGATAACCCACACCGATGAGTCCGTTGCGCCAGCTTCGCCGCCAAGTGGCGTAGAGCAGGACCACCAGCCAGGTGAGCAGACCGAAGGAGAACACCGCGGTCAGCGTGCCGACGATCGTCACGCTGACACTCAGCCAGCTCGGCGCCGACTGCCCCCGGGTGTTCCGGGACGAATGCCGGTCCGGGGGCACCGCGACCGGAAACGGAACGGGCGGTGGGGTGAACGCGACAGCCGGCGACCCGGGCGGGCTGGGCTGCGCGGTCGGCGGCGGCAGGGGCGGAGCGGCCGGCGTTGGTACGGGCGGCACGGGCGGCGTTGGTACGGGCGGCACGGGCGGCGTTGGTACGGGCGGCGTTGGCGCGGCCGGCACGGGCGTCGGTGACGGTGCCGCCGGCGCGGGCGGGTCGGCTGGTTGTCGAGGGCTGGGAGCCGGCGTGGGTCGGGGTGGTTCCGGCTCGCTCGACGGCTTCGCCACGGTGAGGGTCGGGTCGGAGCAGAGGATGCGCCGGTGCAGGGCCTGAAGCGCCTCGCCCGGCCCGATGCCGTACTCCTCTCGGAGGAGGTCGCCGAACTCCCGGTAGGCCGCGAGCGCCTCCGCCTGCCGCCCACCGCGATAGAGCGCCAGCATGAGTTGGTGCCGCGGTCGTTCCCGGACCGGGAACTCGGCCACCAACTCCACCAGTTCCCCGACCATCTCCCGGTGCCGGCCGAGGTCCAGCATCAGATCGGCCCGGGTCTCCAACGCCACGGCCCGCAGTTCGATCAACCGTTGCCGTGCCGCCTCCAGGAACGGCCCGGTGAAGCCGGTGAACGGCTCGCCCTGCCAGAGCGCCAGGGCGGAGGCCAGTTCGGTCAACGCCTCAGCGGCACGACCCTCGGCCCGTCGCTGCCGGGCGCGGTGGATCCCCCGCTGGAAACGGACCGCGTCGACCGCGTCCGGATCGACGCGGAGCAGGTACCCGGCATCGGTCAGGCTCAACACCTGGCCCGGCGTACGCGGCGACCGCTCCGGCTCCAACACCCGGCGCAACCCGGCGACGTACTTCTGCACCACGTTGGGGCCGTTCGCGGGCGGATCCTCCGGCCAGACCGCCTCGACGATCTGCCCGGTGGACACCGGACGGCCTGCGGAGAGCAGCAGCACGGTCAGCACAGCACGCTGTTTGCCGGGGCCGAGGTCGATCTCGCGGTCGGCGTACCAGGCCCGCTGAAGCCCGAGGATCTCGAAACGCAGCGTTGCTGACATGCCTATTCCCGCTCCTGACACCTCCGGCAGCGCCGGACGGCAGTGCCCGGCAGCCGGACGGCAGCATATCGGCAGCCGCACCGCCGTGCCTGCCGACAACATGGTCATCGGCACCAGCCACGCAGCGAGAAAGAGAATGTGATGACACAGGCAACGGGCACCGCGAGCACCACCCGCCGCACGGTCGGCGTGATCGCCGCCATGCTGGCCACGACCACCCTGCTCGGCGGGTGCGGACCCAAGAGCGAACCGACCTCGGCGCCGCAGAGCAGCCCGAGCGCCAGCCCGACCGCCGACCCGAAGCAGGTGCTCCTGGATGCCGTCCCGGACGGGGCCGAGGGGACGTTCCGGTTCAGTGGCAGGGACGCGTCCAGCACGATCGCCGGACGAGTCGACCCGGACGCGAAGGGCGTCGAGCTGAACACCACGATTCCGCCCGGCGCGGATGGCATCACCGTCAAGATGTCGGTGCTGATCATTGCCGAGGAGGCCTGGATGAAGATCAAGTTGACCGGCCAGGCGGGCCTGCCGAAGTTCCCGGACAAGTGGATGAAGCTGGACCGCACCAAGCTCGCCGACAGCGAGACCATTCCGGCCTACGACGGCGTCGACCAGGGCAACGTGGGTCCGCTCATCCAGGCGGCCACCTCGGTGGAGGAGAAGAGCCCTGGGCAGTACGCCGGAGTCATCGACGTCAGCACCGGTAACGCCGCAGAGGTGTTGGAGGAGGGTGAGGCGGCGGCGCTTGGCGAGGCGGGCAAGACGGTGCCGTTCACCGCTGTCGTCGGCGCGGACAAGCGGCTGTCCTCGCTGACGCTGAAGATCCCGGCGGCCGGCAAGGCGAAGGCGTACGACTACGTCGTCAACTACGCCGACTACGGCACCACTCCGAAGATCAGCGTGCCGGCCGGCGCCGCCGCGACGATCGCGCCGAAGATGGCGTACGAGATCTTGAACGGCTGATCGACCACGTAGGAGGGCGGCGACCAACGGGGGTCGCCGCCCTCGTGCGTTCGTGTGGTCAGCGGCCGAGGACCGAGCCCCCGTTGACGCCGAGGACCTGGCCGGTGACGTATCCGGCGGCCGGGCTCGCGAGATAGCGGACGGCCTCGGCGATGTCGTCCGGTAGCCCGGCCCTCGCGACCAGGGTCGCCGCTACCCGCTGCGCGTGCCCCTCGGCGGTCATCCGGTCGCCGAAGAACTCGGTCTCGGCGACATAACCCGGGCTCACCACGTTGACCGTGATCTGGTCCGGGCCGAGCTTCGCCGCCAGGTCGTACGCCCAACCGTGCAGGGCCGCCTTCGCGGCCGAGTACGCCCCACCGCCGCCACGCTGGGCGGCGATCGAGCTGACCAGGATCACCCGCCCGCCGGGCCGACGCAGGACCGGCCGCAGCGCCTCGGTCAGCAACACGGCGGTGAGTACGTTGGCGTCCAGGTTGGCCCGCCAGTGCGCGGCGGTCCCCTCCAACGTGGAGGTGTCCCCGCCCAGGTAGCCGCCGGCGTTGTTGACCACCACGTCGACCGGCCGACCGCCGACCGCCGCGAGCACCCGGTCGAGCTGCTCCGGCTCGGTCAGGTCAGCGGTCACGGCGGTCACGGCGTCCGGCCGCCCGCAGTCGACCGCGATCTGCGAGGCGGCGGCCGACAACACGTCCGCGCGCCGCCCGACGATCAGTACGTCGTAGCCGTCCCGAACAAGCGAACCGGCAACGGCCGCCCCGATCCCGGTCCCACCCCCACTGACAACAGCGACCCGAGAGTCCATCTCCCCAACCTCCCCCTGCACCGAAACCCGTCGATCATGAAGTTATCGCCATCCGCCGTGTTGTGGCGATAACTCCATGATCGACGGGCTCAGAGGGGGTGGGGTTAGCGCGGGGGGCGGAGGGAGCGGGTTAGGTGGGTTAGGCGGGGGGCCAGGCTGGTCAGGCCTCCTGGGAAGAAGTAGACGGCCAGGATGAAGACCGTGCCCAGGACGAACAGCGGCTGGCTCAGCGGGCGGCTGAGGACGGCCGGCAGGTTGTCCACCGCGTCGCTTGTGCCGAACGCGGTGAGCCGGTGGTCCAGGTACATGTAGAGGACGCCGCCGAGCACCGGCCCCCAGCGGGTGCCCGGACCGCCGAGCACCACCATGACCAGCAGCGACAGGGTCAGCTCGGAGGACGTGATGTGCGGTGAGGCACCGCCGACGATCAGGACGTAGACCACCCCGCCCGCCGACGCCAGCCCGCCGGCGAGGGTGAACGCCACCAGCTTGTAGCGGTACGGGTCCAGCCCGAGCACACCGATCCGCCGCTCGTCGTCCCGCAGACCGGCGAGCACCCGACCGGTCGGTGACCCGCTCACCCGGTGCACCACGAAGACCACAAGCGTCAGGTACGCGAGCGCCAGCCAGTACAGGTTGACGGTGTTGGTCACGCCAACCAGCCCGGCGGGCAGCCCGGACACGTCCAGCGGCAGGCCCTCCTCGCCGCCGGTGAGCCCGCCGAAGTCCCGGGCCACCAGGATCGCGCCGACCTGGGCGAAGGCCAGCGTGACCATGGCGAACGCGATACCCACGGTCCGCAGCGCCACCGCGCCGAGCAACGCGGCGAGGATCGTCCCGCCGGTGATGGTCAGCAACGCCGCCTGCCACAGCGGCAGACCGGCCCGGGTGATGAGGATGTCGGTGCCGTACACGCCGGCGGCGAAGTACAGCGCGTGCCCGAAGGAGAGCATGCCGGTCCGGCCGAAGAGCAGGTCGTAACCGGCCGCCAGGCCACCGAAGATCAGGCAGATGGCGAGCAGTTGCAGGGTGCCGGGCGAGTTGACCGGCCCCTCGAAGATCCCCGGCAGGGAGATCGTCGAGTACGGCAGGATCGCCAGCACCACCACCGCGACCAGCGGCAGGAACGGGCGCACCCGGTGCCACCGCCCCCGCTGCGGGGTCAACTCGTCGGGCACCTGCGCCGGAGGCGCGTCGATCACCGTCATGCCGTTGCCACCTTTCCGGCGATGCCCTGCGGACGCAGCAGCAGCACCACGGCCAGCAGCCCGACCACGCAGATGTCGCCGAGCCCGGACGTGCCGTAGTAGTTGACGAACTGCTGCACCAGCCCGACCACGACCGCCGCGTACGCGGAGCCGACCACCGAGCCCATCCCACCGATCACCACCACGATGAACGCGAAGATCAGCAGTGAGCTGCCCTGGCCGGGCGAGACGGTGCCGAAGTAGACCCCGCCGAGCGCCCCGGCGAGCGCGGCGGCCGCCCCACCGATCGCGAAGACCAGGGTGAACGCCTTGCGCACGTCGATGCCCAGCGCGGTCACCATCTCCCGGTTCTCCACGCCGGCCCGGATCACCAGCCCGTACCGGGTCCAGCGCAGGAACGCCAGGATCGCGCCGAGCACCAGCACCGCCGCGATGATCAGCAGCAGGCCACCGTTGGGCACCTGCGCGCCGAGGATCGCGGTCACCTGCCGGGTCCAGTCCGGACGCGGGAACGGCCGGGCGTCCGCACCCCAGGTGGCCTGCAACAACGCCACCCCGGCGAGGGACAGGCCGACGGTGACGAGCACCTGTTCGATGGTGCGGGAGTAGAGCGGGCGGATCAGCACCAGCTCGACCAGGATCGCCACCAGCGTGCCGGCGGCCACCCCGAAGGCGACCGCGAGCACGAAGCCGAACCCGTCGGAGCCCGCGCCCGGCAGGTTGCCGGCCGCCCACCAGGTGCCGTACGCGCCCACGCCGAGGAACAGCCCGTGCGCGAAGTTGAGCACGTCGGCCAGGCCGAAGACCAGGGACAGGCCGGACGCGACCAGGAAGTACAGCGCCGCCAGGCCGAGCCCGGTCAACGTCAACAGGATCACGGTCCCCATCAGTGGGACACCTCCGCCGAGCCCACACCCAGCAACGACTTGGTCAACGCGGTCTCCAACAGCAACTCGTGGGCGTCGCCGGTCCAGGCCACCTTGCCGGCGGCCAGCACCACCGCATCGCGGGCCAGCCGGCGTACCACCGCCAGGTTCTGCTCGACGAGCAGCACCGGGACCGACTCCGCAACCCGTTCCAACACCTCGGCCACCTCGGTCACCACCTTCGGCGCCAACCCCTTGGTCGGCTCGTCGACCAGCAGCAGCCGGTTGTCGTTGAGCAGCACCCGCCCGATCGCGAGCATCTGCTGCTGCCCGCCGGAGAGCGAACCCGCCCGTTGCCGTCCGCGCCGGTCCAGCTCCGGGAAGAGCGCGAAAACCTTGTCGTACGCCGGGCTGGTGCCGCGCCGTTCGGCGAGCCGCAGGTTCTCCGCGACGGTGAGGCCGGCGAACACGCAGCGGTCCTCGGGCACGTAGCCGAGCCCACCGCGGACCAGCCGGTGGGTGGGCCGGGCCAGCAGGCTCTGCGCGCCCATCCGGATGGTCCCGCGGACCTCGCCGGCGGGCGGGGTGAGGCCGACGATCGCGCGCAGCGTGGTGGTCTTGCCGACGCCGTTGCGGCCGAGCAGGACGGTCACCCCGGTCGGCGCGACCGTGAACGACACCCCCTGGAGGATGTGCAGCCCGGAGATCCGGACCGACAGGTCCTCCACCGTGAGAACTGGTTCCATCAGAGCGACTCCCCCAGGTAGGCCTCTTGCACCGTGGGGTTGGCCATCACCGTCTCCGGGGTGTCGCAGGCCAGCAGCGCGCCGTGGTGCATGACGGCGATCCGGTCGGCCAGTTCCAGGATGACGTCCATGTGGTGCTCGACCATCAGCACCGCCCGGCCGCTGTCGCCGGTCAACGACTTGATCACGGCCACCAACTCGGGTACGTCCTCGGCGCTGACCCCGGCCATCGGCTCGTCCAGCAGCATCACCCGCGGTTCGCCGGCGAGCAGCAGGGCGATCTCCAACTTGCGCTTCTCGCCGTGGGCCAGGGTGCCGGCGAGGGCCGTACCCCGGTGGGCGAGGCCGACCCGGTCGAGTGCCGTGTCGGCGGCGGCGGCGACCTCCCGGTCGGCCGCCGCCCGCCGCCACAGTGCCATCGAGCCCCCGCGGTGCGCCTGCACGGCGAGCCGGACGTTCTCCCGCACGCTGAGCGAGCCGAAGACCGAGGACGCCTGGAAGGTACGGCCCAGCCCGAGGCGTGCCCGCCGGTGCGGCGGGAGCTCCCCGATGTCCTGCCCGTCCAGGACGACCCGGCCCTCCGTGGCCCGGCGCAGGCCGGTGATCAGGTTGAACAGTGAGGTCTTGCCGGCGCCGTTCGGCCCGATCACGCCCAGGAACTCTCCGGGCGCGAGGTCGAGGTAGACGCTGTCGACGATGGCGACCTCACCGATCCGCCAGGTCAGACCGCGGGTGGCGAGCATGACTCAGCCCTTCATGGCCACGGCCGGCGGCGCGGTCTCGTCACCGGTGAGGCTCTTCTGCGCGGTCGCCGTGAACGCGGTGCCGCTGCCGGTCAGCTTGGCCTGGAACATCGGCTGGAGCAGCGCGTGGTCGGCGGCCCGGATGGTCATCTTGCCCTTGACCCCGTCGAAGCTCCAGCCCTCCAGGGCGGTGACCATCTTGTCGACGTCGTCCCCACCCTCCTGCACCGCTCGGACCACCATCTGGGCGGCGGCGAAGCCGTCCGGGTGGAACAGGTCGATGGTGCTGACCTTGGCCTTCAGCGCCTTGCTGGCCTCCGTGTCACTGGCACCGTCGAAGTAGTGCGACAGGAAGGAGATCTTCGTGCCGGCCGCGCCGAAGGTGGGCCAGGACGAGCGGATGTCCAGGCCGGTGACGACAGTGGTGGACGAGAGCACGCCCTGCTGGTCGAGGCTCTGCCACATCGCCGGGGCGGTGGTGCCGGCCCAGGCCACGAAGAGCAGGTCCGGCTTGGCCGCCTTGATCTGGCTGGCGAACGGCGTGAACTCGGTGGCGCTGGCCGGCGCCCGGACACTGCTCACGGTGGCGCCCGCGCCGCCGATGACGGCCTTGACGGCTGCCTCGTTGGCGTCGCCGAACGCGCCGTCCTGGGCGAAGACCACGACCTTCTTGCCGGTCGGGTCGCCGATGAACGACTTGGCGGTCACCACGTCCTGGTAGGACTGCCGCCCGGAACGGAACGTGTACTTGTTCGCGCCCGTCACCGCGTCGGTGGCGGCCGGACCGGAGATGAACAGGACCTTGTTCTGCGCCGCGATCGGCGCGACCTGAAGCGCCACGCCGGAGGCGGTGGAACCAGCAATGATCTTCGTGCCCTTGCCGATCAGGTCCTTCGCGGCGGAGACAGCCTTGGCCGGGTCACCCGCGTCGTCGACCTCGGTCAGCTCGATCTTCCGGTCACCGACCTTGCCGGTGCCCTTCGTGGCGAAGTCCAACCCCGCCTTGAACCCCTCGATGTACTGCTTTCCGTAGCTGGCCAGGGCTCCCGACTGGGAGTACACCAGACCGACCTTGACCGGCGCGGCGTTGTCGCCGCCGCCGGTGGCGGTGTCCTGCGGGCTACCACAGGCCGTGGCGGCCAGTGCCGCAGCCATCATCGTGGCGGCGGAGAGGAACGCCCGCCGCGTGTGCCGGACCGTCATCGCGACTCCAGGGTGAGGACAGGATGCTGTGTTGTCGGCTCACGCTAGAAGTGACGTCACCCACGAGCTATGTGGCGGAAACACACAAGTAACAGGAATGAGGTGGCCGGGGGTTACAACGGGCCGCACCGCCACTCGGGAGCCCTTCCCTCCCGATGGCCCAAACCCCTACGGACCACCCGGCGGATGTGTCGCCTCGCGCCACCCGCCCCGCCCGGTCAACCGCAGGGCCCGTCGTGGTCGGCCGGGCGCGGACACCGCCGACGACCGCGGAGCAAGCTGTCACAGAAAACCTGATGCCGTACGCACTGAGTAGCCCAAACCAACCCCACCCGCCAAGCCCAGCGGCCAAGATCTGCGCAACTTCCCCGAGGTTGCTGCCTCGATCGGCTCTGAGACAGCAACCTCGGGGAAGTTGCCGCCTCACGCCCGGCCCATCCCCTCATGATCGTGCTCGATCCTGGATGTAGTGCCATATCGACGCGGCGACCCCACTCGATCCTGGATCGAGCACGATCTTGCGAAGTGAAACCGTCAGAAGCGGGCATCGCCCTGCGCCAACCCTCGACAGAACGCGATCTTGCGAGCGGTGGCCTGGACGCGCCGCTGGCCCGCCTTCCGGGTGGCGGACGACGGGCCAGCAGATGGGCCGGGCGTGATCGGCCCGGTGGTCAGCTCGGAGCGGATCAGCTCCGGACCGACGTTCGAATGGGGTCAGAGGCCGGCGCGGGCGGCGACGGCGGTGTCGGGGTGGTCGCTGAAGACGCCGTCCAGGCCCAGGCCGAGGAAGAGTTCGTACTCGGCCGTGATGTCGCCGCGCCCGTTCGGGTCGGTGCCGATCCGGAAGTCGACCGGGAGGAACTGGTTCTCCGCCCGGAACGTCCAGGAGTGCACGAGCAACCGCTCCCGGTGCGCGTCGCGCACCACGTTGGTGGGGGCGAGCAGGGCGCCGGTGGCGTCGCGGGGCACGATCAGGTTCTTGTTCGCGCCGATGCCGTCGGCGTACCCGGCGATCCACTTCAGCCCGGCCGGCGTGGCCAGGTCCTGGTAGCTGCGGGTGTCGCCGGCGGCGGTGAAGTCGTACGGGCGGCCGGTCGCGTCGAGCAGTTGGACCAGCTTGACGTCGGTCAGCTTGCTCAGGCGGCGCAGGTTGGCCGTCTCGAACGACTGGATGAAGACCGGCGAGTTCTTCCGGTCCAGCTTGTTCTGCCGCAGCACCCGCAGCAGCGGCTCCTCCAGCGGCCGGCCGATCGAGGCGAAGTAGGTGGGGTGCTTGGTCTCCGGGTAGATCCCGATGGTGCGGCCCCGTGCCCGCCCCTCGGTCCGGGCCAGGTCGATGACCTCCTGGAGGGTGGGCACCTCGAAGCGGCCGTCGAACGCGGTGTTCGCCACGCGGACCTGCGGCAGCCGCTCCTTGGCTCGCAGCGTCTTCAGCTCGGCGAGGGTGAAGTCCTCGGTGAACCAGCCGGTCACCGCGACACCGTCGATGGTCTTCGTCGCCTTACGGGCCGCGAACTCCGGGTGCGTCGACACGTCGGTGGTGCCGGAGATCTCGTTCTCGTGCCGGGCGACAAGCACCCCGTCGGAGGTGGAGACCAGGTCCGGCTCGATGTAGTCGGCGCCCATCCGGATCGCCAACCGGTAGGCCTCCACCGTGTGCTCAGGCCGGTAGCCGCTGGCGCCCCGGTGAGCGATCACGATCGGCCGGTCGTTCGCTCGGGAGCGGTCCGCGTCGGTCGCCGTGCCGGCCTCGGCCATGGTCGGCACGGCCACGGCGGCGGCGAGCAGCACGCCGGCCAGGCCGAGGGTCGGAAGGGTACGTCGCATCGCGGCTCCTGTCATCGGGGGAAAGCCGCTTCAGCAGATCGCCCCGGGTTGACCGGCAGTTGGTCGATGGCTGGCCGGAAGGTGAATCTCCGGAATGCGCGTTCCCCCGCCAGGCGACGGGCGGAAAAGGAAGATTGTCTGGTGCGCCGGTTCTTCCGCAACCCCGTGCGGCTGGTGCCGTTCGCCTTCCTGGTGCCGATCCTGCTCGGTGCCGGGCTGCTCATGGCACGGTGGGCGACCATCGATCACCAGCGTCCGCCGCTGGTCACGGCGCTCTTCACCGCCACCTCGGCCGTGTCCGTCACCGGCATGGCGGTCACCGACACCCCCAACTACTGGTCCGGTTGGGGACTGCTGGTGATCACCCTGCTCACCCAGCTCGGCGGTCTCGGCATCCTCACCGCGGCGGCGCTCGTCATCCTGGTGGTCTCGCGCCAGCTCGGCCTGCGCAACCGGCTGCTGGTGCAGGCTGAGACGGCGGAGTTCGGCATCGGTGACGTGGGCCGGCTGCTACGCCGGATCGCGATCACCGTCTTTGCCTGCGAGGCCGTGCTGACCGCTCTGGTCGCCGGCCGGCTCTGGTGGTCGTACGACTACCCGCCCGGGCGGGCGCTCTGGTCGGGCGTGTTCCACGCCGTCCAGGCGTTCAACAACGGCGGCTTCGCGCTCTACACCGAGGGCCTGCTGGCCTTCGACCGTGATCCGTGGGTGTCACTGCCGTTGGCGTTCGGGGCCATCGTCGGCGGGCTGGGGTTTCCCGCCCTGTTCGAGGCCGTTCGAGAGTGGCGCAAGCCGGCGGGCTGGGCGGTGGCCACCAAGCTGACCATCTGGGGCAGCATCGCCCTGCTGCTGCTCGGTTTCGTCGGCCTGCTCGCCGCCGAGTGGACAAACGCCAGCACCATCGGCTCGTACGACGCCGGAGGCAAGGTGCTCGCGTCGTTCACCCAGATCGCGCTGAGCCGCACCGGCGGTTTCAACGTGCTGAACATCGCCGATCTCCAAGAGGAGAGCTATCCGCTGCTGATCGTGCTGATGTTCATCGGTGGCGGCAGCGCCAGCACGGCCGGCGGCATCAAGGTGTCCACGTTCTTCCTGCTCGCGTTCACCATCTGGGCGGAGTTGCGCGGCGAGCCCGACGTGACGGTCGGGCACCGCCGGGTGGCCACCGCGAGCCAGCGGCAGGCGGTGACCGTGGCCCTGCTCAGCGTCGCGCTGGTCACGGCCGGGACCATGCTCCTGCTGCTGCTCACCGAGGGCGTGCGGTTCGTCGCCGCCCTGTTCGAGGTCACCTCGGCGTTCAGCACCACCGGGCTCACCGTCGGTCTCGCCAGCGAGCTGCCGGCCAGCGGTCAACTGGTGCTGACCGTGCTGATGTTCATCGGCCGGGTCGGGCCGCTCACCCTCGGGTCGGCGATCGCCCTGAACACCAGGCGCAAGCTCTACCGCTATCCGCAGGAACAACCAATTGTCGGCTAGGAGCGAGGAGGGTCGAGGTGTCGGCGAGACGATCGGACGGCGGCGGCATCGTGGTGATCGGGTTGGGTCGGTTCGGCTGCCACCTGGCCGCGTCGCTCACCCGGATGGACCGCGAGGTGCTGGCCGTCGACCGTAACCCGGACCAGGTGCAGCGCTTCTCGGACCAGCTCGACCGGGTGGTCCAGGCCGACGCGACCGAGGATGGGGCGCTGCGGCAGCTCGGCGTCACCAGCTTCGGCCGGGCGGTGGTGGCCATCGGGGCGTCGGTGGAGGCGAGCGTCCTCACCGTGCTGGCGTTGGTCGAGTTGGGTGTGCCGCAGATCTGGGCACGGGCCACCTCGCAGAAACACGCCAAGATCCTGTCGTCGGTGGGCGCGCACCACGTGATCTTCCCGGAGGCGGAGACCGGCGACCGGGTGGCGCACCTGATCGTCAGCCGGCTGCTCGACTTCATCGAGTTCGACGACGACTTCGCGATCGCCACCGTCCGGGTGCCGGAGTCGCTCGTCGGGCGCACCCTGCTCGACCTGCGTCCGGAGGAACGATCCGGGGTCCGGGTGATCGGCGCGAAGGCACCCGGCGAGCGTTTCCGGTACGCCTCGGACGACACGGCGCTGGCCCAGGGTGGGGTGCTGGTGGTGGAGGGTGGCATCGACCAGGTGCAACGGTTCGCGGGACGACGCTGACCGTCACTTCTTACCGCCGTGCCCCTTCCCCTTGCCCTTTGTCACTTCCCCGCTTTTCCCGGACCACCACCCGGCCCCTTGCCCTTGCCCGGCTTCTCAGGCTTGGCCTTCGTCGCTCCGCTGCCCGCAGCGGGGCCACCCGGGCCGCCGCCAGCCGTCGCCGCCTTCGGCGGGGCCTTGGGCAGAGTCTCCGTCGGGGTGGCCGCCTTGCTCGGTGGGGCCGGGGCCGGGGCACTGCCGGCGACCCCGGAGACGCGCACCCCGCAGGCCACCTCGCCGAGTCGGAACTCGACAGGCAGCGGGTTCGCCCCGCTGTACGTCCCGGTGAGGGTGAGCTTCTCGGCGGCACCGGGCGCCAACGTGTTGCGCTGCTCCGCCGGCCGGACCACTACGGTGCTTCCCTGCTGGTACGCGGGTGCGGGTTCCGACTTCGTCACCGTCTGCTGACCGGGGAAGCTGAAGCTCATCGCCCAGTCCCGCAGCTCCCGGTCGCCGGTGTTGGTGAGCGTCAGGTCCGCGGCGAAGTCGGTGCCGGAGTCCGTGCGCAGCGCGTACGCCACCTCGCACGGCACCTTCGCCGGCAGACCCATTCGGGCCTCGGTTGTCGGCCGTCCCTCACCGCTTGCCGGACTGCGTGAGGTGAAGCCCCACATCGCCCCGGTGACCGCGATCAGCCCGACGGCGGCCACCCCGGCCTCCACCCGCCGCCGCCGGGTCACCCGCTGCCGGACTCGCCGGTCCCGATTGCGGGTACGCGACAGCGGCAACGCGTCGGTCGCCGCCGACCAGGGCAGGATCGTGGTACGCGCAGCGCCCAGCAGGGCCGGGTCCAGGGGTCCGCCGGCCGGGGAGACCGGCACCGCCGCGAGCATGCCGGCCGCGTCGGCGAGGATCCGGGTCACCTCGGCGGTGGCCGGTCGGTCGGCGGGCCGCTTCGCCAGGCAGCGCCCCACCAGCTCGGTCACCTCGTCGGGCAGCCCCTCGACGGCGGGCATCGGTTCCGGTTCGTTGTACATGTGTGCGCGCAACATCTGGGTGGTCGTGGTGGCGCGCCACGGCAGCCGCCCGGTGAGCATCCGGTAGAGCAGCAGCCCGACGGCGTACACGTCGGTGGCCGGGGACACCTGGCCGTTGTCCAGCCGTTCCGGGGCGAGGTACGCGGGAGTGCCCAGCAGCGCGCCGTCCGGCCCCTTCTCGCTCTCCCCCACGAGCGCGGAGATGCCGAAGTCGACCACCTTGACCCCGGTCGACGTGAGCATGACGTTGCCCGGGGTGACGTCGCGGTGCACCACGCCGCGGGCGTGCGCGGTGGTCAGCGCCGAGCTGACCTCCGCGCCGATCGTGACCGCCTCGCGCCAGGGCAGTTGGGTCTCCCGGCCCAGCCGGCTGGCCAGCGAGGCGCCGTCGACCAGCTCCATCACCACGTACGGCACGGTCAGACCGACCTGCTCGGACTCGCCGTAGTCGTACACGTTGGTGATGTTGGGGTGGCAGAGGCGTGCGGCGGCCTGCGCCTCGATCCGGATCCGGTGGCGGAACGCGCGGTCGCTGGCCAGCCTGGAGGCCAGCACCTTCACCGCGACCTGACGGCCGAGCACCTCGTCGTAGCCACGCCACACCACGGACATCCCGCCCGCGCCGAGCTGCTCGATCAGTCGGTACCGCTCATCGAGGAGCTGCGCGCCGTTTCGGTCCCCACTACCCATGGTGACCGTTGTTGCCCAGGATCAAACGTCCTACACCTGGAGTGTCGGAATCGGTCAGAGTTGTCACTCGATCAGGCGGTGGCCAGCAGTTGGTCCACCGGGGCGTAGTCGTCGGTCAACACCAGCGCCCCGCCGACGAAGTCCGTCAGCTCGGTGCCGGAGAGCAGGCTGACCTTCGGGTCCACCTCGGCCAGTCGCGCCCGCACGGCCTCCAGCGGCAGTGGCGCGTCGGAGCCGACGATGAGGAAGTTGGAACCCTGCTCCTCGGCGAGCGCCTCCGGCGGCGCGATCAACGCGACGTGCCGGAACTCGGCGGCCACCGTGGCCAGCTCGGCGCGGATGAACCGCAGTGGCGGGTAGTCGATCACGTTCTGCACGTACACGCCGCCGGGGCGGGTGACCCGCCGGACCTCGGCCGCCATCTCCCGGGTGGCCAGGTGCCAGGGCACCACCAGGTGACCGAACGCGTCACCGACCACCAGGTCACGGCTGTCCGTCGGCTCGTCGCCGACGAGCATCCGGGCGTCGCCCACCACCGCCCGCAGCTCCGGCCCGGTCCGTACGCCCAGCTCCTGCTCGCCCAACTCGACCAGCCCACCGTCGATCTCGAACACCACGTTGTCGGTGCCCGGCCGGGTGGCGGTCAGGTAGCGCGGCACGGTGAACCCGCCGCCGCCCAGGTGCAACGCGTCCAGCCGCTGACCGGCCGGCGCGGCGACGTCGGCGACGGCTCCGATCCACTTCGTGTACGCGTACTCCAGGTGTTTCGGGTCGGCGAGGTCCACGTACGAGTGGTGGGCCGAGTTGAGCAGCAGCGTCCGGCCGGTGGGCCGGTTCGGGTCGGTGGTGACCCGGGCGCAGTGGTACGCCGTCTCGATGTCGCACGGGTTCGGTGCCACGGTGGCGAGGCCCGCCCCGACCAGGCCGAGCACGGCCAGCGCGGCCCGGGTCCGGGCCGGACCGGGCAGCTCGGTGGGCTCCTGTCGGCGCAGATACCAGCCGAGGCCGATGCCGACCAGCCCGAGCGCGATCGCCAGGGTCACCAGGATGACCGTGCTGCGCAGGGCGGCGACCAGCACGAAGCCGGTGAGCAGGGTCGCGGTGATGCCGCCCAGGGTGCCGATCCCGGAGAGTCGACCGACCACCTGGCCGGTGCGACGCAGGTCGGCTAGTTGAAGCTTCACGACCAACGGGGTGACCGCGGCCAACAGCGCGGCCGGTACGAACACGGCAAGCGAGACCAGGAGCAGGATTCCGCTGGCCGCGCCACCGCGCAGCACCTCTCCGGCGTACCGGACGACGGGCAGGGTGACGGCGGTGGCGATGCCAGCCAGCACGAGCGCCGGGGCCAGCAGGCCGCGCGGGTTGCGCCGGTCGGCCAGCCAGCCGCCGGTCCACGCCCCGTAGGCGATCGCGGCCAGCGCGACACCGATCACCGAGCTGGTCACCTGGAGGGTCACCCCGACGTACGGGCCGACCAGGCGCAGCGCGACGGTCTCCAGCACCAGCACGGCGCCGCTGGAGAAGAAGACCAGGAAGGCGGCCAGGCCGTTGGGCAGCGCCCGGCCGGTGACCGGCACGGACGGGGCGGCGGCGGCCGGCGGGGCCGCGACGTCGGGCGGTGGGGAACTCATCGTCGCGATGGTACGCAGTGAAGCTGGGGCCCAGGGTCAGTACAGCGATAGATGAACGTGGTTCGTGTGGGACGCGGCGGGACTGCCGCTGCCGCTGTACGAACGCCACCCGGTGCCGGGATGCCAGATCTGCCGGTACCAGATCACGTAGAGCACGCCCAGTCGGTCGGCGTTGCGCACGTGCCAGGCGGCCAGGCTGTCGCCGTACGCCTTGTCGCCACCTGTCGCGTTGCGGTCCTCGAAGCCGTTGGTGGCCGCGGCGAAGTCGCAGGCCCGCCCCTTCGGGTGCTCCCCGCCGCCACCGCTGCGCTTACAGGAGACGTGCCGCTTGTAGCCGGCCGCCTGGGTCTGCTTGAGCGCGTTGAGGGTGCGCGGGGTGATGCAGCCGGAGGTGGTCGGGTCCTTCACGGAGCAGGACTCCGACGGCCAGGATCCGTCGGAGTTACGCGGCGCGGGCTTCGCGGAGGCGGAACTGCCCCCGCTGAAACCGTTGCTGCTGCCCGAGCTGACCTCGGCGAGCGCCGCCTCGGCCTCCTTCTTCTTCTTCGCCATCACGGCGAGCTGCTTCTGCTGCTCGCGGACCTCGGCGTCGATGGCGACCTTGGCCTCGTGCGCCTGCTGCCGGGCTGCGACGAGATCACGCAGCCGCTTGCTGTCCCGCTGGGCCATCAGGTCGAGATCGCTGGCGCGCTCCAGGAACGCCTGCGGCGTGGCGGTGTTGAGCAGCATCGACGCCGGCCCGAGCCGACCGATCCGGTAGGACTGAGCGGCGACCTCGCCGACCTGGGCGGTGAGCCCACCCATGCGACCCTCGATCGCCGTCAACTCGCCGGTCAACGCCGTCTGGCGGCGCTTGGAGTTGTCGAGCTTGGCCTTGGCCTCGATGTGCCCCTTGGCGGTCAGCTCCAACGCATCCTGCAGCTTCTTGCTGCCGCCCTCACCGGGCTCGGCGTACGCCGGCACGGCGGCACCGCCGAGCACCAGGGCGACGGCGGCGAGCAGAGTGAGCAGGGTGCGGCGACCGAGCCGCGGGTCGAGCCTGGTCCTGGGCACGAAAGCGTCCTTCCGTCGACCGCCGGCCCCCGGTGAACAACTGCGCGGCGGCGTCCCCACCGGCGCCGGTCGGCGGCCTGCTGGCGGAGACCGCCGTCACGATACCGGACGGTGAGCCGCTGACCAGCCCCCCGACGCCGGGAACGCCCCGATGTCGACGGAGCGTTCCGACGCCGTCGCGCAGTGCCCGGATCAGGGGGCGAGAAGGGCTTCGCGCACCTCGGTCCAGACCTGCTCGTTGGCTGCGACGAGCAGACCGTGGCCGTCGTCGGCGGGGTGGTAGTCGACACCGTCGAACCGGCGGGCGACGCCACCCGCCGCGCGGACCAGCACGGTGCCCGGGGCATGATCCCAGGGCAGGGTGCGCCAGAAGAGGACGAACTGCTGCTCGCCGGTGAGGATGTCCAGGTATTCCCGGCCGGCGCAGTGCTGGCCGGGCAGCAGCTCGCCGAGCCGCCGACCGCCGGCGCGGACCCGGTCGCGGGTCTCCGGCGGCAGGAACCGGGTCATCGCCGCGCCGCGTAGCTCGCCGAGCGGCGGCACCGGGATGGTGCCCTCCACCGGCTGGCCGTTGAGCAGGGTGCCGTCGTCCGCCCAGCCCCCGGCGAGGGTGTCGGCGAGCGGGTCGAGGATCCAGCCGGCGACCGGCTGCCCGTCGGTCAGCAACGACACCATCAGGGCGAACGGCCGGCGACCGGCGGCGAAGTTGGCGGTGCCGTCGACCGGGTCGACCAGCCAGACGTCACCGGCGTCCCGCAGGTGCCGCAGCAACCCCGGGTCGTCGGCGACACCCTCCTCACCGACCACCGTCGAGCCGGGCCGCAGCCGGCGCAAGCCCGCCGAGAGCAGCTCCTCGGCCCGGCGGTCGGCGACGGTGACCACCTCGCCGGGCGCCTTCTCCGACACGTCGGCGTCGTCGAGTTTGCGGAACAACGGCAGCACGACCTGGTCGGCGGCCTCCCGCAGGAGGTCGCCGACGTCGTCGAGCAGGGTGTCAGCCACGCGGCGGCAACTTGACCACGCTGACGAAGAACTCGTCGATCTGGCGGACCACCGAGATGAAGCGCTCGAAGTCCACCGGCTTGGTCACGTAGGCGTTGGCGTGCAGCTGGTAGCTGCGCAGGATGTCCTCGTCGGCCTGGGAGGTGGTGAGCACCACCACCGGGATCCGACGCAGGTTCGGATCGTTCTTGATCTCTTCCAGCACCTCCCGGCCGTCGCGCCGGGGCAGGTTGAGGTCGAGCAGGATCAGGTCGGGCGCCACCGCGTCCGCGTACTGGCCCTCCCGGCGCAGGTAGGCCAGCGCCTCGGCGCCGTCGGAGACGACGGTCAGCCGGTTGCGCAGCTTGTGCTCCTCGAACGCCTCCTGGGTCATCAGCACATCACCCGGGTCGTCCTCGACCAGCAGGACCTCGATCGGGCTCTTGCCATCCGCCGGCGCGGTCATCCCACCGTCTCCCTCATGTCACCCGTTCTACCGCTTTCCGGCGCCTCGTCGGCCCGGTCCGGCTGGTCCGAGGAGTCGGACTGCTCGGTCGCCGCTGCCGGAGTCTCGTTCGAGGGCGTGGCGTCGCCCGCCGGCAGGGCCTGCGGCTGCTCCGACGAGTCGGCGGCGGCCGCCGCCTCCAGGTCCGCCGGAAGCGCCGGCAGGGTGAACCGGATCGCCGTGCCCTCCGGCACGTCGGTGTCCACCCAGACCCGACCCCCGTGATATTCGACGATCTTCTTGACGATGGCCAACCCGATGCCGGTGCCCGGGTACGCGTCCTTCGAGTGCAGCCGCTGGAAGATCACGAAGATCTTGTCGGCGAACTCCGGCTCGATCCCGATGCCGTTGTCCTGGCAGGTGATCTCCCACTCGGCGTCCACCAGCCGCGCCGAGACGTGCACCCTGGGTGGCACATCCGCCCGGCGGAACTTGATCGAGTTGCTGACCAGGTTGGCCAGCAGGTTGGTGAGCAGCGGTTCCTCACCGGAGATCACCGGCAGGTCGGTCCAGGTCAGCTCCGCGTCGGCGTACTGCCGCGCGGCCTCGGTCTGACCGGCCACGTCGCCCATCACCTTGTTGAGGTCGACCTCGACGAAGCCGGTGGTGAGCCGGCCGATCCGGGAGAACGCGAGCAGGTCGTTGATCAGGCGCTGCATCCGCTGTGCGCCGTCCACCGCGAAGGCGATGTACTGGTCGGCCCGTTCGTCGAGCTGCCCGGCGTAGCGACGCTGGAGCAACTGGCAGAAACTGGCCACCTTGCGCAGCGGCTCCTGGAGGTCGTGCGAGGCCACGTACGCGAACTGCTCCAGGTCACGGTTGGACCGGGTCAACTCCTCGGCCTGCTTCTGGAGCTGGCTGTTGACCCACTCGATCCGCTCGCGGGCAGCCCGCACCTCGGCCAGGTCGGCGGCGATCTTCTGCCGCATGGCGTCCACGTCGTCGCCGAGCTGGATGAACTCCGGCGGGCCGGTGGTGGCGATGCGGTGCTGGTAGTCGCCCTCGGCGACCTCGCGGACCTGGGTGGCCAGGCCGGTCAGGGGCCGGATCACCATCCGGTCCAGCGAGAGCAGCAGCACCGCGCCGGCCACGACCACCACCAGGGCGGCGACGATCAGCAGTACGACAAGCACGTTGCTGCTGGTCCGCACGTTGTCGGCGGTCTGCTCCCGGGCGGCCAGGACCTCCCCCTGGAGGTCGTTGACCGCCGTGCGCACCTCGTCGAACTGCTGCCGGGCCTGCTCGGTGACGAGTGCCTGGCCCGCGCTGGTGCCGCTCTGCTCGGTGGTGGTGATCACCGGCTCGGCCACCGACTGCCGCCACTGCGTGATGCGCTCCTCGACGGTGCGCAGCTCCTGGCTGATCTGCGGGTAGTTGTCGAGCAGCGACCGCATCGAGACGGTGACGCTCTTCTCCTGGGCGAGCCCCTCCCGATAGGGGTTCAGGTCGTCCGGGTCACCGCTGACCGCGTACCCACGGATCGCCGTCTCCTGGTCGAGCAGCGCGTTGAGCAACTCCTGGGACTGGACCCGCAGTGGGCCGGTCTCGTTCAGGACGGCGTCGATCTGGGTGCGGTTGCGGGCGGCCATCGCCGCCTCCGCGCCGGCCAGGGCGATCAGCAGCACCCCCACGACGGTGAGCAGCGTGATGACCCGCCGGCGCAGACTCCAGCCGCCGACCACCGGCTTCACCGGCCACCACCCCGGCTCACCAGCAGCATGGCCACGTCGTCGGCGAGCGCGCCGCCGTTGAGCCGCTCGGCCCGGCCGACCAGCCAGGCGGGCAGCTCGGGCAGCGACACCGAACGGTTGGCCGGCTCGTCGAGCAGCCCGCTCAGCCCCAACACGTCGAGGCGATCGTTGCCCGCTCCCACCCGCCCCTCGATGAGCCCGTCGGTGTACATCAGCAGGGACCAGTCATCGGTGTCGAACTCCAGGTCGTAGGCGATCGGCCGGCGGGGTCGTACGCCCAGCAGTCGGCCGCCGGGCGCGGGCACCGGGGCGACCCGGCCGCCGGCGAGCAGCAGCGGCGGCGGATGCCCGGCGAGTCGGACTGTCGCACGGTTGGCGTCCAGGTCGAGCCTGGTGGTGGCCACCGTCGCGAAGATCTCCTGAAGGCGGCGCTCACTCATCAGCACCTGCTCCAGCGCGGGCAGCACCTCGTCGTCCGGCACTCCGGCGAGCACAAGTGCCCGCCAGGCCACTCGCAGCTCGACGCCGAGCGCGGCCTCGTCCACGCCGTGCCCACAGACGTCACCGACGATCAGGTCGAGACGGTCCGGACGGGTCTGCACCACGTCGAAGAAGTCCCCGCCGATCAGGGCGGCGTGCCGGCCGGGCCGGTAGAAGGTGTGCACCGCCACCTGGTCGGTCGTCATCAGCGGCTGGGGCAGCAGACCGCGTTCGAGGCGGGCCGACTCGGCCTGCCGCAGCTCGACCTCCCGCAACCGGCGGGCGTTCTCGTCGGCGCGCTTGCGTTCCACGGCGTAGCGCAGCGCCCGGGTCAGCAGCACTCCGTCGACCTGGCCCTTGACCAGGTAGTCCTGTGCGCCCTCGGCGACCGCCACGACGCCCAGGTGCTCGTCCGAGCGGCCGGTCAGCACGCAGACCGCGGCGCCGCTGGACATCTCCAGCACCTGACGCAGCCCGTCCAGCCCCTGCGCGTCGGGCAGGCCCAGGTCGAGCAGGACGCAGTCGACGTCGTTGATCCGCTGCCGCGCCTCTCGCAGGCTGGTGGCGACCAGCAGGTCGATCATCGAGTTGGTCTCGGCGAGCAGCTCACCGACCAGGAAGGCGTCGCCCTCGTCGTCCTCCACCAGCAGCACCCGCAGCCGTTCGCCCGGCGGCAGGTTGGCGTGCCGCGCCAGGCCACCGTGCGGGTACGGCACAACTGGGGACCCGGCCGAGCCGGACCCCCGGTGCGGCCGGGTCACCGCCGCGAGACGCGGGAGTTCGCTGGTGATGTCGGGCTCCTTCCGAGTGCCCTGCTGATCCTGTATTAGACAACGGTCGCACACAACACGATGCCCACGGCACGGGCGGGGATGGGGCGCATCACTGCCCGCCGACTGACAAACCTCGCGGGTGATCGGTGCGGGGCCGTACCGGCCATGCCGTCCGGGACCGCCGGGGGGCAGGATGGTGCCACCCCAGGCCCCACCACCCCCCGAGGAGTTTCCGTGGGCGCACCCCCCACCCCGGCCCCGACTGGCACACCGGCCCGTCCTGCTCCGGGCGTACCCCCTGCGGATCGTGCGCTGACCAGGCCGCACCGGCGGCTCGTGGCCGCCGCGGCGGCGCTCGTGGCGTTGGCCGCCGTGGGCGCCGGCAGCCTGCTCGACCTGCGGACGCCGACGCCGAAACCGGCGGACGCGCCGGTGGGCGAGTTCAGCGCCGGCCGGGCGTACGAGGACGTCCAGGTGATCGCCGCCCGGTCGCACGTCGCCGGCAGCCCTGCCAACGACCAGGTTCGGGCGCACCTTGAGCAGCAGTTGCGCGGGTTGGGCCTGGAGACCGAGGTGCAGGACACCGTGGCCCCGGAGGCCGGGCAGCTCAGCGGCGCGGCGGGCGGGGCGACCCTGGCCCGCGTCCGCAACGTGGTGGCCCGGCTGCCCGGCACCGCCTCGACCGGCCGGGTCTTCCTGGTCGCCCACTACGACTCGGTGCAGACCGGGCCGGGCGGCAACGACGACGCGGCCGGCACCTCGGCCATCCTGGAGGTGGCCCGCGCGCTGAGCACCGGTCCGCGGCCCCGCAACGACATCGTCTTCGTGTTGACCGACGCGGAGGAGGCGTGCCTCTGCGGCGCGTCCGCGTTCGCCGCCAGCCACCCGCTGGCCGCCGACGGCGGGGTGGTGCTCAACCTGGAGGCGCGCGGCTCCACCGGGCCGGTGATCATGTTCGAGACGTCCCGGAACAACGCGAAACTGGTGGACGTCTTCGGCCGGGCCGCCCCGCACCCGGTCGGCACCTCGTTCGCGGTGGAGATCTATCGGGCGCTGCCCAACGACACCGACTTCACCGCGTTCCTGGACCAGAAGTTCGTCGGGCTGAACTCGGCGTACATCGACGGAGGCGCGATCTACCACACCCCGCTGGACACGCCGGCGGCCATGGACCGGGGCAGCCTCCAGCAGCACGGCGACAACGCGCTGGGCCTGGCCCGGGAGTTCGGCCGCACCGACCTGACCGAGCTGCGCTCCGGGCACGACGCGACCTACTTCCCGGTCCCCGGTGGGCTGGTCCACTACCCGGGCACGTTCACCCTGCCGTTGGCCCTGCTCGCGGTGGCCGCGGTGGCCGCGCTGGGCTGGCTGGTCCGTCGACGGGGCCGGGCCAGCACCGGCCGGCTCGCCGCCGGCTTCGGGCTGGCCCTGGCGCCGATCGTGGTCGCGCCGGTCGCGGCCCAACTGCTCTGGCTGGCGATCACCACGATCCGACCGGGGTACGCGGAACTGCTCGATCCGTACCGCCCGGTCTGGTACCGCCTGGCCGTCGTGGCGCTCGCCGCCGCCATCCTGTTCGCCTGGTACGCGCTGCTGCGCCGCCGGATCGGCCCGGCCGCGCTTGCCGTGGGCGGGCTGGCCTGGCTGGCCCTGCTCGGGGTGCTGCTCGCCGTGGCGGTGCCCGGCGGGGCGTACCTCACCACCCTGCCGGCGCTGGCCGGCGCCCTCGGTGGGCTGGTCGCGCTGCGTACCCGGCAGACCGGGCCGTGGCCGGTGGTGGCGGTGACCGCCGCCGCGGCCGTCGGTGTGGTCATCCTGCTGCCCACCGTGGTGCTGCTCTTCCCCGCGCTGGGGATGGGCATGGGTGGGGTGGCCGCGCTGGTCGCCGTGCTGCTCGGCCTGGCCGCCCTGCCGGTGGTCGACCTGCTGCACCCGCAGGCCGGCGGCCAGCGCGGCGTGCGGGCGTTGCGGGCGCGCCGGCTCGGCCTGCTGCCGGCCGTGGCCGCCGCCGTGGCGACGGTGGTGCTCGCCGGGGTCGGGCTGGGCGTCGACCGGTTCGACGCCGCGCATCCCGCGCCGACCCACCTGATGTACGCGATGGACGCCGGCACCGGCCAGGCCCGCTGGCTCAGTCACGAGAGTGACCCGCAGTCGTGGACGGACGGCTACGTGGACGGGACGGCGGACGTCGGCGACGACTTCCCCGGGCTCGGCGACGGTGAGCTGCGGGCCGGGCCGGCACAGCCGGCGAACCTGCCGGCGCCGAAGCTGGACGTGCTGGGCGACGCCACGTCTGGTGGAGAACGCACGCTGCGTCTGCGGCTCACCCCGCAGCGGGCCGCCCGGCTCGCCACCCTGCACGTCGACACGTCGACGGCCACCGTCCTGCGGGCCGAGGTGGCCGGGCGGCCGGTGCCGGTGGAACCCCGCGCGGGCAGGTGGGGCTTCGGGCTGGTGTTCCACGCCCCGCCCACCGAGGGCATCGAGGTCACGTTGACCCTGCGGCCCACCGCCGGGCAGGTGGCGCTGCGGGCCATGGACGCCAGTGACGGGTTGGACGCGCTGCCCGGCTTCCGCCCCCGGCCGCCGGCCGTCGGCGTGGTCGGGTCGCACAGCTCCGAGATGCTGGCGGTCGCCCGCACGTACCCCTTCTGACAGACGACACGGTGGTCCGGCCGGCCGCGCTCGGCCGGCCCACCCAAGATCGTGCTCGATCCAGGAAAGAGTGCCCTCGACCACGAGCGAGGGGACTACAACCAGGATCGGGCACGATCATGCGTGGATCGAGCGATGGTCGGCGGGCCGAGCCACGACGAGCAGCGGCCCGCGCTGAGTACCGGGACGGGTGCGCGCCGACGGGATCGACGATGTGCTGGCAGCATGTCGCGACACATCATCGACAGTCGCCGGGCACTCGATCCGGCTCGCTGGGGACGGGTTGGCGTCGGCGCGCTGCTCGTCGTGCTGCGGTCCGCCGGGTGCGCCTCCTCAGGCCACGACAGGGCTCGGGACTCGGTTGTGGAGCGGGCCGAACAGGTCGCCCACGAGACCGAGCCATGGGCGACCGACTCCCTGAGCCTGAAGGGCTGGAAAAGCAACGAGTCCCGGGTGCGCGGGCCGCTGCGGGTCACGTAGTGCGGTGCCCCCGCGAGATCACTCCCGCGCTGATCGAATGCCCACCTGGGGTTCCGGCACCGCGAAACTAGCCGGAGGGGCCCCCGGCGCCCGTGTCATCTGCCAGCGACCATTTGGTGAATCGAAACGAGTTCAGCAAGCCGGATCGGCTTACGGGACACCACCGAGAGATCCTTGCCCTCCCTGGTCCACGGCGGCGGCAGTGTGTGGATCCCCTGATCCAGGGCGACGTTGGCCACCTCGACTTCCCAGCCCGGCCAGCGCAAACCCTCATAAAAGCCAGTCAATGAGCCAGCGAGCATCGCCTCCAGCCAGTCGCCATACCCAAGCTCAAGGTCTTGCCAAGCCACGTCCTCCGGGCCGAAGTAATGCACCGTCGGCCGTGCTCCCGGCTCCGCCTGCAACCACGCGAACTGCCCGCCCATCACATCGAAGGCGACGACCAGATGAGCAGTTCCAGGAACCATCTCGGCGGCAACATCCGGCAGCGCGTCGTGCCCGCCGCCGAGCACCCGAAGCCAACCGTGATCGATCACCAGCCCGCCACTGTTGGCCACCACGGCACCGAGCCACGACCTGGTCGTGACTTCCAAGGCTGCCAAGCAAGCTGCCGCCCGCTCAAGATTGACCGGCAACACCTCCACCGGATACGGAGCCGCCGCCGCCAACGCCGAAATTTCGGCCCACGCAGACTGTTCCACCCCCGCAGCCTCCCAGGAGCATCAACACGTGGCTGTGCGGGCCTGCCACAAAACAAGGAAGACGATGTCTGCCTCGATCAGTAGAGCCACCGGTCGAGCACTCCGGGCCAGAAGTGGGTTGTGTGGTCGCCGTCCCCGTACGCGGGCGGGTCCAGGTCCCTGATGCGTTCCAACAGGTCGGCGATCTCTGCAAGCGCCTGCTCCTCCGCCTGTCCGTCCTCGTCCCAGCGGTCGATGACGGTTGAGCTGGTCAGCCAGCTACCAACCATGTGCAGCGAACACAGCCAGTGGACGATCGTCGAGTTGACGAACGCGGCGCCGCCGTCCGACGACCACAGGTGCACCTCACCGGTCCCCGGCGCGGCGCCGTACCCCCAGAGGGGATCGTCGGCGCTCGCCAACCGGTACCTCGTCGGCTCCGCTTCGAATGACACCGCACCGACGAGGCCATCGATCAGCGGTACGCCAGAGGAGCTCAGCGCGGCCTTCTGCGGCTCGGGAAGCCGCCACGTCGCCACGTCCTGCTCGGTGGCACGCACCACCCGCCCAGTACCGGCCCAGGCCGTCATCGCGTCGAACGCGGGAGGCAGCAGAAGATCATCAGCGGGCACGCCGTCGCTACTTCCAGCGGAAGTGCACGAAGAGGCGGCCGAAGTTCTTGGAGTCCTTTTCCACGCGGTGGTAGAGCTGCTTGACGTCCTTCTGGTCGAGGAACCGCAGCACCCGCTTCTTGAGCTGTCCCGACCCCTTGCCGGGGATGATCTCGACGAGGGTGGCCTTCTTCGCCACCGCCTCGTCCATGATCCCGCGCAACGCGCGGTCGATGTCCTGCCCCTTGTTGAAGATCTCGTGCAGGTCCAGCTTGAGCTTCATGCCGCGGCCCCCGCCCGGTCAGGTCCCATGCCCGCCATCCTAGGCACGATCGGCGGTAAGCCCGCCGGACGACGAAGGGGCGGCCCCGCAGGACCGCCCCTCGCACCGTCACCGGTCCACGCTCAGCGCGTGCCGCCCACCCGGGTTTCCACCCGCTCCAGCGCGGTCCGGTAGTCGTCGTTCGTCGCGTACATGGCGGCGGCGATCCGCAGATGCCGCAGCGCGTCGGTGTGCCGGTTCAGCCGCTCCAGCGTCCGACCGAGCACGTGGTGCGCGTAGTGGTCGCTCGGGTCCCGTTCGACAAGCTCGCGCAGGTGCTCCTCGGCCCGGTTGAGCTGGGCCGACTGGAAGTACGCCCGAGCCAGCAACTGCCGAACCGCCGCGTTGCCGGGTTCGGCGTCGACGATCGGCTCCAGCAGTCGGGCTGCCCCGCTCGGGTCACCGGTTTCGAAGAACATGGTCGCCCGCCGGTAGTCCGCCAGAAGATCCATCTGCCCACCTCCTCGGGTCGCACCGTCACCTGTTCCGACGCTGGCACAACGTCAGGCGTTTGGCGACTGTTCCCGAGGCCGAGATCCGGCGAGATCACGTCAGGTTCGCGCGTCCCGGCGGCCTGCGGCCAGCTCCCAGGCGCGGACGCCACCGACGATTCCCGCCGTGTTCGGCACCACCACCACGTCGTCGCCCATCCGGGTCAGCTGCTCGGGCCGGATCAGTCGGGAGTTGCCCCCGCCCAGGTAGAGCCGGTCCCAGCGGAACACCGGGCGGAGCCCGTCCACCACCTGCCGGATCCGCCGGGACCAGAAGGCGTCGCCGAGCCGCCGCCGCTCCGGCTCACCCACGTACGTGTCGTAGGTGGTGCCCCACCGCACCGGCGCGTGCGACAGCTCCAGGTGCGGTGCGAGCACCCCGCCGTCGTAGAGCGCGCTGCCCAGCCCCGTCCCCAGGGTCAGCACCAGCTCGCAGCCGGTGCCGGCGACCACCCCGGCGCCGTGCACCTCGGCGTCGTTGAGTACCAGCGCCGGCACCCCGAACGCGTCGGCCAGCGCGCCGCGCGCGTCCCAGCCGGACCACTCGGCGACCAGGTCCGGGTCGACCCGGGTGCGCGGGCCGCTGCGGGTCACGTAGTGCGGTGTGGTCACCACCACCCCGTGCCGGATCATCCCCGGTACGCCGACCGTCAGCCGGTCCGCCGTTGGCAGGCGCCCACCGAGATCCAGCAGGGTCCGGACGAAGAGCGCGGGCGGCAACGGGTACGGGGTCGGCACGCGCAGGGGTCGCGCCCGCATCGTCCCCGCCTCGTCGAGCACGGACGCCTTGATGCCCCCGCCGCCACAGTCGATCGCCAGTGTGGTCACCACGCCGTTGAGTCTGCCCGCTGGGGGCTGGTCGTATGCGGGCGGCCGGATAGGCTCCCGAACTGATGAGCGCCACGATGATCGTCAAGGACCTGGCCGCCGGGCACGGCGACCGCCCACTCTTCGCCGGGCTGGACCTGGTGGTGGCCCCCGGCGACGTGGTCGGCCTGGTGGGGCCGAACGGGGCCGGCAAGTCGACGCTGCTGCGTACCCTCGCCGGTTTGTTGCCGGTCGAGGCCGGCACCGTGCGACTCAGCCCGCCCACGGCGAGCGTCGGGCACCTGCCGCAGGAGCCGGAACGGCGGCCGGGCGAGACCGTGCGGGACTTCCTGGCCCGCCGGACCGGGGTGACCGCCGCGCAGGCGGCGTTGGACGCGGCGACCGAGGCGCTGACCGCCGGGGCGGTGGGCGCCGACGACGCGTACGGCGACGCGCTGGAGCGGTGGCTCGCCCTGGGCGGCGCGGACCTGGACGAACGCGCCGAGCAGGTGAGCGCAGACCTGGGGCTCGCGGTCGACCTGGACCACCCGACGACCGGGCTCTCCGGCGGTCAGGCGGCCCGGGCCGGGCTGGCGTCGCTGCTGCTCAGTCGGTACGACGTGTTCCTGCTCGACGAGCCGACCAACGACCTGGACCTGGCCGGGTTGGAGCGGTTGGAGGAGTTCGTCACCGGGCTGCGGGCCGGCACGGTGCTGGTCAGCCACGACCGCGAGTTCCTCCTCCGCACGGTGACCCGGGTGCTGGAGCTGGACCTGGCGCAGCAGCAGGTCAACCACTACGGCGGCGGTTACGCGGCCTATCTGGAGGAGCGCGAGGTGGCCCGCCGGCACGCCCGCGCGGAATTCGAGGAGTACGCCGACACCAAGGCGGGGCTGGAAGCTCGGGCCCGCACCCAGCGCGGGTGGATGGAGAAGGGCGTGAAGAACGCCCGACGCAAGGCCACCGACAACGACAAGATCGGCCGCAAGTTCCGCGCCGAGGCCAGCGAGAAGCAGGCCGCCAAGGCCAAGCAGACCGAACGGCTGATCGAACGGCTCGACGTGGTCGAGGAGCCCCGCAAGGAGTGGGAGCTGCGGATGGAGATCGCCGCCGCACCCCGTGCCGGCGCCGTCGTGGCCACGCTGCGAGGTGCGGTGGTACGCCGGGGAGGGTTCACCCTCGGCCCGGTCGACCTCCAGATCGACTGGGCGGACCGGGTGGCGGTGACCGGGGCGAACGGCTCGGGCAAGTCCACCCTGCTGGCCGCGCTGCTGGGGCGGCTCCCGCTGGACGCCGGCACCGCCTCACTCGGACCCGGGGTCGTGGTGGGCGAGGTCGACCAGGCACGAGGGCTGTTCCTCGGCGACGCGCCGTTGATCGACGCGTTCCACGCGGCCGTACCGCACATGTCGCCGGCAGACGCGCGGACCCTGCTGGCCAAGTTCGGCCTACGGTCGGCGCACGTGCCGCGACCGGCGGCCACCCTGTCCCCGGGTGAGCGGACCCGGGCGGCGCTGGCGCTGCTCCAGGGCCGCGGGGTCAACCTGCTGGTCCTCGACGAACCCACCAACCACCTGGACCTGCCCGCCATCGAGCAGCTCGAGTCGGCGCTGGCCAGCTATCCCGGAACGTTGCTGCTCGTCACGCACGACCGGCGAATGTTGGCCGCCATCGAGACGAACCGTCGGCTCCGGGTGGACGGCGGGCGGATCGCCGAGGATTGATCCGTGCCCGCGCGGCCGCGCGGGGTGAGAATGACGCCATGCTCAAGTGGGAGTACGCCCTGCTGGTCCGCCGCCGCCAGGCGGCGAGCAACGACCTCGGCTGGGAGGTCGTCTTCGTCTGGTACGGCCCGGACGGCTCCATGGTCGACGTGACGCCGTACGGCGACACCTCGCTGGCCCACCTGAACCGGGCTGGTGACCAGGGCTGGGAGTTGGTCGCGATGAGCGAGGACCCGTCCCTGCCCGGCCACCACGAGTTGCACCGCTACCACCTGAAGCGGCCGAAACCCGCCGCCCCGCAACCCCGCCAGCGGGTGCGCGGGGGCCGTCGGACCCTATCGGGCTGACCCGACCGGCCCGGCGCGGCCCAGTGCCCGGCGCGGCCCGTTGGCGTGGGGCAAAAGGCTCTCGCAGGCCGACCGCCGGCCTGCGGCGAGGCGACCTGGCCTGCCGCGTGTTCGCAGGAGCCGATCTGACCGGTGGCGGTTCGGCACGGGACGGCGTGCCTCCGTTGAGCCTGATGCCCCTGAGTCATCTTGATGCCGGTGTGGCATCAAGATGATTGCCGTCCTGCCCCGCAACCTGCGACACGCCCATGCCCGCCGCGCCGGAGGGGGCGACGACGCGGACGAGCCGGGCATAGCGGGCGCGATTGCGGGTATCGCGCGGCGGGAGGTGGCCCGCATGGTCGCTTTGGCACAGACTCCACCCTCGGCCGACCGGCTGCGGGCGATCGACGATTCCCTCGCCCAGGCATGGGCGGACCAGGCTCGGCACGACGACCGGCTGCGGGGCCTGGCGGTCGAGGTGCGGTTCGACCGGGGGGTGGCCCACCTCACTGGGGACGTGGCCGAGCCCGCCGAGCTGCGGCTGGTGCGGGACCTGGTGGGGCGACTGGCCGGCGTCTACGGCGTCTGGTGCCGGGTCGGCGTCGGCGGGCGGGCGCCGGTCGTGGTGGACCTCGGGTGCGGTCCGACCAAGCAGTGGTCGACCAACCTGGGGCTGGACATCTACCCGGCGCCGGGGGTGAACGCGGTCGCGGACCTGTCCGGCTCGCTACCGCTTGCCGACGATTCGGTGGATGTCCTCTTCGCGGTGCACATCCTGGAGCACCTGATCGACTTCCTGCCGCTGGTGGACGAGTGCCACCGGGTACTCCGTCCAGGCGGCGTGCTGCACGTGATGAGCCCCTGGTGGGGGCACGTGAACGCGGTGGCCGACCCGACTCACGTCCGACTGATGGACGTCCAGACGTTCAAGGGGATCTGCCAGGGCCGGCCACCCGGCGCCCCGCGCTGGTATCCCCTGCACGCCGGCTGCGACGGCGCCTCGATCTTCGCCGACCTGACCCCCCTGCCCCCGAAGGCCGAGACCGCAGCAAAGTCCCACCTGGCCCGCTTCTTCGACTGACCCACCCGGCCCGACGTCAGGGGGTCCGGGTGGATTCGCGGAGTTCCAGGCGGTAGGGGGCGGAGAGCTCTCTCGTCGGGGCGGCGCGGTCGCCGTCCAGCCGGTTGGCCAGCAGTTCGACGGCCAGTTCGGCGATCCGCTCCTTGTCCGGGGCGACGGTGCTGAGCGTGGGAATGGAGAACCTGCCGTCCTCGATGTCGTCGAAGCCGACCACCGCCACGTCCTCGGGCACCCGCAGGCCGGCCTCGTGCAGAGCGCGCAGGGCACCCAGGGCGAGCGTGTCGTTGAAGCAGAAGACGGCGTCGGGGCGTACGCCGGAGGTGAGCAGGCCCCGCATGGCGGCCGCGCCGTCGGCGCGATGCCAGGCCGACGCGGGCGCCACCAGGGTTTCGTCGTAGTCGAGCCCGGCGGCGCGCAGCGCGTCGGCGTAGCCGGCCAGGCGCAGCCGGGCGCTCGCGCCCTCGTCCGTGCGCTGGGAGCCGATGGCCGCGATCCGGCGGTGGCCGAGTTGGATCAGGTGCTCGGTGATCTGCCGGGCGGCGGTCACGTTGTCGATCACCACGCGATCCGCGGGGCCGTGCTCGACCCGCTCACCGAGCAGCACCATGGGGGTGCCGTCCAGGCCGGCCAGGTCCTCGGCGGTGAGTGCCAACGGGCTGAAGATGAGCCCGTCGATGAGGTGGTCGGTGATGCCGGAGGCGACCACCCGTTCCTGTTCGCGTCGACCGCCGGTCTGGTCGATGAGCACCGTCCAGCCGTACGCGGCGGCGGCGGTGACCACGTAGCGGGCCAACTCGGCGAAGTACGGGATGTCCAGTTCCGGGACCGCCAGCGCGATCACGCCGGTGCGGCCCTTGCGCAGGTGGCGGGCCGAGAGGTTGGGCCGGTAGTTGAGTTCGGCGATGGCCTCCTCGACGCGGGCACGGGTGTCCGGCCGGACGTGCAGGTAGCCGTTGACGACGTTGGAGACGGTCTTCACCGACACTCCGGCCCGTTCGGCCACGTCCTTGAGTCTGTGTCGCACTCCGCAACCTCCCCGAGGTAACCCAGCGCACCCTACCTTGTCACCTGCTCTTTACAACGTTGCCTACAACGTTGTAGAAACGGTGGACACCGGGTGAACGGTGACTGCGCTCACCCGGGCATCGGCACGAGGAAAGGTGGCACCCCCTTGCGGACCGCGCAGCTGACGGTCGACCCGGCCTTCTCCATCGGCCCGGCCGACCGACGCCTCTTCGGCTCCTTCGTCGAGCACATGGGGCGGTGCGTCTACGGCGGCATCTACGAGCCCGGCCACCCCAGCGCCGACACCCGTGGCCTGCGCCGCGACGTGCTGGACCTGACCCGCGAGCTGGGCGTCTCGGTGGTCCGCTACCCGGGCGGCAACTTCGTCTCCGGCTACCGCTGGGAGGACGGGGTCGGCCCGGTCGGCAACCGGCCGCGCCGGCTCGACCTGGCCTGGAAGACGATCGAGACCAACGCGTTCGGGTTGGACGAGTTCATGACCTGGGCCACCGAGGCCGGTGTCGAGCCGATGATGGCGGTCAACCTCGGCACCCGCGGGGTGCAGGAGGCCCTGGACCTGCTGGAGTACACCAACCACCCGGGCGGCACGGAGCTCTCCGACCTGCGGCGCAAGCACGGCGCCGAGGATCCGTACGGGGTGCGACTGTGGTGCCTCGGCAACGAGATGGACGGTCCGTGGCAGGTCGGCCACAAGACCGCCGACGAGTACGGACGCGTCGCCGCCGAGGCCGCCCGCGCGATGAAGATGATCGACCCGTCGATCAGCCTGATCGCCTGCGGCAGCTCCAACCGGCGGATGCCCACCTTCGCCTCGTGGGAGGCGACGGTGCTGGAGCACACCTACGAGCACGTCGACTACATCTCGGCGCACACCTACTACGACCCGTCCGACGGCGATCAGGCCAGCATCCTGGCCTCGGCCGTCGACATGGACAACTTCATCACCGAGGTCGTCGCGACCGCCGACCACGTGGCCGCCAAGCAGCGGCACAGGCGCAAGCTGAAGATCTCCTTCGACGAGTGGAACGTCTGGTACGAGTCCCGCCTCCAGGCCGACCTGGACCGGCGCGGCTGGGTCGAGGCTCCGGCGCTGATCGAGGACACCTTCACCGCCGTCGACGCGGTGGTCGTCGGTGACCTGTTGATCACGCTGCTCCGGCACGCCGACCGGGTCGGGGTGGCCGCGCAGGCCCAGCTGGCGAACGTGATCGCGCCGATCCGCACCCGCACCGGTGGCCCGGCCTGGCGGCAGAGCATCTTCCACCCGTTCGCGCTGACCGCCCGCTACGCGCGGGGCACCGTGCTGCGTACCGAGCCCGTGTCGCCGCGCTACGACACGAAGAAGTACGGGGACGTGCCGGTGCTCGACACCGTCGCCGTGCACGACGAGGAGACCGGTGAGTTGACCGTGTTCGCGGTCAACCGGGACTCCACCGATCTCCCGCTGGAGATCGACCTGCGCGGCATGCCGGGTACGTCCGGTCTGTCGTTCGAGTGCATCGCTGCCGGCTCTGACCCGTCGGCGACGAACACCGAGGCCGAGCCGGACCGGGTGACGCCTCGGAACCTACCGATCCCCACCCCCGACGGCGGCCGGTGCACCGTGCTCCTGCCCGCCGTGTCCTGGAGCGTGCTCCGCTTCGGCCCGGCCGGCGCCTAGCTGTCGCACCTGGCTGAGCAGGCACAATTCATACCGTCCCCCCTCAAGGAGAGATAAAGCATGATCCAGAACGACATGAGCCGGCGGCGCCTGCTCGGCCTCGGTCTCGGACTCGGCGCCGCGGCCTCGCTGACCCTCGCGGGTTGCGGCGGCGGCGATGACAACGCCTCCGGGCCGGCCGCCGGCAACGGCGGCAAGGAGTACACCGGCCCCAAGGTGGACCTGAAGCTGTGGAACGGCTTCACCGGCGGCGACGGGGACATCTTCAAGGCGCTCGTCAACCAGTTCAACACCGAGCACCAGAACATCGCGGTGTCGGTGGCCACCTACCAGTGGGAGGACTACTACAACAAGCTCCCCGGTGCGGCCTCCAGCGGCAACGGCCCGGACATCGCGGTCATGCACATGGACCAGCTCGCCACCTTCGCCGCCCGCGGCGTGATCAGCGAGCTGGACGACGTGGCCAAGAACCTGGAGCTCTCCGAGGCGGACTTCGCGCCCACGGTGTGGCAGGGCGGGCTCTACAACAACAAGCGGTACGGCATCCCACTGGACATGCACCCGCTGGGCTTCTACTACAACAAGGCCGTCATGCAGAAGGCCGGCCTGGACCCGAACAAGCCGCCGACCACCAAGGACGACTTCACGGCGGCGCTCGCCGAGTTCAAGAAGTCGGGCGTGCAGGGCTTCTGGATCAGCCCGTTCCAGTTCACCGGCGGCATGACGTTCTACTCCCTGCTCAACCAGTGGGGTGGCAGCCTCTTCGACGCCGAGGTGGCCAAGGCCACGTTCAACTCCGGCCCGGCGGTCGAGGCGTGCACCTGGCTGGTCGACATGATCAAGCAGGGCCACTCGCCGGCCAACGTCGGTCAGGACGCCGAGTACCTGGCGTTCAAGAGCGGCAAGAACGCCTTCACCTTCAACGGCATCTGGCAGATCAACGACCTCAAGAAGAGCCCCGAGGTGCAGTGGGGCGTCGCCCCGCTCCCCCAGCTCGGCAGCAAGCCGGCGGCCTGGGCCAACTCGCACAACTTCACGATCGTGAAGCAGCGGGCGACCAACGCCAACAAGGTCTCCGGCGCGAAGGTCTTCATCAACTGGCTGAGCCAGCACTCGCTGGACTGGGCCAAGGGCGGCCAGATCCCGGCCCGCAAGGACGTCCGGGAGAGCGCCGACTTCAAGGCGCTGCCGGAGATCTCGGCACTCGCCCCCGAGCTGGAGTACGCCGCGTTCCCGCCGGCGACCCCGGGCCTCGGCGAGGTCATCAAGACCTTCTACGACTCGTTCAACGTGGCCGCGCTCGGCAAGAAGACGCCGCAGCAGGCGCTCGACGAGGGCGTGGCCAAGGCCAACAAGCAGCTCGAGGAAAACCGCAAGAAGTACGGGAGCTGATAACCAGTGGCGGACGTGATCGAGGTCGGGGCGGCGCGCGGTGACGCGCCGCCCCCGGCGGCCAACGAAGCCCGCCGGACCGCTTCGGCGGGTCGGACCAGACGGGCGACGCCATACCTGTTCCTTGCCCCCTACCTGGTCCTGTTCGGGGTCTTCGGCCTGTTGCCGATCATCCTCGGCCTCTGGCTGAGCGTGCACCAGTGGGACTTCCAGCTGCCCAACCGGCCGTTCGTCGGGTTGGACAACTACAAGCAGCTCTTCTCCAGCGACTCCGCCGTGTACGGCGACTGGTGGCAGAGCATCCGCGCCACCGCGATCTTCACGGTGCTGTCGGTGCCGCTGCTGGTGGTCGTACCGCTGGGGTTGGCCCTGCTGCTCAACCGCTCCTTCCCGGGCCGGACGTTCTTCCGGGCGGTCTACTTCGCGCCGTACGTGCTGGGCGTCGCGGTGATCGGCCTGCTCTGGCGGTTCCTGCTCGACGCCAACCTGGGCCTGGTCAACCGGCTCCTCGGCGTGGTCGGGTTGCCGTCGGACACGCCCTGGGTGACGAACATGCCGTGGGCGTGGATCTCGCTGGTCGGCGTGACCGTGTGGTGGACCTCCGGCTTCAACGCGGTGATCTACCTGGCCGGGTTGCAGGACATCTCGCCGGAGTTGTACGAGGCGGCCCGGATGGACGGGGCCAGCGCGTGGCAGCGGTTCCGCAACGTCACCCTGCCCGGGTTGCGTCCGGTGCTGCTCTTCGTGATCACGACGACCGTGCTCGCCTCGGCGAACATGTTCGGCCAGTCGTTCCTGATCACCCAGGGGACGCCCGGCACGGAGACCCGCACGGTGGTGTGGTTCATCGTCGAGGAGGGCCTGCGCAACAACAACGCCGGCCGCGCCGCCGCGATGAGCATCGTGTTCGCCCTGCTGCTGGCGGTCGTGAGCATCGCCAACTTCCGCCTCTTCCGCTACAAGGAAGACTGAGGGGATCGCCATGACGACGCCCACGCCGACCACCAACGGCTCCGGATCGGGGCCGCGCCGGGTCGGGCTCTACGCCATCCTGGTCGCGCTGACCCTGGTCTTCCTGGTTCCGCTGGTGTGGATGGTCATCACCTCGCTGAAGACCTACACGGCCGCCCAGGAGATCCCGCCGAGTTGGCTGCCGAATCCGCTCGCGGGTTACGGCTACGAGCAGATCCTCAACAACTCGGCGAACCCGGTGCTGCGGTGGTTCCTCAACAGCATGGTGGCCGCCACGCTGCACTCGCTGCTGGTGTTGGTGACCGCCTCGATGGCCGCGTACTCCCTGGCCCGGCTGAAGTTCCGGGGGCGTGGGGTGACCTTCGCCCTGATCGTCGGGACGCTGTTCATCCCGCCGACCTCGTTGATCATTCCGAACTTCCTGATCGTCGACCAGCTCAACTGGATCGACACCCTCGCCGTGGTGGTCGTGCCCGGCGCGGCCAGCGCGTTCGGGGTCTTCTTCCTGCGGCAGTTCTTCCTCTCCCTGCCGAACGAGCTGGAGGAGGCCGCCACGCTGGACGGTGCCAACCAGTGGCAGATCTTCTACAAGGTGGTGCTGCCGCTGTCCAAGCCGGCCCTGGCCACCCTGGCCGTGCTGTCGTTCCTCACCAACTGGAACGACTTCCTCTGGCCGATCTTCGTGCTGTTCAGCCCGGAGAAGCTCACCCTGCCGCCGGGCCTGGGCCTGCTCCAGGGCTCGTACGTCACCGACTACCCGGTGATCATGGCGGGTGCGGTGCTGGCCAGCGTGCCGGTGCTGATCCTCTTCGTGCTCGCCCAGCGGCACATCATCCAGGGCGTCTCCCGCAGCGGTCTGAAGGGATGACGCGCACGACCGCCCGGCGACGTGGCGCGGCGGCGATCGTTCTCGCCGCCGCGCTGCTCGTTTCGGGCTGCGCCGACGACACCGAGCCCACCCCCACCACGAGCAGCGGGAGCGAGCCCAGCATGTTCACCAACCCGGTCGTGAAGACCGACGCCCCGGATCCGCAGGCGATCCAGGTGGGCGACACCTGGTACCTGTTCCACACCAACTCCGGCGGCCGCAACGTCCCGGTGCTCACCTCGACGGACCTGGTCGACTGGACCGAGGCCGGGGACGCGCTGCCGACGCTGCCGGACTGGGCGGACGCCGGCAAGACCTGGGCGCCGGAGGTCATCCAGTTGGCGCCGGACCGGTTCGCGCTCTACTACACCGTGGCCGGCCGGGAGTCGGGCCGGCAGTGCGTCGGACGGGCGGTGGCCAGCGCGCCGCAGGGGCCGTACTCGGACGACGCGGCCGGCCCGCTGATCTGCCAGGCCGACCTGGGCGGGGCGATCGACGCCAGCCCGTTCCGGGACACCGACGGCAGCCTGTGGTTGCTGTGGAAGAACGACGGCAACGCGATCGGGGTGGACACCTGGCTCTGGTCACAGCGCCTCGCCGACGACGGTCTGACCCTCGTCGGCGAGCCGACGAAGCTGCTGAAGCAGACCGAGGCGTGGGAGGGCACCCTGATCGAGGGGCCGTTCTTCCACCGCCAGGACGGTCGGCTGCTGCTCTTCTTCGCCGCCAACGCCTACGACCGGGCCGAGTACGCGGAGGGCTACGCGGTCTGCGAGAGCCCGACCGGCCCCTGTGTGAAGGCCGCCGAGAACCCGATCCTGAAGAGCGCCGAGGCCGCCTCGGGCCCAGGTCACGCCTCGATGGTCGTCAAGGACGGCCGGACCTGGCTGCTCTACCACGCCTGGCCGCCCGGCCAGGAGGGCAGCACCGACCCCGGTCGGCAGGTCTGGCTCGACGAGGTGACCTGGGTCGACGGCAAGCCGGTGGTCAAGGGTCCGACCGCCACGCCGCAACCCCGTCCCTGAGCTGATCGTGCGGAGGGGCCGCCCGGCCCCTCCGCACCTCGGTCAGGCGCTCGGCTCGCGCGGCGCCGGGGCGACCGCCGGTTCGTGCTGGGCCAGCCGGTTGCGGCGGTAGCCGTAACCGAAGTAGATCAGCGCGCCGAGCAGCATCCAGGCCAGGAACCGAAGCCAGGTCTCCACCGACAGGTTGAGCATCAGGTAGAAGCAGGCCAGCGCGGAGACGATCGGCAGCACCGGGGAGAACGGCACCCGGAACGGCCGCTCCAGGTCCGGGCGCTTGCGACGCAGGATCGGCACCGCGATCGACACCAGCACGAACGCGCAGAGCGCGCCGATGCTGACCAGGTCGGCCAACGCGGAGAGCGGCAGGAAACCGGCCAGCAGCGCGACCGCCACCGTCATGATCGCGGAGATCCGGTACGGGGTGCCCCAGCGCGGGTGCACCTTCGCGATCGACGGCGGGATCAGCCCGTCCCGCGCGATCGCGAAGCCGATCCGGCCCATCGCGACCAGGTCGACGAGGATGACGCTGGTCAGGCCGGCGACCGCGGCGATGGAGACCAGCACGGCGGCCCAGCCCGCGCCGACCGACTCGAACGCCGACGCGATTGGGGCGCCCCGGTCGATCTCGGTGTACGGCACCATCCCGACCACCACCAGCGAGACGCCGATGTAGAGCACGGTGGAGATCAGCAGCGTGCCGAGCAGACCCAGGGTGAGGTCCCGCTTGGGCTTCTTCGTCTCCTCGCCCAGGTTGGCGACGGCCTCGAAGCCGGTGTACGCGAAGAACACCACGGCGGCGGCGCTGAGCACCCCGACGAAGCCGAAGACGGACGGTTCCAGCCCGAAGAGCGCCTGCGTCACCGGTTGCTTGATGCCGTCGTCGCCGCTCCCGGCGGGCTCGGCCGGTGGGATGAACGGGCTGAGGTTCGCGGCCTTGACGAAGAACAGACCGGCCACCACCACGAACACGCAGATCGCCACCTTGACCAGCACCAGCAGGTTGGTGATCCGGGACGACTCCCGGATGCCGACGATCGCCACGATGCCGAGGATCAGCACGATGGCGATGGCGCCGATGTTCACCGTGCTGCCCTCCTCACCGAACCATCGGGTCGGCAGGTCGAGCAGCTCCGCGAGGTAGCCGGACCAACCTCGGGCCACCACGGCCGCGCCGAGCGCGAACTCCAGCAGCAGGTCCCAGCCGATGATCCAGGCGACGATCTCGCCCATCGTGGCGTACGCGTAGGTGTAGGCGCTGCCTGCGGTCGGCACGCTGGAGGCCAACTCGGCGTAGCAGAGGGCGGCGAGCAGGGCGACCACGCCGGCGATGGCGAAGGAGATCACCACGCCCGGTCCGGCGCTGTCCCGGGCTTCGATGCCGGTGAGGGTGAAGATGCCGGTGCCGATCACGATGCCGATGCCGAAGCCGGTGAGGTCGAGCGCGCCGAGCCGTCTCTTCAGGCCGAGCGTGCCGTCACTGCCGTCGGCCTCCCCTTGGGCTATCACGTCCTTGATTGGTTTGGTGCGCAGCACGGACACGCGGTCACCCCTCCCACCGTGCGACCACCTCCGTGGCGGCCGGTGACCGCCGTTGCTACCCAGCGGCGCGATTGGTCAACCACGAACCCTTGCGGCGCTTGCCAAATTGTGAAAATTTTCTACCAGCAACGCGGACATCCACGGCGAATCTTGCCGCGCGCCGCGAACCATCCGGGAGCCCCAACGAAGGGACACACCGCATGAGAGCCACCCGACTCGGAGTCGCCGGGCTGGTCGCAGCCCTGCTCGGGACGACCGTCACCGCCACCCCCGCGAGCGCCGCGACCGATGCCGCCACTCCCACCACCACCTGCGTCACCGACCCGGCCACGCCGAAGCGCCAGTTCCGGGCCATGTGGATCTCGTCGGTCGTCAACATCGACTGGCCCAGCAAGGCATCCCAGACCAGCCCGGACCGGGTCGCCACCCAGCAGGCCGAATATCGGGAACTGCTCGACCTCGCCCAGCGGCTGCACCACAACGCCGTCGTGGTGCAGGTCCGGCCCACCGCCGACGCGCTCTGGCCCTCGCCGTACGAGCCGTGGTCGGAGTACCTGACCGGGACCCGTGGGCAGGACCCGGGCTGGGACCCGCTGGCCTTCCTCGTCGACGAGTCGCACAAGCGCAACCTGGAGTTCCACGCCTGGTTCAACCCGTACCGCGTCTCCATGCCGGCCCCCGGCGGTGCCGGCGCCGACCTCACCCAACTCGCTCCCGGCCACCCGGCGCGGCAGCACCCGGACTGGACCTTCGCCTACCCGCCGGCCGGCGTGGCCGGCAGCCGGCTCTACTACAACCCCGGCATTCCCGAGGTACGCGAGTTCGTGCAGACCGCGATGATGGACGCGGTCCAGCGGTACGACATCGACGGCGTCCACTTCGACGACTACTTCTACCCCTACCCCAGCGGCACCTACCAGGTGCCCGACGACGCCACCTTCGCCACGCACAACCGGGGCTTCACCGACCGGGCGGACTGGCGGCGGGACAACATCAACCTGCTGGTCCAGGAGATGAACGGCAAGATCAAGGCGGCGAAGCCGTGGGTGAAGTTCGGCGTCAGCCCGTTCGGCATCTGGCGCAACAAGGCCGCTGACCCGCTCGGCTCGGACACCACCGGCAGCCAGTCGTACGACATCATCTCCGCCGACACCCGCACCTGGATCAAGCAGGAGTGGATCGACTACGTGGTCCCGCAGCTCTACTGGTACATCGGCCAGTACCCGGCCGCCGACTACGCGCGACTCGTCCCGTGGTGGGCCGAGACGGTGCGCGGCACCCGCGTGCAGCTCTACATCGGCCAGGCCGACTACAAGAGCGGCGACCCCGCGTACGGACCGTACTGGCAGAACCCGCGTGAGCTGTCCGACCACCTGACGCTCAACCGGTCGTACCCGGAGGTGCAGGGCAACGTGCACTTCTCGGCCGTCCAGGTGCGGGCCAACCGGCTCGGCGCCACCGACATCTACGCCGCCGAGCACTACTCCCGGCCCGCGCTGGTGCCGGCCATGCCGCACCTGCCGGCCAGGCCGCTGCTCTTCCCGGTGGTCACCAAGGCGACCCGACAGGCCGACGGGGTACGGCTGACCTGGCGTCAGCCGGCCAACGGTGCTGGGCCACTCGGCACCGCCACCTCGTACGCGATCTACCGGTTCGACGGCACCGCCCTGCCCGGTCGGTGCGGCACGGCGGACGCCGCACACCTGGTCGATACCGTCCGCGCCACACCCGGCGGCACGCAGTCCTGGGTGGACACCTCGGCCGTGCCCGGTGAGCGCTATACCTACCAGGTGACCGCGCTGGACCGGTCGGCCAACGAGAGCCCCACCAGCCCGCCGGCGTTCGTCAGGCGCTGACCCGTTCCCCGGAATGCCCCGGTCGCCCCGAGCGGCCGGGGCATTCGTCTGTTTGAACCCATGTCACCAATTGTTGGCGAGGCACATACCGAGCAGTTGATCAGCTGATCGAAACTTGTCGACATCCGGTGACCCGCCGGTAACTTCCCGCCCCACCCGCCCACCCCCGCGGAGGTAACAAGTGCCCCGACGTCTTGCCACCCTGTTCGCCTCGGGCGTGCTCGCGCTGCTCGCCACCCTCGCCATCGCCTCCCCCGCCGCCGCCGCCGTCACCCCCGCCCAGAAGCTGTCCGTGCTGTCCAGTTGGACGCAGACCAGCGCCTCCAGCTACAACTCCTGGAACAGCGCCCGGGTCAACCGGGCACCCTGGGCCGAGTACAACTTCACCTGGTCCACCGACTACTGCTCGTCCAGCCCGGACAACCCGCTCGGGTTCACCTTCAGCCTCAGCTGCTACCGGCACGACTTCGGCTACCGCAACTACAAGGCGGTCAGCCAGTTCCCCGCCAACAAGTCCCGACTGGACAGCGCCTTCTACGAGGACCTGAAGCGCGTCTGCACCACGTACAACACGGTCGTCCGACCGGCCTGCTACAGCCTGGCCTGGACCTACTACCAGGCGGTCAAGACCTTCGGCTCGGTAGCAGCCGTCCAGCAGGCCGACATCGACCGCGCCGCCCAAATAAAGGCCGAAGCCGAAGCAGCCGCCGCCCGCGCCTAACCCCCCACCCCCACCCCCTCGGCGGCGTTGATCAAGAGGTTTCGGTCACCAGGAGCCTGTTTCCTGACGCAAATCTCTTGATCAACAAGGCTGAGGGGGTGGGGGCAGGGCTGGGGTTAGGCGCGTTCGGTGCGGGTTGCTGGGTGGCGGTCGGGGTCGGCGGGGCGGCGGGGGGTGGGCTGGGACAGGCCGGTGCTGAAGCGGGTCGAGTCGGCCGCCAGGTCCGGGTGTTCCACGTCCAGTGCCAGCGCGGCGGCCTCGTCCAGCCCCAACTCGGCACCCTCGCCGTACGCGTCGTCGAACACCGCGTCACCCAGTTGCGCGCGCAGTTCGGCCTGCTGTTCGGCCCAGTAGCCGCCGTAGATGCCCGGGGTCGCGCGCATGCTCGCCCGGGTGGCCTGCGCCGCCCCGAACAGGCGAGCCGCGGTCAACCGGTCCCCGCCGATCACGCAGCGCACCGCGACCGCGTTCAACGTGTCACACGCCCGACCGTGGTAGCCGTGGCCCATCCGCGAACGCAGTGCCACCAGCAGGTGCTCGTGCGCGGCGATCACATCGCCCCGGGCCAACGCGACCATCCCGAGCAGCATGTCCACCGACCGCCGACCCCGCTCCACCGGGCGGGCCGCCTCCACCGGACGCACCGCCCCCAGCAGATCCGCCGCCTCCCCCAGGGCGCCCCGCCGCCAGAGCAGCTCAGCCAGGCTGAACACCGCCAACAGCGCCTCGCCGACCACGTCCTGCCCGTGCGCCCAGTCGATGACCTCCCGGCACACCCGCTCGGCCTCGACGAACTGCCCCATGTCCACCAACGGCGCGGCCCGGCCGGCGAGCACCCGGGCCAACAACCCGGCATCACCGGCCTGCCGGGCGGCCGCCTCCGCCCGCTGGGAGTAGCGCAACTCCTCGGCGAACTCACCGTCCGCGCCGGCGTGCAACGAATGCATGTGGTAAACCGCCGCCAGCTCCGCCTCCGGGATCCGCTCACCCGTCTCGGCGATCCGCCCGTACAACCGGAACAGCCACAGCCGCCCCTCCCGGGCCAGGCCCCGCTCAAGCCACCACTGGTCCAGCCCACCGGCCAGACCGAGACCGGCACGGGCACTACCGCCCGTGGCGCACCACCGCAACGCTGCGCGTACCTCCCCGGCCAACGGGTCGAGGGCGTACAGCGACAGCGTCACCGGGCGGCCGTCCTGACCCAGGTGTGCCCGGTCCACCGCATGGGCCGACCAGGCGACATGCCTATTCCGGGCGGCCCGCTCCTCACCCGCCTCGGCCAGCCGCCGCGCCGCGTACGCCCGGATCGGGTCGAGCATCCGGTAGGTGCTACCGGTGGCCCGCGGCTCGGCCAACACCATCGACTTGTCCACCAGCACCGACAGTGGATCCAGCGGGTCGTCGCCCAGCAGCCACTCCACCGTCGCCAGGTCCACCGGCCCGGCGAAGACCGACAGCCACCGCAGCAGGCGGGCGGCCCGAGGCCCGAGCGTCCGGTACGACCAGGTGACGGTGGCCTGCATCGTCAGGTGCCGTTCCGTGGCCGACCGCTGCACCGCCCTGCTCGCCGCGGTGGGTGGCGACGCCCCGGACGCCGCGGCCACCAGGTCCACCGTGTCCTGCTGGTTGCCGGACCAGCCGCGCTCCACCGGTGGCGGATCCGGGTCCTCCCGACCGGCGTCCAGAGTGCCGAGAACATCGTCGAGGCGTTCCGCGAGCTGGCCCACCGAGAGCACCCGCAGCCGGGCGGCGGCCAGCTCGATGGCGAGCGGTAACCCGTCCAACCGCTGCACCACCCTGCGGAGATCGGCCGACTCGGCCGGGTCCGGCCGCCGGCCGCCTCGCGCCGCCGCCGTACGGTCCAGCAGGAGCGCCACCGCATCGCTCTCCGCACCGTCCGCGCGCGGGTCGACCGAGAGCGGCGGGATCCGCCACACCACCTCACCCGGCAGGCTGAACGACTCCCGGCTGGTCGCCAGCACCCGTACGCCACCACCGCCGGACAACAACCGCGCGATCACCTCCGCGCAGGCGGCCGGCTGGGTGTCACAGGTGTCCAGGACGACAAGCATGCGGCGGCCGGCCGCGTACTCGACAAGGGTGTCCAGCATCGGCCGGCCCGGTTCGGGTCGCAGGCCGAGCACCGCGGCGATCGCGAATGCCACCAACCCCGGGTCGGTCACCGCGGCGATGTCGACGAACCACACCCCGTCCGGGTACGACTCGACGACCCCGCTGGCCAACTCCACCGCGAGCCGGGTCTTGCCCGCCCCGCCCGCGCCGAGCACCGTGATCAGGCGGTGCTGCTTCACCAGCAGGCCCAACTCGACGCGCTCGGCCTGCCGACCGACGAACGACGTCACCTGGGTCGGCAGATTGTGCGCCACCGCGTCGGCGGTGCGGGGACGCGGGAACTGCCGCTCCAGGCCCGGCGCGACCAGTTGGAAGAGCCGCTCCCGGTCGTCGAAACCGCGCAGCCGGTGCAGGCCGAGGTCGAGCAGGGTCGCACCGGGCGGCAACGGCTCGGCCCGACGGGCGGTGGGCGCCGAACAGAGCACCTGCCCGCCGTGCGCCGCGGCGGCCACCCGGGCGGCCCGGTGCACCTCGGGGCTGGCGTAGTCGCCGTCGCGCGGCTCGGCGTAACCGGTGTGCAGGCCCATCCGCACCCGGGGTGCGGCTTCGGCGGTCGGCCAGTCGTGGTTGGACAGCGCCCGCTGGGCGGTCAGGCAGGCGGTCAGCGCCGCTGCCGCGTCCTCGAAGGCCAGGAAGAACGAGTCGCCCTCGGTCAACAACTCCGCGCCGCCCGTGCTGGCCAGCGTCCGGCGCAACAGCCGTCGGTGCTCGGCGAGCACCGGGCGGTAGTCGGGGCCGAGCAACTGGGCCAGCCGGGTCGAGCCCTCGATATCGGTGAACACGAAGGTCACCCAACCGCTCGGGAGCTGGATCCGTGGCGACATGCGTGGAACCTCCGCCCGTGACGTCGGGTTCATGCTGCCTGAGTCCGAGCGGTAACGCATCGTGAGAACGGTCGGGCAGATGCCGCCTCAAAGTGCCACTCGGACCCGGTCACGGCAAGAACAGCCCACCAGGTGGCGGGGAATTGGTCCGATCAGCAGCCGCAGGCGCCTCCGCAGCACCCACCACCGGAGGACGCCGGGGCGCCACCGACGGCCCCACCCCGACCGGTGACCGCGACCGCGGAGAGCAGCTTCACCGTGTCGGTGTGTCCCTGCGGGCAGACGGCCGGGTCAGCGGCAGCCGCCATCGGACGGTTGACCTCGAAAGTGTCGCCGCAGGCGCGGCAACGGAACTCGTACCGGGGCATGCGCCCAGGGTACGGGAACTGACGTCCGGCGGAGGATGGGTGATACTCGACGGGTGGTGGACGGCGAGGACGACACGCGTGTGCAACCGTTACGACCGGCCGCGCCGCTGGACGGGCCACTCGAGGGCTCGGGGGCCGCGCCCGACCCGGTACGCGCGGTGCCCCGCCCCCGCCGGCCCTGGCTGAGCGGCCGGACCGCGAGTACGCCGCCCACACCTGCCACCACCTCCGGACCGACCGACGCCCCCTCGGCCAGCCCGACCGACGCCACGTCGTCCAGCCCGACCGACGCCCCCAGGTCCGGGCCGGGCGCGGCCGGCGTCGGCGCGAAAGACCGGGTCGAGCCCGATCCGGTCGCCGACGACAGCGCTGACACGCGGGCAGCGGCCCCCAGGACCGATAGCCCGAAGACCGACAACCCGAAGACCGAAGACCCGAAGACCGGCGACCCGAAGGTCGGAGACCAGGCGACCGGAGACGCGAAGGCGACCGGCAGCGCCACTGCTCCGGGCGCGCCGCAGTCCGCCACCGGGCCGAGTGCCGACAAGTCGACAGACGACACGAAGGCCGGTGCGCCGGCCGACGACACGAAGCCCGGTGTGTCCGCTGACGAGACGAAGCCCGTCACCAAGGTCACCGCGGATCTGGCGAAGACCAGTGTGGACGAAATTCCCGCCGTGCCGGCGTCCGGCGCCTCCCGGCGACGGCGGGTGCCGTTCGCGCACGCGGTACGGCTGCCGCCGCGCCGGGTGGCAGCCTCGGCCGTCCGTGCGACCCGGGCCTGGGCTCGTCGACCGAGTGGCCGTCTCACCCTGCCCGGCCTCTTCCTGCTGGCGCTGGTGGCCGCGACCGCGGCGGCGGGCGCCCTGCTCGTGCCGGCCACGATCCGCGCACCCCGCCCGGTCGCGGCCGACGCCTCCGGCACGCCCACCGTCCCGCCGGGGGTGCCTGCCCGCCTGCCCACCGGCCCGGTGCCCGAAGGCGGCCTACCGGGTGGCGGACTACCCAGCGGTGGACTTCCGAGCGGTGGACTGCCCACCGGCGGACTGCCGACCGGCGGACTGCCCACCGGCGGACTGCCCACCGGCGGACTGCCCACCGGTGGACTGCCGAGCGGTGGACTGCCGACCAGCGGACCCGGCATCGGCGGGCGGCCGTCGGACGCCCTGGCTGGCTGGGCTCAACAGGTCGGCGCCAAGGTGAACATCCCGGCCGTCGCCATGCAGGCGTACGGCTACGCCGAGCTGATGCTCGCGCAGACGAACCGCAGTTGCGCGCTGAGCTGGACCACGCTGGCCGCGATCGGGCAGGTCGAATCGGGGCACGGGTCGGCCAACGGCGCGCGGTTGGGGCAGGACGGCAAGGCGCTACCGAAGATCATCGGACTGCCGTTGGACGGCAACGGCGGCCGGATGCGGATCATCGACACCGACCGTGGGGTGCTCGACGGGGACCTGACCCTCGACCGGGCGATCGGGCCGATGCAGTTCATCCCGACCACCTGGCAGGAGATCGGCGCGGACGCCGACAATGACGGGATCAAGGACCCGCACGACCTGGACGACGCGGCCCTGGCGGCGGGTAACTACCTCTGCAAGGGTGGTCGGAACCTGAGCATCCCGGGCGACTGGTGGAACGCGATCCTGTCCTACAACGATGTACGGCGGTACGCCCAGGACGTCTACGACACCGCCAACCGGTACGGACGGGCCAGCCGCCCGTGACGTGATCGTCTCGATACGTTGGAGAACTGGACACTTCCCCCCGGCCTCTGTTAGCGGCAAGCTAGACGGGTGATGGTGCGCGAGTGGGACCCGAGGACCGCGTCGTCCGCCGAGATCGCGTCGCTGCTGGTCACGCTGAACGCGGTGCTGGCGGCCGACCTGCCGCAGGATCCGCCGTGGCGGGAGACCTCATTGCGCGAATACCTCGCCGAGGTGATGCCCGGCGAGCGGCGGATCTCCTGGATCGCCCAGGCCGAGGCGACCGACCCCGGCGACCTGGGCGCGGTGCTCGGCCAGGTGCACGTGCTGCTCCTCGGTGACATCGGCGTGCTCGAGGTGCTGGTGCACCCGTCGGTGCGGCGCAGCGGTCTCGGTCGTGACCTGGTGTTGCGTGCTGCCCGCCGGGTCTACCAGGAGGGCTTCCGGTCGATCGGGGTCGAGGTGGTCGGCGACACGCCCGCGGTCGGGTTCTACGAGTCGCTCGGCTTCACCCGGGAGTACGTGGAGACGCGCAGCGTGCTCGACCTCACCGCGGTCGACTGGGCCGAGCTGACGCAGATGGCCACCGGCATCGCGGCGGGCTACCACCTGGAGTTCTTCCCCGGTGGGCCACCGGACGACCTGATCGAGGCGTACGCGCGGGCGAAGGCCGAGGTGCGCGACGTCGACGACGGTGAGCTGCGCCCCAGCTCCTACGAACCGGAGCGGCTGCGCGACAGCCTCGACACCCTGCACCGGCGGGGCATGAAACCGTACATCGTGCTCGCCCGACACGAGCAGAGCGGCGAGGTGGCCGGCCTGACCGAGGTGGTGGTGCCCGCCCAGCACCCCACCCGCGCCGACCAGTACGACACCATCGTCGCGCAGGACCACCGGGGCTACGGCATCGACCGGGCGATCAAGGCCCGGATGCTGTTGGAGCTGCGCTCCGCCGAGCCGGAGCTGATCGAGGTGCAGACCTGGAACGCGCAGGCCAACGAGGCGATGCTGAAGGTCAACGCCGAGCTGGGCTACCAACCGGACCGCGACTGGTGCGAATACAGCGTCGACGTCGCCGAGCTGGTGCACCGGCTCGATCCGCCACGCTGAGGGAATTCACGCAACTGTCCACTGGGGGATGGACGGTGGACCACCGCGCACCTTAACGTGCGTTGACCCCATCCACCCATCGTGGAGGCCCTATGCGCCCGCGCCGCTCAATCGCCGCGCTCGCGACCGCCACCGCCGCCGTGACCATCACGGCGCTCGGCGTCGCACCCACCGCGGCCAGCGCCGCGCCCACCGATCTGTTCATCTCGGAGTACGTCGAGGGTTCGTCGAACAACAAGGCGATCGAGCTGTTCAACGGCACCGGCGCCCCGGTTGACCTCGCCGCCGGCGGCTACCGGTTCCAGCTCTACTTCAACGGCTCCACCACGGCCACGACGATCGCGTTGACCGGGAACGTGGCCGCCGGTGACGTGTTCGTGTTCGCCAGCGCGTCGGCCGGGGCCGCCATCCTCGCCCAGGCCGACCAGACCACCGGGGCCAGTCTGTTCAACGGTGACGACGCGGTCGTGCTGCTCCGGGGCGTCACCGTGCTCGACTCGATCGGGCAGGTGGGTGTCGACCCGGGCACCGAGTGGGGTGCGGGCGCCACCAGCACCGCGGACGACACCCTGCGCCGGCTGCCGACCGTGACCAGCGGCGACACCGACCCGACGGACGCGTTCGACCCCGCGGCCCAGTGGGCCGGCTTCCCGGTGGACACCTTCGACGGCGTCGGCGCGCACTCCGTGGACGGCGGCGGCCCGGTCGACGTCCCGGCCACACTGACCTGCGGCGGCCCGCTGGTCACCAGCGCGGGCACGGCGGCGAGCCGGGAGGTCACCGCCACCGATCCCGATGACACGATCGTCGACCTGGTGGTGACCTCGGTCAGTCCGACCCCGTCCGCCGGCTCGATCACCCGCACGGCGCTCACTCCCGCGGGGGGCGTCGGCGGCACCGCCCGTGCCACGATCGACGCGAGCGCCGACCTGGCCGCCGGGGCGTACACCGTCACCCTCACCGCGACCGACGCGGACGGCGGCACCGCGAGCTGCGCGCTGGCCGTGCAGGTGACCCGGGAGTTGACCGTCGGTGAGGTGCAGGGCCCGACCACCGACACCGAGTCCGGCCCCGCCGACCGGTCGCCGCTCGCACCGGCGAGCGGCAACGGCACGAGCAGCACGCTGTACGACGTACGCGGCGTCATCACCCAGTTGACCCTGGCCCGCACGTCGGCCGGCGCGGAGCAGCGCGGCTTCTTCCTGCAGAGCCGTACCGGCGACACCGACGGCGACCCGACCAGCTCCGACGGCATCTTCGTGTTCATGGGCGCGTTCACCTCGCTGATCGGCGGTTACGTGCCGACGGTCGGCGACGAGGTCGTGCTGCGGGCCCGGGTGTCGGAGTACTACAGCTTCACCCAGCTCTCCGGCGCGTCGCTGGTCCGCCGGATCGGCGGTGGGCTGGCCGTGGACACGGCGGTCGCGGTGACCGACGCGGTGCCGCCGGCCGTGCTGAGCGACGCGCAGCGCTTCTGGGAGCGGCACGAGGGCTCCCGGATGCGGGTTCGCGCGGGCAGCGGCGCGGTGAGCGGCCGGGACGTCTTCTCCTCCACGGCCGACGCGGAGCTGTGGGTGGTCGACCGCGACGACCCGTTGCTGGACCGCGCCGACCCGTACTCCCGGCGGGTCTTCCGGGACTCGCACCCACTGGACAACGACCCGACCCGCCGCTTCGACGACGGCAACGGTCAGCGGACGCTGCTCGGCAGCATGGGCGTGAAGGCCACCGCCGGGGACAGCGCCGCGCTGCTCCCGCCGGCGCACACCTTCGACACGCTGCGGGCGGACGCGGTGGGCGGGGTCTACTACTCGTTCGAGAAGTACGGCGTCCAGGTCGAGCGGGCGGAGTTCGCCGCCGGGGCCGACCCGTCGAAGAACAACCCGCCCAAGCCGGCCGACCGGTCGCAGGAGGTGGCCGTCGCCACCTACAACGTGGAGAACCTGTACGACTACCGCGACGACCCGTTCGACGGCTGCGACTTCACCGGTAACGCCGGCTGCCCGGGTGTCGACCCGCCGTTCGACTACGTGCCGGGCAGCGAGACGGAGTACCGCGAGCAGCTGGCCGCGCTCGCCGACCAGATCGTCAAGGACCTGCACGCACCGGATCTGATCCTGGTGCAGGAGGCCGAGGACCAGGACATCTGCACGGTCTCCGGGGCGGCGCTGAGCTGCGGCGACACCAACAACGCGGACGGCGCTCCGGACAGCATCCAGGAGTTGGCGCTCGTGGTGGCGGCGGCCGGCGGACCGGCGTACGCCGCGGCCTATGACCGGACCGGCGCGGACGCCCGTGGGATCACCGCGGCTTTCCTGTACCGCACCGACCGGTTGTCGCTGACGGCCGCGACGGCCGACGATCCACTGCTGGGCTCGACACCGTCCGTCCAGTACCGCGCTGCCGGCCTGCCGGCCAACGCGGACGTACAGAACCCGAAGGCCCTCAACGCGGTGCTGCCGGCGGATGTGGACACCTCGACCGGGCGGGACGGCACCAACGTCTTCACCCGCGCCCCACAGCTCGGCAGGTTCAGCGTGGCCGCGTCGCCCGGTTCGACCGAGCGGTTCACCCTGTACGCGCTCAGCAACCACTACTCCTCCGGCCCGGACAGCCGGGTCGGGCAGCGGCGGGAGCAGGCCCGCTACGGCGCGGCGATCGTCACCGCGATCGAGGCGGCCGACCAGAGCGCCCGGGTGGTCTACGGCGGGGACCTGAACGTCTTCCCCCGCCCGGACGATCCCATCGCCACCGGCGAGCAGCCCACGCCGTCGGACCAGCTCGCGCCGCTGTACGAGGCGGGTCTGCACAACCTGTGGGACAACCTGGTCGCGGAGGTGCCGGCGTCGGCGTACTCGTACAGCTTCGAGGGGCACGCGCAGACCCTCGACCACCTGTTCGTCAACGACGCGCTCTACGGCGATCTGGTGCAGGTGCGGGCGGCGCACATCAACGCCGACTGGCCGGCGGAGTTCAGCGGCGACGGGTCACGGGGTTCCAGCGACCACGACCCGCAGGTGGCCCGGTTCCGGTCCCGCGCCTCGCTGACCGTCGCCGACGCGACGGTGGTCGAGGGCAACCAGGGCACCCGGCAGCTCACCTTCACCGCGACCGTGTCCCGGCCGTTGTCCCAGCCGGTGCTGCTCTGTGCAACCACCGTCGGCCTCACCGCGCAGTCGGGTTCGGACTTCGACCCGTACGCCGGGTGCAAGGTGTTGGCCGCCGGGCAGACGGCGGTGGCGTTCCCGGTGACCGTGCGCGGCGACCGGAGGCGGGAGTCGGACGAGAAGCTGACGCTGCTGGTGGCCGGCGTGCCCGGCCTGCGGCTGGCCGACCCGCTCGCGGTCGGCACGATCACCAACGACGACTGAGGGGTCTCCGCCCGCCCACGAATGATCGCGCTCGATCCAAGATGTAGTGGCCTCCGCCGACCAGGAGGCCACTACATCTGTGTTTCTGCACGATTTTGGCAAAAAGCGCGGCGCTGGCGGATGTAACGCCGAATCGCCGCCGAACCAAGGAAGGGGTGTAAGGACGGCCAACGAGAGGACGGCCTGTGAGTAGCCCGAGCCCAGGCGGGGACGACCTAGCCGCCATCGGTACGGACCCCGCGGCGTTCGAGCGGTTCTACCGCCGACACGTCGAGACGATCGGGCGGTTCGTGGCCCGCCGCGTCGACGACCCGCACACCGCCGCCGACCTCACGGCCGAGGTGTTCCTGGCGGTGATCGACTCCGCGGCCGGTTTCCAGCCGGAGCGCGGAAACGAGCTGGCCTGGCTCTTCGGCGTGGCCCGCAACGTCATCGCGGCCGAACACCGCCGGGCTACCCGTCATCTGCGGGCCAGCGGTCTCGTGGCGGGACGACGGCTGTTGGACGCCGACGACATCGCCCGGATCGAGGAGCGCATCGACGCGGAATCGCTGGCGCGCCGTACCTATCGCGCTCTCGGCGGTCTGCCGGAGCACACGCGCGCCCTGCTCGAACTCGTCGCCGTCGACGGCCTGTCCCTGACGGACGCGGCCGCCGCGCTCGGGATCTCCCCGGTCGCCGCGCGGGTCCGGGTGCATCGGGCCCGTCGGGCGGTACGCCTCGCTCTCGCACAGTCCGAATCCGCGCTCGTCTGATCGGAGGGAAGGTCACCATGAGCAGAACCCCGCAACTGGGCAACTTCGAGGCACGGCTTCTCGCCGAACTGAAGGAACACCTCGGCGCCCGAACCACCGAAAGCGCCCCGGCCGCCGACGCAGCCCCGACGACCGTCCGTGCGACACGGGGCGCACGGTGGCGTAGGCCGGGCTGGCGGCTGGCCGGGGTCGGTGGGCTTGTCGTCCTGCTCACCGCCGTCGGACTGGTGACCCAGACGGTCGGCGACGCCCCACCGACGGCGAGCGCGGCCGAGGTCCTGACCGAGGCCGCGGACACGGCCCGGCAGCAGCCCGACCTGGTGGCGCGTCCCGGCCAGTTCCTCTTCATCGAACTGCGGCTGACCGCCCGGGAGGAGCCAGCGGCCGGCCCGTACGTCGATGAGCGGCTCCAACGCTGGGTGCCGGTCGGCGACGATCCGACCTGGCAGCAGCGGCGGCGGTTGGAGAGCCGCCCGGACGAGTGGCGAACCGACAACGTCTCGCACCTGCCGCCGCCGCCCGGCTATTTCCAGGGCCTGCCCACCGAGCCGGAGCAGATGGCGCAGCACCTGCGGGATCACCCGATCCCCCTGGACCTACCCGCCGGCGCGGACCTGGAGGCCATCCAGAACGACCCGACCACGATCTTCACCGACGGGATGTGGATGCTGGAGGGCTACGTGCCGCCGCAGTCGCTCGGCGCGCTGTTCCAGGCGATGGCCCGAGTGCCGGGGGCGAGCGTGTTGCCCGGCGAGGTGCGGGACGCCGCCGGCCGACGGGGCGTGGCGCTGCGGACTCCCGGCGTGTTCGCCGCCCACGTCGACCTGATCTTCGACCGGGAGACCCACGTCTACCTCGGCACCCGCCGGCTCACGGTGCGGGATGGCAAGGAGTCGCCGTACATGAGCACCGCCGTCACCCGGCTGGCCGTCGTCGATCGGCTGGGACAGCTGCCCTGATCGGCAGAACGGGCCGATGATCGGAAATAGTGGCCTCTCCTGCCGAGGAGGCCACTATTTCCGCATGATCGCGCCGCGGGCAGCCCGTGATCGCGCCGTAGGCGGCCCGCCTCAGTAGCGCTGGCGCAGCAGCCCGGCGGCCTCGACAGCCCAGTAGGTGAGGATGACCTGCGCGCCGGCCCGCTTGATCGAGGTGAGCGTCTCCAGCATCACCCGCTCCCGGTCGATCCAGCCGTTCGCGGCGGCCGCCTCGACCATCGCGTACTCGCCGGAGACCTGGTAGGCGGCTACCGGGACGTCCACCGCGGCCCGTACCGCCGCCACCACGTCGAGGTAGGGCAGCGCCGGCTTGACCATCACCAGGTCGGCGCCCTCGGCGACGTCGAGCGCCACCTCGCGCAGGGACTCCCGCAGATTGGCCGGGTCCTGCTGGTAGGTGCGCCGGTCGCCCTCCAGCGCCGACTCCACCGCCTCGCGGAACGGGCCGTAGAACGCCGAGGCGTACTTGACGGCGTACGCCAGCACGGCCACGTCCTGGTGCCCGGCGGCGTCGAGCGCCTTGCGGACCACGCCGACCTGGCCGTCCATCATCCCGGACGGCCCGACCATGCCGACCCCGGCGGCGGCCTGGGCCACCGCCATCTCGGCGTACGCGGCCAGGGTGGAGTCGTTGTCGACCTCACCGTCTGCGGTGAGCAGCCCGCAGTGCCCGTGCGAGGTGAACTCGTCCAGGCACAGGTCGCTCATCACCACCGCGGCGTCGCCCACCTCGGCCACCACGTCGCGGATGGCGACGTTGAGGATGCCGTTCGGGTCGATGCCGCCGGAGCCGGTCGGGTCCCGCCGTTCCGGCACGCCGAAGAGCATGATCCCGCCGACGCCGGCCTGGACCGCCTCGGCCGCCGCCTTGCGCAGCGAGTCCCGGGAGTGCTGGAGCACCCCCGGGAGCGACCCGATGGCACGGGGCTCGCTCAGCCCCTCCTTGACGAACATCGGCACGACCAGCTCGGCCGGGTCGACCCGGGTCTCGGACACCAGCCGGCGGATCGCCGGGTTGCGGCGCAGCCGGCGGGGCCGGATCTCGGGGTACGACATGGCAGGCCTCCTCGAACGACTACCGGAAGCGCAGAGCGGTCGGGCCCTGCACCTTCGAACCGCGGCGCTGCTTGGCCGGCATGGCGGCCAGCTTCTCGCGCAGCTCGACGGCGTAGGCGGCAAGCGCCTCCACCAGGTCGGGCACCGAGGCGTGCGGCGGCTGGACGTCGACCCGCAGGCCGAACTCCGTCGCGGTCTCCGCCGTCTTGGGCCCGATAACCGCAACCACGGTACGCGCGTGCGGCTTCCCGGCGATACCGACCAGGTTCCGCACGGTGGAGGATGACGTGAACAAGACAGCGTCGAACCCGCCCGACTTGATCGCGTCCCGGATCTCGGCGGGCGGCGGCGCGGCCCGCACCGTCCGGTACGCGGTCACGTCGTCGACCTCCCAGCCGCGCTCGGTGAGCCCGGCGGCGAGCGTCTCGGTGGCGATGTCGGCACGCGGCAGCAGCACCCGGCCCACCGGGTCGAGGATCTCGTCGTGCGGGGAGAACTCGGCGAGCAGCCCCTCGGAGGACTGCTCCCCGGCGGGGATCAGCTCCGGCTGGATACCGAACGCGCGCACCGCGTCGGCCGTCGCCTCACCGATGCAGGCGATCTTGACGCCGCCGAAGTGCCGGGCGTCCAGCCCGTGCTCGGCGAACTTCTCCCAGACCGCGCGGACCGCGTTCACCGACGTGAAGATCACCCAGGCGTACCGGCCGTCGACCAGGCCCTTGACCGCCCGCTCCATCTGCGCCGGAGTGCGCGGCGGCTCGACCGCGATGGTCGGCACCTCACACGGGATCGCCCCGTACGCGCGCAGCCGCGCGCTCATCGCGCCGGCCTGCTCCTTGGTCCGGGGTACGAGCACCTTCCAGCCGTACAGCGGGCGGTTCTCCCACCAGCTCAGCTTGTCGCGCTGACCCACCCCGACACCGACGGTGAGCACCACCCGGCCGGTGAAGCCGAGCGCGGCAGCCACGAAGCTGTCCACGGTCGACGTGGTCGTGTACTGGGTCTCGCCGGTGCCGTCGCCGGTCACCCCGACGCCGGTGGTGCCGTCGACCCCGGCGGAGAGCAGCCCGTCCCGGACGGCGGCGAGGTCACCGGCGTCCACGGCCAGCGCGAGCGAACCCCGGCCGACGGCAGCGGCCAGCGCCTCGAAGTCCAGTGCGCTGACGTCCTCGACGTCGGCGGCGGTACGCACACCGGGCAGCGGAACACCCGCGTAGGTGGCCACACCCTCGGCCTGGCCGACACCGGGCACCACCTCGAAGTGGGCGGCGGTGCGGGCCACCGCCTGCACCTCCTTCACCACCGAGTCGTGGCCGAACGGGTCGCCGGCGACCAGGTGCACCGCGTTCAACCCGGATCGGGCCGCGGAGATCAGCACCTTCGCCACGTCCCCCGGCGCGCCTTCGGCGGGGGTGAACTCGGCATCGTCCCTGGCCTCGGCGCGAACGACGGCGAGCAACGACTCCGGGACTCCCCGGTCGTAGATCACCTGGTCAGCGTCGACCAGGGCGTCGTGGGCCCGACGGGTCAGCAGCCCAGGGTCACCGGGGCCAGCCCCGACGAACGCGATACGGCCGACGGGCTTACGGGTGCGGGTCATTCTGTGCTCCCAAATTGCTGGGTCCCCGGGCCGGTGTGTCCATCGTGGCCGAGGATCGAGTCGGCGCCGAGGTCGAGGAGTTCGGCGGCGAGTGCCTTACCGATCTCCGTCGCGTCGGCGGGCGTTCCGGTGCGGGACAGCCGGAGGTCACGAGTGCCGTCCGGGCTGATCACCGCCCCGCGCAGGTAGATCTCATCGCCGGTATCGCCCTCGGCGAGTTCCGCGTAGGCGGCGACGGGTGCGCTGCACCCAGCCTCCAGGGTTGCCAGAAACGCGCGTTCCGCGGTGACCGCGGCTCGCGACGGTGCGTGGTCGAGCACCGCGAGCAACTCGACCAGGCTCTGGTCGTCGACCCGGCACTCCACGGCCAACGCTCCCTGGGCGGGGGCGGGCAGCATCAGCATCGGATCCAGCGTCTCGGTGATCTCGTCGGCCCGACCGATCCGGGTCAACCCGGCCCGGGCCAGGACGACGGCGTCGAGGTCGGCCTCGGGACCGACCACCCGCGCCAGGCGGGTGTCGATGTTGCCGCGGATCGGGGTGACCTCGAGTTGCAGGCCGAGCGCGTGCAGTTGGGCGATCCGGCGCAGCGCGCCGGTGCCCACGGTGGCGCCGGGCGGTAGTTCGGCGAGCGTCCGGCCGCCCCGGGCGATCAGCGCGTCGCGCGGGTCCAGTCGGGCCGGCACCGCCGCGATGTGCAGCCCGGCGGCGATAGCCGTGGGCAGATCCTTGTAGGAGTGCACCGCGAAGTCGATCGTCCCGGCGGTCAGGGCGTCGCGCAGCGCGGAGACGAACACCCCGACGCCGAGCCGGTGCACCGGTGCGTTGGAACGATCGCCCGCGGTGACCACCTCGACCAGCTCGACCGGGCGACCGGTGGCGGCGGTCACCGCCTCGGCGACCTGGCCGGACTGGGCCATCGCGAGGGCGCTGCCGCGCGTGCCGAGGCGTAGGGGGGCGGTCATCGCGCACCTCCGGTGGGTGGGGTGGGCTCGGGGGCGTCGGCAGCGGACACCGGGTCGACACCGGGCAGCGCCATACCGAGGTCGGGGGTCAGCACGTCCGGGACGGTGTCCACCGGAGAGGTCTGCGGCACCTCGAGGTCGAACAGCTCGCGCAGCAGGGCCGCGTACTGGTCGCCGCCGGGCTCCGCGGCCAACTGGCGGACCTTGACGGTGGGCTGGTGCAGCAGCCGCTGCACGACCCGGTGCACGGTACGGGCGACCTCGGCGCGCAGGTCGTCGCCGAGGTCGGGGCGACGTTGGGCGAGCCGGCGCAGCTCGGCGGTGACCACGTCGTCGGCTCGGCCGCGCAGCGCGGCCACGGTGGGCGCCACGTCGGCACCGCGCAGCCAGGTGAGGAAGCTCTCCACCTCGCCCCGCACGATCCGTTCGACGGCGGCGGCGTCCGCGGCGGCCGGACCGTCGGCGAGCAGCGCCGCCATCCGGTCGATGTCGATCACCTCGACGCCGGACAGCTCGGCGACACCGTCCTCGACGTCACGCGGGACGGCAAGGTCGAGCAGGACCAGCGGGCCCCGGACCGGGTCCCGTTCGGCGAGCGCCGCGCTGACCACCGCCCGGGTGAGGACCGGTTCGGTGGAGGCGGTGGCGGCCACTACGATGTCCACTGTGGAAAGGGTGTCGGCCAGCTCGGTCATCGGCGCGGCACTCGCCCCGTACGACTCGGCGAGCCGGACGGCCCGGTCGGCGCCCCGGTTGCTGACGGTGAGCGGACCGGCGCCCCGCCGGGACAGCGTGGCCACCCCGAGTGAGCCCATCGCGCCGGCGCCGACCACCAGGGCCGGGTGGCCGGCGAGGTCGCCGTCGAGGTGCCCGGCGGCCAGCTCGAGCGCGGCGGTGACGACGCTCTGGCCGGCACGGTCGATGCCGGTCTCGGCGTGGGCGCGCTTGCCGACCCGCAGGGCCTGCTGCATCAGCTCGTGCAGCAGGCGGCCGGCCGAGTCGGCGCCGGTGGCCCAGTGGTACGCGTCACGCAGCTGGCCGAGGATCTGCGCCTCGCCGACCACCATCGAGTCCAGACCGGTGGCGACCCGGAAGACGTGCTCCACGGCGGCGGTGTCGTAGTGCACGTACAGGTGGCTGGCGAGTGCCGCCGGCGAGGTGCCGGCCTGCTCCGCCAGGACGGCGCACACGTCGCCGAGCCCACCGTGGAAACCGGACACGGCGGCGTAGACCTCCACCCGGTTGCAGGTGGAGACGATCACCGCCTCGGCCACGTAGGGCTGGGCGACCAGGCGGTCCAGGGTGCGGGTGAGGTCTGCGGGAGGCACGGCCAGTTGTTCCAGCGTGGCGACCGGGGCGGTCCGATAGGACGCGCCGACGACGAGCAGTTTCACGTGCCGATCGCCTCCTGGGTGTCGGTGGCCGCGAACCCGCCCGGCAGGGCCGTGAGAGCGGACCCGCCGGTGGCGGGCAGCGCGGTCAGCGACGCCTTGCGGTGCTCGTGGAAGGACAGAATCTGCAGCTCGATGGCGAGATCGACCTTGCGCACGTCGACCCCCTCCGGAACCGAGAGTACGCACGGCGCGAAGTTGAGGATGCTCGTCACGCCGACGGCGACCAGCTGGTCGGCGACCTGCTGGGCGGCTGCGGCCGGGGTGGCGATCACGCCGATCGCGAGGGATTCCTCCGCGGCGACCGTCGCCAGATCGTCGACATGCCGGACCACCAGGCCATTGATCTCTTCGCCGACCCGGGAGGGATCGGCGTCGAGAAGTGCGGCGATCCGGAAGCCCCGGCCGGCGAAGCCGTCGTAGCCGGCCAGAGCGTGACCGAGATTACCCACGCCGACCAGGGCGACCGCCCGGCGTTGGGTGAGCCCGAGCACATTCTCGATCTGCTCGATCAGCAGCGTGACGTCGTAGCCGACGCCCCGGGTGCCGTACGAGCCGAGGTGCGAGAGGTCCTTGCGAAGCTTGGCGGAGTTGACGCCGGCGGCTGCGGACAGCTCCTCGCTGGAGACCGTCTCGTGCCCGGTGTCGGCGAGGTTGTGCAGCGCGCGCAGGTATTCCGGGAGCCGAGCGACGGTGGCCTCGGGCAGATCCGGGAGCGCTGGTACGGCACCGGCGCGGCCGGGCGCGCCTGGGTGACGGTGCTGACTCATGAGACTCCGTGCGGTGCGATCCTCGGCCAACTCCGCTGGTCGGCCGCTTATGGACTCCCGCTGGCGACCGAGGTTGCCGGCTGTGCTAGCAGGGCGCGTCGGAGTCACAGAGTAGGCGCTTGTGAAGACGTGCACAAATCGCGATCTTGTCGCTGCGTGCCGCGACTCCACCAACAGCTCCATTCCGCAAGATCGATTTAGCGACTTTCGTCCGTGCCGCCCAGGCAATTATTGCTCAATACCGACTTCTCTGACCAATCCCGCGCTGAGCCTCACCGGGCCGTTCCGCAGGTGGTAGGGGCAGCACTACGGGGGAGAGGCAGGGCTTCGGGATGGGGACCGGAAGTCGGAATGCCTAGCCTTTTCCCATGACCGCCGTTGCCGCCACCAGCGACCCACCGACGCTGGCACCGAGCATTCCCCGCCAACTCTTCGTCGACTCCGGCTACGTGCTCCTCGGTCTGCCTCTGGCGGTGGCCAGTTTCGTCGTCCTCATCCTCGGCACCGCGGTCGGCATCGGCCTGGTGGTCACGGTGATCGGTCTGCCGATCCTCAGCGGCACCCTGTACGCCGCCCGTGGGCTGGCCGACATCGAACGGCTACGGCTGCCCGCGGTGCTCCGGCAACCCCGGATCCGGCCGCACTACCGGCTGCCCGAGGCGGGCGCGAACGCCTGGCGAAGGATCTTCGTGCCGATGCGGGACGCCCAGTCCTGGCTCGACCTGGCGCACGGCATCCTGCGGCTCATCGCGGCGGCCGGCACGTTCGTGGTCGCCGTGGTCTGGTGGGCCGGAGCGATCGCCGGCTCGCTGTACTGGGTCTACGACTGGGCCCTGCCCCGCGCCAGCGGCGAGGGTGACCAGGACCTCGCCCAACTGCTCGGCCTCGGCGACTCGACCACCGCCCGAATCGGCCTGAACACCGCGATCGGGGTGTTCTTCCTGATCACCCTGCCGATCGTGGTGCGGGGATGCGCCCTGCTGCAGGCCAGCTTCGCCAAGGCCATGCTGACCGGGGTGGCCGAGATGCGCGACCGGATCACCGTGCTGGAGGAGCAGAAACGGGCCGCCGTGTCCGCCGAGGCGTCCGCGCTGCGCCGGCTGGAACGCGACATCCACGACGGCCCCCAGCAGCGCCTGGTCCGCCTGGCCATGGACCTCAGCCGCGCCCGGATGCAGCTCGCCTCCGACCCGGAGGCCGCCGGCCGGACCATCGACGAGGCGGTCACGCAGACCCGGGACACGCTCGCCGAGCTGCGGGCACTGTCCCGGGGCATCGCCCCGCCGATCCTCGTCGACCGGGGCCTGCCCAGCGCCCTGGCCGCGATTGCCGGTCGCGGGCTGATCCCGATCGAGCTCCAGGTTGATCCGCAGCTCGGCACTCCGGGCGGGCGGCTCGACCCGGCGGTGGAGAACACCGCCTACTTCGTGGTGTCCGAGGCGTTGACGAACGTCGCCAAGCACGCGCGGGCCACCGAGGCCGTGGTGGCCGTCGCCCGGCAGGGCACCCACCTCCAGGTGCGGGTGGGCGACGACGGTCAGGGCGGCGCACACCTGGCCAAGGGGCACGGGCTGGCCGGCATCGCCGACCGGGTCCGGGCCGCCGGCGGTGAACTGGCGGTGGTGAGCCCGATCGGCGGCCCCACCGAGATCCGCGCCGAGCTACCGCTGTGAGCAGTCCCGCGCCGCCCCCGCACGACGCGTCGGACGTGGTAGACAACACAGCCATGCGCATCGTGATCGCCGACGACGGCGTCCTGCTCCGCGAGGGACTGGTCCGGCTGCTGACCGAGAGTGGCCATCAGGTGGTGGCCGCCGTCGGGGACGGCGACGCGCTCGTCGAGGCGGTGGTGGAGCACCAGCCGGACGTGTCGATCGTCGACGTCCGGATGCCGCCGTCGCACACCGACGAGGGACTCCGGGCGGCGGTGGAGGCACGCCGGCTGGTGCCGCGTACCCCGATCCTGGTGCTCTCCCAGTACGTCGAGGTCTCGTACGCCGATGATCTGCTGGCCACCACCGGCGCTGCCGGCGGCGGTATCGGCTACCTGCTCAAGGATCGGGTCGCCGCGATCGACGAGTTCCTGGACGCGCTGCGCCGGGTGGCGGCCGGCGGCACGGTGCTCGACCCGGAGGTGGTCGGCCAGCTCTTCGCCCGACGCCGCCGCGACGACCCGCTGCGCGAGCTGACGCCCCGCGAACGTGAGGTGCTCGCCCTGATGGCCGAGGGACGCTCGAACACCGCCATCGCCCGCGCCCTGGTGGTCAGCGACGGCGCGGTGGAGAAGCACGTACGCAACATCTTCACCAAGCTCACCCTGCCGCCGGACACCGAGCAGCACCGGCGGGTGCTGGCCGTCCTCACCTACCTGCGGAACTGACCTCCCGCGCCAGGTTGACCGCGTCGAGGAGGGTGTCGGCCACCGGGTGGCCGGAGGCGCGCAGCCGGGCCGGGTCGGTGAACCCGCCGGTGTAGAGCACCGCACGACCGCCGACCGCGAGCGCGGCGTCCGCGTCGTCGATGGAGTCCCCGATCAGCACCACCGAGGCGCCGTCCACGCCCAGCTCCGCCAGGTGTGACCGGAGCGACTCGGCCTTACGGCCGCCGCCGACCGTGGCCCGCAGCCCGTCGACCCGGGTGAAGTGGCCGGTCAACCCGTACGTGTGCACGGTCGGCACCAACTCCTCGTGGAACCACATGGAGAGCAGACTCTGGCTGCCCGGCCAGGAGGCCATCGCGTCGCGCGCGTCGGCGGCCAGCTCACAGGTGGTGAGGCCGGTGCGGTACGCCTCGTGGAAGATCCGGTCCAGCCGGCCGAACTCGTCGTCGTCGACGGCCTGCCCGAGCACCTCGGCGTAGTACTCGGCGATCGGCCGCCGGAACCGCACCCGGTGCTCGTCCAGGGTGACGGTCGGCCCACCAAGGCTCGTGAACACGACGTTGGTGGCGGACACCACCAGGCTGAGGTCGTTGAGCAGGGTGCCGTTCCAGTCCCAGACGAGGTGCGGGGGTGCGGAGGTCATCGGAGCACCATAGGTACCGCTCAGAGCTGAGGTGTGGTCAGGTCCCGCAGCAGCCGGTCCTCCTCGACCCGCCAGTAGCCGTGCTCCTTGCCGTCGAGCAGCACCACCGGCAGTCGGTCTCCGTACTCCCGCTCCAGCCCCTCGTCGTCGGTGACGTCCCACTCGACCCACTTGTCGCCGGTCACCGCCACCACCCGGTCGAGTGCCGCCTTGGCGTCGTCGCACAGATGGCAGCCGGGTCGGGTGATCAGGGCGAGCCGGGCGTCACTGGACATCGGTTACCTCCGTATGGGGTTTTCGGCGCTCGCCGGCAGTTCGGTCGGCATCGTCACCGGTCGCGCCGACGCCGCCACCACGTACGCCCGCACAGTCTCGCCGGTCCGCGGGGGCGGCACACCCGGTACCGCCGACTCGGCCGGCGCGGTGATCAAGTCTGGCACAGCGGCCGACGACCCGGCCACGACCGACGGTGCGAACAGGTGCCCGAGCGGCGCGAGGGCGACCGTCCCGTACACGGGACTGTCAGGTGTGCCATCGGTGGTCCGATCAAGTCCCGCCGATGGGATGGTCGGCGTCGTCCGCAGACGTTTCGGCCACGCCCGCGCCGCCACCCGCAGCGACCGGTCCAACCGAACGGGCGACCCACCCCACCAGGGCATCCACCGAGGAACACCGGGTCGACGGAAAGTCAATCGCACACGACGGACAACCGGTCCGGCACCGCACGGAGGGAGCGGGAAATACTTCCGCCTTGTGTAACGGACTTGCCACGCGCGGGTGACGTTGGCCCTATCATCACTCGGGTCGGCTCACCCCATTTGCCGTGAGTCGACACCCCTCAGCCCGAGGAGGCCCCCGTGCCTGTTAGCGCATTGGACCAGCACCTCCAGGGGATTTGCCGCCCATCGGCAACCCCCGTGACCGTCCTGCCCGGCCGACTCCCCGGTCGGTCCGCCCCGACGACGCACAGACCGGCCCATCCGGCGACCGACGGGACGGGGGTAACCCGGTGACCACCTTCGGTTACGCGGAACGCCCAGTCGGCCTGACCGGCCAGCCGGCACGCTCGCACGTCAACGAGAGACCGACGGCCCGTGCCCCACTCGACGAACCCCACGGCGCCGCCGTGCTCGGCGACGGCACAGCCCCCCGCACCCGCAGCCGGCCGCACCACAACGAGCCGCCGCCGCGGCCCGTGGTGCCCGGCGGGAACGCGCGGCCGACCGGCGGCCGGGTCGCCGTTCCGCCTCGACCGACGATGCCGGCGCAGGGTCGACGGGTCAGCGAGACACCGACGGTGACCACCGATCCGGCGGCGGGCGAGACGGCGGTGATCCCGGCGGTGCCGGCCGCCACCGCCACGACCCCGACCGGCTTTCCGAGCCGCCCCGACCCGTCCGACCCGGCCACCGAGGTCTGGACGCTGATCGAGCGCGCCCAGGCCGGCGAGTCCGAGGCGTTCGGCCTGATCTACGACCGGTACGTGGACACCGTCTTCCGGTTCATCTACTTCCGGGTCGGCAACCGCCAACTCGCCGAGGATCTCACCTCGGACACCTTCCTGCGTGCGCTCAAGCGGATCGGCAGCTTCACCTGGCAGGGCCGCGACCTCGGCGCCTGGCTGGTGACGATCGCCCGCAACCTGGTCGCGGACCACTTCAAGTCGGGCCGGTACCGGCTGGAGGTCACCACCGGTGACGTGCTCGACGCCGATCGGGAGGACCGGGGCCCGGAGGGCAGCCCGGAGGCGGCGGTGGTGGAGCACATCACGAACGTCGCGCTGCTCACCGCCGTGAAGCAGCTCAACCCGGAGCAGCAGGAGTGCATCGTGCTCCGCTTCCTCCAGGGCTTCTCGGTGGCCGAGACGGCCCGTGCGATGGGCAAGAACGAGGGTGCCATCAAGGCCCTCCAGTACCGGGCCGTACGCGCCCTGGCCCGGCTGCTCCCGGACGGCTTCCAGCCGTAGTTTGCGACGGCGGGACCGATGGGCGTCGATCGACGTCCGCGCAGCTCAGGGTCGGTCCCGCCCGGTGACGACGATCACTTTCTGTAATTTCCGCTCCGCCCGGCCCGTAACCCGTGAACGGTCCGCCGCGTTTCTCCGGGTGCGACCGGTGGTTGTCCCGGCAGGCCGGGTCACCGAGGTCCGACCGGCAAGCCGGCGGCGCCTCACCTCCGTGGTGTCACACTGCCGCCCGGTCTCCGGCAAGGACGGCGGCCGACCGGCCGTGACCAGCGAGAGGAGGTGCCTGCGGTGGACGACATCCTCATCTCCCGCCGGCGCGCCGAGCGCTTCGCGCAGCTTCTCGACGAGGCCAACGGCGCTCGGCGACACCACGTACGAGCCCGGGTGGACGGTCAACTCGCGCCCCTCGTCGCGGTGGGCCAACGGATCAGCACCGACCCCCCGACGGTCGAGGTGGACCAGGACTTCCGGACCGGCCTGCGGGCGATGCTGCTCGCCACCGCCGAACGGGAAGGGCTGGGCACCACACCGGCGGCCAGCGAACCGGCCGCCACGCGTCCGGCCACGACCACCCGGGGACGGCTTCTGCCGGCGGTCACCGCCCGGCGGGCCCGAGCCCGGGGCGCGATCCTGGTCGGGATCGCCGCGGGCGCCATCGCCGTCTCCGGCATTTCCGCCGCCAGCGAGAACGCGGTGCCCGGTGACGCGCTGTACGGGATGAAGCGCTCGACCGAACGGGCTCAGCTCGCCCTGGCCAGCTCCGACATCAGCCGCGGTCAACTCTTCCTGGACTTCGCCCGGACCAGACTCGGCGAGGCCGCCGAGTTGCGCGGCGACCGGATCGGCTACAGCGCCGTCCTCGACGACATGGACGCCGACACCCGGCAGGGTGTACGCCTGCTGACCACCGCCGCGGCACAGCGGGCGGAGCCGGGCAGCCTGGACACGCTCAACACGTTCGTCACCGGGCAACGCCGGGCGGTGAGCGGTCTGCTCGACGGGAGCACCCGCGTCGACCGGGAACGGACCCAGCGGTCCCTGCGCCTCCTGGACAGCATCCGGGAGCGCTCGGACTCGCTGCGCGCGGCGATCGCCTGCGGCCTGCCGGCCCCGACCGCCAGCGACACCCTCGGCCCCGACCCGAGCACCTGCCCCGGGGCTCGCTGACCTCCCACCCCCTATACCGCACGTCCGACCGGCCTCGCCACAGTTCGTGCTGTGCCCGGCCGGTCGGCCGCGCACGGCGGCTACCCTCGCTGGGGGCATCCGTCGTATCGGTGAGGAAGGGAGTCGCGTGGCGCGCAGCCGTAAGGTGACGGTCAGCACCGACGCCGAGGGGCACACCGCGGGCTGGGCCGAGACCGACCTGACCCCGGCCGTCGCCTCCGCACCGGACCCGACCGCTGCGGCCTTCTTCGACGTGGACAACACGATGATGCAGGGCGCGTCGATCTACTGGTTCGCCCGTGGGCTCGCCTCCCGCAACTACTTCACCTCCGCCGACCTGGCCCGCTTCGCCTGGCAGCAACTCCGGTTCCGGTTGTTGGCCCGTGAGCACGCCGGTGACATGTCGCTGGCCAAGGAGGCCGCGCTGGCCTTCGTCGAGGGCTGGCGCGTCGACGACGTGGAGCACCTCGCGGAGGAGATCTTCGACGAGATGATGGCACCCCGGATCTGGGCCGGCACCCACCAACTCGCACAACGGCACCTGGCGGCCGGCCAACGGGTCTGGCTGGTCAGCGCCGCCCCGGTGGAGATCGGCCGAGTGATCGCCGCCCGGCTCGGCCTGACCGGTGCCATCGGCACGGTGGCCGAGGTGGTGGACGGGGCATACACCGGGCGGTTGGTGGGTGACCTGATGCACGGGCCGGCGAAGGCCGAGGCGGTCACCCAGCTGGCCGCGGTGGAAGGGCTCGACCTGGCCCGCTGCGCGGCGTACAGCGACTCGGCCAACGACCTGCCGCTGCTCTCCGCCGTGGGCCGGGCGGTGGCGGTCAACCCGGACGGCGCCCTGCTGCGGCAGGCCCGCCAGCACGGCTGGGAGGTACGGGACTTCCGCACCGGTCGGCGAGCGGTCAAGATCGCCGTACCGTCCACCGCGGCCGCCGGGCTGGTCGTCGGCGCGGTCACCGCCGGGCTGGCGTTGCAGCGCCGCCGCCGCGCCGGCTGAGATACGTCAGGGACCGAACGGGTCGGGTCGGCGCTCCAACAGTGTGTGCAGGGTCTGCTGAATGGTCTCCCGCACCTGGTCGGCGAGGTTGAAGACCACCAGCGGGTCGTCCGCCGAGTCGGTCAGGTGCGCGGTGGGGATCGGCGGACAGAACTCGATGAGCCACTTGCTGGGCAGCGGCACCATGCCCAGCGGCCCGAGCCACGGGAAGGTCGGCGTGACCGGGAAGTAGGGCAGCTTGAGCAGTCGCGCCAGGGGCTTGATGTCGGCGAGCATCGGGTAGATCTCCTCGCCGCCGACGATGGCGACCGGCACGATCGGGGTGCCGGTGCGCAGCGCCGCCGAGACGAAACCGCCCCGCCCGAACCGTTGCAGCTTGTACCGGTCGGCGTACAGCTTGCCGATGCCCTTGAAGCCCTCGGGGAACACCCCGACCAGGTCGCCGCCGCTGAGCAGCCGCTCGGCGTCCGGGTTGCAGGCCACCGTGCCACCGGTCTTGCGGGCCAGCTCGGAGACCACCGGCATCCGGAAGACCAGATCGGCGCCGAGCAGCCGAAGGTAGCGGTGGGCGGGATGCTTGTCGTGCAGCGCCGCCGAGAGGATCAACGCGTCCAGCGCCACCGTCCCCGAGTGGTTGCCGACCACCAGGGCTGGTCCGTCGACGGGCACGTGCTCGACGCCGCTGACCTCGGTGCGGAACCAGTCCCGGTAGAGCAGCCGCAGCAGGGGGTGGAAGACCGCGTCGGTCAACTCCGAGTCGAAACCGAACTCGTCGACCTCGTAGTCGCCGGAGAGACGCCGGCGCAGGAAGGCCAGGCCGTTCGCGACCCTGCGGTCCCAGTGGTCCCCCGGCCGGTCCGGCACCGCCGGTTCGGTGCCACCCGACGTCGGAACGTCGACCAGGTCCCCGGCGGGCTCGTCGGTGGTCGCGGTGTCGATCTCGTCGGTCGGCGTCGGGGTCGGCGCGGCCTGAGCGGCCGGTCGATGTCCGTTCCGCCGCGCCGGCTCCACGTCCGCCGCCAACGGCTGCGGTACGTCGAAACGCCCGACCCCCCGCGGATCGCGCCCCTCACCGGGCCCGGTCACGACCGATCCCGAACTGCGGAGCGGACCTGCCGGATGCCGTCCAGGACGAGTTGCTCGGCGGCCGCCAACTGCCCCCGGGTGACGACCACCCCACCGTGGTGGGCGCGAATGAAGTCGTCGAACGCCTCGGCGGTCGATCGGGGTGTGAAGCCGTACTCCTGCTCAAGCTGGCTGGTGTCGACCACCCGTCCGTGCACGAAGAGGTCGACCTGGTCCAGGCCGTAGCGGCCGAACCCCATGGTGCGGGCCAGCGCGGCGGCACCGGAGAGACTCGGCTCCAGCACCGGTACGGCGACCCGACCGGCCCGCCGGATCGCCTGCGACAGCGACAGCACCCCCGGACCGGCGACGTTGTAGGTGCCCGGATGGTCCTCCACGATCGAGAGGTGCAGCACCTCCAACGCGTCGTCGAAGTGCAGGAACTGCAGACGGGGGTCCCGGCCGAAGACGGTGGGCACGAACGGCTGCGCGAAGTAGCGGGTCAACGTGGTGTCGGCGGTCGAGCCGATGAACGGGGCGAAGCGCAGCACCGTCGCGGTGACGTCGGACCGGCGGCGCCGGAAGCCCCGGACGTACCCCTCAAGGTCGAGAATGTCGCGGCCGAAACCGCCACGCGGCACCTCGCGGGGCTCGGTCTCCTCGGTGAAGACCGCCGGATCCCGGAACGACACCCCGTACGCGGCAGTCGACGACCGGACCACGAGCTTGCGCAGCCGGGGAGCCCGTTGGCAGGCGGCCAGCAGGTGCATGCTGCCGATGACGTTCTGGTCCTTCATCGCGGACCGGCCACCGTGCTGCTTGTCGGGGGAGCTGACCAGGGCGAGGTGCACGACGGCGTCGACGTCCAGGTCGGCGAGGAGGCCACCGAGCGAATCGTTGTCGACGCGGATCCGTTCGACCCGGTCCAGCAGATCGGTGAACTCGGTGCCGGAATCCGGTGCGTCGACGCCGATGACCCGCTCGATACGCGGGTCGGCGGCCAGGCGGGCCGCCACGTGGGCACCCAGATAGCGGCCCACCCCGGTGACGAGGACGACCCCCGGGGCACCTGAGGTGCCACCGAGGGTCATCTGACGCACCTACCCCGGCAGGAAGGACCGAGCCGGGACGACCACGGCCTGATCACCTGAGCCTCCGGGGGTCGACAGTTTGGCAAGTGCCGCCGAATGCCGGGCTCAGCGCCCGGCGGCGATCACTTGCCGAGACGGCGACGCTGGACGCGGGTCTTACGCAGCAGCTTGCGGTGCTTCTTCTTAGCCATGCGCTTACGGCGCTTCTTGACCACCGAGCCCATACGACAGCCTTTCGATACAACGTGCGGGGCGGACCGGATGACACCACGCAGGTGGCGACGGCGACCGCTTGCGGACAACGGACCGGACCAGTCTGGGCGGCGGGGCGCACCGGTGGGGTCTCGGTCGGGCTCCAGGGTAGCCGGAGGGCCTCGGCCGGACCAACGCGCCCCCGTCGATGCCGGTTGGACGGCACCCGGGGAGCCGAACGACGGCTCAGGCGGTCTCTTGGAAAGCGCCCCGGAGATATTCGTGTACCGCGTGCTCGGGCACCCGGAACGACCGGCCGACCCGGACGGCGGTGAGCTCACCGCTGTGCACCAGGCGATAGACAGTCATCTTCGAGACCCGCATGACCGTCGCCACCTCCGCGACGGTCAGGAACCTGACCTCCGACAGTCGCCCGTCGGACTGTGACCCGGCCATGGCTCACCAACCCATCCCATGCCCGGCGCGTGCCAACCCGACGGATGCTCCGGGCCGGGCGGCGACGCGCGTGTTACCAGTACGGTAGCGGGGCGGCTGTGACCGGCGCGATCCCTTCGTACAACTGATCATGTTTCTTCTCGCCGTTCACCCGATCCACACTCCCGGAATCTCCCCGCCCGCGCCCGGCGTCCCGGTTCCACCGACGCCGCCCGGCGTCCCGGCCAGCTCCGACGCCGCCCGGCGTCCCGGCCCGCTCCGACGCCGCCCGGCGTCCCGGCCCGCTCCGACGCTGTTCACTCGGCGCGTAGCGCGACCACCGGGTCGAGTCGGCCGGCGCGCTGCGCGGGGACGACCCCGAAGACGATGCCCACCACCGCGGACACGCCGAAGGCGAGCGCCAACGACCACCAGGTGATCGCGGCCGGGATCGGTGACAGCCCGTTGATCAGCAGGGCGGTGCCCACGCCCAACGCCATTCCGGTCACCCCACCGATCGTGGTGAGCAGCACCGCCTCCAGCAGGAACTGCACACCGATGTCGCGGGGGCGGGCCCCGACGGCCTTGCGTAGCCCGATCTCCCGGGTCCTCTCCCGAACGCTCACCAGCATGATGTTGGAGACTCCGACACCGCCGACGAGCAGGGAGATGCCGGCGATGGCCGCCAGTACGCCGGTGAGAACGCCGAGGATGTCGCCGAGCACACCGAGGATCTGCTGCTGGGTGACCGCGCTGAACTCGGTGTCCGGGTGCCGGCGGTTCAGCTCCGCGACGATCCGTTCGCCCAGCTCGTCGATCCGTTCCCGGTCCGGGGCCTTCACGGCGATGCCGTCCACCCGCTGGGTGCCCCAGAGCCGCTGCGCGGCGGTCACCGGCACGTGCACCTCGTCGTCCCGGTCGACGCCGAGGCTCTGCCCGAGGGGCGCGAAGACGCCGATCACCCGGAACCGCACCCCGGCCAGCGTCACCTGCTGGCCGAGCGGGTCCCGGTCGGGGAAGAGCGTGCGGGCCACCGAGTCGCCGAGCACCGCCACCCGGCGGCTGGTGTCCACGTCGGTGCCGGTGAGGTAGCGACCCCGGGCCAGCGACCGCGTGAACACCGTCGGGGTGGTCTCCAGCACTCCCTGCACGGTGGTGAAGTCGGAACGGGCACCGGCTCGCGCGGTCGCCCCGGAGGCGACGGTGACCGCCACCCGGTCGGGGTCGCCGACCACCCGGGTGACGGCGTCGACGTCCTTCAGGGTCAGCGGCGAGACCACCGGGGCGTTGCCCACCTCGATGCGGCCGGGCACGACCAGCAGCAGGTTGGAGCCGAGGCCCTCGACCTGCTGTTCGACCTTCTGTTTGGTGCCGGTGCCGATGGCCACCAGCAGGACCACCGAGGCGACTCCGATGATCACCCCGAGCATGGTCAGCGCGCTGCGCAGCCGGTTGGCCCGCAGGGCGTCCAGCGCCACCCGCCACGCCTCGGCGACCCTCACGGCTCGCCCCCCGGCCGCTCGACCTCGGGCCGGCCCGGGTCCACCTCCTGCGGAAGGCGCCCGGTGGCTCCGGCGGCGCCACCGGAGCCACCGGACGGGTGCCCCGGAGCGCTTCCGGACGCGGACCGGGGCTCCGCGCTGGGAGCGGAGACCAGTGTCGCAGGTCGACCGGGATCGACGGACGGCGGTCGATCATGAGGGTCGTCGCTGTCCGCCACGACCACTCCGTCGCGCATCGTGATCCGCCGCTGGGCCCGGGCCGCCACCTCCTGGTCGTGGGTGACCATCACCAGCGCCACCCCGGACTCCACGTTCAACTGTTCCAACAGCTCCAGCACCGCCGCACCGGTGACGCTGTCCAGGTTGCCCGTCGGTTCGTCGGCCAGCAGCACCGTCGGCTCGGTGACCAGAGCGCGGGCGATCGCCACCCGTTGCTGCTCCCCACCGGACATCTGGTTGGGCCGGTGGTCCAGGCGGTGCCCGAGGCCGACCCGGCCGAGCATCGCCGCCGCCCGCTCCCGACGCTGCCGCGCCGGCACGCCCCGGTAGACGAGCGGGAGGGCCACGTTCTCCACCGCCGAGGTACGCGGCAACAGGTGGAACGCCTGGAAGACGAAGCCGATCGTCTCGTTGCGCAGGGCGGCCATCTCCGGCGGCGTGAGGGCGTTGACGTCCCGACCACCGATCACCAGACGCCCACCGGTCGGCCGGTCCAACCCTCCGAGGAGGTGCATGAGGGTGGACTTGCCCGAGCCGGACGGACCGACCAGGGCCACGTAGTCACCCGCTCGCACGACCAGCGACACCCCGCGCAGGGCCTCGACGGACACCCCGTCCAGTTGGTACGTCCGGGACACCTCCACCGCCTCGATCGCCGGCGGGGCGTCGGTCACCGCACCTCCTGGCCGTCGCGCACCTGGTCGGTGCCGCGCACCACGATCCGGTCGCCGGGCTGCACGCCGTTGATGATCTGCACCAGATCCGACCCCTGGACGCCCACGGTGACCGCCGCCCGCCCGGCCCTGCCGTCGCGGACCACCCAGACCGCGTCCCGGCCGTCGGCGGAGAACACCGCCGAAGCGGGTACGGTCACCGCGTCGGCGGCCTCACGCACCCGCAGATGGACTATCGCGTTCATGCCCGGGCGGGGCGTCGGAGCCGGCTCGTCCTCGGCCAGCTTTCCGGCGCCCAGCGCGAGGCGCACCCGGTAGGTCACCCCGCCCTGGGCGGAGTTGGTGGGCAGCACGTCCACCGAGCGCACCGTCGCGTCGTAGCTGGCGCCGCTGACGGCGTCCAACTCGACGGTGGCGGTCACCCCGGCCTTTACCAGCAGCACGTCGGTCTCGTCCACCTCGGCGAGCAACCCCAACTGCCCGGTGTCCACCACGGTCAGCACCGGTGTGCCGGCGGTGACCTGGCCGCCGACCGCGACCGCGTCGTCCACCCCGGGAGGAGGCCCGCCCTGGCCGGACGTCAGCGCGGACGGGTTGAGACCGGCGGCCTGGGCACCACCGGCCTGCTCCAACAGCCCCGCGAGGCCACCGGTCGCGCCACCGCCCGCCCGGGTGCCGCCCGGTTGCACGATGCCGGCGATCGGGGCGCGCAGGGTCAGCGCGTCGACAGTCGCCTTCGCCAGGTCGTACGCCTGCTGGGCCTGGAGCCGTTGGGCCGCGGAGAGCGCGCCGACGGCCGAGCTCAGCCCGTTGATCCCCCGCTGCACCGCGCGGACGGCCTGGTCGGCGCTGCGCGCGGCGGCCGCGTACTGCCGCTGCGCGGACGTCACCTGGGTCAGCAGGGCGTCCCGCAACTGCGGTTCGGCGATTTTCTCGGCGGCCTTGCGGGCGGCGTCGAACGCCTCGTCGGCCGCCTTGTCGGTGCCACGTCGACTGCTTGCCAGGTTGCCCGTGGAGACACCCCGACCGGCGCGCTTGGCCGCGTCCAACGCCTCCTTCGCCTGGCGCAGCCGCTGCCGGGCCGAGGGCGAGTCGACCACGGCGAGGACCTGGCCGGCTTTGACCCGCTGTCCGGGCTGGACACGCAGGCTTGCCAGCGAGCCGTCGGCGGGGGCGGTCAGGGTCGCGGCGGCGCGGGCGGTGACGGTAGCCGGAGCGTCGATCAGCTCGCTGACCGGGTTGCGGGCGGCCGACGCCAGCGCGAGGTCGGGGCCGTCATCGCCGCACGAGGCGGCGGTGGTGGCGGTGAGGACGACGGCGGCGGTCAGGGCGACGAGCAGGCGGGGCCGGACGGTGCTGCCCGGCCGAGCTGACTGAGGGCGGCGCACGCATCGATGGTACGGCGCGCCGTCCCGCCACCTGCGAGCACGTCAGGCGGTGGCGGCGCGGACGTACGCGACGCACTCGTCGTGCAGCGTCGACCACTGCTCGCCGAACGCCTCCTCGGCAGCCACCTCGAGGGTCTTGCGCTCGTGCACCACAGCCTTGAAGAAGGTGAGCAACCGCTGCGGCCCGTACCTGTCGACGAGGTGCCGGACGGCCAGGTAGCCGACGCCGTAGCTGCCGGCGACCTGCTCGGCGGAGGCGTCGTCGGCCGGGTTGACGCCCGCCAACTTGCCGTCCCAGCCGGCCCGGACCAGTTTGCGCACCTCGGCGAGCCCTTCGTACCTGTCGACCGCCTGCCCGCCGGCGCCCGCGAACTCGGCCAGCCCCTCCACCAGCCACCAGGTGGTCTTGCCCGGGTAGCCGCGTTCCGGAAGCGAGGCCGCGTGGGTCAACTCGTGCCGGAGCAAATCGTCGGTGCCGCTGCTGGAGAGCCCGTCGGCGTTGAGCACCACCTCGTGGTGGCCGCCGCCCACGGTGACCGCGTAACCGCCGGTCCACCCTGGCCGGTCGCCGCCGTACCAACGCTTCCACTCGGCGGGGCCGGCGTAGAAGATCCGGTAGCGGTCCGGCGGCGAGCCGGCGACCGCGTACCCGTCGGCGACCTTTGCGGCCGCCTCGGCCTGGGCGAGCAGGCCGGGCAGCTTGCCGCGCAGCGCCGGGGTGGTGGCGACGATGGTCCGCGCGCCGATCGCCACGGCCAGGTCGCTGATCTCCCACGGTCGGGTGCCGGTCTCCACCGACTTGGATTCCTCCATGGCGACCAACCGGGGCTGGTCGCCGGACTCCCGCCAACGGGTGCCGATCAGCACCGGGCTGGGCCGGCAGTTCGGGGCGACGAAGCAGTACTGGAAGCGCACCAGGAGCCGCCACTCCCCCGGCTTGCCGACGATCGGCGCGGGCAGGCCGCTCGGTTCGGCCCGCCAAACGGTCACCTTCAGCTCGCGTAGTGCCGCGAAACGTCGGCGCAGGTCGGCGTGCACGGCGGGTTCGGCGATCGCGAGGAACCCGGCGCGGTCGCCGCCGAGCAGCGCCGTGGACTGCCGGTCGAGCTGGGCGGTCATCCGGTCGGTCAGCTCTCGGGCCGCTGCCGTGGCGGGATCGTCGGCCGTCGAGACACCGGCCCGGCTGATCGTGGACCGGGCGCCACTCTCCCGGATCACGCCCGCGACGAGCAGGGCCGGCAGGCCGCAGCCCAGCAGCAGGACGACCACCACGAGCACCGTCCACAGCGGCCAGAGCCGCCGTGGTGCTGGCTGCTGCACCCCGTCAGTCACCCGCCGAAGGGTACGACCAAACCCTGAACGCGGCGAGGCCGCCCCGGCCGATCGGTCCGGCCCGTCGGCCGGGGCGGAGGAACTACTTCTTGGAGATCAGGGCGCGGCCGAAGAAGACCAGGTTGGCGGGGCGCTCGGCGAGCCGGCGCATCAGGTAGCCGTACCACTCGTCGCCGTACGGGACGTACGTGCGCACGGTGTAGCCCTCGCCGGCCAGTCGGGCCTGCTCCTCGGGGCGGATGCCGTAGAGCATCTGGAACTCGAAGCGCTCCGGTCCCCGGTCGAACCACCGGGCCCGGTCCTCGCCGATGGCGATCATCCGCGGGTCGTGGGTGGCCAGCATCGGGTACCCGTCGCCGGACATCAGGATGTTCATGCAGCGCACGTACGACTTGTCCACCTCACGGGCCGACTGGTACGCCACCGACTCCGGCTCCTTGTACGCGCCCTTGCACAACCGCACCCGCGAACCGGCCGAGGACAGCTCCCGGCAGTCCGACTCGGTCCGGCGCAGGTACGCCTGGAGCACGGCACCCGTCGACGGGAAGTCCTTGCGCAGCCGGCTCAGCACCTCCAACGTCGAGTCGGTGGTGGTGTGGTCCTCCATGTCCAGGGTGACAGTGGTGCCCGCGGCGTCCGCCGCCGCGCAGATCGCCCGCGCGTTGTCGTACGCCAACTGCTCGTCGAACATCTGGCCGAGGGCGGAGAGCTTCACGCTCACCTCGGCGGGCGGGGTGAGCCCGGCGCCACCGAGCATCTTCAGCAACTTCAGGTATTCGTCGCGGGTGGCGATGGCCTGCTCGGGGGTGACGGTGTCCTCACCGAGGTGGTCGAGGGTGACCGCGAGACCGTCGTCGACGAGCCCGCGGGTCGCGCGCAACGCGTCGTCGGTGGTGGCGCCGGCGACGAACCGGCGAACGACGTCCCGGGTGTACGGGGCGGTCGCGACGAGCCGCTCGACCTGGGATGACCGGGAGGCGGCGAGGATGACGGAACGGAGCATGAACCGAGCGTATCGCCCCTGCCAGGAGCCCCGCCGGGGGGCGGGGAGAGCCGCCTCGCGCGGGGGGCGGGGCGGCGGCGGTGGCGCCCATCGGCTACAACGATGCCGTGGACCAACGCCCCCGCCGCCGGCTACGGTCGGCCTCCGTGCAGCTCGGCGCGCTCACCGCTCTCGCGCTCGCCCTCTCCGGCTGCAACATGACCTCTGACGACGACGATGACGACGACTGCGCCCTCGGGCCGGTCGGCGGCGGCGACACTGTCGCGTTGGCGATGCGGGTCCCCGACCCGGCCACCGGCCGCGCCGCCCCGGAGCCGACCACAGCCGCCGTGCCCGACCGGGGCGGGTTCGGCACCCACCTCGCCTCCTGCGGCGGCTGAGGTGCGCCGCGAGAGGGTCACGCCCCGCCCCGACTGGGACACCACGATCCGGGCGCAGGGACTGGTCTACGTCGACACCGAGCTGCCCGATGGCGACATGATGTCGTACTGGGACGAAACCGGCGCGTACGCCTTCGACCTCGACGAGGTGCTTCGGCTGGAGGAGGCCACCGAGGAGCTGCACCGGATGTCGGTGGCCGCCGCCGAGCACGTGGTGGCCACCCGCCGGTACGCCGAGTTCGGCATCCCGGAGTGGGCGACCGAAGCCGTGGCCCGGTCACTGCGGGAGGCCCCACCCACCCTCTACGGGCGCTTCGACCTGGCGTACGACGGCACCTGGCCGCCGAAGATGCTGGAGTACAACGCGGACACCCCCACCGCGCTCGTCGAGGCCAGCATCATCCAGTGGTACTGGCTGGAGCAGACCCGACCGGAGCTGGACCAGTGGAACAGCCTGCACGAGCGGCTGGTCGGCGCCTGGGCCAAGATCGGGGCCGGGCTGCACGAGCGCCGGGTGCACGTGCTGTGGTCGAACGAGGAGGAGTCCGGCGAGGATCACATGACCGCCGGCTACCTCGCCGAGACCGCCCGTCAGGCCGGACTGGACGTCGAGTTGCAGCCCATCCAGAAGATCGGCTGGGACGGCCGGCGCTTCGTCGACGCCGACGACCGCCCGGTGACCACCTGCTTCAAGCTCTACCCGTGGGAGTGGATGCTGGCGGAGCCGTACGGGCCGGCGGCGCTGGCCCCGGGCACCCCGACCACCTGGATCGAGCCGGCGTGGAAGCTGCTGCTGTCGAACAAGGCGCTGCTCGCCGTCCTGTGGGAGCTGTACCCCGACCACGACTACCTGCTCCCGGCGTATCTCGACTCGCCACGCGGCATGACGGAGTACGTCGCCAAGCCGCTGCTCGGCCGGGAGGGCGGCTCGGTCCGCATCGTCACGGCCGAGCAGGAGATCACCAACCCGGGGATCTACGGCGACGAGGGCTGGTGCTACCAGGAGTTCCGGGCGTTGCCGCAGTTCGACGGCAACCGGATGGTGCTGGGCAGCTGGATCGTCGACGGTGAGTCGGCCGGCGTGGGTGTGCGGGAGAGCGCCAGTCTGATCACCGATGGCTACGCGCGGTTCCTGCCGCACTACATCGACGCGCCGCGTACCGCATGAGTCGTCTACCGTTGGGGGCGTGAACTTCGACGCGTACGCCCGGACCGGCGTTGACCTGGTCAACGCCCGCCTGGACGACCTCGACGACCTGCGGGCACTCTTCCCCGACGACAATGCCTGGATGCGCGACGAGGTCGCGGACCGGGACGTCGCGATCTTCCGGCGGGCACAGAAACGGTTGCGCGACGTCTTCGAGTACGGCACCTCGGGGCGGGACGGCCAGGCGGTTACCGAGCTGAACGCGCTGCTCGAGGCGTTCCCGGTGCAGCCGCGCATCTCGGGGCACGACTCCAGTGACTGGCACATGCACGTGACCAGCCGGGGCGCCTCCGTCAGTGCCGAATACCTGGCCGGCGCGGTCTGGGGGCTGTCGGTCTGGCTCTGCGAGTACGGCAGTGCCCGGTTCGGGGTCTGCGCCGACGAGCGGTGCGGCAACGTCTACCTGGACACGTCGTCCAACTGCTGCCGGCGGTTCTGCTCGGAGCGCTGCGCCACCCGTTCGCACGTGGCGGCGCACCGGGCCCGCAAGCGGGCGGCGGTCGGTGAGCAGTTGAGGGTCGCCCCGCAGCCGACGAGCGCCGCGGACTCGCTCTCACCGGTCAGCTGACCCCGGCGCCGCCCGTCGCGGGCGGACGTGGTCAGGCGTCGACCGGGGACGACGCGGTCAGGTGCTGACGGGCGAACTCCAGCGCGGCACGCAGGTCCGCCTCGCGTACCGCGCGGCTCTTCGCGCCCCGGGTGGCGACCTCCACCGCCACCGCCCCGGTGAAACCCCGACCGGCCAGCGAGGAGAGCAGCTCACCGCAGGGCTGGGTGCCGCGCCCGGGCACCAGGTGCTCGTCGCGGCCCTCGCCGGTGCCGTCGCCCAGGTGCACGTGCGCCAGTCCGGCGCCCATCCGGTCGGCCATCTCCAGGGGGTCGCTGTGCGACGCCGCGCAGTGCGACAGATCCAGGGTGTACGACGGGTAGCCGGTGTCGGTGGGATCCCAGCCCGGCACGTACGGGACGAACTGCCGGCCCGCCATCCGGACCGGGTACATGTTCTCCACCGCGAACCGCAGCCCGTTGAACCGGTCCGCGACGGTGGCCAACCCCTCGGTGAAGTTGCGCGCGTAGTCACGCTGCCAGGTGAACGGCGGGTGCACCACCACCGTCGGCGCCCCCAGCGTCTCGGCCAGCTCGGCGGCCTTGCGCAGCCGCTCCCACGGGTCCGGGCTCCACACCCGCTGGGTGACCAGCAGGCAGGGCGCGTGCACCGAGAGCACCGGCATGCCGTAGTGCGTGGAGAGGCCGCGCAGCGCGCCCGCGTCCTGGCTGACCACGTCGGTCCAGACCATCACCTCCACCCCGTCGTAGCCGAGTGCCGCGGCCAGTTGGAACGCCGCGGCGGTCGGCTCGGGGAAGACCGAGGAGCTGGACAGGAGCACGGGAACGCGGGAAGTCACATCAGCCAGCGTAGCCCGGCAGCGCTGTCGTCATTGCGACGAGCGCCGGCAAATCGGCCGAAACCGACCCCCGGGTCAGCTCGGTTCGAGTTGATCGAGTCGACGGAGGATGACGCCCTCGCGCAGCGCCCACGGGCAGATGTCGAGCGAGTCCAGATCCAGGCGGCGCATCACCGCCTCGGCGACCACGGCACCCGCCAGCAGCTGGTGCGCACGACCCGCGCTGACCCCCTCCAGCTCCATCAACTGGGCCGGCGGGATGTGCCGGATGAACCCGATGACCTGCCGCAGGCCCGCCCGGGTCAGGCTGCGCCGCGCCCAGAGCCCGGCGCCGGAGGGCGCGGCCCCGGCCAGTCGGGCCAGGGTTCGGAACGTCTTCGAGGTGGCCACCACGCGGTCCCAACCGACCTGGGTGATCTGGTCGACCACCTTGTCCAGCCGGCCGTCCACGTACTCCCGGAGCTTTTCGACGGCCTCCGCCGACGGTGGGACCGCGCTGGCCGGGTCGACCCCCAACCGCTCCCGGGTCAGCCGGCCGGCCCCGAGCGGCAGCGAGACCGCGACGTTTGGGTCCTCGTCGATGCCGGCGGCGATCTCCAGCGAGCCGCCGCCGATGTCCAGCACCAGCAGCCGACCCGCCGACCAGCCGAACCACCGCCGGACGGCCAGGAACGTCGACCGTGCCTCGTCCGCGCCGGAGAGCACCGCGAGTCGTACGCCGGTCTGGTCCCGGACCCGGGTCAGCACCTCGGCCGCGTTGGTGGCGTCGCGCACCGCGGACGTGGCGAAGGCGATCAGGTCGTCGGCCGCCAGGCCGGTGGCCGCCGCCTTGGCCATGCCCACGGCCTTGACCAGGCCGTCGGCACCCGCCTCGGTCAGCGCGCCGTCGGGGCCGATCTGCTCGGCCAGCCGGAGCACCACCTTCTCGGAGTGCGCCGGCCAGGGGTGCGCGCCGTGGTGCGCGTCCACCACCAGGAGGTGCACCGTGTTGGATCCGACGTCGAGAACACCCAGTCGCATGGTGAAGACCCTAGGTGCAACACGTTTGCGCGGCTCGCCGGCCTGCGCCCCACACCGCGCGTACGCTGGGCCGGGTGACGATGGAGCTCCGTGTGCTGGTGGACGACCCAGGCGACCCGCGCAGCCGTGAGGTGGCACTGGACTTCCCGCGGGAGTGGATCGAGTTCACCGATCCGGCTGACGAGACGCACCTGATCCGCGCCGACCTGACCTGGCTGCTCTCCCGCTGGACCTGCATCTTCGGCAAGGGCTGCCACGGCATCATCGCCGGGCGGGCCGCCGACGGCTGCTGCTCGCACGGGGCGTTCTTCACCGACTCGGACGACGAGAAGCGGGTCCGCAACGCCGTCAAGCGGCTCACCCCGGCGACCTGGCAGCACTTCCGGCGCGGTTTCAAGAACTGGACCGACGAGGACACCATCGACGGCAAGAACCCGGCCCGCCGCACCGCCACCCAGGGCGCCGACGGCCCCTGCGTGTTCCTCAACGACGCCGACTTCGCCGGCGGTGGGGGCTGCGCCCTGCACGGTCAGGCGTTGCGCGACGGGGTGCACCCGTTGGAATACAAGCCGGACGTCTGCTGGCAGCTACCGATCCGCCGCGATCAGGACTGGGTCAAGCGGCCGGACAACTCCAAGGTGCTGGTCTCCACCCTGTCCGAGTTCGATCGGCGCGGTTGGGGCGCCGGTGGGCACGACCTGGACTGGTGGTGCACCTCCTCGACGGATGCGCACGTCGGCACCGAGCCGATGTACCTGTCGTACGCCCCGGAGCTGAGCGCACTGATCGGCGCTGCCGCCTACGAGCGGCTGGCCGAGCTGTGCGCGGCGCGGGTCAAGCAGGGCATGGTCGCCCCGCACCCCGCCGACGAAATCTAGCTGATCTTGGTAGCAATCTTGCTACCATTTGCCGCAAGGCCGCCGCGCTGCTGCATTCACTTGTCAACAACCACCCGTTCGTGGATGGCAACAAGCGGATCGGCTGGATCGCGGCAATCGCCTTCCTGCTGCAGAACCGGGCCATCACGATCGCGCAGCTCGACGAGGTCGACCAGGACGTCGCGTACGACCTGGTGATCAGCGTGACGGAGAGCCGGCTGACCGAGGTGGCCGAGATCGCCGCCGCGCTGCGCAAGCTGTTCTGAGCGCTCGGCGGCGGGTCAGCGCAGGGCGTCGTCGACCAGGGTGCGGGCGCTGCGCCGAGCCGCCTCGGCGATCGTAGGGTCGCCGTCCAGCACACCGCTGGCGAGCCCGCCGTCGAGCAACAGGGTGAGCTGCCGGGCGAGCAGTTCCGGTTCGGCAGCGCCGGCCTGCCGGGCCAGCTCGGTCACCCAGGCGCGGACCACCGTCTTGTGCTCGACCGTCCGGGCGTGCACCGGCCCGCCCGCAGGTGACTCGGCGGCGGTGTTGATGAACGCGCAGCCGTGGTAACCGTCCCGGCGACAGGCGCCGACCAGCGCGTCGAACATCCCGACCAACTGGTCGCGCGGCCGCTCGCCGGCGTCCCGGGCCGCCGCCCGCAACGCGCCGAACCACGCCTGGTCAACCCGATCGAGGTAGGCCAGCACGAGATCGTCCTTGCGCGGGAAGTGCTTGTAGAGCGTCGCTTTCGCCACGCCGGACTCGGCGATCACCGTGTCCACGCCGACGCCGCGCGGCCCGTGCGCGTAGAACAACCGGAACGCGGTATCCAGGATCCGGTCCCGGGCCGAGCCGGCCGGGGTGCGGGGCGCGGGCATCGACACTCCCTCGATCTGCTGGTGGCGGCACAGATCCTACAGACAGTTCCGTCTGCACATCCCACCGCGTCAACGGCCGGCATCGCCTGGGCGCGTCCTCGCGCCCCGCCCCACCCCGGCGTTTGCACGTGCCGTTGCTGCGCACGACGCTTTTCGCGGGGCAGCAGTAGACAGACCTGTCTGTTAGCCTGCTGGTACTCGGCATGAGTCCACTTGGCACACCGACGGAGGATCGATCGACATGCGTATCGCAGTTCTCGGAACCGGCTCGGTCGGGCAGGCGATCGCCGCTCGCACGGCGGAGCTGGGCCACCAGGTCGTCATCGGCACCCGCGACGTCGCGGCCCTGCGGGCCGGCGCACAGGCCGCCTGGGTGGCGCAGCACCCCGAGGTCGGCCTGGCCACCCTGGCCGAAGCCGCCAGTGCCGCCGAGCTGGTGGTGAACGCCACCAACGGCAACGGCTCGCTGCCCGCCCTGACCGCGGCCGGCGCACCGAACCTGGCCGGCAAGGTCCTGCTCGACATCGCCAACCCGCTCGACTTCGGCGCGGGCTTCCCGCCCACCCTGTCGGTGCACAACACCGACTCCCTCGCCGAACGCATCCAGCGCGAGTTTCCACAGGCCTTGGTGGTCAAGTCGCTCAACACGCTGACCGCCGAGCTGATGGTGCATCCGCGTCAGCTCGCCGACGGCGAGCACAGCGTCTTCGTCTCCGGTGACGACGCGGAGGCCAAGCGGATCGTCACCGGGCTGCTCATCAGCTTCGGGCACACCGACGTGATCGACCTCGGCGACCTCTCCACCGCGCGGGGCACCGAGATGCTGCTGCCGCTCTGGTTGCGGCTCTACGGCCGGCTCGACACCGCCATCTTCAACGTCAAGGTCGTCCGCTGACCGAGCGCGAACAGCCCGAAGGGGGCCTGCGTCGAACGCAGACCCCCTTCGGGTACGCCGATCACGGCTCGAACTTGTAGCCCAGGCCCCGAACGGTGACGATGAAACGCGGCGCGGACGGCTCCGGCTCGATCTTGGAACGCAACCGCTTGACGTGCACGTCCAACGTCTTGGTGTCACCGACGTAGTCGGCACCCCAGACCCGGTCGATGAGCTGGCCGCGGGTGAGCACCCGGCCCGCGTTACGCAGCAGCAGCTCCAGCAACTCGAATTCCTTCAGCGGCAGCTGCACAGCTCCGCCCTCGACGGTCACCACGTGCCGTTCGATGTCCATGCGCACCGGGCCGGCGGCCAGCGTCGGCGCCCCCGCCTCGGCCACCTCCGGGCTCTGCCGGCGCAGGACCGCCCGGATCCGGGCAACCAGTTCCCGCGGCGAGTACGGCTTGGTGACGTAGTCGTCGGCGCCGATCTCCAGCCCGACCACCTTGTCGATCTCGCTGTCCCGAGCGGTGACCATGATGATCGGCACGGCGGACCGCTGCCGCAGTTGCCGGCAGACCTCGGTCCCCGACATCTCGGGCAACATCAGGTCGAGCAGCACGATGTCGGCGCCGGTCCGGTCGAACTCGGTGAGGGCGTCGGTGCCGGTCGCAGCGACCGAAACCTCGAAGCCCTCCTTACGGAGCATGTACGACAAGGCGTCGGAGAACGACTCCTCGTCCTCGACCACCAGAACGCGGCTCAACGGGGATTTCCTTTCATTGCTGTCAGACCTGCCGTAGCCCAGCCGGACCGGACTCGATCCCAACCGGCGGCAGTGTCGCCAGCAGGTCGTCCGGTGGGCTGGCGGGCAGCCGGAGGGTGAACGTCGATCCACCACCAAGAGTGCTCGACACCTCGACCCGTCCGCCATGGTTGCTCGCGATGTGTTTCACGATTGCCAGGCCGAGTCCGGTGCCGCCGGTGGCCCGCGAACGGGCCTGGTCGGCCCGGTAGAACCGCTCGAAGATCCGGTCCACGTCGGTGGGGGCAATGCCGATGCCCTGGTCAGCGACCGCGATCTCGACGTGTTCGTCGTCGCCGCGGAGGGTGACCCGCACCGCCGTGTCCTCACCCGAGTAGTTGATGGCGTTCTCCACCAGATTCGCCACCGCCGTGGCGAGTTGGGAGTCGCTGCCGTACACGGTGAGGCCCCGCTGACCGTCGACTGTCACCTCGACATTGCGGGCGGAAGCCGTGGTGCGGGTCCGGTCGACCACCTCGGCGATCACCCAGTCCAGCGCGACCGGCTCGGGTGGCGGTTGCGGTTCGGCGCCCTGCAACCGGGTCAACTCCAGCAACTCCTGCACCAGCCGACCCAGCCGGGTCGACTCGTGCTGGATCCGCTCGGCGAACCGGCGCGCGGCCACCAGGTCCTCGGAGAGGTCGGGCGCCGCCGCGTCGGCCGGCTCGGTGGCGTCGAGCAACGCCTCGGCGAGCAGTTGGAGCGCCCCGATCGGGGTCTTCAGCTCGTGACTCACATTGGCCACGAAGTCGCGTCGTACGCGGGTCAGCCGGTGCGACTCGGTCACGTCGACCGCTTCCACCGCGATGAAGCCGTTGCCGAGACCCATCGCCCGCAGGTGCACGCCGAGCGGGTTCTCCCCCGCGCTGTCGCGACCCCGGGGCAGGTCAAGTTCGATCTCGCGCCGCACCCCGGTGCGTCGCACCTGGCCGGCAAGGGTACGGATCAGCGGGTGCGCGGCGATCGAGCCGGGGGTGCTGCCGGTACGCAGGAGCCCCATCGCGCGGGCGGCCGGGTTGATCAACACAGGGACGTCGTCGTTGTCCAGTACCACGACACCGGCCCGGAGTGAGTCGATCGTCCGGCGGCCGAGCCCGGCCTGCTGCTCGTCGGCTATCGCGGGCCTCCCCCTGCTTGAGCGGGAGTTGACACTCCCCGTCGACGTGGAGCGTCCGTCCCGCGAGGGCAGGAACCGGGGCAGCAGGAGACCGGCGACCAATCCGGCCACCAATGCCACGGCCACCACGACCGCCACCGTCCACTCCACCCGGCGATCGTAGGGTCATTGTTAACCTGGCTACCACACAGAACGGGACGAACCACCCTCACTTTCAGAAGTGTTCACCCCCGCGTCCGGCGTCGTTCACCGTGGTTCATCCGAGGTCCGCCCGCGCCCCATACCGTTGGCGTCGCACCTGCTCAACCCCCCTGCGCCGGCACCCGCCGGCGGCGACCGACCACAGGACGTGATGATGCGCGACGAGTTTCGGGCCGACCTCCAGATCGTCAGCCAACTGCTGGTGGACATGGCGGAGGGCGTCCGCGCCGCCATGCGCCAGGCCACCCGCGCCCTGCTCACCGCCGACCGGCAGGCCGCCGAGACGGTCATCGAGCGGGACGGCGAGATCGACGACCTCTACCGACACGTCGAGGAGCGGGTCTGTGACCTGCTGGCCCGACAGGCACCGGTCGCCTCCGACCTCCGGGCGATGATCACCGCGCTGCACGTGGCCGCTGATCTGGAGCGGATGGGCGACCTCGCCGAGCACGTGGCCAAGACCGCGCTGCGCCGGCACCCCTCCCCCGCCGTCCCGGCCGAGTTGCGGACGGTCTTCACCGAGATGTCCGAGATCGCCGACCGGATGGCTGTGAAGATCGGCTCGGTGCTGGCGAAGCCCGACGCCGACCTGGCCGGCGAACTGGACCGCGACGACGACGCCATGGACGAGCTGCACAAGAACCTGTTCGCGGTGCTGCTCGGCGACGACTGGCCGTACGGGGTGGAGACCGCGATCGACGCCACCCTGCTGGGCCGCTTCTACGAGCGCTTCGCCGACCACGCGGTCAACGCCGGCGAGCACGTGATCTACCTGATCACCGGGCAGAGCGGACCCTCCGCGAGCTGAACCGACCAGGACGAAGGCCCCCGGAATCCCGGGGGCCTTCGTCGTCGGCTCAGCGGCCCTGGTTCGCGACCGCGGCGGCGGCTTCCTTCGCTGCCGTGGGGTCGAGGTAGGTGCCGCCCAGGGTGAGTGGGCGCAACTGCGGGTCGAGGTCGTAGCGCAGCGGGATGCCGGTCGGGATGTTCAGCTTGGCGATCGCCTCGTCGGAGATCTGGTCGAGGTGCTTGACCAGGGCGCGCAGCGAGTTGCCGTGCGCGGCCACCAGCACCGTCCGGCCGGCCAGGATGTCCGGCACGATCGAGTCGTACCAGTAGGGCAGCATCCGCTCGACGACGTCCTTGAGGCACTCGGTACGCGGCATCAGCTCGGTCGGCAGCAGCGCGTAGCGGGGGTCACCCACCTGCGACCACTCGTCGTTGTCGTCGATCGGCGGCGGCGGTGTGTCGTACGACCGGCGCCAGAGCATGAACTGCTCCTCGCCGTACTCGTCGAGGGTCTGCTTCTTGTTCTTGCCCTGCAGGGCGCCGTAGTGGCGCTCGTTGAGCCGCCACGACCGGCGCACCGCGATCCAGTGCCGGTCGGCGGCGTTGAGCGCCAGCTCGGCGGTGCGGATCGCACGGCGCATCACGCTGGTGTGCACGACGTCCGGCAGCAGGCTGTGCTCGCGCATCAGCTCGCCGCCGCGCCTCGCCTCGCGCTCGCCCTTCTCGGTCAGGTCGACGTCCACCCAGCCGGTGAAGAGGTTCTTGGCATTCCAGTCGCTCTCACCGTGTCGCAGCAGGACCAGCGTCCCGACGGTGGGCCCTTCGCTCGCAGTCATGCGGATCATCCTGCCTCAACCGCCGAGGGGACACGCGGGCAGCCGTCGTGACGACCACCACGTGAATATGCGGATGACCAGCGGCCGCGCCCGCCGCTAGGGTTGTAAGGCACGACAGTCACATCGGTCATTACTTGCAAGCGGGGCGCCATATGCGGACGATGCGGAGCTGGTTCCGGGACACCACCGGAGGCCTGCCCACCACCTTCTGGTACCTGTGGTCTGGCACCCTGATCAACCGGCTCGGCTCGTTCGTCCTCGTCTTCCTCGCCATCTACCTCACCCAGGAACGCGGCTTCTCGGCCTCTCAGGCCGGCCTGGTGATCGGCCTGTGGGGCGTCGGCGGCGCGTTCGGCACCACCGCCGGCGGCACCCTCGCGGACCGGTGGGGTCGCCGGCCGACACTGCTCACCGCCCACGTGGGCGCGGCCGTGATGATGCTCGGCCTCGGCCTGGCCCGGGACCTCTGGGCGGTGGCGCTGGGCGCCCTGCTGCTCGGCATGTTCGCCGAGGCGGCCCGGCCCGCGTTCGGGGCCATGATGATCGACGTGGTGCCGGCGAAGGACCGGCTGCGCGCCTTCTCGCTCAACTACTGGGCGATCAACCTCGGCTTCGCCTGCGCCGCCGTCCTCGCCGGCCTCGCCGCACAGGCCGACTACCTGCTGCTCTTCGTGGTCGACGCCGGCACCATGCTGATCACCGCGCTGATCATCTTCACCCGGGTGCCGGAGACCCGGCGGTCCGGTATCGCCGCCACCGCCGCGACGACCGCCCCGCGCGGCGCTCTGCGCACGATCCTCACCGACCGCGTCTACCTCGGTTTCGTGGCTCTCAACCTGTTCGCCGCGCTGGTCTTCCTCCAGCACATCTCGATGCTGCCGATCGCCATGGGCGACGACGGCCTGAGCCCGGCCACCTACGGCTCGGTGATCGCGCTCAACGGGATCCTCATCGTGGTCGGCCAGCTCTTCGTGCCCCGGTTGATCCGGGGTCGGAGCCGCTCCCACGTGCTCGCGCTGGCGTCCGTGGTGATGGGCGTCGGGTTCGGGCTGACCGCGTTCGCCGGCACCCCCTGGTTCTACGGGCTGACCGTGCTGATCTGGACGGTCGGCGAGATGCTCAACTCGCCGTCCAACTCCACGCTCATCGCCGAACTCTCCCCGGCCGAGCTACGCGGCCGCTACCAGGGCGTCTTCTCCCTGTCCTGGCAGATCGCCGGGGCCAGCGCGCCGATCCTCGGCGGCCTGGTGCGCGAGCACGTCGGCAACGACGCGCTCTGGTACGGCTGCGCCGCGCTCGGCGTCCTGACCGCCGTGGCCCACCTGGTGTCGGGACCGGCCCGGGAGCGGCGCGCCGCCGCGCTGCGCCGATCCGGCGAGGCACTGGCACCTGTCGACACCAGCCGGACGCCGCAACCCGCCGAGGCAGCCGCCTGACGACTGGCGCCGGGGCGGCCCGATTTCCTACCCTGCACTCGGAACAGTTAAGAAAGCGAACTGTATGGAGGTCGGGTGCACGCCCTGCGGCGCTGGTGGCACGACACCGCGGGCGGGCTTCCCGCCACCTTCTGGTACCTCTGGGCCGGACTGCTGATCAACCGGGCCGGCGCGTTCGCCATGCTGTTCCTCTCGCTCTACCTCACCGACGTACGCGGAGCGAGCATCGGGCTGGCCGGCACCGTGGTCGGCGCGTACGGGGCCGGTGGTGCGGCCGGCGTGCTGCTCGGTGGCGTCCTCGCCGACCGGTGGGGCCGCCGGGCGACCCTGCTCGCCGCGCACGTGAGCACGGCCGCCCTGATGGTGGCACTCGCCTTCAGCCAGCACCTGCTCCTGATCGCGGTGCTCTCCGCGCTCGTCGGCGTGGTCCACTCGATGCCCAGTCCGGCGTTCGTCGCGGCGATCGTCGACGTGGTGCCCGCCGAGCGCCGCTCCCGCGCGTTCAACCTTCAGTTCTGGGCGTTCAACCTGGGCATGGCGGTCGCCTCGCTGCTCGCCGGGGTGCTGGCCGAGGCGAGCTTCACGGCGCTGTTCCTCGTCGACGCCGGTGCCACCCTGACGGCGGCCGCCGTGATCGCCTGGAAGGTGCCGGAGACCCTGCGCCTGGCCGCCCCGCCCGCCGACCCTGCGCCGGCCAGTCGCGCGTCGGTCCGGCCTCGCCGGCAGGGGCTGCACACCGCGCTCACCGACCGCACCTTCCTGATCTTCGTCGGGCTCACCTTCGTGCTGGCCGTCCTCACCATGCAGACGTCCACGATCATGCCGCTGGCCATGCGCGCGGACGGTCTGGGCCCATCGGCGTACGGGCTGGTGGTGGCGCTCGGCGGCGCGCTGATCGTGATCGGGCAACTGTTCGTGCCCAGGCTGATCGACAGGCACCGCAAGGACGTCGTACTGGCCGCGTCCACCGCGCTGCTCGCGCTCGGCTTCGGGGCGCTCGTCGTCGCCGACGAACTGGCCGTCTACCTGGGTGCCGCGGCGGTCTGGACGATCGGTTCGATGCTCGCCGCCCCGCCCAACGCGCAGATCAATGCCGACCTGGCACCGCCGCGGCTCCGTGCCCGATATCAGGCGGTCTTCTACCTGACGTTCCCGGCGGCGGCGTTCGTCGCTCCCACCCTCGGCGGGGTGAGCCTGCAACACCTCGGCGACCGGCACTGGCTGCTCGTGGGTGGGCTGGGCATGGCAGCGGCGGTCGGGCACCTGGTCGCCGGACCACCCCGGGAACGACACGTCGCCGCGCTACGGCGGGAGCAGACATCGTCGTCCGCCGACCGGGTGCCCACCGCATGACCCCTCGACACGGCAAAGCGCCCACCTCGACCCTGAGGTCGTGATGGGCGCCCGCCGGTGGGGCCGGCGGCGGCGGGCAAACACTCACCCCCGTAAGCATCGCCCGCTCAGCCGCCGGTCCAAACAGGTGGGCCACCGTCCCCCAACGGTAAATCCACCCGTCCCCTCGCGCCTCGCCTGGTGCGCGGATCTGATCGATCCGCCGCTCCCCCGAACGTTTCCAAGCGTGGCGCGGTGCAATAAAGTTAGTTCGCCCGGATTCTGGATTCAACCCAGAACGTCTGTCTCGCCGGTCACAACTGACGAGTATCCGCTGCTCGGGCCTCAATCTCTGGCAACAGCCGGGTACCCGTCAGCCATTCCCGCAAACGCCTCAACCGTCCTCCCGATCGGGTGACTCGGTCCGGAAGAAGCTGCTCTGCCGACCGCTGCGCAACTGTTCCTGATAAATCAGGTTCAGTCGCCGCAGATCAAAGGTATGGAACCACTCATCCCAGGTGATCTCGCGAATTCGGCTACTTTCCCGGTAACCGGGGATGTTGAAGGTCAGAACGCCCGCCCGACCGTCGCGTTCGGTGCCCGCGATGGTCGCCGGCTTGGCCCCACGCTCCCGGGCCCACCGCTGGATCACCTCGTGATTCGTGGTGATCAAACTGCGCCCCGGCCGCTCCGGCCGGTCCAGCATCGACGAGATCACCTGCGAGCTGCGGACCGACCGCCCGGTGCCCCGTCCGGTCCGAATCCCACCGGCCGTCGTCCCGCCACCGGTCGACGGCGTCAGCGTGCGCTTCGCCGACGTGCTCTTGGCCGGCGTCGCACGCTTCGCTGTCGTGCGCTTAGCCGCCGTGCTCTTGGCCGGTGTCGTGCGCTTCGCTGTCGTGCTCTTGGCCGGTGCCGTGCGCTTCGCCGCCGGCCGGGCCGGTGCCTTCTTCGCCGGCGCCTTCCGCGCGCGCGCCGTACGCGCCGTCGCTGTCTTGCGGGCCGCTGCGGTCTTGCGGGCGGCCGTGGTTTTGCGTGCCGCGGTGGTCTTGCGTGCCGCCGTGGTCTTGCGTGCCGCCGTGGCCTTGCGTGCCGCCGTCGACGCCGCCGCTGTGGTCCGCTTCGCGGCGGTGGCCTTCGTCGCGGCGGTGGTCTTCTTCGCCGGCGCCCTCTTCGCCGCCGCCGTCGACTTCCGCGTGGCGGTCGCCTTCGTTGCGGCGGCCCGCTTCGCGGGAGCGCTCTTGTTCGCCGGTGCGGCCTTCGCGCGGCTCGATGCCGGTCTGGCCGCCGACTTCTTCGTGGCGGCGGCACGACCCGCCGACGCCCGGGTGCCGGTGGCCCGGCCCGTCGGGCCGGTGCTGCTCCGACCTGCGCCGGCCCGCATCGAGCGCACCAGCTGTTTCACCAGGTCGGGCTTACGCAGCGCGGAGATCCCGGAGACCCCGCGTTTGCGCAGTTGCCCGCGGATGTCGTCCACCCGCATCCGGGAGATCTCCGACTCGGAGACTCCCGGGGTACCCGGCGTCTGGTTGCCGGCCTGTCGCTTCGTCCTGGTCGCAGTCGCGCCGCGACCTGAGCTGTTCCGCTGAGCCATGGGACGCTCCGCTCCTTGACACTCCGTCCTCGGCGCGCGGGGGTCCCTCGCCGCACCGCGCGGAGCGGCATACCCGTCAGGAGCAGTCCGAACCACCGTCAGCTCGCCATGATCGTGCTCGATCCAGGATCGAGTGGCCTCGCCACGTCGACGAGACCCCTACATCCTGGTTCGAGCACGATCTTGCGACAGAGGACGCCGGGCGCGCGCGGACGCACGGCGCACGCGGACGCCAGGCGCGCGCGGGCGCCGGGCGCGCGCGCCCCCCGCGCGCGCGCGGGGGGACGCAGGGCGCTCACGGGGCGCAGGGGTCAGGAGTGGTCGGGGCCGGAGCCGGAGGGCTCGAAGAGGTGGGCGAAAGCGGCCAGGTTGGCTGTCGACTCGCCGCGCCTGACCCGCCACTCGTACTCGCGGCGGATCGAACTGCCGAAGCCGATCTCCAGCATCGTGTCGAACGACTCGTCGGCGTACGTGAGCACGGAGCCGAGCAGCCGGTCCAACTCGTCGGCGTCCACGCCGGCCGGGTTGACCCGCCCGGTGAGGTACACGTCGCCGACGGCGTCGGTGGAGAAGGAGACGCCGTACATCCGGGCGTTGCGCTGCAACAGCCAGGCCCACAGCTCCTCGCGGCGCTCGTCCGGTTGGCGCATCACGAACGCCTCGACCCGCAGTGCGTGCTCCCCGATGATCAGGTTGCAGACCGTCTTGAGTTTGTGCGTGCCCGGCAGGGTCACCGCGTACGAGTCGGGGCCGGTCGACTCCCAGGCCAACTCACGCTCGGCGCAGACCGACTCGATCAGGGTCGCAAGATCGCTCTTCGGGCTCACCGGACCCACTCTACGACCGACCCGCCCGGCGCACCCGTTGACGGCTTCACCCCTCGGTCACCAGGAGCAGGAGAGTGCCGGGTTGGCCACCAGGTCGGCCGCGAGCCGGGCGCGGTGTGCGGCGATGGCCTCGCCGTAGACGCCGAGCAGACCGGCGACCGTACGGTCCCAGGAGAAGTTCCGGGCGTGCTGCTCGGCTCCTCGGCCAAGGGCCGCCCGGAGGGCTCGGTCCGGCAGTAGACGGCCCAGCGCCCCGGCCCAGTCGACCGGGTCGTGGCCGTCGATCAGTACGCCGCTGACCTGATCCCGCACGGCGGTGACCAGTCCTCCGACGGCGGCGGCCAGCACCGGCGTACCGCAGGCCTGTGCCTCCAGGGCGACCAGCCCGAACGATTCGTTGTGGGATGGCACCGCGACCAGATCCGCCGCCCGGTACAGGGCAGGGAGGTCGTCTCCGGTGAGCGGCGGCAGGAACCGCACCCCGTCGGTGACACCGAGGGTGCTGGCCAGTTCGATGAGCGCGGTGGGCCGATCCAGCCCGCTGCCGCTGGGTCCGCCGCAGATCACCACTGTCACCTGGTCGGCCAGCGCCGGGTCGCGTTCGCGCAGCGCGGCGATCGCGCGGATCAGCACGTCGGGGGCTTTGAGCGGCTGGATCCGACCGACGAAGGCGACGACGTACCCGTCGGACGGCAGCCCCAGCCGGCGGCGAGCCTCGCGGGTGGCCGCGGGCCGGTTGCCCGGCGCGGGCCGGAACCGACCCAGGTCGACACCCGGCTGCACCACGCTGACCCGGTCCGGGTCGGCGTCGTAGCGGGTGAGGAGGTCGCTGGCCTCGACCCTGGTGTTGGCGACCAGCCGGTCCGCCTCGGCGACGACCTGCTCCTCGCCGATCACCCGGGCCTTGGGCTCGGGCCGGTCACCGGCCGCGAGCTGGGCGTTCTTGACCTTCGCGAGGGTGTGCGCGGTGTGCACCAGCGGCACGCCCCAGCGTTCCTTGGCCAGCCAGCCGACCTGGCCGGAGAGCCAGTAGTGGGAGTGGATCAGGTCGTAGTGCCCGGGTGGGCGGGACGCCTCGGCGCGCAGCACCCCGGCGGTGAAGGCGCAGAGCTGGCCGGGCAGCTCTTCCTTGGTGAGGCCCTCCAGGGGGCCGGAGGTGATGTGCCGGACCTGTACGCCGGGCGCCATCTCGACCACCGGGGGGAGGTCGCCGGAGGTGGCCCGGGTGAAGATCTCCACCTCCACGTTGGCCTCGGCGAGACGCCGGGCGACTTCGAGGATGTAGACGTTCATGCCACCGGCGTCACCCGTGCCGGGCTGGTGCAGGGGGGAGGTGTGGACCGACAGGGTGGCGATGCGGCGAGGCCGGGGCCACGGCTGGGCACCTCGCTGACGCCCGACACCGGTGTGCATTTCCGCCACATCCGCTCCTTTGTCACGGTTGATGCCGTCTCGCACGACCGGCGCTTCTCGGTCAACCTGTACGCCGGATGTCATCTTCCCCATCGGGCTTCGGAAATTCCCCGGCGCGGCCCCGCGGCGTGACGGACCTCATCACCCGACGCCCACCCACGGCCGCCGTACGCCCGGTCGGGGCGGGTCGTACGCCCGGGGTGACAATGTCGGGATGACCTCAGTCGCCATCGTCACCGGAGCGTCCAGCGGGATCGGCGCGGCCACTGCCCGCCGGCTCGCCGCCGAAGGCTTCCACGTACTCGCCGCCGCCCGCCGCGCCGAGCGGCTCGCCGACCTGGTCGCCGAGATCACCGCCGCTGGTGGGCAGGCCACCGCGGTGACCTGCGACATCACCTCGGACGAGTCGGTGGCCGGGCTGGCCGAGGCCGCCGCCCAGGCACCCGGACCTGTCACCCTGCTGGTGAACAACGCCGGCGGAGCGCGCGGGCTGGACCCGGTGGAGTCCGGCTCGGTCGCCGACTGGCAGTGGATGTACGACGTCAACGTGCTCGGCACCCTGCGGGTCACCCAGGCGCTGCTGCCGGCCCTGGAGGCGTCCGGCTCCGGCACCATCGTGGTGGTCTCCTCCACCGCCGGCCTGACCGTCTACGAGGGCGGGGGCGGCTACACCGCCGCGAAGCACGCGCAGACCGCGATCGCCGGCACGCTCCGCCTGGAGCTGTGCGGCCGACCGCTGCGGGTGATCGAGATCGACCCGGGCATGGTGAAGACCGACGAGTTCGGGCTGGTCCGCTTCGAGGGCGACGCGGATCGGGCGGCCGCCGTCTACGCCGGGGTGCCGGGGCCGCTCGTCGCCGAGGACGTCGCCGACTGCATCGCCTGGTGCGCCACCCGCCCCGAGCACGTCAACATCGACCGGCTGGTGGTCCGACCCCGGGCACAGGCCGCCCAGCACAAGGTGCACCGGGTCTAGCGAGAAGCGCGCCGGGTCTTCGAGCCCCGCGGTCGCGAACGGAGATTGGCCCGGAGGTCGACATGAGCCCTGTGGCGCGGCGCCGGCCGCTCGGCGTGGTCACCCGCGGGACGACGAACCCGAACCGACTCCGGCGGGTGGACAACTGGATCGTCGCCACCTGCGCCGACCGGCTCCTGGCGGCGGAGGACCCCCTGGTGGTCGACCTCGGCTACGGCGCCACCCCGGTGACTGCGGTGGAGTTGCGCGCTCGACTGGCGGCCGGGGTCCGTCCGGACGTACGGCTGGTCGGATTGGAGATCGACGCGGCCCGGGTGGCGGCCGCGGCCCCGGCCGCCGACCCACCCGGGCTGACGTTCGCTCGGGGTGGGTTCGAGTTGGCCGGGCTCCGGCCGGTGCTGGTCCGCGCGTTCAACGTGCTGCGACAGTACGACGAGAGCGAGGTCCCGGACGCCTGGCGCACGATGACCGCCGCGCTCGCCCCGGGTGGGGTGCTCGTCGAGGGCACCTGCGACGAGTTGGGTCGGCTCGCCAGTTGGCTGCTGGTCGACGCCGACGGCCCGCGGACGCTGACCCTGTCCGCGAAGCTCAGCACGCTGGGCAGCCCCGCCGAGTTGGCCGAGCGGCTACCCAAGGCGCTGATCCACCGCAACGTTCCCGGTGAGCCGGTGCACGAGCTGATCCGCGCCCTGGACGACGCCTGGCAGGCCGCCGCCCCGTACGCCACCTTCGGCCCCCGCCAACGCTGGCTGCACGCGGTGACCCGGCTCCGCGAGACCGGCTGGCCCGTCCTGGACGGCCCCACGCGCTGGCGCCAGGGCGAACTAACCGTCCCCTGGCCCCTCCCGTAACCAGCCCGCCCCGCCCCAGCCCAGCCCAGCCCCGCCCCGCCCCGCCCCGCCCAGCCCAGGCCAGTCCAGCCCAGTCGATCATGGAGTCGTGGTGGGCGCTTTAACCCCGAAGGCGGCAATTGTCCCCCGCCACAACTCCTTGATCAACGCGGTCGGGCCGGGGGTGGAGGCGTGCCGGGGCGGGGTGGGGTGGGGTGGGGTGGGGTGGGGTGGGGTGGGTTAGAGGGCGCAGTTGATGAGGACTGGTTCGGGGTGCAGGGTCACGCCGAAGCGGTCGTGCACCGTGTCACGGATGTCGCGGGCCAGGGCGAGCAAATCACCGGTGCTGGCCGTGCCGCTGTGGTTGGTCAGGGCCAGGGTGTGCTTGCTGGAGATCGACACTCCGCCCTCGCCGGGGTGGCCCTTGGTGAAGCCGGCCTTGTCGATCAGCCAGGCCGCGCTCACCTTGACCAGGCCGTCGGCTCCCGGCCAGGCGGGCGGGTCGCCCAGCTCGGCGGCGCGCTCCAGGAGCAGCTCGTACGTCGCCTGGTCCAGCACCGGGTTGGTGAAGAAGGAACCGACCGAGCGAGTGTCCGGGTCGGTGGCGTCGAGCACCATGCCCTTGCCCGCGCGCAACCGCAGCACCGCCGCTCGGGCGTCGGCCAACGGCACCTGGTCACCCACCTCGACACCGAGCGCACGAGCCAGCTCGGCGTAGCGCACCGGGCCGGAGAGCGGGGACGGGGTGAGCCGGAAGTCGACGGAGAGGACCACCCACCGGTCCCGGTACTTGAAGATGCTGCCTCGGTAGGCGAACCCGCAGTCGGCGGCGGGGATGCTGTGGCGGGTGCCCTCGGCCCGGTCGTACACCTCGACGGCGCTGATCGTCTCGGCGACCTCCTGGCCGTACGCGCCGACGTTCTGGATCGGGGTAGCGCCGGTCGAGCCGGGGATGCCGGAGAGACACTCCAGCCCGGCCCAGCCGTTGGCCACCGTGGCGGCGACCAGGTCGTCCCACGGCTCGCCGGCGTCGACCCGTACGGTGACCGATCCGGCGTCCTCGCCGATGACGCGCAGCCCACGGGAGCGCACCAGCACGACGGTGCCGGGGAAGCCGGAGTCGCCGATCACCACGTTGCTGCCGCCGGCCAGGACCAGGACCGGCTCGTCCGCGGCGCGGACGGCGCGGATGATCTCGTCGGCACTGTCGGCGACCACGATCCGCTGGGCCGCCCCACCCATTCGTAGAGTGGTGTAGCTGGCCAGTGGACCAGGGATGGCACGATCGGCTTCGGTTGTCGGCTGGGCGGAGGCGTCTGGCACGCCCTTCACCTTAGGCTGACCGATAGCCGTGGCACCCACTGGTCGTCCGGCACCCCCGGGAGGATGGCGATGAGCAGACTGCAGGGCAGCAAGGATTTCTGGGTCGGGGCACTCCGAACGGAGGGTCCCGCGTTCGCGGCGGCGGTGGCCGAGGCGCCGCCGGAGACACCGGTTCTGTCCTGTCCGGGCTGGACGGTCGGCGACCTCACACTGCACCTCGCGGGCATCTACCAGTGGGTTTCGTCGTTCGCCGGTGCCGGCCAGACCACTCAGCCGGCCCGCCGGGAGCCGCTTGAGGCGGCCCCGGGCGTGCCCCCGCTGCAGCTGTGGCAGCAGGGGTACGACCAGCTGATGACGGTCTTCGACGGGCTCGACCCGGAGGCGCCGGCGTGGAACTGGGCTCCGCAGCCGAAGAAGGCCGGCTTCTGGCCGCGCCGGATGGCGCACGAGACGGCTGTGCACCGTTGGGACGCCCAGCTCGCCATCGCGGCCGGCGAGCCGGTGGAGGCGAAGCTCGCGGCCGACGGGGTGAGTGAGGTGCTGGACACCTGGCTGCCGGCGGGTCGACGGCGGACGCCGGGCGACTGGCGCGGGGTGGTGCAGCTCACCGCGACCGACGCGGCTCAGGAGTGGTATTTGCGGCTGCGCGGCGAGGGTGTGGCGCTGCTGGACACGGCGACCATTCTCGACCACGACGATCATCACGCGCGGGCACAGGTCAGCGGCACGGCGAGCGACCTGCTGCTGGCGCTCTGGGGTCGGGTGAGCTTCGAGACGCTTGACGTGGCTGGTGACCGCGCCCTGCTGGACGGCCTGCGGGCCAAGTGATCCTTTGGATCGACGAGGGCGTCACCCCGACGGGTGGCGCCCTCGCCCGTTCCGGGGCCAACCCGCAAGATGCTGAGAGAGCGCTCTCTTGACAGCGCGGGAAGCGCCGGTCACGCTGTCGTGACTCAGCGGCGCACACTGATGGCCAGGTGCCGGCGTTGAGCACCAGGTACGGGCGGTGACGAGCGTGAGGAAGGCGCGATGACGACGGTGCAACGGCCGACGCTCGAAGCGGTGGCGGCGCGGGCCGGGGTGTCCCGGGCCACCGTGTCCCGTGTGGTCAACGGCTCCACCACCGTCGCCGAGCCGATCCGGGAGGCGGTCACCCGGGCGGTCGCCGAGCTGGGCTACGTGCCGAACCTCGCCGCCCGCAGCCTGGTCACCCAACGCACCGACTCGATCGCCCTGGTCATGCCGGAGGCGGCCACCCGGGTCTTCTCCGACGACCAGGTCTTCCCCGGCATCATCCGTGGCGTCAGCCAGGAACTGGAGGCCGCCGACAAGCAACTGGTGCTGATGCTCGCCGGCTCGCCGGCCGGACACCACCGGGTCGAGCGCTACACCACCGGCCGGCACGTCGACGGGGTGCTCTTCGCCTCGCTGCACGGTGCCGACCCGCTGCCCGGCACACTTGCCCGGCTCGGCATCCCGGTCGTGGTCAGCGGCCGGCCGCTCGGCGATGGGCCCGTGCCGTACGTCGACGTCGACCACGTGGGCGGGGTGACCGCAGCCGTCCGACACCTCGTCGCCAGCGGTCGACGGCGGATCGCCACCATCGCCGGCCCGCAGGACATGATCGCCGGAATCGAACGACTCACCGGTTACCGCAGCGCGGTCCACGACGCGGGGCTGCCCGAGTTGGTCGCCGTCGGCGACTTCACCAGGGAGTCCGGGTCGGCGGCGATGCACCGGCTGCTCACCGAGCACCCCGACCTGGACGGTGTCTTCGCCGCCTCCGACCTGATGGCGCACGCCGCCCTGCGGACGCTGCGCGAAGCCGGCCGACGCGTGCCGGAGGACGTCGCGGTCATCGGCTTCGACGACATCGAAACCGCCGCCTACACCGAGCCACCGCTGACCACCGTCCGGCAGCCGATCGTGGAACTCGGCCGGCGGATGACCCAGCAACTGCTCCGCCTCGCCGCCGGCCAAACGATCGAACAGTCGGTCATGCTCCCCACCGAACTGATCCGCCGCGTGTCCGCCTGACCGCGCCGGGCGCGGTCAGGCGCCCGCGCGCTGCGGCAAGATCCGCACAACTGCCTCCTCGCCGTACGGGCGCGAGGTTAATGCCTCGCTGCGGCGGGCGATCGTGGTTAGTCTCGCCGGCATGCCGGACCATGTCGCGCTGCTGCACGTCCCCGCACTCTCCGACGTCGCCGAATACGCCTACGCGGCCACCGTCGAACCAAACACGCGACTGGTCTTCACCGCCGGTGCCTGCCCGCTCGACGCCGAGGGACGCACCGTCGCGCCAGGCGATCACGCCGCGCAGGCCCGGCAGGTGCTGGCGAACCTCAAGACCGCCCTCGCCGCGGCCGGCGCCATCCCCACCGACGTCGTCAAGACCACGGTGTACGTGGCGTCCTCCCGGCAGGCCGACCTGGTGACCGTCTGGGAGGTGGTGCGCGACTTCTTCGGCGACCACGACCCACCCAGCACCCTGCTCGGTGTTGCCGTTCTCGGCTATTCCGACCAACTCGTCGAGGTCGAGGCCGTCGCCGCCGTACGGACGGGGGCCTGACATGCGGATTCGGGTGGCAACGCCGGACGACGCCCCGGCCGTGGTGGCCCTGCGGGCGACGGTCGTTCCGTACCTGGTGCGCGGTGTCGAGTCGACCCGGAAGATGATCGCCGAGCCGCCGCCCGAGGAGGACTGGGCCGCCTTCGTGGCCGAGGTCGACGCGCGGGTCGTCGGCTGGGTGTCCGCCGAACGGATCACCTCGACATCGGTGGCGAGCGTCGGCGGCATCAACCTGCTGCACGTGCACCCGGAGCACCGGGGGCGCGGCGTCGGGACGGCCCTGCTGACCGCCGCGACCGACCACCTTCGCCCCTTGGGAATCCGCCGGGTGCGTGCCATGGCACAGCCGGAGGCGCTGCCGTTCGCCCGCCGACACGGTTACGAGCCGAGCCGAGAGGTGCGCTACTCGGCACTCGACCTGAATCCGGCGCCAGCACTGCCCGAGCCGCCCCCGGGCGTACGACTGCGCCCGATCGCCGACCTGGACCCCCACCTGCTGTACGTGGCGAATGTGGCCTCGGCAGCGGACGAACCGGGCGACGTGCCGGTCGACGCGATCAGCTACGAGAGCTGGCAGTACGACGTGTGGGACAACCTCGGGCTGGACAAGACGGCCAGCACCGCCGCCGAGGTCGACGGTGAAGTGGTGGCCTTCAGCCTCGTGAAGCGGGACGGGGACCGGATGTGGTCGGACTACACGGGCAGCATCCCCGCGTACCGGGGGCGTGGGCTGGCCCGGCTGGCCAAGACGGCGGCGCTGCACCGGGCCGCCGCCAACGGCGTACGGATCGCGTACACCTCGAACGACGAGACCAACGCCTCGATGCTGGCGATCAACGCCCGGCTGGGGTACCGCCCGGTGGCGTCCCAGTGGACCTGCCTGGCCGACCTGACCTGACCAGGACGGCGTGATCGAGGCGGTGGCGCGCCGACGTCAGGCGGCGTCGAAGACCTGGCGGGCTGTCGCGTGGGTGTCGGCGCCGAAGAGCACCAGGCGTGCCTCGGTGACGGCGACCGGCGTGGCCGAGCGCAGCACCGACAGTGCCTGCCGGACCGCGTCGTCGATCGGCCACCCGTAGATGCCAGCGGAAATCAGCGGGAACGCCACAGTGGACGCGGCCAACTCGTCGGCCACCCGCAGGCTGTTGGCGTAACAGTCGCGCAGCAGCGCCGACCGGTCCTCGCTCGCCGACCAGACCGGACCGACGGTGTGGATCACCCAGCGGGCCGGCAGTTCCCCGGCCGTGGTCGCCACCGCCTGACCGGTGGGCAGGCCCTTGCCGTAGTGGGACGCCCGCAGCGCCCGGCACTCGGCCAGGATGGCCGGCCCACCGCGCCGGTGGATCGCACCGTCGACTCCTCCGCCCCCGAGCAGGGACGAGTTCGCGGCGTTCACGATGGCGTCCGCCCGCTGGGTGGTGATGTCCCCCTCGACCAGGGTGATCTCCATGTCAGTCCTTCTCGATCGACTGGCCCATCGAGCGGCGGGCCAGCAGGGTGGCACCGGCGACCGCCGCCGGCATGATCAGCACCGCGCCGAGTGGGATGAGGAAGCAGAGGAAGACCGCCACCCCGAAACCGAGCGAGGTGGCCCGGTCGGCCTTCAGGATCGTCCGGCGCTGCGGCAGCCGCATCCCGCGCCGGTAGAACGGCGCGCCGACCAGCTCCACGGCGAGGAACCACCCGCCCACCGCCGCCCCGATGACCGGGACGACCGTCTGACCGACCACCGGGATGAAGCCGGCGATGAACAGCGGAATCCCCACCAGCACCGTGAGTGCCACCAGCCGTACCGAGTCGGCGAGGCTGCGCCGCAGCGACGACCAGAACGGCACGTCCACCGCGCCGGGCGTGCCGCCGTACCGCTGCTCGACCCGCTCGGAGATCTTCTCGTAGAACGGGTCGCCGATGACCAGGGTCACCGCGGTGAAGGTGAGCACTCCGAGCAGGCCGCCAACGCCCAGGAAGGCCAGCCCGGCGATCACCCGGACCAGGCTGCGGGACGTGGTCGACCAGTCGTCGGCGAACGGGGTGACAAGCGCGGCGAGGTCGTCCACGAAGTACACCAGGGTGGCGAGCGCGGCCAGGAACAGCGCGCCGGAGATCAGCGCCGGCACGACGCCGAGCAGCATCAGCCCCGGGCTGCGGACGTAGAGACCCAGCCCGCGCAGGAGCAGCCCCGCTCCGGCGAAGAAGCGTCCGACGACCCCGGTGACCGGGCTGGCGACTCTGCTGACATCCACGATCGAGCAGCCTAGCGAGCGGTGATCGAATCCGCCGGGCAGCGCGCTAGCAGCGACCCGCACCGCACGCATCAACCGGTTGACGGACGGAGGCGATCAACCGGGGCCACGGTCGATCATCGCCGACCGGTCGATTCGCCGCCGGGTCACCCCGACGACCCTTGAGGGGTACGAGGCCAGCGGCGGGAGGCGACACGATGTCGGTCATCGAGGTGACCCACCTGAGGAAGCGGTACGGCGATCTGGTGGCCGTGGAGGACGTGTCGTTCGCGGTGGAGCCCGGGGAGATCTTCGGCGTGCTCGGCCCGAACGGCGCCGGCAAGACCACCACCGTCGAATGTGTCGCCGGGCTGCGTGTCCCGGACGGGGGCGAGGTGTCGGTCCTCGGGCTCGACCCTCGCCGGGACGCGGCCCAGCTACGCCAGCGGGTCGGGGTGCAACTCCAGGAGAGTCAACTGCCGGACCGGCTGCGGGTGGCCGAGGCACTGGAGTTGTACGCCTCGTTCTACCGCAACCCGGCCGACCCGGCCGCGTTGATCGAGAAGCTGGGTCTCGGCGAGAAGCGGAACACCGCGTACAAGAAGCTCTCCGGTGGTCAGAAGCAGCGCCTCTCCATCGCGCTGGCACTGGTGGGCAATCCAGAGATCGCCATCCTCGACGAGCTGACCACCGGGCTGGACCCGCAGGCCCGCCGGGACACCTGGGGCCTCATCGAACAGGTCCGCGACAGCGGGGTGACGATCGTGCTGGTCACCCACTTCATGGAGGAGGCCGAGCGGCTCTGCGACCGGGTCGCGGTGATCGACCGGGGCCGGGTCGTCGCGCTGGACAGCCCGGCGGGCCTGGTGTCGACGGTGGCGCCGGAGCAGCGGATCCGGTTCCGGCCGTCGGCCCCGGTCGACGACCGGCTCCTCACCGACCTGCCCGAGGTCACCGACGTGCACCGTACCGGCAGCCAGGTGGTGGTGACCGGCACCGGTGAGTTGCTGCACGCGGTCACCTCGGTGCTCGCCCGTCACCAGATCGTCGTCGCGGACCTGCGGTTGGAGCAGTCCACCCTCGACGATGCCTTCGTGGAGCTGATCGGGCACCGGTCCACCAACTGAGAAGGGAGCCACCATGCACGCCTTTCGCCAGATCCTGAGGATCGAGGCGCGGCTCTACCTGCGGGACCGGCCGACGCTGCTCACCACCGTCGGGCTGCCCACCCTGATCCTGACGGTGCTGGGGCTGATCCCGGCGCTCCGTGAGCCGGATCCGAACTTCGACGGGCAGACCTTCGTCAGCTACTTCGCGCCGTCGCTGCTGGTGGTCACCCTCGCCATGGTGGGGGTGAACACCCTGCCCGCCGTGTTGGCCACCTACCGGGAACGCGGCGTGCTGCGCCGGCTGGCGACCACCCCGGCGCACCCGGCGGCCCTGCTCGCCGCCCAACTGGTGCTGGCCCTGGCCGGGATCCTGGCCAGCGCGCTGCTGCTCATCGTCGTCGCCCGGCTGGCTTTCGGGGTGCCGCTGCCCCGGCACCCGCTCGGCTTCACCGTGGCGTTCCTGCTCGGTACGGCGGCGCTGCTGGCGCTCGGCCTGCTGGTCGCCGCCGTGGCCCGGACGACGAAGGCGGCCCAGGCCCTGGCCGCACCGTTGTTCATGGTCACCATGTTCTTCGGCGGGGCCTACCTCCCCCGGTTCCTGCTTCCGGATTTCGTGGCGCGGATCGGTGACTACACGCCGCCCGGGGTGCAGGCGCTCCTCGACGCCTGGACCGGCACGTCGCCGCAGCCGCTGCACCTGGGAATAATGGCGGTGATCGCCGTGGCGGCCGGCGCCGGCGCGGCGAAACTGTTCCGCTGGGAGTGAGCGGAGATGCGATGACCTGCAACGGTGGGCACGACCGTCTGACCGGTTGGCGTGAGCGCGAGGCGAGCCTCTATCGGGTGTTCCCCTTCGGCGGGCTGGCCCTGGGCACCTTGCTGGCCCTCGTCGCACCGGCGCCCCGCAGCCTGGGGGCGATGCCGACCCTCGCCGTCGCCGCGGCGGCCGGGTGCTGGGTCGCCTGGTTCATCACCCTGCACCCCGGGTGGCAGAGCCGGCGCGGGTTGATGGCGGTCTACTACGCCGGGCTGCTCACGTTCGCCGCCGTGCTGGTGGCCGCCAGTCCGTGGTACGGCTTCTTCGCCTGGGTCGGTTACATCCACGCCTTTTCGGTGCTACGCACTCACTGGCGGATCGTCGGTGTCGTCACCACTGCCACCCTCGTCGCCACGTCGCAGGGCGGCGGCCTGACGGTGGTGACGTCGAACCTGCCGCTCTGGCTGGTGCTGGTGCTGTTCAACCTGGTGGTGGCCGGCTCGGTGAGCTGGTTCGCGATGGTCGCCGAACAGGAGGACGCCAAGCGCCGGCGGTTGGTGGTGGAACTCGGCGAGGCCAACCGCCAACTCACCGAGACGGTCCGGGAGAACGCCGGGCTGCACGCCCAACTGCTCACCCAGGCTCGGGAGGCCGGGGTGCTGGACGAGCGGCAACGGATGGCGCGGGAGATCCACGACACCCTGGCGCAGGGGTTGACCGGCATCATCACCCAACTGGAGGCGGCCGAGCAGGGCCGCGACCGGTCCGCCGACTGGCGCCGGCACGTCGACAACGCGCTCGCCCTGGCCCGGGAGAGCCTCACCGAGGCCCGTCGCTCGGTGCAGGCGGTCCGCCCGGAACCGTTGGAGACGGCCCGGCTGCCGGACGCCCTCGTCGAGCTGGGCGGGCGCTGGGCGGCCCGGAACGGGGTACGGGCCGACGTGGCCACCACCGGCACGCCCCGCCCGCTGCACCCGGAGGTCGAGGTGACCCTGCTGCGGGCCGCCCAGGAGGCGCTGTCCAACGTGGCCCGGCATGCCGACGCGTCGCGCGTCGGGCTGACCCTGTCGTACATGGCGGACGTGGTCACGCTCGATGTCCGGGATGACGGGACCGGCTTCGACGTCACCGACCGGCCGGCGCCCCGCGAGCCGGGCGGCGGGTACGGGCTGACCGCCATGCGGCAGCGGGTGACCCGGGTCGGTGGCGAGTTGGCCGTCGAATCCGAGCCGGGCGGCGGCACCGCAATCTCGGCGTCCGTCCCCGCGCTACCCGGAGGTGCCGGTTGACCGCCCCGATACGACTGCTGATCGTCGACGACCATCCGGTCGTGCGGGACGGCCTGCGGGGCATGTTCACCGGCGACCCCGATTTCGAGGTTCTCGGCGAGGCCGTGGACGGCTCGGAGGCGTTGGCCCTGATCGCGACGCTGCGGCCGGACGTGGTGCTGATGGACCTACGGATGCCCGGGATGGACGGGGTGACCGCCATCGGCCGGCTGGCTCGCGCCGGGAGCACCGCCCGGGTGCTGGTGCTCACCACGTACGACACGGACGCGGACGTGCTGCCGGCGATCGAGGCCGGTGCGACCGGTTACCTGCTCAAGGACACCCCTCGGGAAGACCTGGTGCGCGCGGTCCGGGCGGCGGCCCGTGGTGAGTCGGTGCTCGCGCCGAGCGTCGCCGGGCGGCTGATGGGTCGGCTGCGCGCTCCCGCCGAGGAGCCGCTGAGTCAACGGGAGCTGGAGGTGCTCACCCTGGTGGCCCGGGGTGCCTCCAACCGGGAGGCGGCGACCCGCCTGTTCATCAGCGAGGCCACCGTCAAGACCCACCTGCTGCACGTGTACGCCAAGCTCGGGGTCAACGACCGCGCTGCCGCGGTGGCCACCGCGTACGACCGGGGGTTGCTGACGCCCGGCGGGCGGTGAGCGGCACCGGGCAGGATGGGCGGGTGCGCGCGTCCCGGCTGATCTCGTTGCTGTTGCTGTTGCAGGCGCGCGGGTCGATGACCGCGAGCGAGCTGGCGCGGGAGTTGGAGGTCTCCGAGCGGACCGTCTACCGGGACGTGCTGGCCCTCTCCGCCGCCGGGGTGCCGGTCTACGCCGATCGGGGTCGGGCCGGCGGTTACCGGCTGCTCGGCGGCTACCGCACCCGACTGACCGGGCTGACCCGGGACGAGGCGGAGGCGCTCTTCCTCAGCGGGCTGCCCGGGCCGGCCGGTGAGATGGGGCTGGCCGACGCGGTCGCGTCCGCCGAGCTGAAGGTGCTCGCCGCGCTGCCGCCCGCCCTGCGCGACGCTCCGGCCCGTGCCGGGCAACGGTTCCACCTGGACGTACCGGGCTGGTTCCGGGAGACCTCGCCACCGCTCTGGCTTCCCGAGTTGGCCCGGGCGGTCTGGGCGGACCGGGTGGTGGAGCTGCGCTACCGGCGCGGCGACCGGGAGGTGACCCGCCGGGTCCAGCCGTACGGCCTGGTGCTGAAAAGTGCGGTCTGGTATCTGGTCGGCCGGGCCGGCGACGACGTGCGCACCTACCGGGTGGACCGGGTCACCGGGGTCGAGGTGGGCGACGAGCAGTTCGACCGCGACGAGGGCTTCGACCTGGCCGGGCACTGGCGCGAGCAGGCCGGGTCGTTCCTGCGGACCATGCTGCGGGCCGAGGTCGCCGTCCGGCTGAGCCCCGCCGGCCTGCGCCAGCTCCGGCACCTGGTCGATGCCCCCTTCGTGTACGACGAACTGGTCGCCGCCGCCGGTCCGCCCGACGGGCAGGGCTGGGTGGTGGCCCGGCTGCCCGTCGAGTCGGTCCCGGTGGCGTACCGCCAACTGCTGGGGCTCGGCCCCGAGGTGGAGGTGCTCGATCCACCCGAGTTGCGGCAGTTGTTGGCCGAGGCGGCGGACCGCCTCGGCGCGCTCTACCGGTAGCCGGTGACGTCCGCCGGCTTGCCCGCGTCGACCACCTCGGTGATGTAGCGGAAGCCCTCCGGTTGGCTGCCGTCGAGGTCGGTGAAGCCGTACACCTTGGACAGCGTGCCGGCGTCGACGGACTGGCCGTTCCAGCGGGCCTTGTCCTCGTCGGCGGCGAGCGCGGCCACCGCGCGGCCGACGAAGGCCGGGGTCTCCGAGATGAGGAAGTTCGGGTCGGTGGCGGCGCCGTCACGCCAGTTCTCCTCGGTCACGCCGAAGTGCTCAAGCATCGCCTCGGAACGGATCCAGCCGGGGGTGAGCGCCACGGCCGTGCAACCGTGCGGCTTCAGCTCGTGCGCCTGAATGAAGGCGAGCCGGTTGACCGAGACCTTGGCCAGGTCGTAGAAGACCGACAGCCGGTAGTTCTCGTCGTTGTACGCCTTGGTGCCGTCCCCCATCTCCACCACCAGACCGCCGGGCTTGCGGATCAGCAGCGGCAGGGCGAAGTGGCTGGTGATGATGTGCGTGTCGATGGCCAGCCGCAGGGTGCGGAAGCCGGCGTCCAGCGGCTGCTCCCAGACCGGCTTGTCCCAGGTGACCAACGGGTCGCCACCCCAGATGTCGTTGACCAGCACGTCGAGCTGGCCCTGCTCGGCGTCGATCCGGGCGACCAGGTCGCGGACCTGCTCGGGCACCAGGTGGTCGACCCGAACGGCGATGCCGGTGCCGCCAGCCGCGGTGACCGCCTCGGCGGTCTCCTCGATGGTCTCCGGCCGGTTCATCTCCGAGCGGCCGGCACTGCTGCTGCGGCCGGTGGCGTAGACGGTGGCGCCAGCGGCACCGAGCTGGATCGCGATCTGCCGACCGGCGCCCCGGGTGGCGCCGGCGACAAGCGCGATCTTTCCTGCGAGCGGTTGTGTCATGCCTGCGACGTTGCCAGCGATACCTGACAACCGGCGTCCGAATTCGTCACCCGATCTAGTCCACCAACCGGACGCGGACGCGGCGGTTGGCCCGGCCCTTGCTCTCCACCTTCACGACCTGCACCTTGCCGATCTGCGCGGTGGACGCGACGTGGGTGCCGCCGTCGGCCTGCACGTCCAGCCCGACGATGTCGACGATCCGGACCTCCTGCTCGTCCGGCGGAATGAGGTTGGACTGGGTACGGATGATGTCCGGCAGGGCCAGCGCCTCGGTGCGCGGCAGCACCCGGGTGGCGACCGAGCGGTCGGCGGCCACCTCGGCGTTGACCAGCTCCTCGATCCGGCTCTTGAAGTCCGGCGGGACCTCGGGGAGGTTGAAGTCCATCCGAGCCTCGCCAACGTCCATGGAGTTGCCGGTCACCAGCGCGCCGAAGTCGCGGAACACCACACCGCAGAGCACGTGCAGGCCCGAGTGGGTACGCATCAACCGGGTGCGGCGCTCATCCTCCAGCGCGCCGACGACCTCGGTGCCGACCGGCGGCAGCGGGTCACCCTCGGCGGGGATCAGGTACGGGTCGTCGCCCTTGCGGGTGCCGACGATCCGGGTCTGCACGCCCTGCCACAGCAGCACTCCGTGGTCCGGCGGTTGGCCGCCGCCGCCCGGGTAGAACGCCGAGCGGTCCAGCACGATGCCCTGCTCGGCGTCGGCGTGCAGGACCGTGCACGTCCACTCGCGCAGGGTCGGGTCGGCGAGGTCGAGCCGGTGCGTGCGGCCATGTTGTGTGACGCCCATGACAGGGCAGGTTACTCGTTCAGGAAGCCGGCGATGCGGTCCCGCAGGTCGGCGCGTTCCGTCCAGAGGACGCCGGGCCTGTCGTACACGTGCAGGGTGGCCTGGGGCAGCGCGACGGCGAGCCGCTCGGCGACCTCGACCGGATGCAGGTCGTCGCCCGCGCAACCGATGACAAGCGCCGGCGCGGTGACCGCCGCCAGGTCGCCGATCTGGCGCAGCGACGTCTGCTCCGCAAGCGTGCCCAGCCCCTCGGCCAGACCGTCGCGCAGCAGCTGGTCGAGCCGCTGCCGCAGGTACGCCCAGCCGGCAGGTGTGTTGCGCACTGCCGCGGGCAGCTCCAGCGCGACGACGTCGGCGACCGCCGAGGCCTCCCCGCTCTGCACCGCCGCCAGCAGATCCGTGATCCGTTCGTGGGCGACCGGCCCGCGCGGCTCGTCGAGCACCGCCGGCAGGAAGAAGACCAGCTTCTCGAAACGCTCCGGGCTCTCCGCGAGCAACCGGCAGAGGGCACCGGCGCCGAGGCTGGCGCCGAACGCCCGGCTGGCCCCGCCGAGGTCTGCGATCGCGCGCAGATCCCGGGCCAGGTCCAGGTAGTCCCACGACCCGTCCGGGGCGTCGGAACGGCCGTGCCCGCGGAACTGGAAGAACACCTTGCGGCCGGTCACGCCACTGCCGAACGGGCGGGTGGTGGCGATGCCGTTGCCCAGCCCGTGCGCGAACACGGTGACCGGATCACCGGTGCCGGTGACCAGCCGTTCCAGGCGTACGCCGTGCGGGGTGGCGACCAGCTCGGTCTCCGGCTCCGGCAGCGCCGGTCGGCCGGTACGCGGCCCACCCGGGCCGGGACCCCAGGTGCGGGGTCCACTGTCCGGTGGGGGTGGCCAGCGAAAACCTCTCACCAGAACCCTTTACCGTCGCTCAGGTCGCGCAGACCGACCCGAACGTCGAGGAGGTAGATCAGGCCGGCGGCGATCCCGATCAGACCGAAGAGGCTGATCGGGCCGAAGCCCAGCAGGGTCAGCACGAGGCAGACGGCGAGGATGGCGATCCAGCCGCCCTTCGGGAGGGTGCCAATGGCGGGGAAGGCGTCGGAGCGCTGGGTGATCGCGTGCACCAGAGCGACGCCCTGGACGATCAGCGCGAAGACGAGCAGGATCAGCTCGATCACGGAGCGGACTTCGAACGCGAAGATCGGCGCGGCGTTGGCCATGCCGGCAAGCTTATGTCGAGGACCCCGGCTACGTCCGACAAGGACGCCGCCGGGGTCGTCGACCTGACGAACTACTCGGCCGCCGGGCGGGTCCGCTTGGTGGCACCGGGAAGCTTCGCCGACGGGGTCGCGGCCGGCTTGGCGGCCTTCGGCGCACGGGCGGCCTTCTTGGCGGCGGCCGGCTTGGCCTCGACGATCTCGGCCACGTCGGCCGGGGTCGGCACGTCGGCGGAGGTCGACACGTCGGCGGGGGTCGCGACCGGGGCGGCCGGGGTGGCGGTGACGGGCGTCACTGTCTCGGTCGCCTCGATGTCGGCGTTGACCGTCTCGGCGGCCTCCAGCACGCCGGCGCCGACAACCCGCTCGCCGCGGGCGACAAGCGCGCCGTACGCCGCGTAGGCCCGTTCCTGGGCGGCCTGCGCGCCCGCGAAGACCATGATGGCGTTGCGGGTCGCGGCTGCCCGCAGCTTGTCGAGGTCGGCGGCCTCGCGCAGCTTGGCCAGGTCGGCCGACTCGCGGAGCTTGGCCAGGTCCAGCTCGCGCAGCGTGCCGGCGGTCTCGTTGGCGGTACGCAGCGTCTCGGTGGCCTTCTGCCGCAACTCGAAGCCGGTCAGCACGGCCCGGCCGCCGAGGTCGGCGACGACCCGGGTGCCGAGGACGCCGACCACGGCCGGCAGCTTGCGCAGCTGCTCGATGGCCAACTCACCGGCGCCAGCGGCGGCGTAGATCGGGGCGGGGATGCGGTTGGTCTTCGGCTCGCTCATGAGGTCTCCTCTTCGGCCACCGTGGCGGCCTCGCGGGCCGCCGGACCGGCGGCCTTCTTCTCGGGGGTGCTGGTGCTGCCCGGGGCGGGTGCGGTGCCCGCCTCGGTGACGGCGACCGACTCGAGCACGGCCTCGGTCGGGGTGCCGCCTGCGGTGGTGGGGCCGGTGGCGGCCAGGTTGGCCACGTCGGCGGGCTGGTCGGCGACGTCGGTCGGAGTGGTCGCTCCGGTCGCGCCGGTGCCCTCGGCCTCGGCCCGGGCCTCGGCCAGCCGGGTGTTCTCCCGGCGGAACGTCTCGTAGATCTGGCTGAGCGACTGCTTCTGGGCCATCGTCAGGTCGGTGTCCACCGCGATGGCGGCCAGCACACCGTGGCCCTCCTTGTCGTCGAGCAGCCCGGCGCGCAGGTACATCGCCGGGGTGGAGACCCGCAGCGCGCTCGCCAGTTGCTGAAGCACCTCGGCGCTCGGCTTGCGCAGCCCGCGCTCGATCTGGCTCAGGTACGGGTTGCTGACCCCCGCCTGCTCGGCGAGCTGTCGCAGCGAGATCTTGGCGTTGCGCCGCAGATCGCGGATGAACCCGCCGACGTCGGGAAGGTCCTTGGGTGTGGCCATGGGAGCGACGCTAACCAATCGCGCTAGCTGTTGCAAGCAAAACGCTAGCCGTAGTTAGCAACGTCTCAGCGCCCTGTTTGCGCGCCGCAACGCCGATCCGTACGGTCCGTTCGTGCACACGATCACAGTCAACGGAGCAAGCATCGCGTACGACGAGGCCGGCACCGGTTCGCCGGTCGTGCTGCTGCACGCCGGCATCGCCGACCGGCGGATGTGGCGGGGGCAGGTGCCCGCGCTCGCCACTCGGCACCGGGTGATCGTTCCGGACCTGCGCGGCTACGGAGACTCGGAGTTGCCCCCCACCCCGTTCACGCACCACGACGACGTGGCCGGGCTGCTGGACGCGCTCGACCTGCCCCGGGCCGCCCTGGTCGGCTGCTCCTTCGGTGGGTCGGTCGCCATCGACACCGCGCTGGCCCACCCGGACCGGGTGAGCGCGCTCGCGCTGTTCGACACCGCGGTCTCCGGCAACGAGTGGTCCGAGGAAGCGAACGACCTCTGGGACAGCCTGGTCGGAGAGGTCGACCCGGACGACTTCGTCGCCGGGGCGGCCGGCGAGGTGCGGTTCTGGGTGGTCGGCCCGGCCCGCCAGCCGGAGGACGTCGACCCGGAACTGCTCGCGTTCGCGCAGGAGATGGACCAGCGTGCCCTCGCCGCCGAGTTGGCGCTCGGCGCGGTCGAGGTGGGCGAGCTGACGCCACCGGCGATCGGTCGCCTCGGCGAGTTGACGATCCCCGTCCTGGTCACCGCCGGCGCCGCGGACGTGCCGGATATCAGTCGACTCGCCGACCGGATAGCCGCCGAGGTCCCCGGCGCGGTACGGCTGCCCGACGTGCCGGACGCCGGGCACCTGCTGCCGCTGGAACGTCCGGAGCCGGTCAACGCCGCCCTGCTCGACTTCCTGAACTAGCGGCACGGGCGGCGAGCCGCCCGTGCCGCTGGTGTCGCCAGAGCGGGCGGACCGCGCCGACCGGGACGCCGCCGCCGAAGAGCGGCACCTCCGCGTACTCGGTCAGCACCGGGGCGTCCACACCTAGCCGGCGCAGCGCGGAGACCAGCACCGGCATCCGGGCCCGGTCGGCGCCGTCGTCGATCTTCAGTGCGACGGCGCCGACGCCCGGCAGGGCCACCGCGATCACACCCTCGGCACCAATCTTGGCCAGCAGGCCCGGGACCCCACGCATGAGCCGGGTGTCGTCGGCCTGGGTGCCACCGACGATCTCCGGGTACGCGCGCATGGCGTCGGCCACGGCGCGGGGCACCGAGCCGGGCTCGGCGTCGACCAGCCGGAAGAACGCCCCGGCAAGGCCGGTCAGCGACACGGCGAGCACCGGGGCGCCGCAGCCGTCCACGCCCACCGCCCCCGCCTGTTCCCCGGTGAACTCCTCGATGGCCGCCCGCAGCCGCTGCTGCAACGGATGCTCCGGCCGCCAGTAGCCATCCCGCGGCCACCCGGCGGCCGCGCAGGTCAGCAGCATCCCGCTGTGCTTGCCGGAGCAGTTCATCTGCACCCGGGTGGGTCCGCCACCGGCGCGCAACACGGCCTCCCGGGCCGCCGTGCCCGCCGGCAGGTCGGGTGGGCAGTGCAGGGCCGAGGCGTCCAGCCCGGCGCGCTCCAGCAGCGCACCGACCCGGGCCAGGTGGAAGTCCTCACCCGCGTGGCTCGCCGACACCAGGGCCAGGTCGGCCGGGTCGGTCAACGACAGACCGGCCCGAAGCATCCCGATCGCCTGCATCGGCTTACTGGCCGAGCGGGGGAAGATCGGCGACGTCACGTCCCCGGCGGCGGCCACCGCCGCCCCGGTGCGGTCCAGCACCACCACCGAGCCGCGGTGCGCACCCTCCACGAACCCGGACCGGACCACCTCGGCGAGCGGCGCGCCGCCCTCGTACGTCTTCGTCACGCGCTGGACGGTACCGACGGTCCCGGGGTGCCCGTCGGCGGGGTGACCAGGTGGTCCTCCACCCGGGTGACAGGAGCGCGGGACAGACCCGGCCTTACAGCCCGAGCAGCTCGCGGGCCTCGGTGGTGGTCAGTGGCGGGCGCTGGGCGAGCTGGGCGAACCCCACCGCGCGGGCGACCAGTTGCATGTTGGACTCCACCGGACGCCCCTTCGCGTACGTCACGGTGTCCTCCATGCCGACCCGCAGGTGCCCGCCGGTCGACAGCGCGGCCAACAGCACCGGAAGGGTGCTGCGGCCGACGCCGGTGGCCGAGAAGGTGGTGCCCTCGGGCAGGTCGCGCAGCATCCGGTGGGCGGCGACAAGGGTCTCGGTGGTGCCCGGCATGCCGCCGGGCACGCCCATCACGAAGTCGACGTGCACGTGCCCGCCAACCGGCAGCCCGTACTTGCCGAGCAGTCGCTGCAACGCGGACAGGTGGCCCAGGTCGAAGATCTCGTACTCCGGCACGATCCCGCGCTCCTGCATCCGCGTGTGCAGGTCGACGATGAACTCCCAGCGGTTGAGGAAGACGTCGTCGCCGAAGTTGACAGTGCCCATGGTGCAGGAGGCCATGTCCGGCCGGGCGTCGAGCACGGCGAGCCGGGCCGCCTCCGGGTCGGTCACCGCGCCGCCGGAGGAGAGCTGCACGATCAGGTCGGTGCTGTCCCGCAGCGCCGCCACCGTGTCGGCCAGCCGCACCGGGTCGAGCGTCGGCCGGGCCTCGTCGTCGCGGATGTGGACGTGGATCACGGCGGCGCCGAGCGCCTCGCACTCCTTCGCGGTGAGCAGCAGCTCGTCGAGGGTCACCGGCAGCGCCGGCACCTCCGCCTTGGCCGACTCCGCGCCCGTCGGAGCCACCGTGATCAACGTCCCTGTCGTCATGCCGGCGATCCTAGACGCCCCGCTCAGGACGGGTCGATCGCCGCCGCCGTCTCCCCGATCCGCAGCGCGGCGTCGTCCGGGACGTTCCGCTTCAGCACCGCGAGAGCGACCTGCCCCAGCTCGTGGTGCAGCACCGCGCTGCCGACGAAGCCCACCGCCCGGCCGTCGAGGGTCACCGGCGTACCGGCCACCGGCGGCTGGTCGGTGGTCACCCCGTCCAGGTGCAGCAGTACGAGGCGACGCGGCGGTCGTCCCATGTTGTGCACCCGGGCCACCGTCTCCTGCCCCCGGTAACAACCCTTGTCGAGATGCACCGCCGGGCCGATCAGATCCACCTCCGCCGGAATGGTCCGGTGGTCGGTGTCCACTCCGACCCGGGGCTGCCGAGCGGCCACCCGGATCGCCTCGTACGCCCACAGCCCCGCGACCGGCACGCCGGCGCCGCGCAGTTCCGCCACCACCTGGTCCATCGCCGAGCGGGGCACCAGCAGGTCCACCCCGAGCAGGCCGCGCCGCGCCCAGCCGCCGATCGGCAGCGGTTTGACGTCGTACCGGACACTCGCCCGCGGTGGCACGGCGCCGGCGGCGAACTTCGGACCCGGCACCGCGACCAGGTCCGGTGCGGCCAACCCGGTCACGCCGAGCGTGGCCAGCGCCTCGGTCGCCGCCGGCCCGACCAGCGACAGCAACGCCCGTTCGGCGGTCGCGTCGCGCGGGTCGACCCGGCTGAAGAACCGCATCTTCTCCAGGTAGGTCAGAAGGCCCTCGGTCGCACCCGGCTCGGTGTCCAGCCAGGCGGTCTCGCCGTCCTCCGCGACAAGCGCGTGCTGCTCCACGTGGCCGTGCGGGGAGAGCACCAGCAGCTCGGTGCCCTCACCGGCGGCCAGCGTCGTCAGGTGCTGCGAGGTGATCGTGTGCAACCAGCCGGCGCGCTCCTCCCCGGGCACCGCGATGACTCCCCGGTGCGACCGGTCGACCAGGCCGACCTCGGTGTCGAGGGTGCGCTGCTCGCGCAGCGGGTCCCCGTAGTGCGCGGCCACTCCCCGCACCCCGGCCGCGACGTGCGCCGGATCCGGCTGGTCGCGGCTCGCCTCGTCGATGCTCTCGACGGCCACCGCACCCGCGATGTCGATCATTTGTTGTCCCCGTTCTCGCAGCGTACGCAGACGCCGAAGAGTGACACGTGCCCGATATCCACCCGGAACCCCCGCTGCGCGGCCAACTCGTCGGCGAGCGGCCGGAGCAGCCCCGGATCGATCTCGTCGATCGCCCCGCACTCCCGGCAGACCAGGTGGACGTGTTGGTGCTCACCTGCGGCGTGATAGGTCGGTGAGCCGTGCGACAGGTGCGTGTGGGTGACCAGGCCGAGCCGTTCCAGCAGCTCAAGCGTGCGATAGATGGTGGTGATGTTGACGCCGGCGGCGACCTCCCGGACGGCGGTGTGCACCTGCTCCGGGCTGGCGTGCCCCAGATCGAGCACCGCCTGGAGGACGAGCTGTCGCTGGGGCGTCAGCCGCAGCCCACGGGCTCGCAGCATTTCCGCGAGGGAGGATTCGGACACCGTCCGATCATAGTTCGGCCACCGTGCCGGTCCGGGCACCGCGATCGACCGCCGCTACGCTCGATGGTCATGGTGAAGTCCCCAGCCGGAGAGGTCGGGGCCGATCCGACCGCGCGGACTGTCGTCCTCGGGCGCGGCCCGGTGCCGGCCGGTGACCCGATGCTCCGCGGTGACGACCTCGGCGTACTGCACGGCGACGGCCTCTTCGAGACCATGCACCTGCGTCAGGGCCGGCCGTGGCTGCGCGACGAACACCTCGCCCGGCTGGTCGCCGGGGCCGACGCCGTCGAACTGGCCGTGCCGCCCACCGCGGCGCTGATCGACCTGCTCGACGAGGTGTGTGCGGGCTGGCCAGCGGCTGTGGAGGGGGCACTGCGGTTGGTCTGCACCCGAGGCCCCGAGACCGGCGGCCCGCCCACGGTGTACGCCACGCTGGCGCCCGTACCGGCGGCCTCCCGAGCCGCCCGGCGGACCGGAATCAGCGTGGCCACCCTGCCGCTGGGGATGCCCGCCGACGCCCGCAGCGGACTGGGCTGGCTGCCCGCCGGGATCAAATCGACGTCGTACGCGCTCAGCAGCGCCGCCCGCCGCTGGGCCCGCCGGAGCGGCGTGGACGACGCGCTCTGGATCTCCTCCGACGGGTACGCGCTGGAGGGTCCCACCGCGAGTGTGGTGTGGCTCACCGACGACACGCTCTGCACGGTGCCGGCCGCCAGCACCGGCATCCTCGCCGGTACGACCGTGGCCTGGCTGCTCACCCACGCCGCCGAGCTGGGCCTGCGCGCCGCCGAGCGGATGGTCACCCCCGCCGAGCTGCACGCGGCGGACGGCGTGTGGTTCACCTCGTCGGTACGCGGGGCGGTCGAGGTCCACACGCTGGACGGGGTGCGTCGGGACCGTTGCCCGCGCACCCCCGCCCTACAGGCTCTGCTGGGTTTCCCCGGCTAGTCAGCCACCGACCCGGACGAGGCGGGCGGAGAGGTGCGGGCTGAGCCCGTGCCCCACGGCGGCCAACTCCTGGGCGTAGAGCAGCGCGCCCTCGACGATGCCGAAGAGCCGCTTCCCCCCGGTGACCTCCTTGGCGGTCGGAGTCCGCACCACCGCGTCGGTGGCGAACTCCACCTGCGTGCCGGTGCGCTTGCCCAGGTGCAGCTCCATGATCCCGGTCGGGGTGGTCAGCAGCACCTCCAGCTCATCGGTCGCCCGACCATCCACCAGCACCGGCCGCCACCAGCCGACCTCACGACCGGCCGGACGGACCGGCTTGCTCTGCTCGTCCAGGATCCAGGCGCGGGACTCGTAGTGCAGGAACGGCCGGCCGTCGTGGCTGATCCGGATCTCCTGCGCGTAGTCGAAATCCTCGATGGTGGGGAAACCGCCCTTGCCCCGGCCACGCCAGAGACCGATGTAGGGCAGGAGACCATCCAACGCCGGGTGCAGCTTCGGCCCGACCCGCAGGTCGTGACTCTCCTCGAAGGGGTACTCCTCGACCGGCGGCGCGTTCAGCCACGGCGGCTGCAGCGGATTCTCGCTCACCGGGCCACCTTTGTTCGCGACTGCGGGGCTCGCAAGCCCGGCTCACTCCTCGCGCTCACCGGGCCACCTTCGTTCGCGACTGCGGGGCTCGCAGACCCGGCTCACTCCTCGCGCTCACCGGGCCACCTTCGTTCGCGACTGCGGGGCTCGCAAGCCCGGCTCACTCCTCGCGCTCACCAACGTCCTCTCGAAATCCGTACGGCAAGGTAGACCAGGCCGCCGGCAAGCCCGCCTAGGCCAGCGACCAACAGGCTGACAAACCCGATCTCGGTAACCATCCCGACCATCCTATGCTGGGCCACATGGCCCGCACTCTCGTCGTCAAGGCCACCGCTGGGGCGGACGCCCCGGAGCGGTGCGCACAGGCATTCACGGTCGCCGCGACGGCGGTCGCGGCCGGCGTGGACGTATCGCTCTGGCTGACCGGTGAGTCAACCTGGTTCGCCCTGCCCGGACGCGCCCAGCAGTTCGAGCTGCCGCACTCCGCGCCGCTTGCCGAGTTGCTGCACGTCATCCTGACCAGTGGCCGGGTGACCGCGTGCACCCAGTGCGCGGCCCGACGGGAGATCGGCCCGGACGACGTACTGCCCGGGGTCCGGATCGCCGGTGCCGCCGTCTTCGTCGAGGAGGCGATGGCCGAGGGCGCGCAGGCGCTCGTCTACTGACCGCTTCACGCGGTTCGTCGATTCGAGCGGAGTGCGGATACCGGCCCGACAACCCGGGCAGCTGCCTACGATTCGGATGTGACCGAGGCGACGGAGAGGTTCTTCGAAGCACTGCCGTCCCGCGCCCCCGACATCCTGGGCGGCCTGGCCGACGGAACGCTTCAGATCGACCTCGGCGACGACCACCAGACCGAGCACTGGCTGGTCCGGATGCGGCCCGGGTCGGTGCAGGTCAGCCGAGGGCGCGGCCCGGCCGACGCCATCTGGTACAGCAGCGCCGCCCTCTTCGACCGACTGATCGTCGGCGAGGCACAGGGCGTCGCGGCGGTGCTGCGCAACGAGAGCACGTTCAGCGGAAACGTAGTGCTCTTCCTCGCCTTCCGCCGGTTCTTCCCGGACCCGCCCGGCACCCGCGACCCCCGCGAAACGGCGCGCAGGACAGCCGGACGACCGGCGTGAAGGAACTCGTCAGCATCCTGGACGGCAACACCTTCCTGGTCAGCGACCGGCGAGGGGACATCGAACCATCCTTCGACTTCCCCACCGGGCTGTTCTCCTTCGACACCCGATTCCTGTCCACGTGGGTGCTCACCCTGGACGGCGAACGGCTGCACGCCCTCTCCGTCGACGACGCCGAGTCGTACCGCACCAAGTTCTTCCTCGCCCCCGGGGAACCCACGCACTATCTGGACGCGAAGGCATCGGTGATCCGCAGCCGGGCGATCGTGGGCAGCTTCGAGGAGGAGCTGACCGTACTGAACCACCTCGGCGCGGAGGTCGAGTGCACCGTCCGGATCGAGATCGGGGCCGACTTCGCCGACCTGTTCGAGATCAAGAACTCGCGGCAGAAGCGGGGCCGGACCACCGTCTCGGTCGCCGAGAACGAGCTGCGGCTGACCTACCGGCGGGAGGCGTTCCACCGGGAGATGGTGGTCCGCAGCAGTGCGCCGGCGCAGGTCGATGCCAGCGGGATGACCTTCCGGATCCGGATCGCCCGGAACAGTAGTTGGACCACCCGGCTGCACGTGTCAAGCGTCGTCTACGGCGCCCGTGGCGAGGACATCCGGGCCACCCTGCCGTACGGGGGCAGCCGCAGCGCGGACGTCATCCGGGCAGAGCAGCAGGAACTGGTCGACCGGGCGCCGAAGCTCGGGTGCGACTGCGAACCACTGGCCGGGGCGTACCGGCGCAGCCTCAACGACCTGGCCGCCCTGCGCTACGAGTCGATCGCCCTGGGCGTGCGGCTGATCGCCGCGGGACTGCCCTGGTTCATGACCCTGTTCGGCCGGGACAGCATCATCACCTCACTGCAGGTGCTGCCGTTCCTGCCGGAGTTGGTCCCACCGACCATCCTGATGCTGGCCGGCCTTCAGGGGCACCGGGTGGACGACTTCCGGGACGAGGAGCCCGGCAAGATCCTGCACGAACTGCGGTACGGGGAGACCGCCGGCTTCGAGGAGCAGCCGCACTCGCCGTACTACGGGTCGGCCGACTCGACACCGCTGTTCATCATCCTGATCGACGAGTACGAGCGTTGGACCGGCGACTCCGCACTGGTACGCCGGCTGGAGCCGCAGGTCCGCGCGGCGTTGGAGTGGATCGACACGTACGGCGACCTGCTCGGCACCGGCTACCTCTGGTACCAGACCCGCAACCCGGAGACCGGCCTGCAGAACCAGTGCTGGAAGGACTCCTGGGACGCCATCTCGTACGCCGACGGCCAGTTCCCCGGGTTTCCCCGGGCCACCTGCGAACTACAGGGGTACGCGTACGACGCGAAGATCCGGGCCGCGCGGCTGGCCCGGACCTTCTGGAACGACCCGGAGTTCGCCGACCGACTGGAGGGCGAGGCCGCCGACCTCAAGCGGCGGTTCGACCGCGACTTCTGGATCGCCGACCGCGAGTACTACGCGGTCGCGCTGGACGCCGACGGCCGGCAGGTGGACGCGCTCACCTCGAACATCGGGCACCTGCTGTGGAGCGGAATCGTGGACGAGTCCCGTGCCGGCAAGGTGGTCGAGCACCTGCTCGGGCCACGGCTGTTCTCCGGCTGGGGGGTGCGCACGCTCGCCGCGGACGAGGGACGGTACAACCCGATCGGCTACCACGTGGGCACGGTCTGGCCGTTCGACAACTCGATCATCGCCTGGGGGTTGTGGCGGTACGGCTTCCGGAACGAGGCGGGGAAGCTCTGCGACACGTTGCTGGCGGCCTCCCGATACTTCGAGGGGCGGCTTCCGGAGGCGTTCGCCGGCTACGACCGGGATCTCACCGACTACCCGGTGGAGTACCCGACGGCGTGCAGCCCGCAGGCCTGGTCGACAGGCACCCCGCTGCTGCTGCTGCGGGTGATGCTGGGGTTGGAGCCGCAGGGCGAGCACCTGATCATCGACCCGGCCGTGCCACCGGGGATGGGCCGGGTCGAGCTGCTGGACATCCCGGGCCGGTGGGGCATGGTCGACGCGTTGGGGCGCAGCCGCGAACAGTCGGATCCACCGGGTGAGGGCTGACCCGAGGACCTGCCCGGTTCAGCTCGGGCAGCCGACGGTGGCGGCCAGCCGGGTGTCGTCCGGGACGAGCTCGGCGAGCACCGTGACCGCGCCGGTGCGGTACGCGTACACCGGGGGGTTGTCCAGCAGTGGGGTGGCGTCGGCCAGCGGAGCGAGGGCGGCCGGCGACACGGCCGGGCCGGGGCCGCCCGCGGACCGTGCGGTGCGAGCCGACCCGCCGCCCGGGCAGGGCGCGGTGACCAGCTCCGGCGCGGTGTCGCCGGGCCGGCCGAGGGCCGCCAGCGCGGCGGTCAGTGCGGCGGCTTCCGGACCGGCGGCGGTCGGCTGGGCTGGTCGGTAGCCGGAGCCGACCGGCCGGCAACCGGTGTCGACGAGCAACAGCACTCGGCCGTCCACGGTCGGCCGACCCTCGACGGCCACGAACTCACCCGCGTCGGCGTACAGCTCGGGGCCGTCCAGCCCGGAGCCGACGCCGGCCCGCCAGGTCGCCGGCAGCCGATCGGCGATGCCGTCCAACACGGCCTTCTCGGTGCCGGTGGGCGCGAGTACGCCGATCTCGCGTCGCAGCCTCGCCCCCTCCGCGAACGGGGTGACCCGGCAGCCGGCAGCGATCCGCGGCGGGCTCAGCTCCAGCAGGCCGGCGGCACCGGCGGCCCGCGCCAGCTCACCTATCGCCCGGTCGACCACCGGGCCGGCCTGGTCGAGGGAACGCTGCTCGCGAACGGTCGGCGGATCGGTGCGGACCGACATGGTGGTGAGCACGGCCAGCAGCACGGCCCACACCACGGTCGCGGCCAGCAGCCAACGCCGCCGTCGCCGGGCGGGTGCCGGCACGGTGGGACCGGCCGAAGAGGCCCAACCCGTCTGGACAGCACCGCTCACCCGGTCATGGTGTCACGCGCCCGCCGCCGGCCCGGCGGCGGAGGCAGTCGGCGGTACGGTCAGTGGCCGTTCAGCCGGGGCGGCGGGCCGAGTCGATAGCCGACGCCGCGCACCGCGTGCACCTGCGGTCCGCCCGGCAGGCCTCGTAACCTGCGCCGGAGCCGCTTGATCGTGGACTGCAGCGCCGCGGTGTCGGCGCCGCCCAGCGCGGAGGCGCAGAGCTGTTCGTAGCTCCACACCACCAGCGGCGGGCCGATGAGCCGGGCCAGCAGTTCCCGTTCGGCGCGGGAGAGCGGCAGCGGGTCGCCCCGCCAGGTCACCAGGTGTGCGGTCGGGTCGACGACCAGCTCACCCCAGCGGACGGGTCCCTGCGGCGTCGCGGGCGCGGCGACCGGCCCGACGACCGACGTCGAGCCACCCGGCGACGGGGACAGCAGCGCCCGCAACTGGGCCAGGTCGGCGCAGTTCACCACCGAGCCGACCCCGTCGAGCCGGCGCAGCACCCGACCGAGCACCCCGGCGTCCGCGCTGACGCAGACGACGATCGGAACCTCCGCGCCGGACTCGCCGCCACCCTGCGCACCAACCGTGATTTCCACCAGTAGATAGTGACGTACACCAATGGGTTTCGTTGGTCCGCACCGCCTGACGACCCTGCCGACAAACGACCGGGGCCGGCCACCCGCGTGGGTGTCCGGCCCCGGTCGATCGGAGCAGTGGGTCAGGCGACGGTGACGCCAACCTCGTTGACGCCCCGGCCGGCGGTGACGGCGGTGTCGCCGTTGCCGTGGCGGGACAGTGCCCGCAGCGTCCAGGAGCCCGGCGCGGCGAAGAACCGGAACTGGCCGGCCGCCGAGGTCACCACCTCGGCGGTGAACTCGCCCGTCGAGTCGAGCAGCCGGACGTACGCACCCGGCACCGGCTCGTCCTCAGCGGAGCGGACGATCCCGGTGATGACGGTTTCCTTCTCCAGGTCCAGGCTGGCCGGCAGCGGCGCGGCCTGGTCGGGTGCGGCGCAACCCGCGGCGGTGGGGAGCGTCATGATCAGGCCTCCCCGGGTTCGTCGCCGAGCGCGACCGGCACGCCGACCAGCGAGCCGTACTCGGTCCAGGAGCCGTCGTAGTTCTTGACGTTGCGGTGGCCCAGCAGCTCCTGGAGCACGAACCAGGTGTGCGAGGAGCGCTCACCGATGCGGCAGTAGGCGATGGTCTCCCTGCCGTCGTCGAGGCCCGCGTCGCCGTAGATCCGGCGCAGCTCGTCGTCGGACCGGAAGGTGCCGTCCTCGTTGGCCGCCTTGGACCACGGGACGCTGATCGCGGTCGGAATGTGGCCGCCCCGCTGCGCCTGCTCCTGGGGCAGGTGGGCGGGGGCGAGCAGCCGACCGGCGAACTCGTCGGGGCTGCGCACGTCGACCAGGTTCTTGGTGCCGATCGCCGCCACGACCTCGTCCCGGAAGGCCCGGATCGAGGTGTCCGGCTCCTGCGCGACGTACTGCGTCGCCGGGCGGGTCACCGAGTCGGTGACCAGCGGGCGGGCATCCAGCTCCCACTTCTTGCGACCGCCGTCGAGCAGCTTCACGTCGCCGTGGCCGTAGAGCTTGAAGTACCAGTAGGCGTACGCGGCGAACCAGTTGTTGTTGCCGCCGTAGAGGATGACGGTGTCGTCGTTGCTGATGCCCCGCTCGGAGAGCAACGCCTCGAACTGCGTCTTGTTGACGAAGTCCCGGCGGACCTGGTCCTGCAGGTCGGTCTTCCAGTCAATCTTGATGGCACCGGCGATGTGGCCGGTGTCGTAGGCCGAGGTGTCCTCGTCGACCTCGACGAAGACGACGCCCGGGGCGTCGAGGTTCTTCTCGGCCCACTCGGCCGAAACGAGTGCGGTGTCGCGACTCATCGAATCACTCCCTGGTGAGGATGGATGGTGAGCCAACGCGCGAGCATTGATGGGTGTAACTGTCGCACCACGCGCGGGACCCAGCGGAAGGACGGGATCACGGGTTCGTGCGACGGCGCCGCTGCCGGGCATTCGGTGGGATCACCGGAGGGTGCGAGAACCCTGTGCCGGTGGCCGCCGTCAGGCGGCCGGAGACAGCCCCGCCGTCAGATGACGGGGCGACACAGGCAGGTGGCCACGCGGCACAGGTCGACCGCGCGCCGTTTGGTGAGGTGGGTCCCCATGAGCAGGGAGCCTACCAGCCGGTGACCGTGCTGCCACTGGGTCGACCACCATCCGGGAACGACCCGGGCCGTCGTCCGGCCCGGGTCGCCACTCAGCTGACGGAATTGATGGGCACGTTCTTCGCGTCGGCGGTGACCGCCAAGCCTTCCGGCAGCGGGCGGACCTCCCGGACGGCGAGTTGGAACGGCAGATCCGGCAGGGGCACATCGATGGAGATGCTCTTGGCGAAGTTGTTCAGGAAGGTGCGGGCCAGCGGCAGGTTCGGCAGACCCGCGGCGTCCAGGTCGTTGAACCGCAGGGCGACCGCGCCGTTGTCGGCGACGGTGACGTCGGCGGTGCCGCTGATCGTGATCTTCTGACCGAGGATGTCGGCCGGACCTGTGACGGCGAGCTTGCCGTTCTGCTCGCCGAGGACGAGCCCCGGGCGCTTCAGCAGCGCGGTCAGACTCTCGTAGCTGATCGTGCCGGTGCCGTTGACGGTGTCCGCCACGACGTCGCCCTGGCCGGTACGCAGGGTGTCCAGCGAGGCCCGCACGTTGCGAGCGTCCACGTTGAGCACCGGCAACCGCACGGTGTCGCCCTCGACCGGGGCCTGCACGTCCCGCAGTTTGATCGAGATCCGCTCGTAGCGACCGTCGAGCACCTGGGTGAGGAACGGGACTCCGGCGACCTCCACGTCCGGCTTGGCGGCCTGCCCGCCCTGCTTGGCGACCTCCTGCTGGACGCGCTCGCCGATCATCCGCTCGGCGACCCCGACGGCCACCCGGTCGGCGACGACCAGCAACCCGGCCAGCAGCAGGAGCAGCACGAACAGCCCGATGAGCAGCTTGCGGCCACGCCGTCGGGGTCGCGCCTCGTCCACCGGATAGTCCTGCGCCACGCCGCCTCCTGTCTCCGCCCGTCGCGCCGCGACGGGTCGTTCATACCGACGCCGCAGGGCGGCGCACCCGTTGGTACCCGAGCGGCTCCGCGCTCAACCGTGACTCAGAGGAAGAGCATGCACATGGCGTACGCGGCCGGCGCCGCGAGGGCGAAGCCGCCGAGCGGACCCTGCATGTGCCGGGCCACCCACATGGTGGGCGTCTCGCCGGCCATCAGCCGCCCCGCCTCCGCGTACCCCACGGCGAGATCGGAGAGGACGGCGGTGACCGCCGCGACCAGGCCGATCACGGCGGCCCGGGTCGGCGTGAAGGGTGCCACCAGGTAGCTGCCCAGGAGTGCGCTGGTGAGCGTGCCGACCATCGCGCCGGCCACCACGCCAGCGGCGCCGCGCGGCACCTGCGGAGCCAGTCGGGGCCAGGGCAGCACGGCGTCGGTCAACCGGGCGACGGTCAGCGCGACGCCGCTGGCGGACAGGCAGACGGTGATCGCCTGGGTGCCGGCCGGGATCCGGCTGAGCACGATCAGGGTGCCGAAGGCCACCACCCCGACCACGATGAGCAGCGTGGCGCCGAGTGAGTCGGTGACCCGGACCCGGTCGACCCGACGGACCAACTGGCCGAGAACCGCGGCGAGGAACCCGCCGGCCGCCAGGTAGCCCAGCGGCGCCAGGCCGGCGACGTCGGTCTGCACCGCGGCGATGTCGACGAGCGCCGCGACCACGGCGCTGATCCCGGCGACGACCAGCAGCGCGGGCGGTCGCATGGCCATGGTCCAGGCCAGTACGAACAGCAACTGGACGCCGAAGATGATGAAGGCGAATGGCAGGCGGTGACCGGGACCCGAGGTCTGTGCGCCGAGCACCAGACCGAGGCCGAGCAGCGCGGCGAAGCCGGCGATGGTCACCGCCAACTGGCGGCGTACCTCGACCGGGGGTACGACCTCCTCCTCCGGCTCGTCGACCTCGTCCTCGGATCGGCGGGCCGGCTCACCGGCTCGCCGGGCCCGACGAGGCCCACCCCGTTCGCGGCGGTCGCCGTCGGTGGTGGTGGCCGGGCCGGTACGCGGCGCGGACGGTTGGCCGCGGCTCGGTGTGGCGGCCGGACCCGGGTGGGGCCCGGCGGGCCACGATTCGCGGCCGGCCTCGGGCGACGTGGAGGGAAACACGACCCGATCGTGCCAGACCGACGGCCCGAAGCGGTGGTCACGGGTTTCAGCAACGTTAAAACCTGGGCCACGATCAGGGGCAAGGTAGACAAACGGGAAATGGCCTGACGGCGCGGCCAAGGCGATCGGTTACGCTCATCCCGTTACCCCGCCCGTCAGCGACGCCGGGACCACGCAATTTCTCAGCGCGCTCCCCCGTGAGTGTGTCTGGTCGCGTGCGGCCGTGCGCCGCCGGGACGGAGGTGATCGTGGAAATCCTGCTGCTGGTGACTGCGCGCGCAGGCGAACCGTCGGCTGTGCTGCCGGCACTCGACCTGCTGCCGCATTCGGTTCGTACCGCGCCGCGCGACGTTCGCACCCTGGTCGCGGGCCCCAGCCCGGACGCGGTGATGGTGGACGCCCGCTCGGAGTTGAGCGAGGCCCGCGCGACCTGCCGCATGTTGCACGCCACCGGGCTCGGCGTGCCGCTCGTCGCGGTGGTGACCGAGGCCGGCCTGATCGCGCTGAACGCGGACTGGGGCGTCGACGACGTCATCCTCGCCTCGGCCGGCCCCGCCGAGGTCGAGGCCCGGCTGCGGCTGGCGGTGGGCCGGCTGAGCAACGCGACGGCTGGCGCGGGCGGCTCGATCCGGGCCGGCGAGCTGAACATCGACCCGGACACGTACGCGGCCAAGCTCAAGGGTCGGCCGCTCGACCTCACCTACAAGGAGTTCGAGCTGTTGAAGTTCCTGGCCCAGCACCCGGGTCGGGTGTTCACCAGGGACCAGCTCCTGCGCGAGGTCTGGGGCTACGACTACTTCGGCGGCACCCGCACGGTGGACGTGCACGTCCGGCGGCTGCGCGCCAAGCTCGGCTCGGAGTACGAGTCGATGATCGGCACGGTTCGCCAGGTCGGCTACAAGTTCGTCGTTCCGCCGTCGCGTTCGCTGCCCGAGGCGGAGCACGTGCCACTGCCGGTCTGATCCGCGAGTCGCCCCGAGCGATTTCCCATATGCCCTTTTTGCGCAGCTTGGCAGTCCTATTCTGACTGCCGGGTTTGTCGGAGAAGGGGGCGGCTGTGCGCGCAGTGACCACGGGGGCGACGGGCCGGCGTGACCGGCCAGGCGGGCACAGGCCGTGACGCGGGGCAACTCGACCGCGAGGGCGGCCGGGATCGTGACCGTGGTGGTGGCGGCACTGCTCGGCTCGGCGTACGCGCTGGGCCGCAGTCTCGTGCCCGATCAGGTTCCGGGGCTCTCCACCGGGGCCACGACAGGTGCCGACGGGCCGCACTACGCCGACCAGCCCAGCGGTGGCGAGCCGAGCGGCACCCCGAGCGCCAGCACCGGCCCCGCCGAGACCGGTCAGGACGGGTCGGCGCCGAATACGGGCACCGACAACCTGTTCGGCGCGCACGCCACCTCCGGCTCTCCGCGTCTCGCGCTGACCTTCGACGACGGCCCCGACCCGCGCTACACCCCACAGGTCCTCGCCCTCCTGCGCGAGTACGACGTGCACGCCACGTTCTGCGTGGTCGGCGAGAACGCGCAGAACCACCCCGACCTGATCCAGGCGATCGTCAACGAGGGGCACACCCTGTGCAACCACTCGTGGCACCACGACGTCGGCCTGGGTGCCCGCTCGGCCGACGCGATCCGCGCCGACCTGCTGCGCACCAACGCGGCGATCCGGGCGGCGGTGCCGAACGCTCCGATCGTCTGGTACCGCCAGCCGGGCGGCGCGTGGACGTACCCCGTGGTGTCGGTGGCTCGGCAACTCGGCATGACCCCGCTGCACTGGTCGGTGGACCCGTCGGACTGGGAACTGCCCGGCGCCGGCAAGATCACCGCGACCGTGTTGACGCAGGCCGAACCGGGCTCGGTGGTGCTGCTGCACGACGCCGGCGGGAACCGGCAGGGCACCGTGGACGCGCTGCGCCGGATCCTGCCCGACCTGACCGCGAGGTTCGAGTTGGAGGCGCTGCCCACCGACCCGACGTGAGGCGCGGCGTCCGGGTCCGCGCCGATGCTGGCGCGAGCGGTCACGCCCCTGGCCGGCCTGCGGCGCTCCCAGACGACGACCCGCCGCGTTGGAGATTCGTCCGGACACGCAGCGGATACGGTGGCGGAATGAGCAGCGCGGAGCCGACCAGCGACCAGGTGACCCGGACCGACCGACTGGCGCCGGCGGAGATCGGCGAGATACTGGCCCTCGCCAGCGCCGCCGGCGACACCGACGGCGCCGACCCGCTGGACGAGCACGTCCTGCTCCGCCTCCGTGACCCGGACGCCCCGGCCCTGCACCTGATCGCCCGCGCCGACGACGGCACCCTCACCGGGTACGCGCACCTCGACACCACCGACCCGGTCGGCGGGATCGGGGTCGAGCTGGTGGTGCACCCCGCGTACCGACGCCGGGGCACCGGTCGCGCGCTGGCCCGGGGCGTACTCGCCTCGGCCACCGGGCCGCTGCGGGCGTGGGCGCACGGCGACCACCCGTCAGCCGCGGCGCTCGGCGTCGACCTCGGGTTCACCCGGGCGCGGGTGCTCTGGCAGTTGCGCCGCCCCCTGGCCGCTCCGCTGGGTGAGCCGCGCCTGCCCGACGGGGTGGCGCTGCGCGCGTTCCGACCCGGGTCGGACGACGCGGCGTGGCTGATCCTCAACTCACGCGCCTTCGCCGAGCACCCCGAGCAGGGGCGGTGGACCTCGGACGACCTGCGCGTCCGCCTCGGCGAGCCGTGGTTCGACCCGGCCGGCTTCCTGCTCGCCGAGGAGACCGCCACCGGTCGACTGCTCGGCTTCCACTGGACCAAGGTGCACGAACGCCCGGGGTCGGCCCGGATCGGCGAGGTGTACGTGCTGGGCGTGGAGCCGACCGCGCACGGCGGCGGGCTCGGCCGGGCCCTGACCACCGCCGGGCTGGCGTACCTGCGGGACAAGCGGGGCCTGGACCGGGTGATGCTCTACGTGGACGAGTCGAACGCCGGGGCCGTCGCGCTCTACGAGCGGCTGGGCTTCGCCCGTTGGTCCGCGCACATCAACTACCACCTGGGCTGACCGTCGACCCGCTCCCCGGCCGGTCACCGCGCGGTAACGGCCGGGCCTCGGCGGCATAACGGCGAACCGGAAATATACCCATACTTCCGACAGGTGTATCCGGGTTCACTTAACGGACAACTCGCCCTCAGCAAGCGGTCATCTCGGCGGCCGTACGTGTTCACCTCGCGTTCACTTACGACCGGCGAACCGGCTACCTGGCACTTCTAACTTTCGTGTCAGCCGGTCAGTGCCGGTCCTCGGGCCCCGGGATCGGGGCGCCAAGTCAGACGCGAAGGGAAACCCCTCAGGTGAAGCTCCAGCGGTACGGCACTATTGCCTGCCTCGCTCTTGCCGCGACGCTCGGCCTCAGTGCATGCGGCTCGGACAACAACGGGCCCGCCTCCGGCGCGAACGCTTCGGGCTCGGCCGCCGCGGTCGACTGCGCTACCGGCACGCTGAACGCCCAGGGCTCGTCGGCGCAGAAGAACGCCATGGCCGAGTGGATCAAGGCGTACCAGCAGAAGTGCCAGGGCACCACGATCAACTACGAGGCTTCCGGCTCCGGCGCCGGCATCCAGGCGTTCATCGCCGGGACCGCCGACTTCGCCGGCTCCGACTCCGCGCTCAAGCCGGAGGAGCAGCCGCAGGCGGACGCCAAGTGCGTCGGTGGCAAGGCCATCCACCTGCCGATGGTGATCGGCCCGGTGGCCGTCGCCTACAACGTCAGCGGCGTGGACAACCTCCAGCTCAAGCCGGCCACCCTGGCGAAGATCTTCGCCGGCAAGGTCACCAAGTGGGACGACGCCACGATCAAGGCCGACAACCCGGACGCCAAGCTCCCGGCGACCACGATCCAGACCATCCACCGCTCGGACGAGTCGGGCACCACCGACAACTTCACCAAGTACCTCTCGAAGACCGCTGAGAGCGACTGGACCCTGGGCAACGCCAAGGCGTGGAAGGCCCCGGGCGGCACCGGCGCCAAGGGCTCGGACGGCGTGGCCAGCAAGGTCAAGGCTGCCGACGGCTCCATCGGCTACATGGAGTGGTCGTTCGCCGAGAACGCCGGCCTGAAGATGTCCAAGATCGGCAACGGCAACGGCGAGTTCGCCGCGCTGACCGCCGAGGCGGCCGGCAAGACCATCGCCGGCGCCAAGGTCGACGGCCAGGGCGACGACCTCAAGCTGTCGATCGACTACAACACCAAGGAGACCGGGGCCTACCCGATCGTCCTGGCGACGTACGAGGTCGTCTGCAGCAAGGGCCTCGCGGCCGACAAGTTGAAGCTGGTCAAGGGCCTGCTGGGCCACGCCGCCAGCGCCGAGGGCCAGGCCTCTCTCACCGAGCTGGGCTACGCCCCGCTGCCGGAGACGGTCCGCACCAAGGTCGAGACCGCGGTCAAGAACCTCTCCTGACCCGATTCCACACCTCCGCAACCGAATCGAGCGAGCAGATGGGTGAAACCCCTCACCGCTCGGCCGACGCCGGCACCGGTGGGACGCACGTGACTCAGAGTCACGAGTGGTCCGCCGGTGCCTCGGCGCGTGTGGCCGAGGCACCAGTCAGCACCCGTTCCCCGGGCGGCACCGAGCTGGGCGGCGGCGGCGCGCTGCCGCGCAGCCGTAAGTTCGGCGCCGAGCGGGCCTTCCGCGGTCTCACCCTGGCCGCCGGCACCGCCGTTCTGGTCATCATCGCCGCCATCGCGATCTTCCTGGTCGCCAAGGCGGTGCCGGCCCTCCGCGCCAACACCGAGAACTTCTGGTCCTACGAGGGCTGGTCCCCCAACGAAACCCAGCCGAAGTTCGGCATCGGCGCGCTCGCCTTCGGCACCGTGCTCAGCTCGGCGCTCGCACTGCTCATCGCGGTGCCGGTGGCGCTCGGTATCGCGCTCTACCTCTCGCACTACGCGCCGCGCCGGTTGGGCACCGCGCTCGGCTTCCTGGTCGACCTGCTGGCCGCCGTACCGAGCGTGGTCTTCGGTCTGTGGGGGCGGGACGTCTTCAGCAGCCCGGTGCGGGACTTCTCGGTCTGGCTGAACCAGCACTTCGGCTGGATCCCGCTCTTCGGCGGTGACGGCCCCTTCGGGGCGTCCGTCATGCTGGGCGCTCTGGTGCTCGCGATCATGGTGCTGCCGATCATCACCTCGCTCTCCCGCGAGGTGTTCCTCCAGACGCCGACCGCGAACGAGGAAGCCGCCCTCGCCCTGGGCGCCACCCGCTGGGAGATGCTCCGCACCGCGGTGCTCCCGTACGGCCGCCCCGGCATCATCGCCGCGATGATGCTCGGCCTCGGCCGGGCGCTCGGCGAGACCATCGCCCTGGCGCTGACCCTCGGCATCACCTTCAACATCTCGTTCAACCTGATCCAGAACGGCGGCAACACCATCGCCGCCAACATCGCCAACGCGTTCGGCGAGGCGAACGAGACCGGCCGGGGCGCGTTGATCGCCTCCGGCCTGGTGCTGTTCGCCATCACGCTGATCGTCAACATCACGGCGCGGGCGATCATCTACCGCCGCCGGGAGTTCACGGAGTCGGCCGCATGACCACAACCGTCACCTCCCACCGCACCCGGCCCCCGGCCCAGCCCGACTCGCTGCGGGCCAGGCGACTGCCCTGGTACGCCGCCCCGGCCATCGCCGTGGCGGCCCTGGCGCTCTCCGCCGTGCTCGTCTACGGCACCGACATCGGCGGCCCGGTCCTCGTGGTCGTCCTCGGCGCGGTGCTCTACCTGGTCGGGCTCTTCGCCGCGGCCAACGCGGTCGAGGGGCGCCGGTCGGCCCGCAACCGCACCTGGAGCGCGCTGATCCACTCCGCGTTCGTGCTGGCGGTGCTGCCGCTCATCTCGGTGGTCTGGACGCTGGTCAGCAAGGGCACCGAGCGGCTGGACGGCAACTTCTTCCAGACCTCGATGAACAACATCGGGGCCCGGGACGCCAACGGCGGCGCGTACCACGCGATCGTCGGCACGCTGGAGCAGGTCGGCATCGCCACCCTGATCACCGTCCCGCTCGGCGTTCTCTGCGCCATCTACATCGTCGAGTACGGGCGGGGCAAGTTCGCCTTCGCGATCCGGTTCTTCGTGGACGTGATGACCGGCATCCCGTCGATCGTCTCCGGCCTCTTCGTGCTGGCGTTCTGGGTGCTCGTCGTGTCGCCGTGGTTCAACGACGGCCGGCCCAGCTTCTCCGGCTTCGCCGCCGCGCTCGCGCTGAGCGTGCTCATGCTGCCCACCATCGTCCGGTCCACCGAGGAGATGCTCCGCCTCGTCCCGGCGCCACTGCGCGAGGGCGCGTACGCGCTCGGCGTACCCAAGTGGAAGACCATCCTGCGGGTGGTGGTGCCGACGGCACTGCCCGGCATCGTCACCGGCGTCATGCTCGCCATCGCCCGCGCGGCCGGCGAGACCGCACCGGTGCTGCTGGTCGCCGGCGGCGGCGCCGCGATCAACACGAACCCCTTCGAGAACAGCCAGTCGTCGCTGTCCCTCTTCGTCTACCAGCAGGCCGGTGACGCGTCGAAGTACGCACCGGCACGGGCGTGGACCGCGGCACTCACCCTGGTCGCCCTCGTGCTCATCCTGACGATCGCGGCGAAGTTGCTGGCCCGTCGCAACAGGCTCAGCCGATGAACCCCGGAGGTACCACCATGGCCAAGCGCGTCTCCGCCTCGAACGTCACCGCGTACTACGGCGGCTTCAAGGCGATCGAGAACATCAACCTGACCGTCGAGCCGAAGACCGTCACCGCCCTGATCGGGCCGTCCGGTTGCGGCAAGTCCACGTTCCTGCGGTCGATCAACCGCATGCACGAGGTGCTGCCGGGCGCCCGGGTCGAGGGCAGCCTGACCATCGACGACCAGGACATCTACGACCGGGACGTGGACGTCACCGCGGTCCGGCGCACGATCGGCATGGTCTTCCAGCGGCCGAACCCGTTCCCCACCATGAGCATCTTCGAGAACGTGGTGGCCGGGCTGAAGCTCAACGGCGTCCGCCGGAAGTCGATCCTGGAGGACGCGGCCGAGAAGGCACTGCGCTCGGCGAACCTGTGGGACGAGGTCAAGGACCGGCTGGGCAAGCCCGGCGCGGGCCTCTCCGGCGGTCAGCAGCAGCGGCTCTGCATCGCCCGGACCATCGCGGTCGAGCCGCAGGTCGTCCTGATGGACGAGCCGTGCTCGGCGCTGGACCCGATCTCCACCCTGGCGATCGAGGACCTGATGTTCCAGCTCAAGGACAAGTTCACGATCATCATCGTGACGCACAACATGCAGCAGGCCGCGCGGGTGTCGGACCGGACCGCCTTCTTCTCGATCGAGAAGACCGGCGACCCGGGCCGGCTGATCGAGTACGACAACACCCAGAAGATCTTCAGCAACCCGAGCGTGAAGAAGACCGAGGACTACATCACCGGCCGCTTCGGCTGAGCCGCATACCCCTACCCAGGATCGCGCTCGATCAGGAATGTGGTGGCCTCACCGTGCAACGGAGGCCACTACTTCCATGTTCGAGCGCGATCTTTCGGTAGGAGCGAGCCCGGCGGGCAGCGCGGCAACTCCCGGTCAGCCCAGGACGAAGCGGGGTGCGCCGTCCGGGGGCAGGTCCAGGCGTGGGGTGACCGGGCTGGCGGCGTCCCGATCGGCCGCCGCTCGCGCCACCCCGGCCAGGTCACCGGCCGCCGCCACCTGGGCCAGCGTGACCAGGGTCGGTGGCAGCATGGTCAGCTCGCCGGCCTGCGCGCGGGCCAGCGCGTCCGCCGGGCGTATCCACAGGGTGTGGTCGGCCTCGCCGGAGACGTCGCGGGTCCGCTGGCCCGCCGGCAGCAGGGCCACGAAGAAGTACGTGTCGAAGCGACGCGGCTCGAACTCCGGGGTGATCCACCGGCTCCACGGCAGCAGCAGGTCCGACCGCAGGGTGAGCTGCCGGTTGGCGAGCAGCTCGGCGAAGCCCAGCCGGCGCCCCTCCAGGTCCTGCCGGGCGGCCTCCCAGTCGTCCCCGCTGACGTCGCCCACCACGGTCGCCGGGTCCGGGCCGGCAAGCAGCACGCCCACCTCCTCGAAGACCTCCCGGGCGGCGGCATAGACGACGGCCTGCGCGGCTTCCGGGGTCACCCCGAGCCGCCCGGCCCACTCGGCGGGTGCCGGCCCGGCCCAGTCCAGGTGTGCAGCGGAGTCGGAGCGGTCCACCCCACCGCCGGGGAAGGCGTACATCCCGCCGAAGGTCATCGCGGCGACCCGGCGGATGACGTACACCTCGAAGTCGACGTCGGTCGGACGCAGCAGCAGCACGGTGGCGGCGACCCGCGGCGTCGCCGGGGTGCCGCCCTCGGCCTGGAACCGGCGGGCGTGCTCGACCAGGGCGGCCGGGGCGGCGAAGCCGTCACTGTCGATCGTCATGCCCGCGAGCCTAGTTCGCGGCAGCGCGACCGCCGGCAGCGCGCCAGCCTCGTCGGGTGGGTGGGGGCAGTGGCGGGTTTAGCTGGCTCGGCTAGCGTGCCCTGCATGACTCGTTGGGGCATCCTGGCCACCGGCCACATCGCCAGCCGTTTCGCCGAAGACCTCCGGCTGGTGCCGGACGCCGAGCTGGTCGCGGTCGGCTCGCGCGCCGTCGAGAGCGCGCGGCGGTTCGCCGACACCTACGGCGCGAAGCGCGCGTACGGCTCCTGGGTGGAGTTGGCCGCCGACCCGGAGGTGGACGCGATCTACGTGGCGACCCCGCACTCCGCGCACCACGAGGCGGCGATGACCTGCCTGACCGCCGGGCGGGCGGTGCTGTTGGAGAAGCCGTTCACCCTCGACCTGTCCACCAGCACCGAACTGGTGGACACCGCCCGCGCCGCCGGGGTCTTCCTGATGGAGGCCATGTGGATGCGGCTGAATCCGCTGATCCTGCGCGTGGTCGACCTGATCGCGGACGGGGCGATCGGCACGGTGACCGGCGTCCGGGCCGATTTCGGGGTGGCCGGGCCGTTCCCGCCGGAGCACCGGATGCGCAACGCCGCGCTGGGCGGGGGCGCCCTGCTCGACCTGGGGATCTACCCGATCAGCCTGGCCCACCTGCTGCTCGGCGTGCCGCAGCACATCCGCTCCTGGGCGCAGCTCGGCCCGGAGGGGACGGACGAGAACACCGGCATGCTGTTCGGCTACGACAGCGGAGCGCTGGCAACGCTGAGCTGCGGCATGGTCGGATTGAGCGGGCAGACCGCCTCGATCACGGGCACCACCGGACGGATCGACCTGCCGGAGCCGTTCTTCCGGCCGGGTTCCGTGGTCCTGCACCGGGCCGGCGCGGAGCCGGAGACGATCGTTGCCGACGGGGCCGGCAACGGCTACCAGTACGAGGCGATCGAGGTGCAGCGCTGCCTGGCCGCCGGGCTGACCGAGAGCCCGGTGGTGCCGCATTCCACGACCCTTGAGGTGATGGCGCTGCTGGACACGGTGCGCGAGCAGATCGGCGTCCGGTACGAGTGACCCGAACGGCCCCGGTCGCGGTGACCGGGGCCGTTTAGGTGCCGGGTCCGGTCAGCCGAAGAGCGGCCGGACCAGCAGGTAGGTGACGCAGGCGATCAGCGCTGCGGCCGGGAACGTGATGATCCAGGCGAGCACGATGTTGCCGGCGACGTTCCAGCGGACCGCGGAGAGCCGCTTCGTCGCGCCGACACCCATGATCGCCGAGGTGATCGTGTGGGTGGTGGAGATCGGGGCCTTCAGCACCAGGGCGTTGAAGTAGAGCACCGCGCTGGCGACCGTCTCGGCGGCGAAGCCCTCCGGCGGCCCCAGGTCGATGATCTTGCGACCGAGGGTCCGGATGATCCGCCAGCCGCCGGCGTACGTGCCCAGGGCCAGCATCGTCGCCGAGGTCCAGAACACCCAGCCCGGGATGTGCGTCTTGCTCTCCTGGAAGCCGCCGGTGTAGAGCGCCAGCACGACGATGCCCATGGTCTTGGCGGCGTCCTGCATGCCGTGACCGACCGACATGGCCGCCGCCGAGACGGTCTGCGCCCAGCGGAAGCCCCGGTTGAGCTTGCCCGGCTGCCCCTTCCGGAACAGCCAGAGGATGGCGAGCATCAGCAGGTAGCCGAGGGTCAGGCCGACGATCGGCGAGAGCACCATCGGCAGCAGCACCTTCTCGCCGATGTTGCCCCACTGCACGATGCCGCCGGTGGACAGCAGGGTCGCGCCGACCAGGCCGCCGAAGAGGGCGTGCGAGGACGACGAGGGCAGACCGAAGTACCAGGTGATCAGGTTCCAGGCGATCGCCCCGAGCACCCCGGCGAAGACCACGCCGAGACTGTTCACCCCGGTCGGGAGGGTGACCAGGCCGTCGCCGACGGTCTTGGCGACGCCGGCGCCGAAGTGCGCGCCGACGAAGTTGCCGACCGCGGCGAGACCGAGGGCGATCCTGGGGGTCAGCGCCCGGGTGGAGACGCTTGTCGCGATCGCGTTGGCGGCGTCGTGGAAGCCGTTGGTGTAGTCGAACGCCAGGGCTACCCCGATCACCGCCAGGACGGCGATGAGTTCGGGTGTGAAGGTCACCGGCTCAGGACTCCTTGACCGCGATGGTCTCGACCGTGTTGGCCACGTGCTCGAAGGCGTCGCAGGCGGCCTCCAGTTCGTCGGCGACCTCCTTCATCTTCAGCACCGTCAACGCGTCGTACTCACCGGAGAAGAGGCGGACGAGCAACTGCCGGTTGATCCGGTCGCCCTCGTTCTCCAGCCGGTTGCACTCGATCCAGTAGTCCTCAAGATCCTTCATCGACTTCAGTCGGGGCATCGCGTCGGCGGTCAGCTTGGCCTGCTGGTCGAGCACGTTGACCATCTCGTGCAGCTCGCGGGGCAGCGCCGGCAGCTCGGTCAGCCCGTAGAGGTAGAGCAGGTCGCCCACCGCTTCCAGGTGGTCCATCACGTCGTCGAGCAGCGAGCCGAGCCGGTAGATGTCCTCCCGGTCGAACGGCGTGATGAACGTCGAGTTGATCTTCTTGTACAGGTCGTGGGTGATCTGGTCGCTGTCGTGCTCGACCTCGGTCAGCCGCTCGCTGACGGACTGGACGTCCACACCCGGCAGGGCCAGCTCGTTGAGCAGCGCGGTGCCCCGGACCAGGTTCTGCGCGGCCCTGGTGAAGAGCTCGTAGAAGGCGCCCTCGGTGGGGCGGAAGGAAAACTTCACAGCACAGACCTCGTCGCGTCGGTGGAAGGGTGGCGGAGCCCGAAGAACGTCCGCTCGGTGAATGCTAGGAGCCGGTAGAACCGCGAATTCGCCGGCCCACCCCTGGCCAAGCCTCATTCACCGCTCGTTCACCTGCTGTTCATCTCGGCCGTCCCACCCGCATCCACTCCCCCAGCAACCAATCGCTCCCGCTCACGATCGACGTCGAAATCGGCAGCCGGATACCCCAGGTCGAGGGTGTCGAACGTCTCACGCAGCAGATGAGCCACCGCCCAGTCCCGGTACCACTTACGGTCCGCCGGCACCACGAACCAGGGCGCGGCGTCCGTGCCGCACCGGCTGAGGGCCTCGGCGTACGCGGCCTGGTAGTCGTCCCAGTGCGACCGGGAGTCGACGTCGGAGGGGTTGTACTTCCAGTGCTTGCGTGGGTCGTCGAGCCGCTCCAACAGGCGCTTGCCCTGCTCGGCGTACGAGATGTGCAGCATCACCTTGAGCACGGTCAGCCGCCCCTCGGTCAACTCCCGCTCGAACGAGTTGATCTCGTCATAGCGTGCTCGCCAGGTCGCCTCCGGCACCAGCGAGCCGACCCGGGCGATCAACACGTCCTCGTAGTGCGATCGGTTGAACATCCCCACGTACCCCGGCGGCGGCAACTCCCGCCGGATCCGCCACAGGAAGTCGTGCCGCAACTCCTGGCGGGTCGGCGGCCCGAACGAGCGGATGTGCAGGCCCAGCGGATTCATCGCGCCGGCCACCCGCTTGATCGTGCCGTCCTTGCCACCGCAGTCCATCGCCTGCAGCACCAGCAGCACCCGGCGCGCCGGGCGATCCGACCCGGTCTTGGCCATCGCGTAGAGCATTTCCTGCTGCCGGGCCAGCTCGCCGCCGACCAGCTCCACCTGCTCCCGCGCCCAGGCCTTACGGTGCTCGCCGCGCCCCGCCGTACTCGGCACGCCGGGCGTGGACCGCGGGTCGACCGCGCCCAGATCCACAGGTGCGGTGACCCGCAGCAACTCCCGCACGGAACCGCCGTCCGGTGCCACGATCTGCCCTTGCTGGGGTGCGCTCATCCACGGATCATCGCCCAATCGCAGGCGATCCGCCCGTCGAGGCCCACCCCGCCCCACCACCGGTCGGCACGGTCCGCGGGTCGGCCCGCCGTCGGACGCGGGGCTGCCGGCGCGCCCGGTCGGCGGGAGGATGGACGTCTGGGCGGTGCCGGCGGGGAGGGTGGTGGGTCGTGCAGGATCTGGCGACGGAGTTCGAGGCCGAGCGGGGGCGGCTGCTCTCGGTGGCCCGCCGGATGCTGGGCAGCCGCAGTGAGGCGGAGGACGCCGTGCAGGAGACCTGGCTGCGCTACGCCGGAGCTCTCGCCGACCCGAGCGCCCGCGCCGAGATCCGCGAGCTGTCCGCGTGGCTGACCACCACCTGCGCCCGGATCTGCCTGGACGTGCTCCGTTCGGCGCGGGTCCGCCGGGAGACGTACCCCGGGCAGTGGCTGCCGGAGCCGGTGGTGAGCCCGTTGGGCGCGGCGGCGCTCACGGACGGGTACGCGCCGGACCCGGCCGAACGGGCGGTCCGCACCGACCAGGTCGGCACGGCGTTGCTCGTCGTGCTGGAGCGACTCGCGCCGGAGCAGCGGGTCGCGCTCGTGCTGCACGACGTGTTCGCGATGCCGTTCGCCCGGGTCGCCGACGTGCTCGGCACCACCGAGGTGGCCGCCCGGCAGCTCGCCTACCGGGCACGTCGGGCGGTCACCGCGCCGGACGTGCCCCGGCACACCGCGGACCTGGCCGAGCAGCGCCGGGTGCTCGAAGCGTTCGTCGCCGCCACCGAGTCCGGCGAGCTGGACCAACTGCTCCAGGTGCTCGCGCCGGACGTGGTCTTCGTCGGTGACTCGGGCGGGCACTACCCCTCGGCCCGCCAGCCGGTCGTCGGCGCGGACGCCGTGGGTCGCTTCACGCTCGGCCTATTCGGTCGGACCGGCCGCTACGCCGGACGGGTGCTGGCCCGGCTCGTGCTCGTCGACGGCGCGCTCGGCCTGCAGATGGAGACCGTGCACAGTGACGGGCGGCCGATCCGCCTGGTCACCGTGTTCGCCGTGGACCAGGGCCGGATCACCGCCATCTACAACCAGATCAACCCGGAGAAGCTGGCCGACCTGCCCCCGCTCGGCGACGGCGACCGCTGGCCACCGCGCTGGTGAGCCGGCCGGGCGTGCGGCGTCAGACCACCAGGCCCAACCACTTGCGGTACGAGGTGGCGAACGGCTCGGTGCCGTCGCCGAGCGCCCCGAAGAGCCGTTGCGCCGCCGCCTCGGCCTCGGCGACCACGTCGTCCGGGTAGCCGAAGCGCGCCCGGTGCTCGGCGAACTCGTCCTCGTCCAGCAGCTCCACCAGGCCGGTGGCCCGACGCCGGACGACGTCCAGGTCCAGGTCGATCAGGTGGACGGTGTCGTCGGACTCCCAGCGGGCCGGGGTGGTGATGTCGCAGTAGACCTCGCTGGTGCGGGGCGGGGGGTTGAACATGGCCGTCCACCAGGCGCGGTGCGGCACCAGCAGAACGAACGGGATCTTCTCCACCGACGGCCGGCCGTGGTAGACCGACTCGGTGCCCTGGGGCACGCCGAGCCAGATGCCGAGGTCGTCCTCGGTGAGCCGGCGGGCCGGGTAGTCGCGGTGGGCGCTGCCGTCGTACTTGCGGTAGATCACGCGGACCATGTCGCTCGGCATGATTCGCACCCTAACCGATACTGCCCACCCGTCGTAGTGCGGCGGTAACCGGACGGCGCGACCTGGACGACCAGCGTGGCCCGTGGCGCGCCACGCGGCGGAGGGGCACGGCCGGTGTCGGCGGCGGCGGGTACCGTCGCACGGTGACTCCGCCCCGCAGCACCACCGGTTCCGCCACTCCGTCGGCCCGCGCCAAGGGCCGGCGGCGGGGTGCCCGGCCCAGCGGCACGGAGCTGCTGGCGGCGGCGGTCGGCGCGGTGCCCGGCGGCGCGGAACGCCCCGGCCAGCAGCAGATGACCACGGCGATCGAGGAGTGCGTGGCCGGCGGCGAGCACCTGCTCGTGCAGGCCGGCACCGGCACCGGCAAGTCGCTTGCCTACCTCGCGCCGGCGCTCACCGTGGACGGCCCGGTGGTGGTCTCCACCGCCACCCTGGCGTTGCAGTCCCAACTGGTCGACCACGACCTGCCCCGGCTGGCCGACGCGGTCGAGCCGGTGCTGGGGCGCCGGCCCACCTTCGCGGTGCTCAAGGGTCGCCACCACTACCTCTGCCTCGCCCGACTGGACAACTCCACCGAGGAGGAACCGGAGGACACCCTCTTCGACGCCCCCGCGGCCCGGCCGGGGGGCGGCACGAAGTGGCTCGGTGAGGCGGGCCGGTTGGGCAAGCAGGTCGAGCGGCTGCGCGACTGGGCCGAGAAGACCGCCACCGGCGACCGCGACGAGCTGGACCCCGGCGTCGACGACCAGGCCTGGCGGCTGGTGTCCATGCCGGCCCGCGAGTGCGTCGGCGCGACCCGTTGCCCGTTCGGGCAGGAGTGCTTCGCCGAGGCGTCCCGCGCCCGTGCCCGCGAGGCCGACATCGTGGTGACCAACCACAGCCTGCTCGCTGTCGACATGCTCGCCGACCGGCACATCGTGCCGCCACACAAGCTGCTCATCGTCGACGAGGCACACGAGCTGGCCGACCGGGTCTCCTCCGCGGCGCAGGCGGAGCTGGTGCCGGAGCTGATCGACCGGACCACCCGGCGGGCCCGTACGCTGCTGCGGCCGGAGACCGCCGAGGCGCTCACCGCCGCCGGTGACGCCCTCGCGGTCGGGCTGGCCGAGGCGCCGGCCGGGCGACTCACCGCCGGGCTGCCGACGCCGTTGCGGGAGGCGTGCACGCTGCTCGACGCGGCGACCCGCTCCGCCCTGGACGCGATCGGCGACATCAAGTCCGACGACCCCGACCCGGTCCGCAAGCAGCAGGCCAAGGCTGCCCTGGACGAGCTGTCCACCACCGCCCAGCGGCTGCTCGAGGAGGGCGACCACGACGTGGCCTGGGTGGAGAAGAACGACAGCGGCAGCCGTCGGGCGCTTGTCGTCGCGCCGCTGTCGGTGGCCGGCACCCTCGCCACCCACCTGTACGACGAGCGCACCGTCGTCGCCACCTCCGCGACCCTGGCGTTGGGCGGTCGGTTCGACACGGTGGCCCGCGCCCTCGGGTTGGACGCCCCGCCGCCCGCCCCGCCGACCCCCGCCGCCGCCGCACTGGCTGCCCGCACCGGCACGGGTCGCCCGGTCGCCGAGTCACCGGGCCGTCGGCTCGCCGGCGACGCCGCCCCGAGTGCTGTCGTACCGGCGACCGAGGGTCCCGGTTGGCGCTCACTCGACGTTGGTTCGCCGTTCGACTACGCCCGGCAGGGGATCCTGTACGTCGCCGCGCACCTGCCCCGCCCCAGCGTCTCCGGGCTGCCCGACGCCGCCGGGGAGGAGCTACTCGGGCTGGTCGAGGCGCTCGGTGGTCGTACTCTCGGGCTTTTCTCCTCTCGGCGGGCCGCGCAGCAGGCGGCGGAGCTGCTGCGCGCGCGGACCGACCTGCCGGTGCTGTTGCAGGGCGAGGAGGCGCTGCCGTTGCTGGTCCGCCGGTTCCGGGAGGAGCGGGCGAGCTGCCTGTTCGGCGTGATGTCGCTCTGGCAGGGCGTGGACGTGCCGGGTGACGCCTGCCAGCTCGTCGTCATCGACCGGCTGCCGTTCCCGCGCCCGGACGAGCCGTTGGCGGCGGCCCGTGCCGCGGCCGTGGACGCGGGCGGTGGTTCCGGCTTCTCGGCGGTCAGCGTGCCGATCGCGGCGGTCCGGCTGGCTCAGGGTGTGGGCCGGCTGATCCGGGCGACCGGCGACCGGGGCGTGGTCGCGGTGCTCGACTCCCGGCTGGAGACGGCCCGTGGCTACGGGCCGTTCCTGCGCCGCTCGCTGCCGCCGTTCTGGTACACGACCCGCCCCGAGGTGGCCCGAGGCGCCCTGCAACGCCTCGCCAAGTCCTGACCCAGCCGCGCCACGCCACGCCGCGCCGTCAAGATCGCGCTACAACAAGGAAACAGTGGCCTCCCCGAGCGGGGAGGCCACTGTTTCCACGATCGTGCGTGATCTTGGGACGGCGCGGGGTCAGGGTGCCTGGGAGGCGACGACCACCGCGTCGGGCGGGGTGTCCGGGACCCTGCGGGCGGCGAGCCGGCGGACCCCGGTGTTCAGCACCGCGATGAGCGGCACGGAGACCAGCGCTCCGGTGATGCCGGCGAGTACGACACCCGCGGCGATGCCGATGATCACCGCGAGCGGGTGGAGGGCGACCGCTCGTCCCATGATCAGCGGTTGGAGGATGTGGCCCTCCACCTGCTGCACGAGGATCACTGCTCCGAGGATGATCAACGCGATACCCGGGCCGCTGTCGACGAGTGCCACCAGCACCGCCACGCCACCGGAGAGCGCCGCGCCGACGATCGGGATGAACGCGCCGAGGAAGACGAGCGCGGCCAGCGGGAAGGCGAACGGGATGTCGAAGACGACCAGGAAGATGCCGATGCCGACCGCGTCGATGAAGGCCACCAGGACTGTCGCGCGCACGTAGGCGCCGAGCGTGTGCCAGGAGGCGCGGCCCGCGTCGTCGACCTTCCACCGGGCGGCCACCGGCAGCAGCCGGACCAGGAAGCGCCAGATCCGGTTGCCGTCGCGCAGGAAGAAGAACGTCGCGAAGAGCACCAGAAGCGTGCCGGTCAGCACCTCGGCCAGGGTGGCGGCGGTGCTCAGGGCGCCGCTGGTGAACTTGGAGGTGTTGTCGTTGATCCAGGCCTGCGCCTCGTCGATGTAGCGGTCGAGCTGCGTGTCGGAGAGGTGCAGTGGGCCCGTCTTCAGCCAGTTCTGGATCTGCCGGACGCCCTCCGAGGACTTCTCGCTCAGCTCGGGCACACCTCGGATGAACTCGTTCACCACGAGCGTCAGCGTGCCGATCACCGCGGCGAGACCGCCGACCAGCACCACCGCCGTCGCCAGCGACCGGGGCAGCCGAGCCCGCAGCAGCCAGCCCACCGCCGGCGCGAGCAGCGCGGAGAGCAGCAGCGCGATGGCCAGCGGAATGATCACGATCTTGACGGTGCTGACGATCCTGAGCAGGGCCCAGGCCACCACACCGATCACGATCAGCCGCCAGCACCAGGCGGCGGCGATCCGCAGCCCGTGCGGGACGTCGGCGTCGTCCCGGCTGGAGGTCGAGCTGTGCAGGTCCACCGGAGGTTCCGCGCCGAAGACCGAGGCCGTCGGCGGTGCGGTCGGCCCCGGCACGGCAGGCGACGCCACCCGTGCGGCGTCCGACACGTCACCCAACTCGTCGGGCGAAATGCCCTCGTCGGCGGGGGCCGACTCCTGTCGTGACTGGTAGGCGCGACGAAGCCGCCCGCGTACCCGCTCGAAGCGGCTCAAGCGCACCTCCTGGCAGTTAAACCGGCCCGCCCACAGCGACAGGTCGGACAGCATACGTCCGTTCCGGACACCGTAGGGCAGTTCCGCCACACAATGCCCCGACCACCACCGGCGTAACCACCGGCGGACCCGTCGTCGGCCACACGGTAGCGTCTGCGGCGTGACCGCGGACAATGATCTGGACGCCGGCCTGCCGATCCGCCTGCTGCACGATCGAGTGCTGGTGCGGATGGAGGGCAGCGAGGGCGAGCGCCGTTCCACCGCCGGCATCGTCATCCCGGCGACGGCCCAGGTCGGTAAGCGCCTCGCCTGGGCCACGGCGGTCGGGGTGGGGCCGAACGTGCGCGCCATCGTGTCCGGCGACCGGGTGCTCTTCGACCCCGACGACCGCTCCGAGGTCGAGCTGCACGGCCGCGGGTACGTGCTGCTGCGGGAGCGCGACGTGCACGCGGTGGCCGCCGAGCGGATCGAGAACGACCCCACCGGCCTCTACCTCTGACGCACCTCCCCCGGCCAGCAGGCCGCGCCGCGCATCGTTTGCCCGGCCGCACGACGGGAAGCCATCCGGCGACCGTGGCCCTGGGGAGGGACGATGCCAGTATTCGTGAAGAAGCTGTTGACCTGGGGCAGTGTTGCGTTCCTGATCTACTTCATGGCCTTCCGGCCGGACGGCGCCGCGCAGATCTTCAAGGCCATCGGTGGTGCGCTGATGGCGATGTTCCAGGGCTTCGGTGACTTCCTCACCTCGCTGATGACGTGAGGCCGCCGGCCGGGGGCGCCTGCCGTCAGGGGTGTCCCGTGGGCCACGGCGCCGCCGAGCGCGGGCCGGGCCAACCGGGCGGGGCGTAGCCCACCGGAGGCGGTGGCGCGGGGGCCAGCACCACCGGGATCGGCACCACCGGGTCGTCCGGCGCTTCCACCGGCCGCTGCGTACCGTCCGGGAAGCGCAGGTGGTAGCGGCTGCCGTCCCAGACCCCCGTCGGGGCCTGCGGGTCCCGGCCGACGAAGAACGACCGGTACGCGTTCATCGCGTCCAGCAGCTCCCGCTCCTCCCGCGCGGTCCGTTCCTGGTCGGCGGGCTTGCGGTCCAGGCCGCGCAGCGAGCCGTCGCGCAGCAGGGCCAGTCGGGTGGCGGCGGACTGGTAGCCGCGCATCGCCCGCACCCCGGCGTCGCCGGCCACCCGCCGCGCCCAACTGCGGGCCGCGTGCCGCCGGCCGAGGCTGCTCAGCGCCGCCACCTCGGGTGGGCTCAGCCAACCGGCGCGGACGTAGTCCGGCAGGGTCCGCTCGGTGAGCCGCCCCTCCCAGGCGCGCAACCACACCGCGAAACCCACCATGCCGAAGAAGACCGGCACCATCAGGCCCAGGAAGCCGTACAGCATGATCAACGCCTCGCCGGTGGCCTGGGTAAGCGTGGGCAGCAGGTTCCACGTGCCGTGCAACATCATCGCCAGCAGCAGGCCGGCGATCGGGGCGAGCACCCGGACCCGCCGGTCGGCCGTCCGCGCCGCGATGCCCAGCCCCACACCGGTCATCGAGGTGAAGAGCGGATGGGCGAACCCGAACAGCAGGATCCGCAGGATGAAGATCGAGATGACCTGGTTGACGCCGGTCACCGGACCGTACCGGTCGGCTCCGGACGCGTAGCCCAGCCCACCCAGGTAGAGGATGTTCTCCACCATGGCGAAGCCGACCGCGGACAGCCCGCAGTAGACCAGGCCGTCGGTGATCCCGGACCACTCCCGTCGCCGGAACACCAGCAGCAGGATCGGGCCCAGCGCCTTGGTCAACTCCTCGATGAACGGCGCCACCAGCACGCCGGTGAGCGCGTCGGGCAGCCCCCAGGCGGCGAACCGGTTGGCGGCGAATTCGTTGACCGTGAGCGAGGCGGCGGTGGAGACGAATGCTCCCCAGGCGAAGCAGAAGATCAGATACTTCAACGGCTCCGGTTCGTACCGGTCCAGCCAGAGGAAGCAGGCGACCAGCACCGGCACCGGCAGGATGGCGGCGGCCACCCCGATCAGCAGTGCCTGCGCGCCGAGCGACTGGCCGAGCCTGAAGACCATGAACACCGCGCAGGCGGCGATGAGCAGCACCACCCCGGCCAACGCCAAGAACCGCCGCCAGCCCAGCCGGCGCAGCGGCATCCGGGGCGCTCCGCCGACGGACGGAGCCACGGGCGCGGGCGGCGACGGCAGGGGCGTACCGGGCGGGGTGTCGGCCATGCGGTCAGCGTAGCCATCCGCCGCCGGCTGGTCCGGTCGCATCGGTTGCCGCTATGCTGCCCGCAGGTCACGAGTGCCAGCGTTCAGCCCCGGCTTGCTGGCCGGCAACCCTCGTCGAGTTCGCGGTGGGGTGCCCCGGGTGATGACCGGGCCCAGCCCGATCGGTGTGCTGGGCAAGCGCGGACCCCGTCCCGATGCCGCACCCGGGGTCCCTGACCCCGGAGGTTCCGGCGTGCCCGTCACCCTCGTTCCCTCGCTGCCCACCCTGCCCACCGTCGCGCCCGCGTCGGTGCCGCTGGACGTCCTCGGCGTGCCCGGTGAGATCAACCTGGACTACGCGGCGAGCGCACCCTGCGCGCGGGCCGCCGCCGACGCGGTGGCCGAACTGCTGCCCTGGTACGCCAGCGTGCATCGCGGCGCGGGCGCGCTGTCGCGGCGCTGCACCCTCGCGTACGAGCAGGCCCGGCAGACGATCGGTGACTTCTTCAACGCCCGGGCAGACGATCACGTGATCTTCACCCGCAACACCACTGACGCGCTCAACCTGCTGGCGCGGTCGCTGCCGGCCGGCACCACGGTGGTCACCTTCGCGGGCGAGCACCACGCCAACCTGCTGCCCTGGCCCCGCGGTTCGGTACGGCTGCCGGTGCCGGCCGATCCCGCCGGGGCGGTACGCGACCTCGCCGCCGCCCTCACCGAGCTGCGCCGGGGCAGCAGTCCGGCACTGCCGGTGCTGGTCGCGGTGACGGGTGCGAGCAACGTGACAGGTGAGCGGTGGCCGGTCGCCGAGCTGGCCCGGGTGGCGCACCGGCACGGTGCCCGGATCGTGCTCGATGCCGCACAACTCGCCCCGCACGCCCCGGTCGACCTGTTGGCGCTGGACGCCGACTACCTGGCCGTGTCCGGCCACAAGCTGTACGCGCCGTTCGGTGCGGGTGTGCTGATCGGCCGGGCGGACTGGCTGGACGCCGCCCCGCCGTACCTGGCGGGTGGGGGCGCCACCAGCCACGTCGGCCCGGCCACCCACGACGTGACCTGGGCAACCGGTCCGGCCCGGCACGAGGGTGGCACCCCGAACCTGCTCGGCGCGGTCGCGCTGGCGGCCGTGTGCGCGGCGCTCGGCGCGGCCGACCGGGACGCGCTGGCCGCCCACGAGCAGGCGCTGCTGGCACGACTGCGGACCGGCATCGAGGCGCTGCCGCACGTGGTGGAGCTGCGCACCTTCGGCCCGGCCGCGCCGCGGGTCGGCATCGTCTCGTTCGTGGTCGCCGGCTGGGACTCCGCCGACGTGGCCGCGCGACTGGCCAGCACGCACCGGATCGGCGTGCGCGACGGGTTGTTCTGTGCCCACCCGCTGGCCCGGCGGCTGCTCGCCGAGGCGGCGGGGCGTACCGGCCGACGGGACCTCCCGCCCACGGCGTTGCGCGCCAGCCTCGGCCTGGGCAGCACCGTCGAGCAGGTGGACCGGCTGCTCGCGGCGCTCGCCGAGTTGGGCTGAGGAGCGCGGCCGCGGTCAGCCGACGGGCGGGGCGGTCGGCGGTTTCGGCGCCTCGCCCGGCTCGGCCGGCTCACCGACCGGCCGCTCCTGCTCCCCGAAGGCGGTGCGGATCCACCGGTTCGCCTCCTCCTGTTCGATCCCGGAGGCCACCAGCAGGTCGCTGGCGGTGGTCCGGATCTGAGCGACGACCACGCTGCCGGAGAAGCCGACGCCGGCGCCGTACGCCCGACCCGCCTCGCTGACCGCGCGCAGCGACCGCTCCCGGGCCTTCTCCGGTTCCTCGCCGGCGGCGAACTCGTGTTTGAGCAGCCGGACCGACTCGGCGAGGTGGCCCATCGCGTCCGGCATCGGATCGGGTACCGGCTCGTCGTCCTCGATCAACGTGACGGACCGGCGGATCAGCGTGCCGGTGTTGCGCATCGCCCGGTCGATCGGGTCGGCCGCCTCCGCATAGTGGATCAGCTCGCTGCGGCGGTGCCAGCGGGCCGGCGAGAGGGTCGCGGTCTCCTTCGCCCCCTCGATCGCCTCGGCCAACGTGGCCAGTTCCTCCTTGTTGTTGCGCAGCCGGTCCAGGGCCCGTTGGACGCCGGCGCGGTCCCGGTTGCGCAATCCGTCCGCGGTGGCGTCGAGCTGGGCGGCGAGCAGGTCCAGCGCCGGCCGGGCGGCCCGGTTGATCACCCGGAGCGGATTCAGCGGCAGCAGCACGGCGGTCACCAGGAGCGCGATCCCGCCACCGAGGAAGGCGTCCACGAAGCGAGGGATCTCCAGATTCTGGGTTGACGGGCTCAGCGTCACGATCAGCACCGCCGTGGCCGCCGCCTGGATGACGATGGCGACGCTCGCCCCGGCGAAGATGGTGAACAGGATCGCGACGGTGACCACCAGGCCGAGCTGCCAGGCCCCGGTGCCGAGCAGGTAGATCAGGAAGTCGCCGATGGCCACCCCGATCCCCACCCCGGCGATCAGCTCGATGGTCCGGCGGAACCGCTGACCGACCGACGCGGCGAGGGTGCCGACCGCGGAGATCGGCGCGAAGACCGGTTGCGGGTTGCCGAGCACCTTGTGCGAGATCAGGTACGCCAGCCCGGCGGCAAGCCCCGCCTGCACGGCCAGCCCGCCGGCCATCCGTACCCGGTGCAGCCGGTCGTGCAGGGTGGCCCGGCCGCGGTCGCGCAGTTGCTCGGTGGCCTCGGCGATCCGTGCGCCGTCGACGTCCACCAGCCCGTCGCGCAGCGCGGTACGTCGCACCATTGGTGGTCGCTTGTCCCGGGCCACGGCCATGGGCGCGACTACCCGGGACAGGCCCGCTGAATCCTTCCGCGTCGCGCGCCGTGCCCGGATGCGGCAGACTCGGCCGGTGGTCGATCTGCTGGAGCGGTGGCGGGCGGCAGCCCGGGGTGCTGGTACGACGCCGGACGCGGGGTGGACGCGGGCCGGCGAACGGCTGCTCGACAGGTGGCGGGAGCCGCACCGGCACTACCACACGGTGGCCCACCTGACGGCGGTGCTCGATGTGGTGGACGAGCACGCCGAGCTGGCCGACCGGGCCGACCTGGTCCGGCTGGCGGCCTGGTGGCACGACGCGGTCTACGACCCGCGGGCCGGCGGTGACGCCAACGAACAGGACAGCGCCGCGCTGGCCGAGAGCGTGCTCGGCGGGCTCGGGGTGCCGGCGCCCACGGCGGCCGAGGTGCGCCGGCTGGTGCTGCTCACCGCCGGGCACGTCGTGGGTCCGGACGATCGGGACGGCGCGCTGCTCTGCGACGCGGACCTCGCCGTGCTGGCAGCGCCCCCGGCGACCTACGACAGGTACGCGACGGCGATCCGACGGGAGTACGCGCACGTGCCGGAGCCGGCCTTCCGGGCCGGGCGGGCGGCGGTGCTCGGCGGCCTGCTGGCGCTGCCCGCGCTGTTTCGTCTGCCGCCGCTGGCGGCCCGCTGGGAGGAGCCCGCCCGGGCCAACGTACGCCGGGAACTGGCCACCCTCACCGCTGCGGGGCCGCCGACGGGCGCGGGCTGACCAGGTGCTTCGGGCGGCGCAGATCGGCGGCGCGGAGCAACCGGACCAGCTCCCGGCTCGGCACCACCTGGGCACCGAGCCACACCGCCGCCGCGAACCGGTCGGCGGGGATGTCGTAGTGGTCCCGGTCGAAGCCGCGGCGGGGCGCGCCGAGGGCCTCGGCGAAGGCGTGCAGCTCGGCGTACGAGACGTCACTGATCAGGTGTGACCAGAGCCGACCGCGCCACGGCCAGGCCGGCCGGTCCAGGTAGAGCATGACGTCCAAGCTATCTCGCGTAGTTGATCACGTTGATGATCGCCGGCCGGCGACCTAGCCTCGGCTGCATGGCCCCCACCACGCTCCTGGACGATCTCCGCGCCGCGCTCGGTGCCGACGCCGTGCTCACCGACCCGGACCTGCTGCGCATGCACCAGCGGGACGAGGCCGACCTGTGCGCGGCCGGCACCCCGCTCGTGGTGACCCGTCCGCGCAGCACCGAACAGGTGGTCGCGGTGGTCCGGGCGGCGGCGCGCCACGGCGTACCTGTGGTGCCGCAGGGCGCGCGGACCGGGCTGGCCGGCGCGGCGAACGCGGTGGACGGCGCGGTGGTGCTGAGCACTGTCGCGATGGACGAGATCCGGGAGATCGACCCGGTGAGCCGGATCGCCGTGGTCCAGCCGGGGGTGGTCAACGCGGCGCTGGCCGGCGCGGTGGCCAGGCAGGGGCTCTGGTACCCGCCGGACCCCGGCTCCTGGGAGTCGTCCACGATCGGCGGCAACGTGGCCACCAACGCCGGCGGCATGTGCTGCGTGAAGTACGGGGTGACCACCGAGTACGTGCTCGGCCTGGAGGTGGTGCTCGCCTCGGGTGAGGTGCTGCGCACCGGCCGGCGGACGGCGAAGGGCGTGGCCGGCTACGACCTGACCCGGCTCTTCGTCGGCTCGGAGGGCACCCTCGGCGTGATCACCGAGGTGACCGTGGCGCTGCGGCCCGCCCCGGCCGAGTCGCTGACCCTGGTGGCGGTCTTCGGATCGACAGCGGCGGCCGGCGCTGCGGTGGCCGAGATCGCGGCCCGTGGGCTCACCCCCAGCCTGTTGGAACTGCTGGACCAGACCCATCTGCGGGCGATCGAGGCGTACCAGCCGATGGGGCTGCGGACCGACGCCCAGGCCCTGCTGCTGGCCGCCGCGGACACCGGCCCCCGGGCCGCCGACGACCTGGCCAGCCTGGCCGAGGTCTGCACGGCGGCCGGCGCCGACGAGGTCTACGCGGCCACCGACGCGGTGGAGGCGGCGGCGCTGTTGCAGGCGCGGCGACTGGCCCATCCGGCGATGGAGAAGTTCGCGGCCGACGCCTACCCGGGCGGCAACGGCGGTCTGGTGATCGACGACGTGGCGGTGCCGCGCGGCTCGCTCGCCGCACTGCTGGACGGGGTGGCCCGGATCGCCGTGGAGTGCGAGGTGCCGATCGGCGTGGTGGGGCACGCCGGGGACGGCAACATGCACCCGAACATCGTGGTCGACCGGGCCGACCCGGCGAGCGTGGAGCGGGGCCGGCGGGCCTTCGACGAGATCATGCGGCTCGGTCTGGACCTGGGCGGCACCTGTACCGGAGAGCACGGGGTGGGGCTGCTCAAGCGGGACTGGCTGGCCCGGGAGATCGGGCCGGTCGGCGTCCGGGTGCACCAGGCGATCAAGTCGGCGCTGGACCCGGCCGGTCTGCTCAACCCGGGCAAGGTGCTCTGAGCTGGCCGGGGAACAGCCCTTGACCTGAACTGGCCCGGGGTCAGCCCTTGATCTCGGCCGGGGTCGCCTGGGTGAGCAGCAGCAGGATCTCCCCGGCGACCGGCGTGCGCTCCTCGCCGGGGCAGTCCTGCGAGGTGATCAGCCCGGTCGAGGTGAGCAGGCTGGACGTGAGCGCGTCGATGCAGGTGGAGCGGTATCTCCGGACCTGATCGGTCTCGTCGGCAAGTGCCGGGTTGGCGAGCAGCACCTGGAGCCGTTCGGTCAACTCCGGGGCCAGGGTGCCCCGGGACGTGACCCCGTCACCGGCGCAGTCGAGGCACTGCCACGCGCCGTCGCGTTCGACACTCAGGGTGCGCAGTGGGCCGTCCTCGCCGAGCCGCTGAATCAGGCTGACCTGGCCGACCGCGACCGTGGCGGGGATCTCCAGCTGCGCGCCGCCACCCGCCGAGGACGTCGGTTCTGCCACCGGAGTGCCCCGTGGCTCCCGGTCGAACAGCGAGCACCCGGTCAGTGCGCCGCCGAGGACGACGGCGACGACCGGTAGTAGCAGACGAGGGTGCGCGCGGGGAAGCACGCGCGGAAACCTACCCCACCGTAGGTAGCGTTCGAAACCACCATCCGGGCCGGTATCGATGGTTACCAACCAGTAACGTTACAATTCGTCACCTAGTGGACGGCCGCAGCTCAGCCTGATCGTCACCGCCACCCCGATCGGCCGCATAACCCCGGACATCCGGAGCACCGAGCCGGGCCGCGTCCGCCGCGGCGTCGTCCGGCATCAACTGCGACTGCCGCTCCGCCTCCACCCGAGCGCGGTAGTGCTCGACCTCCCGAGCCCGGGTGGCCGCGTCCCAGCCGAGCACCGCGCCCATCAACTCGGCGGTGTGCTCCGCTGACTCCAACCCCCGGTGGCTGGTCTCGAACGAGATCCGGGTCCGCCGGGTCAGCACGTCCTCCAGGTGCAGCGCACCCTCGGCGCGCGCCGCATAGGTGACCTCTGCCGCCAGGTACTCCGGAGCGCCGGCCAGCGGAGACGCGAGCAGCGGATCGGCGTCGACAAGCGCCAACAGGTCCAGGGTCAGGGTGCCGTACCGCTCCAGCAGATGCTCCACCACGCCCACCGGCACACCGTGCCGGCGGGCCAGATCGGCCCGGTCCCGCCACATCGCCGGGAAGCCGTCCGCCCCGAGCAACGGCAGATCGGCCGTACGCGACGAGCGAGCGCCACCGAGCCGCCGGGCGGCCCGATCGACCACGTCGGACGCCATCACCCGGTACGTCGTGTACTTACCACCGGCGACCAGCAGCAGCCCGAGCATCGGCTCGAAGACCGCGTGCTCACGGGAGAGCTTCGACGTCGAGTCGGCCTCGCCGGCCAGCAGTGGCCGCAGCCCGGCGTACACCCCCTCGATGTCGGCGGTGGTCAACGGCCGGTCCAGCACCGTGTTGACCTGCTCCAACAGGTAGTCGATGTCGCGGGCCGAGGCAGCCGGGTGGGACCGGTCCAGTCGCCAGTCGGTGTCCGTCGTACCGATGATCCAGTGCCCGCCCCACGGGATGACGAAGAGCACCGACTTGGCCGTCCGCAGGATGAGCCCCGTCTCGCCGGTGATCGCCGAGCGGGGCACCACCAGGTGCACCCCCTTGGAGGCGCGCACCCGGACGCCGGGCCGCAGGCCCACGTCGTTGAGCATCCGCGACATGTCGTCGCTCCACACCCCGGTGGCGGCGATGACGGTACGGGCGTGCACCTCGAACTCCGCGTCGGGTGAGCCCGCCGGCGCCTCCAGGTCCCGGACGCGTACGCCGGTCACCTCGCGTGCCTGCCGGATCAGCCCGACGGCGCGGGCGCTGCTCACCACCGTGGCGCCGAGGCTGGCCGCGGTGCGGGCCAGGGTGACGACCAGCCGGGCGTCGTCGACCTGCCCGTCGTAGTAGCGGATCGCGCCGGACACCGCGTCGGCCCGGAGGCTCGGGAAGATCCTCCGGGCACCCTCCCGGGTCAGGTGCCGGTGCAGCGGCATGCCCCGGCCACCGCCGAAGACTCCGGCGAAGACGTCGTACGCGGCCACCCCGGCGCCGTAGTACGAGCGGCGGAAGATCCGGGCCGGCAGGTCCCGCAGGCCCCGTCCGGCCGGCAGCGGCACCATGATCGGCACCGGGCGCACCAGGTGCGGCGCGAGCCGGGTGGCCAGCAGGCCGCGCTCGGTGAGCGCCTCGTGGACCAGGTGGAACTCCAACTGCTCCAGGTAGCGCAGGCCGCCGTGGATCAGTTTGCTGGACCGGCTGGAGGTGCCGGCGGCGAGATCGCGCGCCTCGACCAGGGCCACCTTCAGGCCCCGGGACGCCGCGTCCAGTGCGGCACCCGCACCGGTCACCCCACCACCGATGACCAGCACGTCGAAGCGCTCGGCGCGCAGCCGCCGCAGGTCGGACGCACGGCGGATCGGCGAGAGCTGACCGGCGACGGATCGGGAGATACTGGGGTCACGCACCCTTCCACCGTAACCGCCGCGCCGGCATGTCGACATTCGCCGCCCGCTCCGTACGGCGTCTACCTGCGACGTGTCGCCCGCGACACGCCTCGCTGCCCCGTCCCCGAACGGACCACGCCGGTCCGGTCCACGCCTGTGCGCCGCGCGGCGGGGTCCGCCCACAACGCGACGGCCGGGTCGAAATTCGTCGTCGTGGTCGTAAGGTTCTCGGATGCACGGTCACCCTGCGTACCCCGGAGTCAGCGACCGCAGTTCCCCGTGGCCGGTGGTCGCGGCCGTGTTCGTCGGCTGCTGGACGGTTGCGGTCACCGTGGCCACCCAGACCGGTGGTTGGCTCACCGATCAACTGCTGCTGGGCTTCGGACGGGACCGGATCGCCTGGCTCTGGCCGGTGCTCGGCCTGGCCACCGTCGTGCTGGCGGGCACGCCCGCCCTGCTGCTGGCCATGCTGCCCAGGTCGGCGACGGTCCGGGCCACCGGGCGGGTCTGGCTGATCGGCACACTCGTCCTCGGGGTGCTGACGCTGCTGCGGGTCGTGCCGCCGGTGCACCACGAGGCGTACCTCGCCGCCCTGACCGGCGTGGCGGCGCTCAGCACACTCGCCGTGCGCTGGTCGGCGCGCCGGCGGGCGTACCCCGGACCGGCCGGCTCGGTCGGCGGCCCGGCACCCACCGACGACGGCGACGCCGCACGGACCGAGCCCACCGGAGACCGCGACGCCGCACCGCCCGAGACCCTCGGGAGCGCGGGGCCGGTGGGGCGTTTGCGGCGACCCGGTCCCGTTCCGCTGCTCGCGGTCGCCGCCGGGGTGGCGCTGCTGTTGCCGTGGGCCTGGCTGGGCGCGCTCGGCGGGCTCCTGGAGACCGCGCTCGCGCTCCTGGCGGCGGCCACGCTCGGGGGGCTTGCCGCGACGCTGCTGGACGCCACCTTCTGGTCGCGGTTCGCGGTCGGCCGGCCACCCCGGCCGGCTCGGCTGGTGCTGGTCGGCGGTCTGGTCGCCGGGGTGGCGCTGCTGCTGGTCGCCGCCGGCGCCGGCCAGTCCGGCGCGCAGTTGCCCGCGTTGCTGACCCTGCCACCTGTGGGTTTCGCCCTGGCCGCGCTCTGGGCCGCGACGTGGCGGCCCGCCGCCGACCCGGCCGACGCCGCGCGCGCCGGCCGATCGGCGACCGGCTGGCTGGTGGGCCTGGCCGCACTCGGCCCGCTGGCCTTCACCGACCCGGAAGAGATCACCCTGCTGCTGGTCGGGACCCGCGACATCCCGTTCTGGGTGGCGGCCGCCGCCGCTGCCGGGCTCGCCGTCGCCGTCCTGGTCGCCATCGGGTACGCGGTGCTGCTCGCTCGGCCGACGGCACGCACCCCGAGCCGTCGGGTCGCGGCGGTGGCAGCCGTGGTGCTGCTGGTGACGTTCGGCGTGGTCGACCTCGGCCCCGGCCAGCCGGGCCTGTACGGGGAGCGGCTGTTCGTGGTGCTGCGCGCGCAGGCCGACCTGACGGGTCTACCGGCCGGGCAGCCCGGTCGGGCCGGGCGGGACGCCCGCGCGGCGGAGGTCTACCGGCGGTTGGTGACGACCGCCGAGCAGAGCCAGGCCGACCTGGTCCGGGGGCTGAGTCGACTACGACTCGACCCGATCTCGTACTACCTGGTCAACGCGGTCGAGGTGGACGGCGGCCCGGCGGTGCGAGCCTGGCTCGCCCGTCGCCCCGAGGTGGCCCGGGTGCTGGTCAGCCAACGCCTGCGGCCGCTGCCCGCCCCGGCGGGGCAGAGTCGGGGCACCGCGCCCAAGCCCTCCGGGCCGGAGTGGAACATCAGCCAGATCGGCGCCGACCGGGTGTGGTCCCAGCTCGGGGTGACCGGCACCGGCATCGTGGTCGGCAGCTCCGACTCGGGCGTGGATGGCACCCATCCGGCGCTGCGGCCCGGGTTCCGTGGCGGGGACGACTCCTGGTACGACCCGTGGGACGGCACCCGCAGCCCGACCGACCAGGGCGGGCACGGCACCCACACGGTGGGCAGCGCCGTCGGGCGGGACGGCATCGGGGTGGCGCCGGACGCGCAGTGGGTGGGCTGCGTCAACCTGGACCGCAACCTCGGCAGCCCCGCGCACTACCTGGACTGTCTCCAATTCATGTTGGCGCCCTTCCCGGTCGGCGGCGACCCGTTCACCGACGGCCGTCCGGAGCGCGCCCCGCAGGTGCTCACCAACTCGTGGGGCTGCCCGCCGATCGAGGGCTGCGACAGGGGTGTGCTGCGGCCGGCCACCGCCGCGCTGGACGCCGCCGGGATCTTCGTGGTCGCTGCCGCCGGTAACACCGGGCCGTGGTGCGCGTCCATCGACGACCCGCCGGCACCGTACGCGGACGTGTTGACCGTGGGCGCGGTGGACAGGCAGCGCCGGGTCGCGGAGTTCTCCTCGCGCGGGCCGGCGCCCGGTGGCCCGGGTAAGCCGGACGTGCTGGCCCCGGGCGTGGGTGTGGTGTCGGCGATGCCGGGCGGCACGTACGCGGCGTTGGACGGCACCTCGATGGCGACCCCGCAGGTGGCGGGCGTGGTCGCGCTGATGTGGTCGGCGAACCCGGCGCTGGTCGGCGACGTGGACCGTACCCGGCAGATCCTGCGGGACACCGCGACGGCGGCGACACCCACCTATCGCTCCGACAACCCGGCCGACGCCTGCGGGGGTCCTTCCAACGTCACCGGCTCGGGCCAGGTCGACGCGTACGCGGCCGTCCAGGCCGCCCGGCGGTGAGGTACCCGGACCGGCACCCGGTGATCTAGGGTCGGCGACCATGGACGCCGAGATCACCGTCACCGAACTGACCCCCGACCTGGCCCCCGCCGTGGCGCGGCTCTGCGAGCAGGCCCTCGATCTGCCCGAGGACGCCGCCGAGGCGGCCCCCATCGTGGACGTGCTCTGGCCCCGGGCCGCCGCCGACCGTTCGGTGGTGGGGCTGGGCGCGTACCGGGGTGTGGACCTGGTCGGGGTGCTGCTCTGCTCGGTGTCGGCGATCGAGCCGGGTGTCGGGCACGTGGACCTGGTCGCGGTCCTGCCGGAGCACCGCCGCCGGGGCGTCGGTCGGGCGCTGCTGCGGTCGGCCGAGCAGGCGCTGGCCGAGCGCGGAGCGACCGAGGTGTTGCTGGCCGGCAACCCGCCGTACTACGCGTGGCCCGGCATCGACGTCCGCTACACGCCTGCGGTCTGCGCCGCCCTCGCGCTCGGCTACCAGCAGGACCGAACCGCCTGGAACATGACCGCGGACCTGTCGTACGACGGGTCGCCGGCCCTGCGGTCCACCGAGGCGGCGGAGCGGCGGCTGGCCGGTCAGGGCGTCACCGTACGTCGGGCGGAGCCGGCGGACCTGCCGGCGTTGACCGCGTTCGCCAGGTCCACCTTCGGCGGTACGTGGGACGGTGAGCTGGTCGGGTCGGTGGGGCGCGACGACGCCGGCTGTCACCTGGCGGAGCGGGACGGCGAGGTGCTCGGCTTCGCCGCGTACGGGTCGTCCCGGCCGAGCTGGTTCGGGCCGATGGGCACCGCGCCGGCAGCCGAGGGGTCGGGCATCGGCGGGGTGCTGCTGCGGCGGTGCCTGCGGGATCAGCAGGCGGCGGGGCTGACCCGGGCGGAGATCGGCTGGGTGGGGCCGGTGCCGTTCTACTCGGGCAGCGCGGGTGCCCGGATCGAACGGGTCTTCTTCCTGTACCGGCGAACCCTGCCGGTGGCGTAACCGGGGCAAAAGGGGCATTGCCTCATTCGCCCGCGTCGGCCATCGACGCCCCCTACCGTTTTGGTAGAGGAGGCAGCCATGACCACGGATGACGACCAGACCGAGGACGGCCCGCCGATCACCTGGAAACCGGTAGGCGAACTCCCCGGTCACGTGCCGTTCGACCGGCTCGACTACGGCGACGCCGAGCAACTGGCCGAGATGACCACCGACGGCGAGTCGGCGGTCGTCGAGGAGCCACGGGAGATGGTGGACGCGCCGATCAAACTGCTTCCGCCGTACAACCGGGCACAGAAGCGGCGCAACCAGCGCCCACTGCCGACCTGACGACGAACGGGGCGGACCGCGTCAGCGGCCCGCCCCGTTCGGTGTCGGAACTGGACTCAGAAGTCCATGTCCCCGCCACCCGGGCCAGCCGGGGCAGCCGGGGTCTTCTCCGGCTTGTCCGCGACAACGGCCTCGGTGGTGAGGAAGAGCGCCGCGATGGACGCGGCGTTCTGCAGCGCCGAGCGCGTCACCTTGGCCGGGTCGATGATGCCCGCGGCCAGCAGGTCGACGTACTCGCCGTTGGCGGCGTTGAGGCCGTGACCCGCTTCGAGGTTACGGACCTTCTCCACCACGACGCCGCCCTCAAGGCCGGCGTTGACGGCGATCTGCCGCAGCGGGGCGTCCAGCGCCACCTTGACGATGTTCGCACCGGTGGCCTCGTCGCCGACCAGGTCGAGCTTGTCGAAGGCGGTCTTGCCGGCCTGCACCAGCGCGACGCCACCACCCGGGACGATGCCCTCCTCGACGGCGGCCTTCGCGTTGCGAACGGCGTCCTCGATGCGGTGCTTGCGCTCCTTGAGCTCGACCTCGGTGGCCGCGCCGACCTTGATGACCGCAACGCCGCCGGCCAGCTTGGCCAGCCGCTCCTGCAGCTTCTCCCGGTCGTAGTCGGAGTCGCTCTTGTCGATCTCGGCCCGGATCTGGTTGACCCGGCCCTGGATCTGCTCGGCGTCACCGGCACCGTCGACGATGGTGGTCTCGTCCTTGGTCACCACGACCTTGCGGGCGCGGCCCAGCATGTCGAGGCTGGCGGCGTCGAGCTTGAGGCCGACCTCCTCGCTGATGACCTGGCCACCGGCGAGGATGGCGATGTCGGTCAGCATGGCCTTGCGGCGGTCACCGAAGCCCGGCGCCTTGACGGCGACCGACTTGAAGGTGCCACGGACCTTGTTGACCACCAGGGTGGCGAGGGCCTCGCCCTCCAGGTCCTCGGCGATGATCAGCAGCGGCTTGCCCGACTGCATGACCTTCTCCAGGATCGGGAGCAGGTCCTTCACCGACGAGATCTTGCTGTTGGCGATCAGGATGTACGGGTCGTCGAAGACGGCCTCCATACGCTCCGGGTCGGTCATGAAGTAGGCCGAGATGTAGCCCTTGTCGAAGCGCATACCCTCGGTGAGCTCCAGCTCCAGCCCGAAGGTGTTGCTCTCCTCGACGGTGATGACGCCTTCCTTGCCGACCTTGTCCATCGCCTCGGCGATGATCTCGCCGACGGTGCTGTCGCCAGCGGAGATGGAGGCGGTGGAGGCGATCTGCTCCTTGGTCTCGACGTCCTTGGCGAGCTTGGACAGCTCCTCCGAGACGCTCGCGACGGCGGCCTCGATGCCCCGCTTCAGGGCCATCGGGTTGGCGCCAGCGGCCACGTTGCGCAGGCCCTCGCGAACCAGGGCCTGGGCCAGGACGGTCGCCGTCGTCGTGCCGTCACCGGCAACGTCGTCGGTCTTCTTGGCGACCTCCTTGACCAGCTCAGCGCCGATCTTCTCGTACGGGTCCTCGAGCTCGATCTCCTTGGCGATGCTCACACCATCGTTGGTGATGGTGGGGGCACCCCACTTCTTCTCGAGCACGACGTTGCGGCCCTTCGGGCCGAGGGTCACCTTTACGGCGTCGGCGAGCTGGTTCATGCCCCGCTCGAGGCCGCGGCGCGCCTCTTCGTCGAAAGCGATCATCTTGGCCATACGGCGTTGTCCTCCTGGACACTCACGGGCCACCCGAGTTGTGTGCCCCGGATGGGCCGCCTGGTGTACGCACCTTGGGACGTCGCCACCTGGCGACGACGACGTCCTTCGGCCGGGCCGGATAGCCCGCGACGACCGGCCATGTGTCGCCCCGGCGTCTCCACGCCGGTGCAACCTGGCCCCACCGTCCCGACCGCTGGCACTCGCGGTATGCGAGTGCCAATGACTTGTTTAGCACTCTCCCCTGGCGAGTGCAAGCACGATGGGGCCGCTCAGCCGAGTTCCGCGGCCAGTCCGGCAGTGTTCACCGGCGCCTCATGGGCGCGCCGCTCCACGTACGTCACCAGCAGACCGATCAACTGGGCAAGGTGGGCCGGCAGGCAGGTACGGCGGTGACCCCGATCACCGCCACCGCCCCGACCGCGGTGCGCCCGCGTCGCGGCCCCGACGCGCGGGGCCGATCGAGGAGGGAAACTCAGGCGATGACGCGTACGTGTTCGGCCTGCGGGCCCTTCTGGCCCTGGGCGATCTCGAACTCCACCCGCTGGCCGTCGTCCAGCGCCTTGTAGCCGTCCATCTCGATCGCGGAGAAGTGAACGAAGACGTCCTGACCGCCGTCGACGGCAATGAAGCCATAGCCCTTTTCGGCGTTGAACCACTTCACGGAGCCCTGTGCCACGGTGCACTTCCCTCACTATGCGCGGTGTTGCCTGACCTGGCGCACGGCACGGCCGGACGCCGACCGGCCACCACCTCAGCGATCGATGGCGACCATTGAAAAAGGTGACCGAAATCGCACGCTACACGAGGAGTCAGCGCCGCGCACGGCCACAAATCGGGCATGCTCTGGGGCGCTCCGATTGCGCTGGACGGTCGGGTTTCGGGCCACCGGATCCAGGGCGGCGACTGCCGTACACAGCTCGGCCGTGACGGCCACCGACGCTGTGATAGGCATGCGGGCATGACCACCGACACGGGCGCGACCGCCCTCCGGCGGGCGGAGATCCGCCGGGTCCGGCCGGAGGACGCCGCCCGGATGCGGGCACTGCGTCTGGAGATGCTCGCCGACGCACCGTTGGCCTTCCTGGAGACCCTGGCGGACGCGGCGGCCCGGCCGCACACCGAGTTCGCCGCCCGGGTCGCGTACACCGCGACCGGCCCCGGCAACGCGCAGTTCATCGCCGACCCGGGTGGCCGGCTCGTCGGACACGCCGGTGGCACGGTCTCCCCGGGCGAACCCGGGCTCACCGTGATCTACGCGGTCTACGTCACGCCGGCCTGGCGGGGGCACGGGCTGCTCGGTGAGCTGATCGACGGGGTGGCCGCCTGGTCACGCGCCTGCGGCCGAGGGGAGTTGCTGCTGGAGGTGGTGGTCGGCAACGACCGCGCCTACCGCGCCTACCAACGGCTGGGCTTCAAAGACACCGGGGTACGCGTCCCCCACCCCACCATCCCCGCACTGACCGAACTACAAATGCGCCGCCCCGCCTAACCCCGAAAACCGGAAACCCATCCCACGGCAAAACCCCGGTGCTGCTGCCCCAAAGCCGGCAGCGCCTGAGGACAGCCTGCCCACAACAGGTTTCCGGGGGGAGCCCGCCCGCGGAAGGATCAAGCCTGACCGCCTGGAGCGGGTGGGCTCCCCCCGGAAACCCCAACCGCAACTAAAAATCAGACGTGACGCCGCGACTGCACGATCCGGAACCGGTTGGCCACGTACGCCCCGTCGGTCAGCGCGGCGTTGGCCGCCGCGTTGGCGCCACTGCCGTGGAAGTCGGAGAACGCCGCCGACTGGTTCACGAAGACCCCGCCGGTCAGGTTGCAGGACAGGTGCACCCCGACCTCGACCGCGACCGCCTCGGTGGCGTCCAGCACGGCCTCGTCGGTGGAGTAGACCCCCGCGGTGAGCGCACCCTTCTCGCCGACCGTGCGGCGCAGCAGCTCCAGGCTGTGCGCGGTGGAGTCGGTCGCGATGGCGAACGAGATCGGCCCGAACCACTCCCGGCCGTACGTCTCCGCGTCGTCCGGGGTCAGCTTCACGATCGTCGGGGTACGCACCACCGCGTCGGCGTACGACGGGTGGGCCACGGCCCGTGACTCCAGCACCGGCTCGCCCACCTTGGTGACCTCGGCCAGCCGCTCCAGCACCCCGTCGTTGACGATGGCGCCGGTCAGCTCGACGCCCCGGGCCGGGTCGGCGGTGAGCTTGCCGACGGCGGCGGCGATCCCGCCGGCCACCTCGTCGAAGCTCTTGTGCCCCTGGTCGGTCTCGATGCCGCCGGCCGGGATGAGGATGTTCTGCGAGGTGGTGCACATCTGACCGCTGTACAGGGTCAGCGTGAAGCCCAGGTTGCGGCACATGCCGGCGAAGTCGTCGGTGGAGTCGATGACGACCGTGTTCAGGCCGGCCTTCTCGGTGTAGACCGACGCCTGCCGGGCGTGCGTCTCCAGCCAGTCGCCGTACTCGGTGGAGCCGGTGAAGTCGACGATCTTCACGGCGCGGTGCAGGGCCAGGTCGCTGGCGAGCTTCTCACCGGGCGCCTCGGCCGCCAGCATGATCAGGTTCGGGTCGAACCCGGCCTCGGCCAGCACCTCCCGGGCGTACTTCACGGTGATGGCCAGCGGCAGCACCGCGCGCGGGTGCGGCTTGACGAGCACCGGGTTGCCGGTGACCAGCGAGGCGAACAGCCCCGGGTACGAGTTCCAGGTCGGGAAGGTGTTGCAGCCGATCACCAGCGCCACCCCACGCGGCACCACGTGGAACGTCTTGGTCATCCGCAGCGGGTCGCCCTTGCCGGCGGCCTTCTCCCAGCCGGCCGTGCCCGGGTGCCTGGTCATCTCGGCGTACGCGTACGCCAGCGCCTCCAGCGCCCGGTCCAGCGCGTGCGCGCCGCCGGCCTGGAAGGCCATCACGAACGCCTGCCCGCTGGTGAACTGCACCGCGTTGGCCAGCTCGAAGATGTGCTTGTGCAGCCGGTCGAGGATCTCCAGGCAGACCCCCACGCGGGCCTGCGGGCCGGCGTCGCGCCAGGCCGGCAGCGCGGCGGAGGCGGCGTCGATCAGCTCGCCGGGGCCGGCGTGCGGGTAACGCACCGCCAACTCCACCCCGAACGGGCTCGTCTCGGTGGCGACCCGAGCGCCGGTGCCCGGCTGGTCGAGCGGGAAGTCACCACCGAGGTACGCCTCGAAGGCGGCCTTGCCGTCGGCGGCGGCGGTCTCGCCGTACACCCGGGGGCTGGGAGATTCGGGATAGGCGGACCAGTAGCCCCGCTCCGTGATCGCGGTCAGCGCACGGTTGAGGGTGTCGGCGTGCCTGTCGTACAGGGGCTGCGGGGTCTCCGTCATGCCCGCCATCATGCCTGAGTCCGGTCCGCGAGCAGTAGCGCGAATGCCGGACAGCGGCTCATGCCTGAGCCCGGCCCGCGAGCAGTAGCGCCAATGACTGACAGCACCGGGGTTGCCCGGGCCGGCAGCGGGTAACCGCGGGCCTCCGGCCAGGAAGCCGGCCAGGAAAGGGCGGCGGGTGAGGATCACCGAGATCCGGGTGCACGGGGTCGCCAACAAGGGGCCGGAGACGATCCTCGACCGCCCGATCGTCAAGCGGGTCGCAGGAGACGACAACGCCGGCTTCTACCGGCCGCGGCCCGGCTACGGTCCCCAGTCGGATCGCGACGGGGTGGCGGTTGAGGCGTACCGCTGGAGCCGGCTGACCGGCGGCACGGCGACCCGGACGTTCTCCCTGGTCCTCCTCCTGCCGTTCATGCTCAGCAACATCGCGGTGTGGATGCTGCCGGTCACCGGTCGCGGCGGCTACGCCGCCCGGGCGCTGTGCCGGCTGCTGGCCGCGACGATGACCGCGATGTACGTGCTGTCCACCGTCGGGGTGTCCCTCGACCTGATCGCCTGGCAGTGCGCGGCCTACCCGAGGTGCCTGGAGGGGCGGCGGGAACTGTCCTGGCTGGGCGACGTGCCCCCGGGGCAGCGGCTCGCGCTGCTGGCCGCACTGCCGATCATCGCGATCGTCCTGATCTGGCGGCTCGGTGCCCGGACCTGGCAACTCCCCGAGGACAGCGACCACGCGCCCGGGGTGGGTGCGGACCGGCTCGACGCGCCCGCCTTCTGGGACACCCGCTCGCTGCTGCGCCGCCTGCGCTCCGTGCACGTCGCGGTGGCGCTGGGCACGCTCGATGTGACTCTGCTGCTGGCTCTGGCGCCGCACGACGCCACCCTGCCCGGCTGGCTGCTGCTGGCCGCGGTCGTGGCGCTGCTCGCCGGCGCGGTGGTGCTGCTCTGCCGGCCGGCGATAGAGCGGGGCGGAGAGCAGGACCAGCGGAGTTCGCGGACGATCCGCTGGGTGGCCGTCGCGCTCACCGCGCTGACCCTGGGGTACGCGTTGCTGCCACGGCCGCCGTGGAAGGCCGAAGGGATGTTGCCGGGGTACGGGATGCTGGCCGCCGGGCTGTTCGCCGGGCAGGTGGTGCTGCTCGCGATGCTCGGCCTGGTGGTCGTGGTGCAGCGCCGTTCCCTTCCCCGCCCCCTCTTTCGGCTGGCCGGGGTGGGCGCGCCGGTGCTGATAACCGTCGCGATCGGGTTGGGCGTCGCCTACGACTCGGGCTTGACCTACGGGCTCGCCGAGTATCTGGACCGTGGTTCCAGCCCGACGCCGGCAAGGCCGCTGCCGCCTGGTGCGCCTCCGCTGTCGCCGCCGATTGCCTTCCGCTGGGCCACCCTCGGCTTCTCCCTCGCCGTGCTCCTGGTGGTGGTGACGGCCCTGCTCCGACCCCGGATCGGCCGGGATCGTCGCCGCCGAGAGGCCGAGGAACTGGTTCGGCAGGACTATCCGGAGGCCTCCCGGGCGGCCCCGGAACGGGTCCGGGCCGTCCGCGACGCGATCATGCGCGCCCGACTCACGGATCGGCTCGGGCCGCTGCTGGCCACCGCGTACGTGGTGTTGGCGCTGCTCACTCTCGCGGCGGCGGGGCTCTCGGTGATCGGTCCCGGGCCGGGTGCGCTCGCCCTCCGACTCGGCGGCGAGTCGCTGGCCCGTCCGGTGATCTTCGTGACCGACCTGGGCGCCCTGCTGATCGGGCTGTTCGCCGTGCTCCTCGCCGTGCTGGGCCTGGTCGCCTACCGATCCGGCGCGATCCGGCTGGTCGGGGTGCTCTGGGAGCTGGCCACCTTCTGGCCGCGTGCCGCACACCCGCTCGCCCCGCCGTGCTACGTCGAGCGGGCCGTCCCGGAGTTGACCCGCCGGATCGGGCAGCTCACCGCCGACGGGAACGCGGTGGTGCTGTCCGGTCAGAGTCACGGCAGCGTGCTCGCGGCGGTGACGGTCCTCCAACTCCCCGACCACTGCCGCCAGCGGGTGGCCCTGCTCACCTACGGCACCCCGCTCGGAAACCGGTACCGGCGGATCTTCCCCGCGTACGTCAGCGACGAGATGTTGCGCGACGTCGGCAGCCGGTTGGCCTGGCGGTGGATCAACCTGTGGCGGTACACCGACGCGGTGGGCGGACCGGTGTTCGACCCGCCCATCGACGGACCCGACGACCCGGCCGCCCACGTCGACCGTCGGGTACGGGATCCGAAGGGACTCCTCATTCCACCGACGGACACCGTGCCCCCTCCGGTGCAGGGCCACCGGTACACGCCGGACGACGACTTCCAGGCCGCGATCCGCGAGCTGGTCGAGCGCTGGGAACGGCCGGACGGGTGACCGCCCGGGTCAGAGCGTGAGCTGCCAGTCGGTCCAGGAGTCCACCGGGCGGAAGCCGAGCTGCTCGTTGATCGCCACCATGTAGCCGTTGCTGGCCGCGTTCCAGGTGTCGATCACGCGGACCGCCGGCTCGTGGGTGAGCAGGTGGTGCAGGTTCTCGGCCTTGGCGATGAGGCCGAGCCGGTGCCCACGGTGGGCCGGGTCGACGATGGTGATCTGCTGGTACGCGTGCCAGTCGGCGGAGGCGCCCACGTCCAGCAGGGTCCAGGCGACCAGCCGGCCGGTCGCCTCGTGGCGCATTCCGAGGTGGTAGCGCCGCCGGCCCCGGGCGTCGAACGCCCGCTCGTTGCCGCGGATGCGCTCGGCGTCCACCTGCTCCGGCTCCCACTGCACGTCACCCATGGGCGCGTCCATCATCAGCCGGCCGTCGAGGTAGGCGATGTCCGCGACGTACTCCTGCGGGGTCGCTCCCTGCCAGCAGACCGATCGGTAGCCCTCGGCCCGCGGTTGGGCCTCGGCCAGCGCCGCCCGGAGCGCGATCCGGTCGATCTCGTCGACAACGAGCCGGCGGCGTACCTCGGCGAGGGCGGGCTGGGCGCCGGTGGCGGCGGCGAACGCGTCGCCCGCCCCGCTTCGGGCCGGCCCGCCGGGCAGCGCGGAGACGGCCATCGCGACCATCCGCTTGCGGCCGCGCTCGCGGAGCAGGCGCACCCCGTACTCGTGCAGCGCCCGCCCGACGCCTTGCCGCCGCAGATCGGGATGCACGGTCAGCTCCGCGCCGGCGTTGTCGGTGTTGTCGAGGTAGGGCAGGTCCAGTTGGAGGTGACCGGCCGGCACCCCGTCGAGCCGGGCCAGCGCCCAGAGCGACTCGACACCGGGCATCGGCGTGTGGAAGATCGCGTCGAAGCGTCGCCGGCAGAAGGGTGGAAGGTCCGGCAGATCGGCGTCTTTGGCCGCCGCGCCGATCAGGTACGCCTCGTCGACCGCGGCTCGGTCGGTGCCGTCGAACGACGCGATCGTGATGCTCATGGCGCTGAGCGTGCGCCCGGAAAAGCGATCGGGCCAGCGAATTACTCGCTGGCCCGATCGAACGTGGTCGGGAGGGACACTCGCACAACGCCTCCGGCGTTGGGTCGCAAGAACTTCAAAAGTCTTCGGCGAAATGCCCTCCCGCACGGAGCATCTTGCGCCGTCCGGTTCCTGCCGTCAAGTCCGCAGCGGCGGGTTTTCCACACTCACAGCGAAATCTCAGTCACAGAGTGATCCACTCGGATTTCCTGGGAACGGGGTGTCCGGGCCGGACGGACACCGCGCCTTCCAGGAACCCGAGTGGATCAACCCCAACCGACCGACGGCCGCCGGCGAACGGCCACGGGCCGGCCGGCGAGCGGGTGGCGGGGTGGGTCAGCCGAGGAGGCCGGCGTCGCGGGCGGCGCGCAGCGAGGGCTTGATGTGGTGGGTCGGTCCGACCTGGCCGGCCACCGCGTCGACGGTCTTCAGACCTTCGCCGGTGTTGAACACCACGGTCTCCGCGGTCGGGTCGAGCCGACCGGATTCGACGAGCTTGCGGAGCACCGCCACGGTCACCCCGCCCGCGGTCTCGGCGAAGACGCCCGTGGTGCGGGCCAGATCGCGGATGCCGGCGCGGATCTCGTCGTCGTCGGCGTACTCCATCCAGCCGCCGGTGCGGCGGACCGCCTCCAGCGCGTAGACGCCGGCGGCCGGGTCGCCGATGTTGAGCGACTTGGCGATGCCGGTGGGCTTGACCGGGATGATCGTGTCGGTGTCCGCGTGCAGCGCGGTGGCGATCGGGTTGCAACCCGCGGACTGGGCGCCGAAGACCTTCCAGCCGCCGGCCGGCGCCTCGACCAGGCCGATCTCCACCAGCTCGGAGAACGCTTTGTCGATCTTGGTGAGCAGCTCGCCGCTGGCCATCGGGATGACCACCTGCGCCGGGATGCGCCAGCCGAGCTGCTCGGCCACCTCGTAGCCGAGGGTCTTGGAGCCCTCCGCGTAGTACGGCCGGACGTTCACGTTGACGAACGCGGTGTCCTCGAACTCGTCGGTCTCCACCAACTCGCCGCAGAGCCGGTTGACGTCGTCGTACGAGCCGTCGATGGCGACCAGCTCGCCGCCGTAGACGGCGGTGGTGATGACCTTGCCCTGCTCCAGGTCACTGGGAATGAAGACCACCGAGGGCGCCCCGGCACGGGCGGCGTGCGCGGCCACCGAGTTGGCCAGGTTGCCGGTCGACGCGCAGGCGAACCGGGTGAAGCCGAGCGCCTTAGCGGCGGTGAGGGCAACCGAGACGACCCGGTCCTTGAACGAGTGGGTCGGGTTGGCGCTGTCGTCCTTGACCCACAGCGGCGCGGTGATGCCCAACTCGGCGGCGAGGTGCGGGGCCGCCACCAGTGGGGTCAGCCCCGGGTCGAGGGTGACCCGGCTGGCTGGGTCCTGCCCGGCGGGGAGCAGTGCGGCGTAGCGCCAGATGTTCTCCGGGCCGGCCTCGATCTGCTCACGGGTGACGGTGGCCAGGGCGGCGATGTCGTAGTCGACTTCGAGGGGGCCGAAACACTCGTAGCAGGCGTGCTGGGCGACGAGCGGGTAACGGGCCGAGCAGGCCCGACAGACCAGGGCGCGGGCGGGGCTGGCGGAGGTGTCGATGCCGGAGGCGGCGAGCGTCGACGTCATGTCGAGGGTCCTCTCATCTTTCCCCACATCGCACGGTGCGGCGGGGACGGAATTGGCACCTGCCCCGCGGGTCGCTCAGCGGTGAGCGCGCAGGGTGGTTGCCGGGGCGTCGTCGGGCCGTATCCCTCAGCCCCTCTGGATGAGGTATGCAGTTGTGCCGTCGAGTCTAGGCAACTATCTCCGTGGCCTCTACCGCGGATCCCACGCTGTGAGCCGAACAACTCAGCGAGTCACCGGCGGCGGCGCCTACCGTCCCCAGCTGCGGGGCCCGGGGGCGCCGGCAGGTGGGTCAGCGGGCGCTCACCGCGACCGGGTCGACCACGGCGATCTGGTCCGTGGTCGCGGTCGACTGCGGCGGGGACGAGGGCCGGATCCGAGGCCGGGTGGCGAGGTTCGCGGCGACCAGCGCACCGATCGTGATGGCGGCTCCGACCAGCTCGATGGGCTCCGGGCGGTAGCCGCGGGCGATCTGCACCGCGAAGGTGGTGACCGGGACCAGGTTCATGAACAGCGCCGCGTTGGCGGCACCGAGCCGCTGCACACCGGTGTTCCAGGCCAGGACCGCGATGACCGCGCCGACGACCACCGCGTACGCCAACTGTGGGGTGACCGCCGCGAGGTCGGCGGCGGCCGGCGCGTGCTGCCAGCCGACGGCGTCCGCGCCGATGCTCGTGACCAGCATGGCCGCCGTGCCGGCGAGCGCCGTCAGGGTGGTGAAGCGCAGCGGGGACCAGTCGCCGAACCGGCTGGCACCGTGTGTGTAGATGCCCCAGCCGAGGACCGCGCCGATCATCATCAGCCCACCGAGACCGAACTGGCCGAGCCCGGCCAGGCTCCCGCGGGTGATCACCAGGCCGACTCCGAGGAGCGCCACCAGGGAGAGGGCCAGCAAGAGCGGCTTCGGCCGTACGCCGTCGCGCGCCCAGCGGACCAACTGGGTGATCAGCGGGGTGGTGGCCACGAACAGGGCGATCTGCTGCGGGGCGGCGTGTTCGAGCGCCAGGTTGGTGAGCACGTTGAAGCCGGCGAAGCCGACCACGCCGAGCAGCACGATCTCGCCCGTCCGGCCGCCGTGCCGCAGCGCGCCGGAACCTTCGCGGAGCAGCAGGATCGCGACCAGGATGGCGCTGGCGAGCAGGTAGCGGGCGGTGGTGAGGTTGAGCGGGTCGACCCGGGTCAGCGCACTGGCCAGGACCGGGAACATCACGCCCCAACCGAGCACGGCGAGCAGCGGGTAGGCGGCGGCACGGGGTCGCATCGTCAGCTCCAATGTTCGAGTATCGTCGAACCAACGACACCGACCCTAGGGCGTGTCTTCAAAGGCTCACAACCATTGGAGTAGCGCGGCGATGGTGACTGTGGCCTGGAACGAGGTCGCGGTCTTGTCGTAGCGGGT
>NZ_JBEZDC010000017.1:0-170022 GCF_040647935.1 Micromonospora sp. NPDC049204 | reverse complement strand
GACCCGCTACGACAAGACCGCGACCTCGTTCCAGGCCACAGTCACCATCGCCGCGCTACTCCAATGGTTGTGAGCCTTTGAAGACACGCCCTAGGCCCGCCCCCGCGCCCGCACCCCCACCATCCTCAACGGCCTGAGCGCGGCGGGAGCGGGGCGCGGGCGTGGGGTGGGTTAGCCGGCTCGGCGGATTGGGCGGCGGGCCAGGTAGCGCAGCAGGTCGCGGATGTGGTGTTTCTCCTCGGCGGGGACCGTCGGGTCGGCCAGCCGGTCGAGGATGGCCCGGACGTCGGCCTCGACCGGGCCGTCGTCGTGGCGTCGGCGGGGAGTGGGGCCGGCGTCGGGCAGGCCGAGCGCCCGGAACGCGGCGGCGACCGGCAGGTCCAGTGCGGCACAGAAGCCGCGCACCTTGGCCAGTTCGGGGTAGTCCTGCCAGTCACCGGCCAGCCAGCGGAACACGGTGGAGCGACCCACACCGGTGTGCGCGGCAAGATCGGTCACGGTCCAGCCACGGTCGTCGCGGGCGTCGTCGATGGCGCGCCGAACGAAGCGGGCGAAGGCCATTTGCGGTGTTACGTCGGCTGATCCCATCCCTGCGTGTCTTCCCCCCTACCGGAGCACCGGGACGATGCGCCTTCCGAGGGTAGTACGCCCGGGGCGCGAAACAATTGACTGAGCGCACAAACTGTCCCGTGGATGAGACTTTTCTCTGGAAGCGTGTGTGCAGAATGAAAATTGCATCGAGCGATCACTGTCGTTCTTCCATTAGGCTCGGTGCCCGCCCCGGCATGGCGTCTGAACGCCAGCCATGTTCGACCAGACCACCGCCGAGGAGCACCATGGCCGAATCGAGCCGCCCCCAGCCGTACCAGCCCGGTGCGGTCAGCCTCTTCTTCGTCGCCAAGGCTGGCGTCTTCGCCGCCGGGTTCTGGATCTGGCTGCTGGTCCTGGTGCTCCGCGCCGACTCGGCGACCGGCCAACACGTGCTGGCGGCTACCGGCGCGATCACCACCACGCTCGTCGGCGTGGTGCTGGGTGCCCGGATGGCGTTGCAACACAACGCCGCCATCCGGCACGCGGAGATGAAGAAGCTGCTTGTCGACATCTCCTGGAACGCCTTCGCGGCAGCCGGCAACGCCGAGAGCACGGGCAAGGTGGTGCCGTTCCCCACCGCCCCGGCCGACGGCGGATGGGCCGGTCAGCGGAGCGGTGGCGAGCGGGTGACGGTCCTCGACCGTGGTGCCGGCGAGCGCACCGGTGGCCGGGATCGCGGCAACGGCGAACGGCGTCGTTAGGGCGTGTCGACTACGTCGCCGGCTGCCCGTCGGCCGGCTGTCCGTCGGCGGCCAGCAGGGTCTCCAGCCGGGGTGTGACCCGCCACTGGTCCACCAGCTCGCGGTACTCCTCGCGCTGCGGTCCGGTCGCCTCGGCGCCGGTGCGTCGGGCGCGGATCAGCAGGTTGCGGGGCGTGTGCTGGGAGTCCACGAACTCCACCACCTCGGTCCGGTAGCCGTGCACCCGCAGCAATCCGGCCCGCAGCGCGTCGGTGAGCACGTCGGCGAAGCGCTCCCGCAGGATGCCCTGCCGGGTCAGCAGTTCGTACGGGGTCGGAGCCGGATGGGCGCGGAGCTGCTTGGCCAGGTCGTGGTGACAGCACGGTGCGGCCAGCACCCAGCGGGCCTCCCAGCGCACCGCACGGGCCAGCGCCTCGTCGGTGGCGGTGTCGCAGGCGTGCAGCGCCAGCACCAGGTCGGGGGCGGGGTCGACGACGGCGTCGGCGATCGTGCCGGCCACGAAGCTGATCCGGTCGGCCCAGCCCAACCGCTGGGCCAGCTCGGTGTTGCGCCGCCGCTGGTCCTCCCGGACGTCCACGCCGACCAACTGCACGTCGAGCCCACGAGTCGTCAGGTAGCGGTACGCGGCGAAGGTCAGGTAGGCGTTGCCGCAGCCCAGGTCGACCACCCGGAGCGGACCGGTCAGGTCGTCGGGCAGGGTCGCCGCCAGCGCGCGCAGGAACGCGTCCACCTGGCGGCGCTTGGCCGCCGAGCCGCCGATCTCGGCGAAGATCGGGTCCCCGGGGTCGAGCAGGTACTCCTTCGCCCGATCGTTGCCGTTCGGCGCGGCTGCCGGGCGGGACGCCGCGGCCCGGTGCACCTGCGCCTCACCGGACTTGGTCACCCGTAGTTGCAGCGTCGCCGCGGTCGTCTCCACGTGCCAGTTGCCGAACGGCTCGGCCAGCAGTTCGTCGACCGCCGCAGCGGCGTCCGGGCCGGCGGCGAGGTTGCGGGTGTACGGGCGAGCGCCGTCGGACGTGGTGATCTGCATTCGCGGCCCGGCCTTGAGCGCTACCGGCCGCAGTTCCGCCCGCTCGACGGTGGGGCGGCGCCCGCGGCGGCGTCCGGCGGCAACCGCCCGGGTCAGCGCGGGGTCGAGCAGCAAGGCTCGGACCTCGGTCAGGGCGGCTTCCAGTGATTCCGGCATCGTTCCATTCCCGGCAGGTGGGGTGGGAGAAGGGAACATCCCCCGCACCGCGCGAGGCGGTGCGAGGGATGTCAGGTGTTGCTGGTGGTCAGTCGGCTGTCGCTTCGGCCGGCGTACCCGCATCGGAACCGCCACCACGGCGGCGTCGACGGCGGCGCGGCTTCGACGGCTCGCCGTCGGACGCGGCGACCGGCTCGGTGGGGCCGGCGTCGGCGGTGATCACCGCGGTCGGCTCGCCCGCGACCGCCTCGCCGGCCCGGCGGCGACGCCGACGGCGGGGGGTACGGGTGCCTTCCTCGCTCGCGTCGCCGACGGGCACGTCGGCGACGGGGGCCTCGGCGACGGCCGGCGTGCCGGCGTCGGAGCGGTCCCGACGACCGTCACCCCGACCACGGCGCTCGCCTCGGCCCTCGCCACGGCTCTCGCCGCGTCGGGGGCTCCGGCCGCCGCCACTGTCGCCCCGGCGGGAGCGGGTCGTGCCACCCAGATCCTCTTCGATCTCGGCGGACAGCCCGGCCCGGGTGCGCTCGGCCGTCGGCAGGGTGCCGCTGACCTCGGTCGGGATGTGCAGGTCGGTGTAGAGGTGCGGCGACGTGTGGTACGTCTCCGGCGGCTCCGGCATCTCCAGACCGAGGGTCTTGTCGATGATCCGCCAGCGCGGCATGTCGTCCCAGTCGACGAAGGTCACCGCGACGCCCGTCGCGCCGGCCCGGCCGGTACGACCGATCCGGTGGGTGTAGGTGTCCTGGTCTTCCGGGCAGTCGTAGTTGATGACGTGGGTGACGCCTGTGACGTCCAGCCCGCGGGCCGCCACGTCGGTGGCGACCAGGATGTCGATCTTGCCGGCCCGGAAGGCGCGCAGTGCCCGCTCGCGAGCACCCTGGCCGAGGTCACCGTGCACCGCCGCGACCGCGAACCCGCGGAAGTCGAGGTCCTCGGCGACCCGGTCGGCGGCCCGCTTGGTACGCGTGAAGATCATGGTCAGCCCACGCCCCTCCGCCTGGAGGATGCGCGCCACCACCTCGACCTTGTTCATCGAGTGGGTGCGGTAGACCAGCTGCTGGGTCTGCGGCGACGGACCGGTCTCGGCGGTGTGCCCGGCGTGGATCGTCATCGGCTGGCGCAGGAAACGCCGCGACAGGGTGACGATCGGGTCCGGCATGGTGGCCGAGAAGAGCATCGTCTGGCGGTCTTCCGGGAGCATCGCCAGGATCTTCTCGACGTCGTCGAGGAAGCCCAGGTCGAGCATCCGGTCGGCCTCGTCGAGGACGAGCGCGTGCACCCGGTCCAGTCGGAGGTGCTTCTGCTTCTGCAGGTCCATCAGCCGGCCGGGGGTGCCGACCAGGATCTCGACGCCCTTGCGCAGCGCGTCGATCTGCGGCTCGTACGCCACGCCGCCGTAGATCGGCAGCACCCGGACGCCACGCGTCCGGCCGGCGGCGGCCAGGTCCTTGGCGACCTGGATGCCCAGCTCACGGGTGGGGACGACGACCAGCGCCTGGGGGACGCCGTCGCTGCCCTCGCCCGGGGCGAAGACCCGGTCCAGCAGCGGTACGCCGAAACCGAGGGTCTTGCCGGTGCCGGTGGGCGCCTGACCGATCAGGTCGACGCCGCGCAGCGCGATCGGGATCGCGTACTCCTGGATGGCGAAGGCGCGGGTGATGCCGGCCGAGGCCAGGGCCTCGACGGTCTCGGCGCGGGCGCCGAGGGCGGCGAACGTGGGGGCCTCCGGTCGAACCGGGGCGGTGGGGGCCAGTTCCTGGCCGTCCAGCAAATCTTGAGTCAGGTCGCTCATGTGGATGTGGGGGTGCCCTCTCGTGGGTGCGCCCGTCATGTCCTCAGGGCGCGTTCGGTATGACGCGGGCCACACGGTCGGCGGCAGATTGCCGAGCCGGACCGGGCCGCACGCGCGCCGCGGGCTGAACGTCGATCAGATCGGCGCCCACGGCAACTGCTCCATGCTACCTGAACAGGCATGGCTTCGTCCCGATTCCCGGTCGGGCAGGCGACACGCGGGGGCGATGATTGTGACCTGCGTCACGAGTGGGTCGGTTCGGCGTACCCCGCGCGAGTCACCGACACGCGTTCCGGGCCGGATGGGGGTCGTGCGACGTCATCGAGAGAGGTGCGGCAAAACCCGAACAGAACGGACGACGGCCGGGCGCGGCACCCTGCGGAGGGTGCGCCGGCCGGGACCGCCGAGCACCGATGCCGGCCCGCGGCAGGTGGCCCCACGCCTACCTGCCGCGATGGCCGGCCCGGTCAGCGGACGGTGAAACCGACCGCCCGGGACGACGCCTCGGCGATCTCGACGTAGGCGACCTTCTCGATCGGCACGATGACCCGTCGGCCCTTCTCGTCGGTCAGGGAGAGCGTGCCGCCGTTACCGGCGAAGGCGTCGGTCACGATCTGCTCGATCTCGGCCGGCGACTGCGCGCTGTCTACTACCAGCTCACGCGGCGCGTACTGCACGCCGATCTTGACCTCCACTGTGCCTCCTCAACTGGGGCGAAAGAACCGCCCTGCGAAGGCTATCCGATCACGGGGTCGGCGGTCAGGCTGACTCACCTTGCAGGGGGAAGCTCGCGATGCCCCGCCAGGACAGCGCGGCCACCAACGCCTCGGCCTCGGCCTTCGGCACCTGCCGGCCACCGGCCAGCCAGAACTGCGCGGCCGTCTCCGCCGCGCCGACCAGCCCGGAGGCGAGCAGCTCGGCGTGGGCCCGGCTCACGCCGGTGTCCGAGATGATGGTGTCGGTGATCGCCGCGATGCAGCCCTGCTCGACCCGCTCCACCCGCTGTCGCACCGCCGGGTCGTTGCGCAGGTCCGACTCGAAGACGAGGCGGAAGGCCTCGCTCTCGTGGTCGACGAAGTCGAAGTACGCGCGCACCGACGCGCCGACCCGCTCCTTGTTGTCACTGGTGCCGCGCATCGCATCCTGCACCTGAGCGACGATGGCGTCACAGTGCGTGTCGAGCAGCGCCAGGTAGAGATCCATCTTTCCCGGGAAGTGTTGGTAGAGCACCGGCTTGGAGACCCCGGCCCGCTCGGCGATGTCGTCCATCGCGGCGGCGTGGTAGCCCTGCGCGACGAACACCTCCTGCGCCGCAGCGAGAAGCTGCTTACGGCGCGCGGAGCGGGGCAGGCGGGTGGGCCGGCCAGCGGTCTGTGCACCGTTCCCCGCAGCGGTCATGGGATCCTCCGAGTTCTCCGTACGAGCCGGCATTTTCCCCCCAGACCGGGCGAAGCCCGTGACCCCCGTCGTGGAAATGGCCCGCCGCTGTAACTTATCGCCACTCTCGGCACACGGTAGCCTCAGCGGGGGCGACCAAGGAGCGCGCGGTGAGTGAAACAGGGCAACCCGGAGCCGCCACCCCGGGAGAACACGGTGACGGAGCGGGTCAGCACGACGACCCGGGCCGTCCCGTCAGCGGGTGGGCGCCAGCGACGGGCGGGTGGTCCCGAGCCGCCGATCGCGAGGATGCCCGGGACGAGGCGCCGCGCTGGCAACCCGATCCCGCCGCTGGCTGGCGCGCCTCGTCCAGCCGACACGGCGACCTGCCGGCGCCCCTGGTCGGGCTGCCGGGTGACCTCGATCCGCCGACTCGTGCCAACGGCCACCACGCCAATGGCGTGCACCATCCGGACGACGCCAACGGCGTCCGCCCTCCCGGTCTCGAACCACCCGCCGGCCGCCCCGCGCCGGTGAGCGCGCCGCCGGGGTTGCCCGCCGAGGGGCGGCCCGAGGTGACCGGCGACCGGCTGGTGGTGCCCGCCCAACGCCCCGCGCCGCCACGGGAGCAGGGTGCCGGCGAGCCCGACAAGGGCACCCCCACACGCTCCACCGTCGACCCGGCCGCCGCGCACCGCGCTCGCTGGGCCGAGCCCGGCCTGCCGACGTCCGCGCCGCCGGCAGTCCAGGTGCCGCCCGTCGGCACCGCCGCGTCGGGTTTCGAGGTGCCGCCCGGCTTCCGCGCGCCGACCAGCGAGCGGCTGGCCGCCGACGAACCGGCCGCGCCACGAGACTGGCGGGACCCGCTCCCACCCGTCCAGCCGGCAGCATCGGGGCCGGCCGGGCACGCCGACGCGACCGAGCCGGGTCGCGCCGCTGGCATCCCCCGACCAGGCGAAACGCACCGAGCCGGCGAGTCGCCGGCCATCGAGCCGGACTGGTCCGGGCCAAACTGGAACCGTCCGAGCTCGGGCGGCGGATGGGCGCCGCCCTGGTCTCGCTCCGACGACGAGCCGGCTGCTCCCAAGGCCCGGGACGAGCCCGCGCCGAGTTGGGTCGCCGAGCCCCACCTGCCGTACGAGCCGCTGCGCGCCGAGTCGCCCCGCCCGTACGAGCCGGTGCGTGCCGATCCGCCCCGGGGGTACGACGTCACGGGCGGGTCCGACGCCGCGCCGACGCACCCCGGCGAGCAGAGCACCCCGCCGCCGTCCGAGCGCCCGTCCTGGGTCGCGCCGCCCACCGTTCCACCCCGGGCTGTCGACGCGGACGCGTCCCCCACCAGCGGACCGCCGGTGTCATCAGGCATGGCGCCACCGGTCGTCGAGCGCCTCTCCTGGGCCGACGGTCCCACGCCCACCAGCGGCCCGCCCGCCGATCGCCCCTCCTGGGCCGGTGGCCCGCCGCCGACCAGCGGCCCGCCCGCCGATCGCCCCTCCTGGGCGGGGTCCGGCGCACCTCGCACGGACCGCCCGTCCTGGGCCGGCGGGTCCGACCCCGCGCCCACCAGCCCGGCGCCGGCGCGGCCGTCGTGGGCCGGCGGCTCCGAGGCGGCGACGAGTGTTCCGCCGGTACGGCCGTCCTGGGCCGGCGGCTCCGAGGCGGCGACGAGTGTTCCGCCGGTACGGCCGTCCTGGGCCGGCGGGTCCGACCCCGCGCCCAGCAGCCCGACGCCAGCGCGGCCGTCCTGGGCCGGAGAAGCCGATCCGACACCGCCCAGCGCCTCGCCGACGCGGCCCTCCTGGGCCTCCGGAGCCGTGCCGGCCGACGCGCCACCTCCGGCCCCGGCCGGGCCGCCTCCCACGCTGACCGACGCACCCCCGGCCCCGGCAGGCCCGCCCCTGGTGGCGGAGCGTCCCTCCTGGGTCGGCGGTTCGCCGACGCCGAGCAGCTCCCCGACCGAGCGGCCGGACTGGTCCGAGGGCCGGATCCCCGCCACCCCCGCCGAGCGCCCGTCCTGGCCAGCCAGCCATTCGGCAAGCGCCGCCGGCGGCGGCGAGGTGGGCGAGACGTCCGGCCCGCCGCGGCCCGAGATCCGGCCGGTCGCGCCGTTCCGGCTCCGGCCGGCGGCACCCGAACCGCCCGTTCCGTCTCCCGTCGACTCACCCCGGGCGAACGTCCCGTCGGCCGCCGACACGACGTCGGCCTCCACCGGCTCGGCTCCGCCCTCCGCCATCAGCGGGGCCGAGCGCCGTGACCGGCCCCCAGCCGTTTCCACCTCGCCCTACGCGGCTCGCCGATCCGCCCCCGATCCGACGTCGTCGACCGAGCCGGCCGACAACGGCCGGCAACCAGACCCGAGGGCGGTGGTGCTGCCGCAGCGCGTCCCCGCGGAACCGGACGTGCCCGTCGTGCCGGAGCCGCCAGCCGTGGAGCCACCCGCCGAGACCCCGGAGCTCGCCCGCATCGCCACCCACCTTCGTCGGGACGACGAACCAGCCCCACTTCGGGAGCGCCCCGAGGGGTTCGACGTCAACGCCATCCTGGACGCCGTTCGGGAGGTCGCCGGTGTCCGCGACGCGGCGCTTCGCCGTACCCCGGCCGGTGCGCACAGCCTGCGCCTGGACCTGGCCGACGGCGCCGATCCGGCCGAGGTGAGCCGACAGGTGGCCCGGCTGCTGCAGGAACGGATGGGGCTGGCCGCCGCCCCGCAGAACGTGCCCGGCGTGCCCAGCACGCCACCCCCGCCGGTTCGCCGACGCCTGGCCGAACCGCGACCTGCCGAACGGCGTACGGCGGAGCCGCCCGGCGCGGCCCAGCGCGACGGAGGTCCGGAGGCCCGAACCGGTGAGGTCCGGACGGCCGAGACGACCGCACCGCAACGTCCGTCGGGCGCCCCGGCAGAGGCCACACCGGCAGGCTCGGAGCAGTGGACCGGCACGGACACCTCGCGCCGCCGCCGGCCGAACGCGCCGCACCGGGGTCGCGCCACGGTCGAGGAGCCCGGATCGGTCTCGGCCGCGCCGGCCGGTGCCGCGACCGGCAGCCCGGCCACGCTCGGCACGTCGTACTCCGGTGGTCAGGTGACCACGACGGAGTCGGCGCCGTCCCGGCCGCTGGACACCGGCGGCGTGCCGGGGCCGCGGGTGGTGATCGACCACGTGCAGGTGAGCACGTTCGGCCTGGACGCGAACGTGGAGGTCCGGCTGCTGGCCGACGACGACAGCGCCTCCGGGTACGCCACCGGACCGGCGGTGGACGGCTACGTGCTGCGGCTCTGCGCGGTGGCGGCGGCCGCCGCCGTGGACGAGTTGCTGCGGGGCACCGACAACGCCGAGCGGGGGCGCTGCTTCGTCGAGCACGCGGCGGTGGTGCCGTTCGGCAACTGCGAGGTGGCCACGGTTGTGGTGCTGCTCGTCTGCGAGGGCTGGGTGGAGCAGCTCGCCGGCTCGGCGCTGGTCGCCGGTGATCCCCGGCAGGCGGTGGTTCGGGCGACGTTGGCGGCGGTGAACCGTCGGCTGGAGGCGCTGCTGTCCTGAGTGGTCCGAGGCAGACTGGAACGATGAGAAGCGCCACCCTCTGGCCCGACCATCTGCTCCCCGATCATCAGGTTCCACCGCCCTGGCCGGGCCGGGAGGTCCGCCTCGACGGCCGGGTCACGTACGTGCGCGACACCCCGGCCACCGCCGCCGGCGCGGAACCGGCGCTGTACGTGCACGGGCTGGGCGGGTCGTCCCAGAACTGGACCGACCTGGCCGGGCTGCTCGCCGACCGGCTGGACGGTCAGGCCATCGACCTGCCCGGCTTCGGCCGCAGTGAGCCGGGTCCCCGCTACACCATCCCGGCCTTCGCGGATCTGGTCGTCCGCTGGATCGAGCACTCCGGTCGGGGTCCGGTGCACCTGTTCGGCAACTCGCTGGGCGGCGCGGTCGCGGTGCAGGTCGCCGGGCTCCGGCCGGACCTGGTCCGTACCCTCACCCTGATCTCCCCGGCCCTGCCGTTTCTCGACTTCCGCCGCTCGTTGCAGGGACGGATGCTGCCGGTGCTCGCCATCCCGCGGGGTGAACGGCTGGTCGCCCGGCACCTCACCCAGCTCGCTCCCGAGGTGATGGCCCAGCAGGTGCTGGAGGCGTGCGTCGCCGACCTGAGCCGGATCTGCGACCAGCGTCGGGCCGAGGCGTTGGAGGAGATCCGGGTGCGGTACGAGGCGGAGCACTACGCCGCCGCGTACGTCCGGACGTTCCGCGGTCTGGTCTCCAGCTTCCTGCGGGCGTACCTGCCGGGGTCGGGTTCGCTGTGGCGACTCGCCGGGACGGTACGCGCACCGACCCTGGTGGTGGGCGGCCGAGCGGATCGCCTGGTCGACGTGCGGGTCGCGCCGCAGACCGCCCGGGTCATCCCGGACAGCCGGTTGATGATGCTCGACGGCGTCGGTCACGTGGCGCAGTTGGAGGTGCCCCGCCTGGTGGCCCGGGCGGTGGTCGGCCTGCTCGCCGAAACGGAGGACACCACGGGGCGGCCTGATCTGGCAGGCTGACCTGGATGCCCAGGTCAAACCACCTCCCCGGTCGCCGTCAGCGACGCCTCGCGCTGCTCGCCCAACTGGTGGCGGTGGTGTTGGCGGTCGGCGCGGCGGTGACCGTGATCGCCGAGGGGCCGGGTGGGCATCCCCGCGCTGGCCGGTTGGCCGCCGACGAGGTCGTCACTCTGCCGCCGCCGCTGGTGGCCGCGCCGCTGCCGCCGTCGGTCGACCCGTCGCCCTCCGCCGTGCTCGCGTCCAGCCCGTCCCCGGTGCTGCGGGCGCCCGGCGCGGTCCCGAGCGCCGGCACCGGGAGGTTCGGCTACGACGCCCGTTCCGGCCCGGTGCTGGGTCGCGCGGGTGAGCTGCGGCGGTACCGGGTCGCGGTGGAGTCGGGCAGCGACGAGACCGCCGCGGACTTCGCGCAGGCGGTCCAGGTGGCGCTCGCCGGGCCGGGCAGCTGGGTCGACAGCGGCAGGCTACGGATGCAGCAGGTGCCGGGGGACGCGCCTCGCGACTTCACCATCTACCTGGCCACCGCCCGCACGGCGGCTCGGATGTGTGCCGACGGCGGGGTGGACATCCGGATCGGGGGTCGGCCGTACACGTCCTGCCGGGCACCCGGCCAGGTGATCATCAATCTGGATCGGTGGCGGTTGTCCGTGCCGCACTTCGTCTCGGCCCGCGTGCCGCTGGACGTCTACCGGACGTACGTAGTCAACCACGAGGTCGGCCACCAGCTCGGGCACCGGCACGAGCGCTGCCCGGGTGCGGGTCGGCCCGCGCCGGTGATGATGCAGCAGACGCTCTTCCTCAACGGGTGCCGGGTCAACCCGTGGCCGTACCTCGACGGACGCCGCTACGCCGGCCCCGCCCTCTGAGGGAGCGACCGACCGACGTACACCATCAGGCGTCTTGCGTGAATAGCGGCAAAAACGGAGATATGCCCGAATAATCTGGCAGGCTCGACATCATGACGCCGTCGTCCCCTTACGGCCCGCCCACGTCGCCGCCCGACCGGCCCGACCGGTCGGCGTACGAAGGCGCACGTCCCACGCTCACCCGGATGCGCCGACGACGTCGCCGCACGCTGCTGCTCGGCCTGCTCGTACTCGTGCTCGCCGGCGGCATCGGCACGACGCTCAACCGGGGCGGCGAGCCACCGGCCGACACTCCCACCACCACCCAGGGCGAGATGGGCCACGGGGGTGGGGCGCCCCTGCACCCCGCGCCCACCAGCTACCCCTCGGTCGGAGCCGGACGCTTCACGGCTGCCGACGGTGCGACACCGGTGCACGGAACGGACGGGCCGCTGCGCCGTTACCGGGTCGTGGTCGAACGCGGCACCGGCCAGGACGCCGCCGCGTTCGCCGCCAAGGTGGACGAGGTGCTGGCCGACCCGCGCAGTTGGATCGCCTCCGACGAGTTGCGGGTGCAACGGGTGGCCGACGCCGGGGCGGCGGACTTCACCATCTACCTGGCCACCCCTGTCACGTCCGAGCGGATGTGCGCCGAGGGCGGGTTGACCACCGAGCGCTACACCTCCTGCCGCATGCCCGGCCAGGTCGTCATCAACCTGGCCCGCTGGATGGAGGCGGTCCCCGACTACGGCGCTCCGCTGGACACCTACCGCACCTACGTGATCAACCACGAGGTGGGCCACGAGTTCGGCGAGGAGCACGAGGCCTGCCCCGGCGCGGGGGAGCCCGCGCCGGTGATGCAGCAGCAGACGTACGGCCTGCACGGCTGCGTCGCGAACGCCTGGCCCTACCTCGACGGCCGTCGCTACGCGGGTGACATCGTCCCCTGATCGGCCGGGTCGTCGGTTATTCCCGCTCCCGCATCGCGGACCAGTGTCGTCCCTCATGGCCGAGCGGGGCTCCCGCGAGCAACAATGGCGCGGTTCACACCGCCGATCCCGGGGAGTCCACCGTGTCGTTGCCCCCGCTCGTCGAGCCCGCCGCCGAGCTGACAGTTGACGAGATCCGCCGCTACTCACGCCACCTGATCATCCCGGACGTCGGGGTGACCGGGCAGAAGCGGCTGAAGAACGCCCGGGTGCTCTGTGTCGGCGCTGGTGGCCTCGGGTCGCCCGCCCTCATGTACCTCGCCGCGGCCGGGGTCGGCACCCTCGGCATCATCGACTTCGACACCGTCGACGAGTCCAACCTCCAGCGTCAGATCATCCACGGCGTGTCCGACATCGGCCGGTCCAAGGCCGAGTCCGCCGCCGCGTCGATCCGCGAGATCAACCCCCTGGTCCAGGTGGAGATCCACAACACCGCGCTGGACCGGGAGAACGTCCGGGAGATCTTCGCCCAGTACGACCTGATCGTCGACGGCACCGACAACTTCGCCACCCGTTACATGGTCAACGACGCGGCCGTGCTGCTCGGCAAGCCGTACGTCTGGGGCTCGATCTACCGCTTCGACGGCCAGGCGTCGGTGTTCTGGGCCGAGCACGGCCCGTGCTACCGCTGCCTCTACCCGGAGCCGCCGCCGCCCGGCATGGTCCCCTCCTGCGCCGAGGGTGGCGTGCTCGGTGTGCTCTGCGCGTCGATCGGCTCCATCCAGGTGAACGAGGCGATCAAGCTGCTGACCGGCATCGGTGAGCCACTGGTCGGTCGCCTGATGGTCTACGACGCCCTGGAGATGGAATACCGCAAGATCAAGGTCCGCAAGGACCCGAACTGCGCGCTCTGCGGCGACAACCCGACGGTCACCGACCTGCTGGAAGACTACGAGGACTTCTGCGGCGCGGTCTCCGAGGAGGCCCAGGAGGCGACGCTCGACGCGACGATCACCGCACTCGAGCTCAAGGAGTGGCAGGACGCCGGCAAGGACATCTTCCTGGTCGACGTACGGGAGCCCGCCGAGTACGAGATCGTCCGCATCCCGGGTGCCACCCTGATCCCCAAGGGCGACATCATCTCGGGCGAGGCGCTGGCGAAGCTCCCGCAGGACAAGCAGATCGTGCTGCACTGCAAGTCCGGGGTCCGCTCCGCCGAGGCGCTCGCCGCGCTCAAGGCGGCCGGTTTCCGCGACGCCGTGCACGTCCAGGGCGGTGTGCTCTCCTGGATCAAGCAGATCGATCCGTCGCTGCCCGCGTACTGAGCGACGACCGGGGCCGGCGGCGGGCCACTCACCCGCCCCGGCCTCGGCCGATACTCCGAGGCGCGACGACCTTTACGCAGGTAGCGTGACCGCCGTGGTGGATATGGACGCCGCTATCGGCTTCGTCGTGGCGCACGGAGACGCGGTCGACCGCGCGCGTCTCTCCCGGCTGCGCACCGGCGCCGGTGTGCCGGACGAGGTGCTCGACGCCGCCGAGGCCGGGCAGACGCCCGACGGCGGCTGGCCGGCCGTCCTCGACGGCGCGGTCGGGTCCGTCGACGCGACCTGCTTCCGCCTGGCCGAGTTGGACGACCTCGGTCCCCTCGGCCGCCCGGCGGCCCGGCACGCGCTGGACTGGCTCGCCGCCTCCCAGCTACCCGACGGCGGCTGGGACGAGGACCCGTCGCTGGCCGACCTCGCCCCGGAGTGGGCGCGGCCCGGCGACCCGGAGGCCCGTCTCTACCTCACCGCCAACGCTGCCTTCTGGCTCAGCGTGGGCGGGCTGGACGCCCGGTCCGCCGGGCCGCTGGACCACCGGGTCGGCGGGTCGTACGCCCGGGTGGTGCAGGCCGCCGCACAGGCGCTCGCCGCGCAGCTCGCTCCGGACGGCCGGTGGCCCTCCTTCGTGCCCGCCGGTTGGCTGAGCGCGGCCGTGCTGCACCGGCAGGAGATGTACTACGAGTCGGCGTTGATCCAGTCGGTGCTCGCCGAGCGGATCCCGCGGTTGTCCCCGGCGGATGTGGCCTGGCTGGCCGGGACGCTGCGCCGGGTCGACATGGGCGAGGAGCACTGGTTGCTGGTCGCGGCCCGTGAGCGGCTCACCAGGACGCAGCGCAGCGACGGCGGCTGGGACAGCGACGACGGTCACCAGTTCGATGTGCACACCACGCTGCGGGCGATCCGGGCCTGCCGGGCGGTCGCACCAACGGGCTGAACTCCCATCCCCACCCCCACCGCCGCGTCGATCTTGCAGTTTCTGTCGCCGATTCACGTGCTATGCCCCCTATGTCGGGACAGTAAGTGCAAGATCGACGCTGAGGGGCGGGAGGGAGGACGGTCAGCCGCGCAGGTGCCCGTCCCCGGTGACCACGTACTTCGTCGAGGTCAGCTCGGGCAGACCCATCGGGCCGCGGGCGTGCAGTTTCTGGGTGGAGATGCCGATCTCCGCGCCGAAGCCGAACTCGCCGCCGTCGGTGAAGCGGGTCGACGCGTTCACCATCACCGCGGCCGAGTCCACCCGCGCGACGAATTCGCGGGCCGCGCTCGCCGAGTCGGTGAGGATCGCCTCGGTGTGCCCGGTGCCGTAGCGGCGGATGTGCGCGACGGCCGCGTCCAGCGACTCGACCACCGCGACCGCGATGTCGGCGGACAGGTATTCGGTGGCGAAGTCCTCCTCGGTGGCCGGGACCACTGCGGCGGAGTACGCGGCCACCTCGGGGGAGCCGTGCACGGTCACCCCCGCCTCGGCGAGGGCGGCCAGCATCGGCGGCAGGAACGCGTCGGCGACGCTGGCGTGCACCAGCAGCGACTCGGCGGTGTTGCAGGTGGACAGGCGCTGCGTCTTGGAGTTCAACGTCACCGCGACGGCCCGCGAGATGTCGGCGGCGGCATCCACGTAGACGTGGCAGTTGCCCACCCCGGTCTCGATCACCGGCACCGTCGACTCCTCGACGACGGTGCGGATCAGCGACGCGCCACCGCGCGGGATGAGCACGTCGACGAGCCCGCGGGCGCGCATCAGCTCCTTGACCGAGTCGCGGGAGCTGGCGTCGAGCAACTGCACCGCGTCGGCCGGGAGCCCGGCGCCGGCGACCGCGTCGCGCAGCACCGCGACCAGCGCGGCGTTGGAGTGCGCGGCCGAGGACGACCCGCGCAGCAGGGCGGCGTTGCCGGACTTCAGGCAGATCCCGGCGGCGTCCACCGTCACGTTCGGCCGCGCCTCGTAGATGATGCCGACCACCCCGAACGGCACCCGGATCTGGCGCAGCTCCAGCCCGTTGGGCAGGGTGGACCCGCGGACCACCTCGCCGACCGGGTCGGGCAGCGCGGCCATCTCACGCAGCGCGTCGGCGATGCCGGTCACCCGACCCGCGTCGAGGGCGAGCCGGTCCAGCACGGCCGCGCTCAGCCCGGCCTCCCGGCCGGCCGCCAGGTCCGTCTCGTTCGCGGTCAGGATCTCCGGGGTACGCGCCACGAGCGCGTCGGCCATCGCCACCAGCGCGGCGTCCTTGACCGTACGCGTGGCCACCGCCAACTCGGCGGCGGCGTCCCGCGCCCGGCGCGCCTGCTCGACGACACTCATGCCAGCACTCCGCTGCGCTCCGTGCCGCCATGAGGCAACAGAGCCCTGAATTGATGATTCGCTCGCTGACGCTCACTCATGCCAGCACTCCGCTGCGCTCCGTGCCGCCATGAGGCAACAGAGCCCTGAATTGATGATTCGCTCGCTGACGCTCACTCATGCCAGCTCTCCCTAGAGCAGGACGAGGTCGTCACGGTGGACGACCTCTCGTTCGTACGCCGGACCCAGCGCCGCGGCGAGTTCGGACGTGGAGCGGCCGAGCAGCCCCGGCAGCTCCACCGCGTCGTAGTTGACCAACCCACGGGCGACCGACGCGCCGGCGGTGTCGACTAGGTCCACCGGGTCGCCCGCGGTGAAGGTGCCGTCCACGGCGGTGATGCCGGCGGGGAGCAGCGACTTGCGTCGCCCGACGACGGCCGCCACCGCGCCCGGGTCGAGGTGCAGCCGCCCCCGGGGTGACGTGGCGTGGGCCAGCCAGAACAGTCGGGCTGTCGGGCGTTGCCGCTGCGGGTGGAACAGGGTGCCGACCGGTTCGCCGGCCAGCGCCTGCGTGGCCAGGTCGGCGGCGGTGAGCACCACCGGGATGCCGAAACCGGTGGCGATCCGGGCGGCCTCGACCTTTGTCACCATGCCGCCGGTGCCGACACCGGACCGGCCGGCCCCGCCGATGGTGATCCCGGCGAGGTCCGCGTCGCCGTGGACCTCGGTGATCCGGGTCGACTGCGGCCTGGTGGGGTCGCCGGTCCAGAGTGCGTCGACGTCGGAGAGGAGGACCAGCAGGTCGGCGTGCACCAGCGCGGCGACCAGAGCGGCCAGTCGGTCGTTGTCGCCGAACCGGATCTCCTGGGTGGCCACCGTGTCGTTCTCGTTGACGATCGGCACCGCCCCCAGGTCGAGCAGCTTGCGCAGCGTCCGGTACGCGTTGCGGTAGTGCGCCCGCCGGGTCACGTCGTCGACGGTGAGCAGCACCTGCCCCACGGTGCGGCCGTGCCGGGCGAAGCTGGTCGCGTACCGGCCGATCAGGAGGCCCTGCCCGACGCTGGCGGCGGCCTGCTGGGTGGCCAGGTCGCGCGGGCGTCGGGGCAGCCCGAGCGGGGCGAGGCCGGCAGCGATCGCGCCGGAGGAGACCAGCACCACCTCGCGGCCCTCGCTGGTCAGCCGGCCGAGGGTGTCGACGAGCGTGTCGACGCGCTCGTCGGCCAGCCCGCCGGTCGCGGTGGTCAACGAGGACGATCCGATCTTGACGACGACCCGCCGGGCCGCCGTGACTGCGTCGCGCACGCGACCATTCTGCGTGGTCACGGCGGCACCGCCCGGCGGCGTTCCCATATGGTGGCGGATTGTGACTCCTGACGAGTACGTCGAGGCGGTGCTCGACCTGGTCGAGCGGATCCCGGAGGGTCGGGTGATGTCCTACGGCGCGGTGGCCGACGCGCTCGCCGAGCGCTCGGGTCGCGCCTCGGCGCGGCTGGTGGGCAACATCATGGCCCGCCACGGCGGCTCGGTGCCCTGGCACCGGGTGGTGACCTCCGCTGGCCGGCTGCCGCCGGGGCACGAGCGGGAGGCGCGGTCCCGGCTGCGCGCCGAGGGGGCGCCGCTGCGCGGCGAGGGCGTGGACATCGCGGCGGCCGGATGGTCGCCGGAGGAGAGGCCGTGACCACCGACGGCACGTGATCGGCGAGCCCGGTGGGCGTGGTCGCTGTTCAGAACCGGATGGGGGACGGCATCGTGTTGTCGTCTGGTTTGCGGTCGGGCCACGTGCGGTCCTGGGTGTCGCCGTGCAGGATGAGGAAGCTCCGGGTGGAGGCGTCGGCACCCGGCTGGCCAGGTATCAGTTGGACGAAGGTGTAGCGGCGCGACTTACCAGCCGGTACGCCGGGTAGCAGACACCCGGGTTCATCCGAGTCCGACAGCCTTACCGGTTTGCACCGGGCCCAGTCTCCGCCCGCCCGTTCCCCACGTTCGATCTTGTGAAACGCGACCTGCGGCGCGTCGACCGGGCCGGCGTTGGTGACCGTGAAGACCAGGGTGAGTTCGCGTCGGGTGTCCGTACCGGGGACCTCGGCCAACTCGTGGGTCATGCTCACCCTCAGGTCGGTGAGCCGGGGATCGGGGCCGAATGTCGTGGGGCCGTCGGTCTGCTCGAACCGCTGCCCCTCCCATCGGTACGTCCGCACCTGCTCCCGGCGGAGATAGTCGGGGATCTCGCAACACGGCACGATGTCGGCCACCGTCACCTGGACCGAACCGGTCGGGGTGATCTCCGCCGCGAGGATGTCCGTGAACTCGTCGTCGGTCCGGACCACTCGGCCCACCGTCACGATCCGCTCGTCGGAGTTCCGCTCGAAGGCCACCACCTGCTTGGCCGACGCTTCGCCGTACCGGCAGGCGACGATGGCGATGGTCTCGTCGGCCCCGTCGCCATCGATGTCGCCGTACTCGAATTCGTTGTCGGCCAACTCCGACACGTACGTCTTCTTCGTGTTGGTCTTCAGCCGCACGTTGGAGGTGGTGCAGCCGCCCTCCATCTCACTCGGCTGCCAGTTCGGCAGGTCGACAGGTGTGGCGAGCAGTTGCGCACGGCTTATTCGCCCGGCCGGGCCGGTCGGGGCGGTGGGCGTCGGCGTCTGGGTCTGCGTCGGTGACCCGGTCGGCGTGGGCGTCGGCGGCGCCGACGTGGACGGGGTCGGCGGTGGGACGGACTCCACCGGCACCGGCGTAGTCCGGTCGGCGTGCAGCGCGGCGTTGATGACGACGGGGGTCACCCCCAGGACGACCGCCGCCGCGGCGGCGGCGGCCGTCATCCGTCGGCGGCGGCGCAGGCGCTGGCGGGCCTTGTCGGGACCGGGGCCGGCGACCCGGCTGATCACGTCATCGCGGTACGCGCCGAGCCGCCCGCGCAGCAGCGGGTCGAGGTCAGACATCACGTACCCCCTCGGTGTTCTCGTCGAGCAGCGCGGCCAGGGCGGTCCGGCCGCGGTGCAACCACGACTTGACGGTGCCCTCGGCCACCCCCTCCTGCGCGGCGATCTGGCTGACCGACAGGTCGGCCAGATAGTGCAGGATGACCGCGCGGCGATGGTTGGGCGGCAGTTGCGCGAGCGCCGCGTCGATGGCGACCCGGTCGGGTGTCGGCCCGGCCACCTCGGCCTCGGTGCGCCGTTGTCGCAGCAGGTGGTCCCGGGCGGTACGCAGGCGTCGCCAGCGGCTGTGTGCCAGGTTCCAGGCGACCTTGCGGACCCAGGCCACCGGGTCGTCGTAGCGGACCAGGCGGTCCCAGCGGGCCAGCGCTCGGTAGAACGCCTCCTGGGCCAGGTCCTGGGCGTGGCCCAGATCCCCCGTGTACGCCGACAGTTGGGCGGTCACGCTGCCGAAGTGCGCGTGGTAGAAGTCGTCGAAGGTGATCGTGGTCTCGACCGCCGAACCGTCCGTCCGTACCGCCGGTGGCTGATTGGCGCGGGAGCCCATCGTTGACGTCACTGTCCCTCCCCCGTGACCGCCAGGCTGATCTGCCCTCGGCGGTGGTAACACTCCAGAACTGCGGACGCGGTTGCGGCTTCGCTGCCGGCAACCTGACTTGTTAGATGCCGGCGACGGGCCGGCAGTTCATGACCGCAGGAGGGGATGTGTCCGCCACCGCAACGTGAGTAATATTCGGCCCCATGAAAACGCCGCCGGGCGCCGGCTCGCTGCCTCGACGGGTGCACGCCGGCTATGCGCTCGGCTCCCTGGCCACCGGTGCGTTCGGCACCGTGCCCGGTCTGCTGCTGCTGCCGTACCTGACCGACACGCTCGGTGTGGCCGCCGGGCTGGCCGCTCTGCTGGTGCTGCTGCCGAAGGCGTGGGACGTGCTGGTCAACCCGGTCGCCGGTCGGATCTCCGACCGCACCCGGTCGCCCTGGGGCGCCCGCCGGCCGTACCTGCTCGTCGGCGGCCTCGCGCTCGCCGTGCTGTTCGCGTCGATCTTCGCCGCGCCGTTCGGCAACGGCTCGGCCGCCGCCGCGTACGTGGCGTTCGCCTTCCTGCTCACCGCCACCGCGTTCGCCTTCTTCCAGGTGCCGTACGTGGCGATGCCGGCGGAGCTGACCGACGACTACGCCGAGCGCACCAGGTTGATGACCTGGCGGATCGCCGTGCTGGCGCTGGCCATCCTGGTCTCCGGCGCGATCGCTCCGCTGGTGGTGACCGCCGGCGGGGACGGTGTGGCCGGGCACCGGTGGATGGGCCTGTTCGTGGCGGTGCTGATCGCCCTCGGTGCCCTCGGCGCGTTCTTCGGCACCCGGTCCGCGCCGACCGGCGCGGTGGGCGGCAGCGAGCCCACGCTGCGCGCCCAGCTCGCCGTGGCCGGGGCCAACCGCCCGTTCCGGGCGCTGCTGATCTGCTTCGTGGTGCAGTCCGCCGGGGTGGCGACGATCCTGGCCGGGGTCAACTACTTCGCGGCGCAGATCCTGCGCGACGAGCAGAGCGGGCCAACCCTGCTCTTCGTCTGCTTCGTCGGGCCGGCGCTGTTGGTGATGCCACTCTGGACCCGGGTCGGTGCCCGGCTCGGCAAGCGGACCGCCCTGGTCGTCGGCTCGCTGATCCTCGCCGCCGGGGCGCTGGCCCTGGTCGCCGCGCCGGTGCTGCCGCCGGTCGCGGTCTACCTGATGGTCGCGGTCATCGGTGTGGGGTACGCCGGACAGCAGGTCTTCGCGTTGGCGATGCTGCCGGACTGCATCGCGTACGACACGGCGCGCACCGGCCGACGGCAGGCGGGTGTCTTCACCGGCCTGTGGACCGCCGGGGAGACCTTCGGCCTGGCGCTCGGCCCGGGCATCTACGGGCTGGTGCTCCAGCTCGGCGGCTACGTCTCCTCCGACACCGGCTCGGCGGCGGCCCAGTCCGACACGGCCAGACTGGGCGTGCTGCTCGGCTTCACGATCATCCCGGCCCTGCTGGTGGCTCCGCCCGTCCTCCTCCTGCGCCGCTACACCCTGACCCCCGCCGCGCTAGCCGCCGCCACCCGCGCCGGACGGGTCGATCATGGAGTTGTGGTGGGGGACGAAAGCCGTTGACCGTCACGAGAAGGGCACCATGACTCCATGATCGACGAGAGTAGGGCCTTGCCTCCCGGGATTGCCGCTGACGTCGTGCTCTCCGAGGTGCGCCAGTTGCGCGCCGGCGACCGGCCGACCCACGGGGGGCAACTGTTCGCGTACGTCTACGACCCGGCGGTGCCGGGGCTGGACGAGCTGGCTGCCGCCGCGCACCGCGAGAGCGCACACGTCAACGGGCTGGACCCAACCGCCTTCCCCTCGCTGCTGGCCATGGAGAACGCCCTGGTCGGCGCCGCTGGCCGGGTGCTCGGCGCCGGTCCGGGCACCACCGCCCCGGACGTCGTCGGCAGCGTCACCAGCGGCGGCACCGAGTCGCTGATCCTCGCCGTCAAGACGGCCCGGGACGCGCACCCGGAGATCGACGCGCCCCGGATCGTGGTGCCGTCGACCGCGCACGCCGCGTTCGCCAAGGCGGCGCACTACCTGCGGGTGGCGCTGGACGTCGTGCCGGTGTCCCCGGACACGCTGCGTCCCGATCCGAGCGCGATGGCCGCCGCGATCCGCCCGGAGACGGTGCTTGTCGCCTGCTCCGCGCCGTCGTACGCGCACGGCGTGGTGGACCCGGTCGCCGAGATCGCCGCCGCGGCGGCCGCCGCCGGGGTGCGCTGCCACGTGGACGCCTGCTTCGGCGGCTGGACCCTGCCCTACCTGCGCCGCCTCGGCGAGCCGGTGCCGGCGTTCGACTTCGAGGTCCCCGGGGTCACCAGCATCTCGGTGGACCTGCACAAGTACGCGTACGCGCCGAAGGGCGTGTCGGTGCTGCTGCACCGCGACGCCCAACTGCGTGCCCCGCAGTACTTCGCGTACGCGGACTGGCCCGGCTACACGATGATCAACCCGGTGATCGCGTCCACCCGTTCCGGCGGGCCGATCGCCGCCGCGTACGCGACGCTGCGGCACCTCGGCGACGACGGCTACCTGCGGCTGGCCGAAGCCACCCGCGACGCGGTCACCGGCCTGGCCGACGCGGTCCGGGCGGTCGACGGACTGCGGCTGATGGCCGAACCCGAGTCCACGGTGGTCTGCTTCACCGCCACCGAGGGTGGCCCCGACCTGTTCGTGCTCGTCGACGAGCTGACCGCGCGCGGCTGGCACACCCAACCCCAACTGTCGTACGCCGGGCTCCCGGCCAGCGTGCACCTCACGGTGACCGCCTCGGTGGCGCCCCGGGTGGCCGAGTTCGGGCCGGACCTGGTCGCCGCGGTGGCCGCCGCGCGCGCGGCCGGTCCGGTGGCCCTCCCGCCCGAGCTGGTGGCGTTGGCGACGTCGCTGACGCCGGACGCGCTCACCCCCGAACTGGTCGCCGGGCTCGCCGGCGGGCTCGGGCTGGGTGGTGGCGACGCGCCGACGGACCGGATGGCGGTGGTGAACACGCTGCTGGACGCCGCCCCGCCGGCGCTGCGGGAGCGGCTGCTCGTCGAGTTCGTCGGGCTGCTGCAACGTCCCAGCTGGGGTTCGGACGACTGAACGGCGGTGACCCACCCCCTGCGGGTGGGGCACCGAACGCCCAGTTGTTCAGAGACCCCGGGCAGTTGCACCCGGTTGTCCTTCTCGGTGAGGTCGGGCCGCAGTCCGGTCCCGGCCGGATGACCGGCCGGGACCGCACGCCGCTGTCGATCAGCGGTAGTAGTGGGTGAAGGTGGCGAGGTTGTCGTCCCGTTCGCGTTCCAGCAGCGCGGTCCCGTCGGCGCCGCTGCCGAAGAGTTCGATGGTCGCCTTGCCCGAGGCCAACGGTGTGCCCTGTGCACGCTTCAGTCCGAGGGTGAGCCGGATGTCCGCGTGCGGTGCCAGCCGGCCCAGGGTGCACCGGTACGGCACCCGCGCGTCGGCCATGTTCTCGCGACACCGGTTCCAGCCATCCCCGACCGGCCGTAACTGCCACGGCAGGTCGAACGACAGCACCGCCTCGGCCACCTCGCCCGCGCTGGCATTGCGTACCCGGACCTCGATCGTGCCCGCGAAGCTGTCGCCGGGCTCCCGGGCGAGAGCCAGGTTCGACGAGCTGACCGACAGGTCGGCGGCGTGCGGGTTGGGACCGAAGCCGGAGGGCCCCTCGGTCTGCCGGAACCGGCTCCCGTCCCACTGGTACCCGCGCCACTGGCGCTGCGACTGCTCGAGAGGCCAACCGGGCCCCGGCGCCCGGTCGGCCATCGCCACCCGGGTTACGCCGTCGGCCCGCACCTCGAGCCCGATCAGCCATTCCGGAGTCGGGTCGGCGGTGGCGGCCACCCGGCCCAGTGTGACGATCCGGCCGGCCGTGTCCCGATCGAAGGCGACCACCTGCGCCGGCCCTCGGGAGCCGAGCAGGCAGCGCACCAGGACGACGGTCTCCGTCGCCCCGTCGCGATCCACGTCTCCGTAGCCCATCTCGACCAGCAGATTGGGGTCATCGCTCACCGGGTCGCCGCTGAGCCGGATCCCACGAGACGCACACGCCTTACCGTCCGGGCGGTCAGGCAGGCCGCCCCAGGCGGGCAGGTCGACGTTGGCGGCGAGCAGCTCGGTCCGCTCGATTCTGCCGTCCGGCACCGGCGGTGCGGAGGAGACCGACGGCGACGGCGAGGGCGACGGGGAATCGGACGGTGGCGCCGTCGCCGTTGGCGCCGGGTGCCGGCGGAGCCCCGCCTGACCGGCCACTGGCACGGCCACGGCCACCACCAGCGCCGCGGCCACCGCCACCGCCGCGCGCCGGCGCCTGCGGCGGACGGTACGGCGGACCGCAGTCGGGCCGCCCGGCGCGATCGTCGGGAGCATTGCCTGCCGGTACGCGGAGAACTCCGCGTCGAGTCGGGCGCTGTCGAACTCAGGCATGGTCGGTCACCTCGTTCTGGGGAGCCAACTGTGCCGCCAGCGCGGCTCGACCCCGGTGCAACCAGGTCTTGACCGTGCCCTCGGGCACGTCCTCCTGCTGGGCTATCTCGGTGACGGAGAGGTCCGCGAGGTGATGCAGCACCACGACGCGTCGGTGGTTCGGCGGCAGCGCCGCGAGCGCCCGCGTCAACACCACCCGGTCGGGGTTGGGGCCGGGCACCTGCTCCTCACGTTGACGCCGCAGGTAGGACTGGGCGGTCCGCAGCCGACGCCAGCGGCTGGTGGCCAGATTCCAGGCGACCCGCCGCACCCAGGCCACCGGGTCGTCATAGCGGGAAACCTTCCCCCACCGCGCGAAGGCCCGGCAGAACGCCTCCTGGACCAGGTCCTGCGCCTGGCTGAAGTCGCCGAAGTAGGCAGCGAGCTGAATGGTCAGCGAGCGGAAGTGGGCATGGTAGAGCCGGTCGAAGTCGACGGCGTCGGCCGAAGCCCTGCCGGCCAGCCGGATCACTTCCTCTGGTGGAGGCTTGCCAAGCCTCGATTCGACGCTCACCGTCACCTGATCCTCCCCGTCTCCTGTCACCCACCCTCGGGGTCCGGGGGCGACGTCGCTCACACGCCGGGAAGCGCACTCGGGTTTCGGCGTCTTCCGAGAAGTTCGGTGAACATTTGATGACCTGGCCGACTGCTCCCACCGCCAGCCCGCGGACGTCGACTGTGATTCGCTGTCCGCTGCTGGACGCCGCCCGCCGGCCGTGCGCGAGCGCCTACTCGTCGAGTTCGTCGGCCTGCTGCGACGTCCCACCTGGTGACACCGCACGGTCCGGTCCGCACGTCGGACGACGGCGGATCGGACCGTGCCGGACCGGCTTAACGGTAGGTGATTTCGACTGTGTTGTCCGGTTCGTAGACCTCCTCCACGACGTCGAAGTTCGCGTCCATCGGCCGCACGTTCACGTCTGCCTTGCCCGTACCGACCGTGGTGCCCGCCGCGACCCGGAACCCCAGCGTCAGCAGAACGTCCTTGCCGCCGTCGAGCCCGTCGAGGTCGCAGGTCACCGGCTCCCGGGTCGTCTCCGCGTCGTTGCGGCAGTCCGCCCAGCCAAGGCGATCCGGGCGGACCGCCGCCGGCAGGCCGAGCCGCAGGGCCATGTGGGCGGCCAGTCCGGTCGTGTTGCGGATGCGCACGGTCACCGTGCCGACCCGAGAGCCGTCCGGCGCGTCGGCCAGCACCAGGTCCGTGGCGCTGACGACAAGGTTGACGTCGTGCCGGTTCGGGCCGAAGCTCGTCGGCCCGGACACCTGGGCGAAGGCATCACCCTTCCAGCGGTAGCCCCGCCACTGCCGTTGTGACCACTCGCCGTTCCAGCCGCCCCCGGGCGCGATGTCACCGACCTGTACGCGGACCGTGCCGTCGTCCACCACGTCGAGCGCGAACAGCCACTGCGGCTTGTCGATGGTGGTGGCGACCACCCGGCCGAGCGTGACCACCTTCCCTTCCTCGTCCCGGTCGAAGGCGACCACCTGCATCGGCCCCTTGGTGCCCAGCACGCACTGCACGAGCGCCACGGTCTCCACCGCGCCGTCCCCGTCGACGTCGCCGTGGTCGAGCGCCACGAGCCAGTTGACGCCCTCCCGATCGTCCGCGGAGATCCGCGTCTGCGACGTCGGGCAGCCCCGTCCGGGCCGCCACGCCGGCAGGGTCACCGATGCGGCGAGCAACTGTGCCCGGCTGATCCGGCCGTCCGGCACGGGCGTCGTCGGGCTGGCGCTTGTCGCGGAAGGGCTGGGAGTCGAGCTGGCCGAGGTGCTCGGCGTGGGCGACGCCGAGACGCTGGGCGTCGGCTCGACCGGACCCGGGCGGTGGTCCGGCCCGTTCATCGCCGCGTACCCGAGGGCCGACCCGCCGAACAGCGTGAGCGCCGTGCCAGCGGTGGTCGCCACCCGACGCCGGCCGCGCCCTCGTACCGTCCGCCGAACGGCGGCCGGGCCGGGCACCTCGACCTCGTCCAGGACGGTACGGCGGTAGCGGGTGAACTCTTCGGCCAGGCCGAGGGCCTCCTGCTCAGACATCCCGCACCTCCTCGTTGCTGTCGCGTAGCTGGGTGGCGAGTGTGGCCCGGCCCCGGTGCAGCCAGGACTTGACCGTCCCCTCGGCGACCTGTTCCTGGGCGGCGATCTCCGCGACCGTCAGGTCGGCGAGGTAGTGCAGCACGACCGCCCGCCGCTGGTTCGGCGGTAACGTCGCCAACGCGGTGTCGAGGGCCACCCGGTCGGGGCTGGGCTCCGGGGCGTAGGTCTCCCGCTGCCGCAGCAGCCACGTCTGGGCGGTCCGCAGCCGCCGCCAGCGGTTGTGGCCGAGATTCCAGGCGACCTTGCGTACCCAGGCCAGGGGGTCCTCGTACCCGACGATCCGGTCCCAGCGAGCGTACGCCCGGCAGAACGCCTCCTGAACCAGGTCCTGCGCCTGCCCACGGTCACCCGTGTACGCGGTCAGCTGCACCACCAGGGCGCGGAAGTGGGCGTGGTAGAAGTCGTCGAAGACCAGCTCGGCAGCCTTCGGCGCGGAGCTGCCCGGCGGGTCCGGTGGACGTCCGCCCACCCGTACTCCTCTTGTCACAAGCACTCGTCCTCCCCGTGGTGGCCGCAGGCGGCGTGGTTCGCCAGCACCGGTCACACACTCGGGCGCACCGGCGGGTTGCGGGCGTTTCTGTCGTGTCCAGGACGACGCGTCGCATGACACAGATTCGTGAATCGAACATCAGTCAGCAATATTTATATGTATGCCTATAAGTGGGTTTCATAGCATTCGCCGCTTCCGTACGGTCAAGTCATCAAGCACCAACGAGACGGGGAGAGAAAATGACGATGCGGAAGATCCTGATCAGCGGAGTGACTTCGGCGGCCGGGCTCGCCCTCGGCCTGGGTGGCGCGGCGGCAGCCGTCACGGCGATCGGCCCCGGCCCGGGTGCGCCGGGCGAGATTGGTCCTGGTCCGGGCGTGATCCTCGCCATCGGCCCCGGCCCGGGTGCTCCCGGGAAGATCGGTCCTGGTCCGGGCGTCGCGGAGTTGACCGCGCCCGGCTCCACGCTGGCAGCCTGAGCACTGCGTACCGGCCTGACGACTGTTGCGTAGCGGGCCCGGCCAGCACTGCTGGCCGGGCCTGACCGGCAGGCTGTCATGCTGGCTCCCCCTCCGGCCTTCCTCGTTGGCTGACGTGCGCGGCCCGGAGAAGCCACGAACGAGGCTCGGAGCTGCTGTGGTTGACTGTCCGGTGGGGGACGAAGGGGGCGGTCGTGCAGTTACCGGCAGTGCTGGGTGAGCCGATCCGGTTCGTGTTGAACTGGGGGCGCCGCTACTCGCTCTGGGTGTTCAACTTCGGTCTGGCCTGCTGCGCGATCGAGTTCATCGCCACCAGCATGGGTCGGCACGACTTCATCCGGCTCGGCGTGATCCCGTTCGCCCACGGCCCCCGCCAGGCCGACCTGATGGTGGTGTCCGGCACGGTGACCGACAAGATGGCTCCGGCTATCAAGCGGCTCTACGACCAGATGCCCGAGCCGAAGTACGTCATCTCGTTCGGCGCCTGCTCGAACTGCGGCGGCCCCTACTGGGACTCGTACTCGGTGACCAAGGGCGTCGACCAGCTCATCCCGGTCGACGTCTACGTGCCCGGCTGCCCACCCCGGCCGGAGGCGCTGCTGCACGGCATCCTGCGTCTGCAGGAGAAGATCGCCGCCGAGCAGTCCGGCCTCGGCGGTGTGCCGCAACGAGATCTGCTGGCCGCCCCGCTGGACGCCCCGCCCCGCGAGGCCGCCGCCCCGCGCTCCGTCGACTCCCTCACCGCCCCGCCGGTACGCCCACCCTCCGCGACCTGACGGCGGCCGCCCGCCAGCCGGGCGAGTCCGGGTGGCGGTCGGCCGCGCGCTCATCAGTTGTCGGCCGCGACGAGCGTGGTCTGGGCGGTGTTGTCGCTCGGGTCGGCGTCCGGCGTCTCGTACCAGTCGGCCGTCACTTCAAGGGTGATGACGTCCCGGGCGTCGGCCGGGTCGGTCGGCGGGCTGACGAGCAACCCGAAGCTGCGCACCTCGCCGGGCATCATCCGCTGCCCGGGCACCGGGGCGCGGTCCGAACCCACCGGGCCGTCCGAGGGCGCCGTGTACTGGATCAGCGACCCGGCCGGCAGCGGGCTGGCCTTGACGTGCAGCCCGAGGTGCGGCGCGTCCCCCCGGTACCGGACGGTCACCGGCACGTAGAGGTTGCCGCTGCCCTCCGGGTCGAGGGTCGCCGGGCCGACCGACTCGATGCCGGCGTCCGGCCGGGTGTCCTGCGCGTACGGCCGGGGGTGGGCCAGCGACCCGGTGGTGGAACGGAACCGGGCGCCGAACGCCTTGCGCGCCACCAGGTCGCCGTCGGCCGAGTAGACCTCGACCCAGCCACCGGCCATGCTCATCGGGTACGTACGCGGGTTGGTCAGCACCTGGAAGTCCACCACGTTCCGGATGCTCTCGCCCGGAGCCAACTCGGCCAGGTCGTCGGTCAGCGCGCAGTTGAACACCCGGCGGTTGTCCTCCACCCGCTGGTCGAAGCTGTCGCAGTTGCTGGTGCCCGGCTGGAAGGCGCCCGGCACCGGCTCGCGCAGCGTGTAGTAGAAGTACTGGGTCTCGCTGCCGGTGTTGGTGACGGTCAGGGGGACGCTGCCCCGGTAGCCCCGTTCGGTCGGGTCGAGGATGAGCTTGCCCACCGACAGCGTGCCGCCGGCGGTGTCGGCCGGTGCGGCGGCCACCGGGCCGGTGCTGGCGACCGACGTGGTCAGGCCGAGCAGTACCGCTGTGAACAGGGTCCCCGTCTTCTTGAGCATGAAAATGTGGTCCTCCCGTGATGGCAGCCGGAGCGCAACACGCCCGCTACCAGATAGACGTCAGCGAACCCACGGTTTGGTTGCCCCTGCACGACCGTCGATTCGCCTTGATCCAGAATCGGCGATGCGATACCCCGTCGCCCCTCGCCTCAATCCGTCGGCCGCAAGGGCAAAGCGGTCGTCCGACGTACGGGGTGGCCGGGCAGGGCTAGCCTGCGCAGCATGACCAGCTCAGTGGACCAGCGGTCCGCCCACATCGTCGACGTGCTCACCGAGGAGTTCGGCGCGTCCATGGCGATCGACCCGGCCGCCTTCCGCCGCAAGTTCCGCAAGATGGCCGCGTCCCCGTTCGCCTTCTACCGGGGCAGTGCCGCGCTGTTCTACGCCGACCAGCTCGGCGACTTCGCCGACGACCGGTTCCTCGACGAGCGAACCAGCCGGGTGTGGATCCACGGTGACCTGCACGCGGAGAACTTCGGCACCTACATGAACGCCTCCGGGCAACTCGTGTTCAACGTCAACGACTTCGACGAGGCGTACGTCGGGCCGTTCACCTGGGACCTGCGCCGGCTCGCGGCAAGCGTGGCGCTGCTCGGCTACGGCAAGGCGCTCTCCGACACGTCGATCGGCGACCTGGTCGCCGGCTTCGCCCGGTCGTACCTGACCGAGCTGCGGGCGATCGCCGCCGGCGGCGACGACGCGATCGGCTCGATCACCCTGGAGAACGCCGACGGGGTCCTGCGGCGGGTGCTCCAGCAGGCCCGGCTCAACACCCGCGTGGACCTGCTCGCCACACAGACCACCATCGACAACTACGAGCGGCGGTTCTCCATCGGAGACGGGGTGTTCGAGGTCGACGACGCCACCCGGGACCGGGTGCGCGCCGCCTTCCAGGACTACCTGGGCACCCTGCCGTCCGCCTCGACGCAGCTCCGGCCGGTGGCGGCGCGGATCAAGGACGTGGTGCTGCGCAAGGGGGTGGGCATCGGGTCGGCCGGGCTGCCGTCGTACAACCTGCTGTTGGAGGGGCACACCCAGGCCCTGGAGAACGACGTCGTCATCTACATGAAGCAGGCGCAGGTGCCGGCCGTGGCGCGGTACGTCACCGACGAGTCGGTCCGCGGCTACTTCCAGCACCAGGGGCACCGGACCGCCGAGTCCCAACGGGCGTTGCAGGCGCACGCCGACCCGTGGCTGGGCTTCACCGAGTTGGACGGGGCCGGCCAGCTCGTCGCCGAGGTCTCCCCGTACGCCGCGGACCTGGACTGGTCGGACGTGAACGAGCCGGAGGAGTTGACCGGGGTGCTCGTCGACCTCGGCCGGGCGGTGGCCCGGATGCACTCGGTCGCCGACGACGAGTCCAGTCACGACCTGGTGGACTATTCCACCGAGGAGGCGATCGTGGCCGCGGTGAACGCCGACGAGTCGGGCTTCGTCACCCACCTGGTGGACTTCGCCCACGCGTACGGGGTGCGTGCCCGGCAGGACCACCAGCTCTTCGTCGACCTGTTCCGCAACGGCCGGCTGCCGGGCATCTGATTTGGCGGGGCGTCGCTCAGGACGCGAACTCCAGCACCACCTTGATGTCGTCCGGCCCGGGGGTGTACGCGTCGAGGTACCGGTTCACCGGCACCCGACGGGTGATCAGCGACTCCAGCCAGACCTGGTCGGCGCGGGCCAGCGCCTGCGCGGCCATGTCCCAGTGCCGCCGGTTGGCGTTCACCGAGCCGAAGACCACGTTGTTCTCCAGCACCAGCTCCCGGTTGAGCGCACCGGCGTCGAAGTCGATGCTCCGGCCACCGCTGGACACCCCGGCCAGGCAGACGATCCCGGTGGGGGCCGCCTTGCACATGACGTCGAGGACCACGGTGGGAGCGCCGGTGCACTCGATCACCACGTCCGGCTCCAAGGGCAGGTCGTTGACCGACACCGTGTGGTAGGTGGCGCCGAGCCCGGCGACCAGCTCCGGCTTCGGCCCGTCGGTGTTCCGGTCCAGCACGTGGACGGTCAGCCCACGCTGGGTGCCGAGCAGGGCGGCCAGCAGCCCGATCGGCCCGGCCCCGGTCACCAGGACCGTCTGCGGCTGCCACTCGGCCCGGTGCCCGATCCGCTCGATGTGGTCCCAGGCCTTCGCCACCACACTTGTCGGCTCCAGCAGCACGCCCACCTGGGCCAGCGCCGGGTCGAGCGCGACCGCGAACCGCGGTTCGACCCGCCAGCGGTCCCGGGCGAAGCCGGCCAGTGCCTTGATGCCGTGTTCGGTGTACTGACCGTTCCGGCACATGTCCCACTCGCCGACCGCGCAGTTCGAGCAGGGCACCGGGTCGGGATACCGGACGATCCCAGCCACCAGGTCGCCGGGTTGCAGGGTGCCGCTGGAGTCCTCGATCACCCGGCCCAGTGACTCGTGCCCGATGACCAGGCGGTCGGCGCCCGGCGGCGCCTCGCCGTACTCCCCGGCGATGATCTCGTGGTCGGTGCCGCAGATCCCCACCGCCAGCGCCTCGACCAGGACAGAGCCCTCCTCGGCAGCCGGCTCCGGCTGATCCTCGACGAGGCTCAGCGAGTTGGCGACCCCGGGTTTCACAGTCACAGCGCGCACGACCTCATCTTTCCCCGCCGAGGGCCGCGCCGCTCCCGAAGCCGGCAGATCACCAGGCCTCGGCGGCGGCCAGGCGCGGACCCGACCGGCACTAGGATCAGCGACATGACTCCCGAAGCCCTCGGCGCTCGGCTGGTCGCGCTGCTCGCGCCGGTTGCGGCGACCCCGTCGGTCTCCGGCGGGCAACGGTTCGCCCGCGCCACCGTGGACGTCCCGCCGGACACTTGGCTCACCGCGGTCCGGGCCACGCGCGACGACGACACGTTGGCCTGTGACTTCTTCGACTGGCTCTCCGCGGTCGACGAGTTGGCCGACGGCTTCGACGTGGTGGCGCACCTCTGGTCGACGCGGCTGCGGCACGGTGTGCTGCTGCGTACCCGGCTGCCGCGCGACGCGCCCACCGTCGCCTCGGTGGTCGACGTCTACCCGGGCGCCGCCTGGCACGAGCGGGAGACACACGAGATGTTCGGCATCGACTTCGCCGGCCACGGGGACCTGCTGCCGCTGCTGCTGCCGCCGGAGTTCGAGGGCCATCCGCTGCGCAAGGAGTTCGTGCTCGCCTCCCGGGTGGCCAAGCCCTGGCCGGGCGCGAAGGAGCCGGGCGAGTCCGAGGCTGGTGGTGGACGTCGGCCGATCCGCCCGCCGGGCGTACCCGCGCCGGGCGAGTGGGGCACCACGCCCACCCCGGCCGGCGCCGGTGGCGTGGGAGAGGGACCGCGTGGCGGCACCCCGGCCCGCCCGGCCGGTGAGCGTCCGGCGCGGCCCGCGCCGGGGACCCGTCCGGCGCGTACTCCCCGGTCTGCCGCGCCCGCCGACGGCCCGGCCGCTGACGGGGCCGGCGCAGCCGACCAGCCGGTCGCGGACCCGCCGGCCCGCGACGGCCGCACCGACGACGACGGGGGTACGACCTGATGCCGCTCTGGGTGGAGCTGGTGCTGCGGGTGGGTGGCGTGCTCGTCGCGTTCCTCACCCTGCCGTTGCTTGTCGGCCAGGCCGAGCACAAGGTGATGGCGCACATGCAGGGCCGGCTCGGTCCGATGTACGCGGGTGGCTTCCACGGCTGGGCCCAGTTGGTCGCGGACGGGGTCAAGTTCGTGCAGAAGGAGGACGTGACCCCGCGCGACGCCGACCGGGCGGTGTTCCGGCTCGCCCCGGCGGTGGCCCTGGTGCCCTACCTGCTGGTGCTGCTGGTCATCCCGCTCGGCCCGAACGACCTGGTCGGGCAACCGTTGGACATCGGCCTGTTCTTCGTGCTGGCCGTGGTCGGTGTCGGCGTGGTGGCGGTGCTGATGTCGGCGTGGGCGTCGGCCAACAAGTACAGCCTGCTGGGCGGCCTGCGCGGAGCGGCCCAGCTGCTCGGCTACGAGCTGCCGCTGGTGCTGGCCGCCGCTTCGGTGGCGATGGCCGCGGGCACGCTCAGCCTGTCGGGCATCGTCGAGGCGTGGCAGCCGTGGTGGCTGCTCTGGCAGGCACCCGCGATGATCGTCTTCTTCGTCGCCGGGCTGGCCGAGATCCGTCGGCCGCCGTTCGACATGCCGGTGGCCGACTCGGAGCTGGTCTTCGGCTACATGACCGAATACACCGGTCTGCGTTTCGCGTTCTTCCTGCTCGCCGAGTACGTCGGCATCGTGGTGATCGCCGCGCTGACCACTGTGCTGTTCCTCGGTGGGTGGCAGGGTCCGTTCGCCGACGATCAGCTGGGCTGGCTCTGGACGCTGCTCAAGATCTTCGCGGTGTCCTTCGTGATCATCTGGCTGCGGGTGTCCTACCCCCGGCTACGTGAGGACCAGCTCCAGCGTCTCTGCTGGCTGGTCCTCGTGCCCGCCTCCCTGGCCCAGTTGGTCCTCACGGCAGCCGTCCGCGTAGCCCTGTAGAACCGAACCCCGCGCGACCGCGCAGCACGCGGTGAGAACGTCGCATGATCGCGCCTCGCGCGGCGAGAACGTCGCATGATCGCGCTCGATCCTTGTTGTAGTGGCCTCGGTGGTCCGGGAGGCCACTGGATCCAGGATCGAGCGCGATCTTGCTGCGCGCGGGCCGCCGTGCAGGCCGCACATCCCGCAGGTTGCGCCGCGGAGCGTCCGGTGCGGAGGTCGCGCGGTCAGCGCAGCGGGGTGTGGGCCGGGTCGACCGGCTCGGCCGGGGGTGGGGGCGGGGTGCCGTCGCCGAAGGGGCGGCCACCCAGGGCCTCCCGACCGTGTGGGGTGACCCAGTTGGACAGGTCGGGGCCGAGCGGCACGATCCCGGTCGGGTTGATGTCGCGGTGCACCTCGTAGTAGTGCCGCTTGATGTGGTCGAAGTCGATGGTGTCGCCGAAGCCGGGGGTCTGGAACAGGTCCCGCGCGTACGCCCACAGCACCGGCATCTCGCTCAGCTTCTGCCTGTTGCACTTGAAGTGGCCGTGATACACCGGGTCGAAGCGGACCAGCGTGGTGAACAGCCGCACGTCGGCCTCGGTGATGGTGTCGCCGACCAGGTAACGCTGGTCGGTCAGCCGCTCGGTCAGCCAGTCCAGCCGGTCGAAGAGCCGGTGGTACGCCTTGTCGTACGCCTCCTGGCTGCCGGCGAACCCGCACCGGTAGACGCCGTTGTTGACGTCCCGGAAGACCACGTCGTTGACCTCGTCGATCTGCGCCCGCAGGTGCTCGGGGTAGAGCTGCGGGGCACCGTCGCGGTGGTACGCCGCCCACTGCGTGGACAGGTCGAGACTCATCTGCGCGTAGTCGTTGGTCACCACCTGCCCGGTCGGCACGTCGACGATCGCCGGGACGGTGATGCCGCGCTCGTAGCCGGGGAAGCGCTTGAAGTACGCCTCCTGGATGCGCTCGATGCCGAGCACCGGGTCCCGGCCGCCCGGGTCGAGGTCGAAGGTCCAGCTCCGGGCGTCGTGGGTCGGCCCGGCCACCGCCATCGAGATGGCGTCCTCCAGGCCGAGCAGCCGGCGCACGATGATCAGACGGTTGGCCCACGGGCAGGCCCGGCTGACCGCCAGCCGATAGCGGCCGGGCTCCACCGGGTACCCGTCGCGCCCGTCCTCGGTGATCCGAGTGGCGATGTACCGCTGGTCGCGGGTGAACTCAGCACCCGGCTCGACGTACTTCCCGCCTGTTTCCTCGCCCACGTCATCCTCCGGTTCGTCGCCGCCTCCGTTCCATCCTCGCGGATCTTCGGCCGCACCGTGCGGTGCGGCGCAACCTGGCCCGTTCCGGGGCCGGACGGCCCGGTTACCCTGCCGGGATGACGGATGTGGAGGCGGCGGCCCGGCGGTTCATCGCCGATGTGTGGAACGCGCGCCGGGAGGAGTCCGCGTACGAGTTGATCGCCGAGGAGTGCCCGGGGCTGGGCGGCACCGGGCCGGAGGCGACGCTGGCCTGGCACCGGGAGCGGCGGGCGGCCTTCCCGGACCTGCGCTACAAGATCGTGGACGTGGTGGCGGCCGGCGAGCGGGTGGCCGTGCACTGGCGGGCCGCCGGCACGCACGCCGGGCAGTTCGGGCCGGTGCCGCCGACCGGGCAGGTGGCCAGCTACTCCGGTGCGACGTTCCTGCGCTTCGACGCGGCGGGCCGGATCGTCGAGGTGTGGAGCTGCACCGAGTTGTTCCAGTTGCTGCAACAGCTCGGCGTCGAGATGCTCCCACCGACCGTCGTCAGCGGACCCGGGGCGTGATCCGGCTGATCGGCAGATTGATCGGAAAGGGCTCGCCGGTGTCGACGACCGTCGTCCACCGCCCGGTCTCGGTGTAGGCCTCGTTCGACGCGTCGATCCGGTAGGTCACGACCTCCAACGCGCCACGCTGCGTCTCGATCCGCCAGTAGAAGGGGATGCCGGCCTGGGCGTACAGCGCCGGCTTCACCAGCCGGTCGAGTGTCTCGGTGCCCTCGCCGACGACCTCGACGGCGAGCACGACGTCGCGCGGGGCGTACCAGTGCCGGTGATCTTCGTCGTCTGCGGCGTGGAGGATAACCCCGTCGGGCACGAACGTCCGTCTGTCGCTCAGCCGCACCTCCACGCCGTGGACGCCGTCGTACCCGTCTGGCGCCATGTCGTCGAGCGCCGCCATGAGACGTGCCGTGACCTGCTGGTGCGTGGTTCGCGGAGGCGGTGGAACAAGCAGAATGCCGTCGAGCAGTTCGCGGCGGCGATTGTCGTCTGGGATTCTGTCGAGATCGTCGGTGGTCCAGCCGCCCTCCGGAGTGCGAAACGTTTCCAGTTCGGTCGTCATCGATCCTCCGGCCGGTTTGCGCATCCCACGTCCACCCTAGGGTCGTCGACCTGTGGGTGGTGGTCGCGCGCGCCGGGGCCACAGGGCAGGATGGTCGACATGACCCACTCCAGCGAGCACGGCGACCCGGCCGGCGCCAGCGGCGCGCGCGGCCTGCCCGGCGCGGGCCTGGTGAAGGGGCTGGCGGTCACGCTCAAGACGATGACCAGCCGCTCGACCACCCAGCAGTACCCGGACGTGGCCCCCGACCTGCCGCCGCGCTCGCGTGGCGTGATCGCGCTGTCGGAGGAGAACTGCACGGTCTGCATGCTCTGTGCCCGGGAGTGTCCGGACTGGTGCATCTACATCGACTCGCACAAGGAGGAGGTGGTGGTGCCCGGCGCCGCCCGCCCCCGGCAGCGCAACGTGCTCGACAAGTTCGACATCGACTTCTCGCTCTGCATGTACTGCGGCATCTGCATCGAGGTCTGCCCGTTCGACGCGCTCTACTGGTCACCCGAGTTCGAGTACGCCGAGTACGACATCAAGGACCTGCTGCACGACAAGGAGCACCTCGGCCAGTGGATGGCCACGGTCCCCGCGCCACCCGCGCACGACCCGAACGGGGAGCCGGCCAAGGAGGAGACCGCGGCCGCCCGCAAGGCCGCCGCCGCGCGTCCGGCCCCATCGGTACGCCCCGACGCCGACCAGGACCCCGCGACGTGACCGCCCGAGCCGGAGAGGCCGCCCGGTGACCGGCGCGGACGTGCTGCTGCTCGCCCTCGGCGCGGTGGCGGTCGGCGCGGGCGTGCTGGTGGTCACCACGAAGCACCTGGTCCGGGCCGGGCTCTACCTGGTGGTGTGCCTGGGCGCGCTGGCCGGTGACTTCCTCGTGCTCAGCGCCGAGCTGGTGGCCTGGGTGCAGGTCCTGATCTACGTGGGCGCGGTGGTGGTCCTGCTGCTGTTCGCGGTGATGCTGACCCGGGCGCCGATCGGCGCGTCCGACGACCTGGATCGGCCCGGCTGGCCGGCCGCCCTGATCGGTGGCGGCGCCGGGCTGGGGCTGACCGTCCTGCTCGTCGACGCGTACCGCTGGAGCACCGTCGCGCTGCCCGCCGCGGGCACCGCCGAGCGGCTGGGTGAGCAGATCTTCCAGTCCTGGGTGCTGCCGTTCGAGGTGCTCTCGGTGCTGCTGCTGTCCGCCCTGGTGGGCGCGATCGTGCTGTCCCGGCCGGACATCGGCCGAGCTGACCCGCAACGCGACGGCCGGACAGCCGACCTCATCGACAGCTTGCCCGGGGGGCGCCGGTGAGGCCGGTCATCCCGTACGTCACCGCCGCGCTGCTGTTCGGCCTCGGCGTCTACGGAGTCCTGCGCCGGCGCAACGCGGTGCTGGTGCTGATGTCTGTCGAGTTGATGCTCAACGCGGTCAACCTGATCCTGGTCACCGCGGACACCACCGCCCGCGCCGTGCTGCCGCACTCCGGGCAGGTCTTCGCGCTGTTCGTGATCGTCCTCGCCGCCGCCGAGATCGGGGTGGGGCTGGCGATCGTGCTCCAGCTCTACCGGCTGCGGGCCACCGTCGCCGTGGATGACGTGCCGCTGACCGAGCCGGCGCAGACCGTCGGTGGGCGCGAGCCGGCCGTCCTGGACACGGAGGGGGGCCGGTGACCGGGCTGCTCGGGGCGCTGCTGCCCGCCGTACCGCTGGTCGCCGGCCTGGCCGGTCTGCTGTTGCCGCCGGCCCCGCGCCACAACGACACGACAGGCGGCGGCCGGGCCCGACAGGCGGCCGTGGCGCTCGGCGTCACCGGGGCGGCCGGCGCGTTGGTGCTGGCCGTCGCGCTGCTGCTCACCGTCGACGGGCCGACGGAGACGTCGACCACCTGGGTCGACGTCGGCGGGCTGGCGGTGACGCTCGGCGTACGGCTGGATGGCGCCGCCGCGCTTGTCGCGGTGGCGGTCACCGTGGTCGCCCTGGCCGTGCAGGTCTACTCGATCGGCTACCTGAGGCGCGGCCCGCACGACGACGTCGACGTCGATCACCGCTACCCGCCGTACGCCGCGCAGATCAGCATCTTCACCGGCGCCATGCTGCTGGTGGTGGTCGCCGGTGACCTGATCATGCTGTTGGTCGGCTGGGAGGTGATGGGCCTCTGCTCGTACCTGCTCATCGCCCACGACCGCCGACTGGCCGGCGCCCCCGCCGCCGCCATGAAGGCGTTCCTGGTGACCCGGGTCGGTGACGTCGGGTTCCTGCTCGGCATCGCGTTGCTGGGTGTGTCGACGGGCAGTTTCCGGATCGCCGACGTGCTCGCCCACGACCACTCCAGCGCGACGTTGACCGCCGCGGGCCTGCTGCTGCTCGCCGGGGTGGCCGGCAAGAGCGCACAGTTCCCGCTGCACACCTGGCTGCCGGACGCGATGGCCGGTCCGACGCCGATCTCCGCGCTGATCCACGCCGCGACGATGGTCGCCGCCGGGGTGTACGCCGTGACCCGGCTCTACCCGCTGTTCACGGCCGCGCCGGTGACGCTGACGGTGCTGGGGGTGCTCGGCGCGATCACCCTGCTGCTCGGCGCGCTCGCCGCCACCGCTCAGGACGACATCAAGCGGGTGCTGGCCTGGTCGACGGTGTCCCAACTGGGCTACCTGACCGGCGCGCTGGCGGTCGGCTCGCCGGCGGCGGCGCTGTTCCACCTGCTCACCCACGCCGCGTTCAAGGCGTTGCTGTTCCTCGCCGCGGGCGCGGTGATCCACGCCGTGGGCACCACCCTGATGTCGGAGATGGGCGGGCTGCGGCGCAGCATGCCGGTCACGTTCTGGTGCACCGTGGTGGGCCTGGGCGCGCTGGCGGGGGTGCCGCCGCTGGCCGGCTTCTGGAGCAAGGACGGCGTCCTCACGGTGGCCGAGTCGGCCGCGCTGGAGGGCACCGGCCCGGCACCGTCGTGGGTGGGCTGGATCGTCTGGATCGCCGGGCTGGTCGGCGTCGCCGTCACCGCCTGGTACGCGGGCCGGCTGCTGCTGCGCGCCTTCTTCGGCGCGCCACGCCTGCCGCTGGTCCGGCCGCACGACCCACCCGCGTTGCTGCGCTGGCCGGTGCTGCTGCTGGCCGTGCCGGCCGCGCTGCTCGGTCTGGTGGGGTTCGTCGGGGCGTTCACCGATCGGCTCCGGTTCCCGACCGTCCCGGTGGCGGGCTCCGAGGACGGCCTGGTACACGTGGGGCCGGAGGTGCTGCTTCCGCTCGCGTTCCTGCTGGTCGGGTCGGCGCTGGTCACCCTGGGGTGGCGTCGGAACCCGGCCGCCGACCCGGCGGCCGCGCTGGGTCCGCTGCGGCCGGTCTTCGCCCGCGCGTTCCGGCTCGACGACGTCCAGCACACCCTCGTCGTACGCCCGGTCCGCGCACTGGCCCGCGTCGCCCGCGCCGGTGACGAGGTGGTGGTGGACGGTGCCGTCGAGGGCAGCGGGCGAGCCGCGACCGGTCTGGGCGCGGGGCTGGCCGCGCTGCACCGGGCGGCGCTGCCCCGGGCCGCCGCCGGCGTGCTGGCCGGCGCGCTGCTGATCGGGCTGGCCGCCACCCTGATCGGAGTTGTCCAGTGAGCGCGAGGAGTGAGCCGGGTTTGCGAGCCCCGCGGTCGCGATCGAAGGCGGTCCAGTGAGCGCGAGGAGTGAGCCGGGTTTGCGAGCCCCGCAGTCGCGATCGAAGGCGGTCCAGTGAGCGCGAGGAGTGAGCCGGGTTTGCGAGCCCCGCAGTCGCGATCGAAGGCGGTCCAGTGAGCCTTGGGCAGGTGTTGCTGGTTGCCGTGCTGGCGGTGCCGGCGCTGGGCGCGGTCGCGGTGGCGGCGACGCCCCGGGACCGGGCGGCCCGGCTGGTCGGGACTGTCGCGGCGGCGTTGACCCTGCTGGCGGCGGTGCCGCTGGTGTTCGGCCGTCGGGACTGGCTGGTTTGGTCGGGCGACGAGCCGGCGGTGCTCCCGTGGCATCACCTGGACCTGCCCTGGGTGCCCGGTCTGGAGTTGCGCTTCCACCTCGGCGTCGACGGCATCTCCTGGCCGCTCGTGGTGTTGACCGCGCTGCTCACGCTGCTCTGCTGCGCGTACACGATGTGGCGGGTGCCGGACGGCGGCAGCGGCCGGGCGCTCGTCGCGCTGCTGTTGGTGGTCGAGGTGGGCATCCTGGGCACCTTCCTCGCCCTGGACCTGGTGCTGTTCTTCCTCTTCTTCGAGGTCGTCCTGCTGCCGATGTACGCGATCATCGCCGGCTGGGGCGGCGCGGACCGGCGTCGGGCGGCCCGGAAGTTCGCGCTCTACACGCTCTTCGGCTCGGTGTTGCTGCTGGTCGGCGTCTACGTCGTGGTCGCGGCCACCGGCACCGCCGACCTGCTGGCGTTGACCGGCGGGGCGGGGATGTCCAGGGGCACCCAGTTGGCCGCGTTCACCCTGTTCGCGGTGGCGTTCGCGGTGAAGAGTCCGCTGTGGCCGCTGCACTCCTGGCTGCCCGACGCGCACACCCAGGCCCCCACGGTGGGCAGTGTCGTGTTGGCCGGGGTGCTGCTGAAGATGGGCACCTACGGTCTGATCCGGGTCGCGGTGGGGGTGGCGCCGGAGGGCGCGCGCTGGGCGGCGCCGGTGCTCGGCGTGTTGGCCGTCGCCGCGATCCTGGTCGGTTCGCTCGTCTGTCTGGCCCAGACCGACGTGAAACGGCTGATCGCGTACTCCAGCGTGGGGCACATGGGCTTCGTGCTGCTGGGCGTCGCCACGCTGACCACCGTCGGCATCCAGGCGGCGTTGATCGGCAACGTCGCGCACGGGGTGATCACCGGACTGCTGTTCTTCCTGGCCGGTGCGGTGAAGGACCGTACCGGCACGGGCACCCTCGCCGAGCTGTCCGGGCTGCGGGAGACCGCCCCCCGGCTGGCCGGTCTGCTGGCGTTCGCGGCGATCGCGTCGCTGGGCCTGCCCGGGCTGGCCGGCTTCTGGGGCGAGGCGTTCGCGGTGATCGCCGCCGTCCAGGTGGGCGGCCCGCTCTGGACCACCCTCGGGGTGCTGGCGGCGGTCGGTGCGGCACTCACCGCCGCGTACTTCCTGCGCCTTTTGCGCCAGGTCACCCACAATCGGCCGAGTGTCGCCGTCGGTCGGGTCAGCCCCGGCCTGGCCGGTGCGGAGCTGACCGCGTGGGTGCCGCTGGTGCTGCTCGCGTTGGCGATCGGCCTGGCCCCGACGCTGGTCCTCGGCGTCGCCGAGGCTCCCGTCGACGCCCTGATCGAGGTGGTCAAACCATGACCGGCGTGCAGAGCGTGGACAGCGTCGCGCTGTTGCCGGCCTACCTGGCCGCCGGCACCGCCGTACTCGTGCTCGTCACCGACCTGCTCCTGGCCCGGCCTCGGGCCACCATCGCGGTGGCGGCGCTCGGCGCGCTCGGCACCGCCGTCGGCGCCGCACTGGTCGGCGCGGGCGGGGAGCGACGGACGTTCTGTGTCGGCGCCGACTGCTCCTGGATCTTCGGCGGGCGGGCCGCGCTGGTCGGCGTGGTGGTGGCGCTGCTCACCCTGGGTGTGCTCGGACTGTCCGTGCCGGCGCTGCGGGACGGACGGTCGCCGGTGGGGGAGTACTGCTTCCTGCTGGCCTGCTCGATGACCGGTGGCGTGGTGCTCGGCGCGGCGGGCGACCTGATCACGTTGATCGTGGCCCTGGAGACGCTGACCCTGCCGCTGTACGTGCTTGTCGGCCTACGTCGGGGCAGCCTCGCCAGCGCCGAGGCGGCACTGACCTTCTTCGTGGTCAGCGTGGTCGCGACCACCATCACGCTGCTCGGTGCGGCGCTGCTGTACGCGGTGACCGGCGGGCTGCACCTGGATCGGCTCGGCGCGCTGCTCGCCGAGCGGTCGGAGCTGCGGGACCTGCCGCTGACCACCGCGGCGGTGGCGTTGCTGCTCGTCGGGTTGGCGTTCAAGGTGGCGGCGGTGCCGTTCCACGCCTGGGCGCCGGCCACCTACGACGGGGCGCCGCTGCCGGTGGCCGCGTACCTGTCCACGGCGTCGAAGCTGGGTGGCCTCGTCGCGCTGCTCGCCGTGGTGCAGCGGGCACTCCCACCGGAGCAGACTGGCCCGGTGCTCGCCGTGCTCGCGGTGCTCACCATGACCGTCGGCAACCTGGTCGCGCTGCGCCAGCGGCGTACCGTCCGACTGCTCGCCTGGTCATCCGTCGCGCAGGCCGGCTACATCCTCGCCCCGCTGGGGGCGTTGGCGCTGGCCGCGGGCCGCACCGACGAGGCACGGTCCGCCGCGTACGCCGCCGCGGTGGCGTACGCCGTCTTCTTCGTGGTGTTGGAGCTGGCCGCGTTCGCCGGGGTGACCGCGTTGCGGCCGGCCGGTGCGGACGGCGGCACGCTTGACGACCTGCGCGGAGCGGCGCGCCGGCACCCGTGGCGGGCTGCGGCGCTCGGTCTCGCGCTGGTGGGCCTGGCCGGCCTGCCGCCGGGGCTGGCCGGCCTGTTCGCGAAGGTGACAGTGGTGCGGGCGCTGCTCGACGGTGGGGCGGCGTGGTTGGCGCTGGTGGTGGCGCTGAACGCGGTGATCGGGCTGGCTTATTACCTGCGGGTGACCGCCGCCCTCTGGACGCCCACGCTCCGCTCCGCCCCGAATGGCGGCGGCACTGCCGCCGTACCCCTGGTGGGTGTGGTGGCCGTGGTGCTGGCGGTGACGACGGTGGCCGCCGTGGTGCTGGGCTTCGCCCCGCAGTTGGTGCTCGACGTCGCGCGCCGCTGACCTGCGAAGGTCGGTCTCAGTGAACTCTCAGCGTTGAGACGGATGGTTGGCGGGTACCGGGTTGTTGCACCGGTCAGCGGATCCCGGCGATCCGTGCACCGAAGGAGAGATCGTGCACCACAACCGTCTGAAGACCGCCGCACTGCTCGGCCTGCTCTCCGCGCTGATCCTCGCGGTGGGCTACGGGTTCGGTGGCAGTGGCGGCCTGGTCATCGCCGTCCTCATCTCACTTGTCATGAACGGCGTCACCTACTTCTACTCCGACAAGCTCGCACTGCGCTCGATGGGCGCGCAACCGGTCACCGAGGCACAGTTCCCCGAGTTGTACCGGATGGTGCGGGAGTTGGCGACCGACGCCCGGCAGCCGATGCCGCGCCTGTACGTCAGTCCGACCGCGCAGCCCAACGCGTTCGCCACGGGTCGTAACCCGCAGCACGCGGCCGTCTGCGTGACCCAGGGCATCACCGAGATCCTCGACTACCGCGAGCTGCGTGGTGTGATCGGGCACGAACTGTCCCACGTCTACAACCGGGACATCCTGATCTCCAGCGTTGCGGCCGGTCTGGCCAGCATCATCACCCTGCTGGCGAACCTCGCCTTCTTCATCCCGCTGGGCGGCGGGGACGACGAGGACCGTCCGAACCCGGCCGTGCTGCTACTCACCCTGATCCTCGGCCCGATCGCGGCGACCGTGATCCAGTTGGCGATCAGCCGGAGTCGCGAGTTCCAGGCGGACGCCTCGGGCGCCGAGTTGAGCCGTGACCCGCTGGCCCTGGCCAGCGCGCTCCGCAAGATCGACGCGGTGGCCCGACGTCGGCCGCTGCCGGCCCAGGGCCAGCTCACCAGTACCGCGCACCTGATGATCGCCAACCCGTTCCGGGGTGGCGGCATGGCCGCGCTCTTCTCCACCCACCCGAAGATGGAGGACCGCGTCGCACGGCTGGAGCAGATGGCCGCCAACGCGGGGCCGGTGCAGTTCCAACGCTGACCCGCTGATTCACCGCCTCCGCCCGTACCCGCCAACAGCGGATACGGGCGGAGTGCTGTATTTCGGTTGTCTGCCGGCACGGCGGTCGCGTTAGGGTCGTAACGGCTCACGCTCATTACATCTCTGGAGGTTTCCGGTGGCCGCGCTGCGTCAGTACCTGGGTGTCTGGCGGATCCCCGGCGCCCCGATGCTGCTGATCCTCGGCATCGTCGGGCGGCTCGGGATCGGCATGACCCCGCTGGCGCTGCTGCTGGTGGTCGAACAGGTGACCGGGCGATACGCGCTGGCTGCCATCGCCGGCGGGATCTACGCAGTCGCCGGCGCCGCCCTCAGCCCGGTGGCCGGGCGGATCGCCGACCGGGTCGGCCCCAGCCCCGTCCTGCTGGTCACCGCCGTGGCTCACCCGCTGGCGCTCATCGGGCTGCTGCTGGCCAGCCGCTCGGGCGACGACGCGCTCCCCGCCATCTACCTCGCCGCAGGCGTGGCCGGCGCCACCTACCCGCCGCTCACCGCCGCCATCCGTGGCGCCTGGAACGACCTCACCGGCCCCGGATCCGGCCGCTACCCCCTGCGCAACACGGCGCTCGCCGCCGAGACCTCACTGTTCGAAATCGTCTTCGTGCTCGGCCCGCTGCTCGTCGCCGGCTTCGTGCTCGTCGCCGACGCGGCGGCCGCGCTGATCGGAGCGGCAGTGGTCACCCTGGTCGGCACCACCGCCGTGGCCCTCGGCCGGGTGATGCGCGGTTGGCGTCCGCACCCGCGCGAACACCACGCCCGAGGGCTCGGCCCGCTGCGGGTCGCCGGCTTCCCCGCCCTGCTGGTCTGCGTGGCCGGCCTGGGCATCGCCTTCGGCGCCGCCGGGGTGATCGTCCCGGCGTACGCGAGCGGCCACACCACCGGCGACCCGGAGAGCCTGGCCGGGCTTCTCCTGGCCGTGTGGGGAATCGGCAGCGCCATCGGCGGATTCTGGTTCGGCGTCCGCAAGCCGGCGAAGAACATGACCCGGCAGTTCGCCCTGCTGCTCGCCGCGCTGGCCGCCACCTTCGCCGTGTTCGCGGTCATGCCCACCCCGCTGGCGCTGGGCGTCGCCCTGATCGTCGGCGGAGCGACAATCGCACCCGCGCTGACCCTGGAGAACACCCTGGTCGGCCGGATCGCCCCGGCCGGCATGCTGAACGAGGCGTACACCTGGGTGGTCACCGTCGCGGTCGCGGCGAGCGCGGCCGGCGGCTCGGTGGCCGGCCTGATCGTGGATCACGCGGGTGGCGTCCGGTGGGCGTTCCTGTTCGCCGGGGCGGCCGTCGCCGTCGGGGCCGCGGTCGCCGCCCTGCCCGCCGGACCCATCGCCCGCGCCGAAACCACAGCGGTACGCGCCGAAGACCTCGTCCCGGTCTGACGGCTCGACGTTCGGTAGTCAGGCTCCGGTGGCCCTCCGGCGGTGTTTCCGCGCGTAGATCAGGGCAGCCAGACCAAGAACTGCCAGAGCGCCGGCGACCCATGATGCGGTCTGAAACCTCTGCTCGAACGCGAGGGCTCCCGCGTTCTCCTGCTGGATGACCTCGGGCGTCGGGTCCTGATCAGGCAGGGTGATCCCGTAATTCCAGAACGTAAGGCAGGGAAGCAGACACGAAGCCAGTAACAGGAGGACTCCGACGACCGTCAGCAAACGCGCACGGGACACCTTGAGAGGCTCTCACAGCCCTGATCGTCACGCCGTTCCGGCGGCCTCGGAAACCGCATCGGTCGACACCCCGCTTGGGTCGGAGCCGGCGGGTCGACGAGGACCAGGTCCAGGCCGTCGCAGGTCGATCGTGCGTGACCAACGACGACCACGTGTGACGACGTCTGCCCAGGTGGCAAGGCGTGGTCGGCCCCAATGACCAGGCCGGCCGAGCCTTCCTTACCGGTAGTTGTCGAACTGGAGGGCGACGCCGAAATCCTCACCCTTGAGCAGCGCGATGACGGCCTGGAGGTCGTCCCTCTTCTTGCCGGTGACGCGCAGCTGGTCGCCCTGGATCTGCGCCTGCACGCCCTTGGGGCCCTCATCGCGGATCTTCTTGCTGATGGCCTTGGCCTTGTCCTGCTCGATGCCCTCGACAACCTTGCAGTCGATCTTGAAGATCTTGCCGGACTGGCGCGGCTCGCCGGCGTCCAGCGCCTTCAGCGAGATGTTCCGCTTGATGAGCTTCTCCTTGAAAACGTCCAGTACGGCACGAACACGCTCCTCGGTCTCCGCCTGAAGGCCGATCGCCTCCTTGCTTGACCAGGAGATCTCCGCCCCGGTGCCGCGGAAGTCGAACCGAGTCGTGAGCTCCTTCGCCGCCTGCCGGACGGCGTTGTCGACCTCCTGGTGGTCAACCTTGCTCACAATGTCAAACGACGGGTTCGCTGCCATGTTTCTGCTCCTGCTGTCCGGCGGTCTGGGCCTGCAGTCGGCCACCGACCAGCGGCACGACCCCCTGACCGTACCCGGTTGCGTCGGCACCGGGGGGAGCCGCTATCCTTGCTTCCGCCGCCGCGTTACGACGCGGTGGGGTGCCCTGGCGGGTTGCCCGAGCGGCCAATGGGAGCGGACTGTAAATCCGTCGCGAAAGCTTCAGAGGTTCGAATCCTCTACCCGCCACCAGGGAGCGGCAAGGCCCCTGACCTGCGAAAACGCAAGTCAGGGGCCTTTGCTGTCTCCTGCTGTTGTTGACTCGCCCGCCTGCCTATCTGACTGACGCTGCGGTGTCGGGCCAGAATGTCCGAGTGATCGTCAGAGGGGCGTTGCCCTACGCGACGCCGTCGGCGCTGGGCCTGGTCTCAGTCCTCCTGGCGGTTCTCAAGTGACGGAGTTGGTGGCGCAGGGCAGACGCTCGGCGCAGCGTGAGGTGATTCCCCCGGTTCTGGCTGGGATCGCAATGGGGATGGTGGCCTTCATCGCCGACCTCGTGCCGGAAACCGTGGGTAGGTTTCTCGTGCCAGCCTTCAGCTCGGGATTCGCCTGGGGCATCGTGGCCCTCGTCGTGAGCTACTACGCCCCGACCTTGAGGTCCGCCCTCGTCGCTGGGGTGGGCACCCTCGCCCTGGCAACCCTGACCTACTACGGCCTCATCGCCTCACTGGGCCGGCAGTGGCTCAGCGGTTCAGCGCCACCACCGGACGGGCTCGGCTCCGTCGTGCGCGCGTCGGCCTTCTGGGTGGCTGGTTCATTGTTTGGCGGATTGGTGCTTGGCTACCTCGCCCACGTCTTCAGGGCGGGCACCACCCGCAACGCCGGCATCGCTCTCGGCGTAGCGCTCGGGCTGCTTGCCGGGGAAGCGGCCTACACCGTCCTGCGCATCGCGTTCGTCTGGGTCGGTCCCATGGATTCTTTCGTCTGGACGAGGCTGGGGACGGCAGCGGTGCAACTTCTTCTTGCGGCTGTAGCCGCGCTCGTTGCGATACGGCTCCGCCGGCCACCGGTCTCACGGCGGGTCTTCTTGATGGCCGTCGCGGTGTCGACGGTGGCGAGCATCGCGAATTGGCATCTCATCGAGTCGGTTCGGATGACGCTGTAGCCGCGAGCGGCGTCCTGAGAGCAACGTGTTATCCGCGGGCAGATGGTGGGCGGCTCTCCCTCGGCGCAGCTCGCCCGTCCGGCTTTCGTACCGCCTGCCGCGATCGCGCCTTGCGGACTGCGTCTGTCTCGAAACTGGTCGTCGGGGCGTCGGCCGATCGGGCCAGGCCTGGCCGCTGCGGCGTCCTCAGCGACCCGTTTCTACCTCGTCAGTAGCATCGCCTGATGCCGACTGAGATCGTCTTCGAGACTCATTCCTGGAGCGAGGACAACGACCGAGGTCTTGCTACCGGGTGGCTGCCGGGCCGGTTGTCGTCCCGGGGAAGGGCGCTGGCAGCCGACCTCGGCCAGCGTAGGAGAGGCGACGGCATCGAGGCGGTATTCACCTCGGACCTGCGTAGGGCTGTGGAGACGGCCGAGATAGCCCTCGCGGGAACCACCATCCCCCTGCTGCACGATTGGCGCCTGCGGGAGTGTGACTACGGGGAACTTAACGGTCTCCCGGCCGCCGACCTGCATGCGCGGCGCAGCCGGTATCTCGACCATCCCTACCCAGGCGGTGAGAGCTGGCGACAGGCCGTGCACCGGGTCGGTCGGTTTCTCGACGATCTGTCGCTGCGATGGGCGGGCCGGCGAGTTTTGGTGATCGGGCACGTTGCCACTCGGTGGGGCCTCGACCATTGGATCAATGGGGTCCGGCTGGAGGACCTGGTCGACGCTGACTTCGCCTGGCGTGAGGGCTGGGAGTACCGGATGGAAGAACATCACGGTCCGCGAGACAGGCGTTAGCGGGCCGAGGGCGCCCGGCCTCCAAGGCCAAGACCAAAAACCTCAACCTCTGGTACGCACACAGCCGCGCGTACGTCGGGATGAAGTGGCCCTGGGCGGCGGCACAGACGCGCTGCGCCGTTGGCTAGGACGGGTGACACGCCGGCCGGGTCCGTGGCGCATCTCTACGAGCGGTGATGCTCCGGGTACCGAGCGAAGAGTTCTACCTTGACCGATACATTGATGATCTGCTTATGTTGATGACATGACTAAGCCGTCCGCGCCGATGCGTGAACCCACATATTTCATCCTCGCCGCGTTGCAGGACGAGCCGCTACACGGCTACGCCATCGTCAAGCGCGCACTGGAGTTGTCCGACGGGCGAGTGCGGTTGACGACCGGGACGCTGTACGCCGCGCTGGACCGGCTCACCGGTGAGGAGATGGTGCGGATGGCCGAGGAGACGGTGGTCAACGGTCGTGCCCGTCGCACGTATGAGCTGACCGAGCGCGGGTTGTCCGCACTGCACGAGGAGGCTGCGCGGCTGATCGCGGCGGCTCGGGTCGTTCGAGACCGTTCCGTACGGTCGACGGCCGCGACGGTCCGGACGGCGCCGGCATGACCGGCCTGGAGCGCCGCTACCGGTGGCTGCTGCGCGCGTACCCCCGGGCCTACCGGCAGTACCGCGCCGACGAGATGCTGGAAACGCTGCTGGTCGCGGGCGAGACGGACCGGAGGCACCCGAGGCTCCGGGAGTCCCTCGCACTCGTGCTGGGTGGTCTGCGGGTCCGCTCCGGTGTGGACCGGCTCGGCTCCCGGGAGACCCTGCGACACTCGGCGCTGCGACTGACCGCGCTGTCCCTGCTCGTGTGCGGCGTTGCGCTCGCGGCTCTGCCTCTTCTCTGGCGCTTGTGGATGCTGGTGCCGGGTGGTTCCGCCAGCAACGAGCATGAGGGGAGCCTGGTCACGCCCTCATTGTTGCTTCTCGCCCTGGCCGCAGCGGCCTGGGCTCGTTACGGTCTCGCGCTCGCCATGACGATCGGCGCCTTCGGCGCGGAGATCTGGTACGCCGTGGCGAATGAGCCGTGGTATCTGCAGCCATGGGCGGGACTCGACACGCTGCTGGGGGTCCGAACGGGCCTCTACCTGCCCATGCAGCCCTCGATGTGGGCATGCGCGCTGGCCGTACTGACGATGGTGCCGCTGCTTCGGGCGCGCCAGTCACGGGCGGCGCGGCCATGGATCTGGCTTGTCGTCGTGGCAATGACCATCACTGTCGTGACGCCCAATCCGCTCAATGGCTGGGTCGACCAGTTGACCCTGCCGGTCATCGTGGCCGCGGGGCTGGTGGCGGCTCTGGTGGGCGCGGCGCTCGATGTGCGGATATCGATCGCTGCCAGCGCAGTCCTCCTGGCGCTACTCCTGCCCATGGTGGCCGACAAGCAAAACCATTGGGTGCTTTACGGTCTGGAGGAGTTCGGACCGCGAGACTTCCTTCTCGGAGCCGTGCTCGGAGTCTTGGCAATCAACATCGCGGTCAGCCGATTGGCCGCCCGCCGGCAAGTCGCCCTGTGAGCAGCGTGGCATCCGATCGCGGAACGCAGGAGGGGCGGGCCGACGGGAGAGTGAGCCATAAGCTGGCGCGATGGTGGCGGAGCGTGGAGTGATCGACCTGGACGACCGCGATCGCCAGCCGGCGGCGTACGACCCGGACCGCCTCATGCCCAGGTCGAAGGTGGTTGTCTGGCTGGCCGCTGTCTTCCTGGTCGGCGCTCTGCTTGGTGGTGTCGGTGTGAACGAGCTGCGAGCCTCGCAGGCAGAGCGGGAACGTGCCGCTTCGGTCTCACTCGTGGCCCTCCCTGCGTCTGCCGGAGGCGGAGGCTTGGACGTCGAGGGCGTCCTGCGGTTGGAGGGGCAGCTCGCGGTGATCAACACTGGTCCGGCGCCGATCACGGTCGTTGCGGTCACCGGGCAACGACCCGGCGCTGAGGTGCATGGCACCGGCGGGTCTGTGGTGTTACGTCCCGGTGGCACCGGCTGGGTCGAGGTCAAGCTCCGCTTCGAATGCGCGACCGCGTTCGGCAGCGAGCCGTTGTCGGTGCGATTGTCGGTCGAGGCCGCCGACCGGCAGGCGAGAGAGGTCACCTATTCCGTCGCTCTGGCCGGAAGCGTCTGGCACCTCAATGCGGAACGGCCGTGCGAGTACCTCGCGCGCGAGGGTTCAGCGCGCCAGCAGGAGGACAGCCCCGGCAGCTAGGCCACGGGAGTCCGTCCGACGGCGCCTGAATTGTCGTTTCGGTCCGCTCGCGGTTGGCCCGCTGCGAGACTGGCTGCTGCCCGCTCCGCCGGAGCGCCGGCACCGGTCGTCCCAACCCGGCAGGTGGAGAGCATGTCCGACAACGAGATCCGTCCCTTCCGGCTCGACACGCCGGAGGAAGCAATCGCGGACCTGCGCCGCCGGATCGCGGCCACCCGCTGGCCGACCCGGGAGTTGGCCACCGATCGCTCCCAGGGCGTGCAGTTGGCGACGGTCCAGGAATTGGCCCGCTACTGGACGACGGAGTACGACTGGCGCGCGTTCGAGACGAAGCTGAACGCCTTACCGCAGTACACCACCCACATCGACGGCGTTGAGATCCACTTCATTCACGTGCGGTCGCAGCACGAGGATGCTCTACCGATGATCATTACGCACGGCTGGCCGGGCTCGGTCGTGGAGCTGCTCGGGGTCATCGGTCCGCTCACCGATCCGACCGCACACGGCGGTCAGGCCGAGGACGCCTTCCACCTCGTCCTGCCGTCGCTGCCGGGTTACGGCTTCTCGGGCGAGCCAGCCGAGCTGGGTTGGGAGAACGGGCGCATCGCGCGGGCGTGGGCGGAGCTGATGAACCGCCTCGGTTACGCGCGCTACGTCGCGCAGGGTGGCGATGTGGGTGCCGCCGTCACGGACGCCATGGGCCGCCAGGCGCCTGCGGGGCTGCTCGGCATCCACGTCAACCTGCTGGCCGGTGCCATTGGCATCAAGGACCAACTGCCGGCGGAGTCCGCGCAGGAACGTGCCGCGCACGACGCGCTCAACCTGTTCACGATGGATGGATTCGGTTACTTCCTGGAGCAGACCACCCGGCCGCAGACGATCGGCTACTCCCTGCTGGACTCACCCATCGGGCTGGCGGCCTGGATGTTCGACCACGACACCGACAGCTACTACAAGATCTCCCGAGCGCTCGTCGATGGCGAACCCGTAGGCGGTCTTACCCGGGACACGATCGTCGACAACGTCACGCTGTACTGGCTGACCGGCACCGGTGCCTCGTCCGCGCGGTGGTACTGGGAGTTCGGACGGTTCTTGGCGGCGACCGCCGCGGCCGGCCAGGCTCCGCCGCCGGTCACGGTTCCGGTCGGCTTCACCACCTTCCCCGGCGAGATCTGGCCTGCCCCGCGCAGCTGGGCGGAGACGGTCTACCCCGGCCTCGCGTACTTCAACGAGGCCGATCGTGGCGGCCACTTCGCCGCGTGGGAGGAGCCGGAGACGTTCGCCGTGGAGCTGCGGGCGGCGTTCCGGCCGCTGCGCGAGTCCTGAGCCCAACCGGCACGCTCATTAGATAGATGACAGTGACCTGTTGCCGCGACGTAGCGACGAGTAGTGTGCGTACGGATGGAGGGGCGACAGTTCAATTCAACTGTTACGTCTAGTAGGTGCGCTTTCTCTACTAGGTCGTTTCTTGGGCATTCCCACCTGGGTTGATCAGCAGATGGTCTGGCCGGACGTTGTGCCGACCCGGCCGAGCGGGTCGGCTCGCGGGTCGGTTGGCCCGATCGCGGGTGGGGAGCTTTCCTGGCGGACGTCGCTGTGGCACCATCGTGGAATCTCCATCCCCGCACAGCCCCCTTGCCGACAGGAGTTCCAAATGTCTGGTCGAAAGTTTGGCCGGCTGCGCACGGCGTCGATCGTCCTCGCCGCGCTGGCCGTTGGTGTCCTTGGCGCTCAACTCGGCAGTGGCTTCCAGTCCCAGCTGATCGAGTGGGGTGCCCCCGCCGGCCACAGCGTTTCGGTTTCGAGTGGAGCGTCAAGCGTCGCTCGGTGACCCCGGTGCGGCGGCGACGTGCCCGATGACAGGGCGGTGCGGTGTCACCTAAGGCTGTCCGACGTCGTACGACAGAGCACGCCTGGCTGATCACGGCTCCCCTCGCCGCGATCGCCCTGGTGGGATCGTTGGTTCTCGCGCTGACGGTGCCGATCCACCTGGAGGATTGGCCGAAGGCTCTTGCGTTGCTGGTGGTGATGGTTGCCGCCGGGATACCAACGCTCAGCTTCGTCGTCCGCCGTCAGGCGGTGGTCGTGACCCTTCTCGAGATTCCACTCATTCTCGCCCTCTTCTGGCTGTCGCCGCTGCTCATGGTCGTCGTCGCCACGGCGGCCGAGCTCTTCACCCAGATTCATCGCGGCTACGCGCCGCCGAAGTTCTGGTTCAACGTCGCCCGGGCGGCGGCTGGATTCTCCGTCGCCGGGCTGGTGTTGGCCGCCATGCCGCCGCACGAGGGGGTGGGCCCGTCCACGTGGGGCGCGGTCTTCGCCGCTGTCGCCGCCAACGCGTTGATCAGCCTGGTCGCCGTGGTCGGCGTTATCACCCTCCTGCAAGGCTGGCAGGGCACCAGGGAGACGGCGAGTACGGCCGTCCAGGTCCTGCTGACCACGGCGTTGAACGTCGCGGTCGGGATGATCATCCTGATCGCCCTGGCGACGACGTTCTGGTCGATCCTGCTGCTGCTGGCCCTGGCGGTGGCCGGCGTCCTGCTCTACCGCTCGTACTCGCAGTTCATTCGGCAGCACCGCACCCTGGGCGACATGTACGAGTTGACCCGGGCAATGAGCGAGGCGGGTCAGGAGGGCAACCTGACGGACGCGCTGCTCGGCCGGCTCCGATCTCTCATGCAGGCGGAGTACGCCACGCTGTGGCTTCCGGCGCAGGGCCGGCACCCGGAGGTCCTGCTCACCGCACGCCTCGACGACCGGGGTCTGCTCGACGTCGCCCCGACCCCGCCGGTGATCCGGGAGAAGACGCGTAAGTCGGGTCGGACGGTCGCTCTCGGTCGGGCCTTCGGCGGTGACCCGACGCTGCGGTCCGCGCTCGCCGACTCCAAGGTCAAGGACGTCATCGCGGTGCCCCTGCGTTCCGGGCAGGCGGTGATCGGCACGCTGGAGGTGGCCAACCGGCTCAGCGACGTGGGCCACTTCGCTCCGGCTGACATCCCCATCTTCGAGACCGTGGCGGCGCATGCCGCCGTCGCCCTGGAGAATTCGCGGCTGGTCGACAGGCTCCGGCACGACGCGTACCACGACGCGCTGACCCGGCTGCCCAACCGCCGGCGGATCACCGGCGCGCTCGCGGAGTCGTTCACGATCGCCGCCCCCGGCGAGGTGGTGGCACTGCTGCTCTTCGACGTGGACGGGCTGCGCCAGGTCAACGAGTCCCTGGGGCACGCGGCGGGGGACAAGGTCCTCGCCGAGGTCGCCAGCCGGTTGCGGGCCAGCGCACCGTCGTCGGCCCTGGTCGGCCGCGCGGGTGGGGACGAGTTCCTGGTGACGCTGCGGTTGGAGAGCGCGGAGGCGGCGCTCGAGTTGGCGGCGCAACTACGCGACCAGATTCGTGACGAGATGGTCTTCGACGCGCTCACCCTCGACGTCAACACCGCCGTCGGGGTGGCCGTGCACCCCGATCACGGCAGCGACGCGGCGACTCTGCTGCTCCGGGTCGACCTCGCGGCCACGGCGGCCAAGTCGGTGCCGGGCAGCGTGCAACTGTTCAACCCGGCGCTGGAGTCCCGATCGTTGCGCCGGCTGGGTCTGGCGGGCGATCTGCGCCGCGCACTGGATCAGGACGAGCTGGAGGTCTACTTCCAGCCCAAGGTGACGCTGCGGGATCGGCGTCTGGTGGGTGTCGAGTGCCTGGCCCGCTGGGAGGACCCGACGCACGGCACGGTCGCTCCCGAGGACTTCGTGGCGGTGGCCGAGCACACCGGCCAGTTGAGCAGGCTCACCGAGGTGGTCCTCCGCGAGGGGCTGCGCCGCAGCCGGGACTGGGCCCTGGCCGATCAGCCGCTGCCGATCGCGGTCAACATCGCCGCTCGTACGCTCACCGACCAGCACTTCCCGGACCGGGTCCAGGAGTTGCTGACCGAGTACGGGGTGCCGGCGCAGCGGCTGACCCTGGAGATCACCGAGGCGGGAGTGTTGGACGGCACCGATCGGCCCATCCCGACCCTGCAACGGCTGCGCGACCTGGGTGTCCGGCTGTCGGTCGACGACTTCGGCACGGGCGACTCCTCGCTGGCACACCTGCGCCGGCTGCCGGTGCACGAGGTGAAGGTGGACCGCTCCTTCGTCCAGGGCATGGCGACCGACCCGGGGGACCTGGCCATCGTCAACGCCGTGGTGACCCTCTCCCAACAGTTCGGCCTGGCGGTGGTCGCCGAGGGCGTGGAGAGTGAGCTGACCCTGGAGCTTCTCCAGGACATCGGCTGTGAGATCGGGCAGGGCTTCCTGTTCAGCCGGCCGCTGCCGTACGAGCGGCTGGCCGCCTGGTTCGGCGCTCAGGTCGAGCCGGAATCGATCTCCAACGGGGAGCTGCCGCGCCTTCGCGTGGTGCCCTGAGCAGGGCGAAGACGATCACCGGGGATCCGATTTCACCTGTCGAGCCGGGCCGTGTACTCTTACTTCTGCGCGCCCCACGGGGAGTTCGCGCAGGCCCCCTTAGCTCAGTCGGCAGAGCGTCTCCATGGTAAGGAGAAGGTCTACGGTTCGATTCCGTAAGGGGGCTCGAGGGTTCAGCTGGACCCATCGCAGCGGTGTAGCTCAGATGGTAGAGCAAGCGGCTCATAATCGCTGTGTCGCCGGTTCAAGTCCGGCCACCGCTACTCTCGTCTTCCGGGCTCGTTGCCGGTGGTCGTAAGAAATGGGCGCTTCCGGCGCCCACTTTGCATGTCCGCGCTGTCAGCGTCTAGGCTGGCGCGTCGTAGTTGTTTCCGTTAGCGAGGAAGGCACTCCGCCGTGGCGAAGGCTACCGATGTCCGGCCGAAGATCACTTTGGCGTGTGTGGAGTGCAAGGAGCGCAACTACATCACGCGCAAGAACCGGCGCAACGACCCCGACCGCATCGAGCTGAAGAAGTTCTGCCCGCGCGACGGTCGGCACACGGTCCACCGCGAGACCCGCTGACCGCTGGCCGGCCTCAGCCGGCCGCTGTCGAAGCTGTCGGCCTCAGCCGGCCGCTGTCGAAGCTTTCCAATCGCCGATCTGAACCGGTTTGGCGCGGCTCCGCCGCCGCCTACCGATCAGGTCGGCGATTGGGCTTTCCGTGTAGGTTCGCGGCATGTCCCTGGACCCTTCCTTCGTCGGCCGGACCTATCCGCCGACCGCCCCCTATCAGGTGGGCCGAGAAAAGATCCGCGAATTCGCCAGCGCCATCGGCGCCACCGACCCGGCCCACCACGACCCGGCGGCCGCGCGGGCGCTGGGCCACCCCGACGTGGTGGCCCCGCCGACCTTTCCGGTGATCGTGACGATGGCCGCGAGCAGCCAGATCATCGAGGACCCGGCCCTGGGTGTCGACTACAGCCGCCTGGTGCACGGCGACCAGCGGTTCGCGTACACCCGGCCGGTGGTCGCCGGCGACGAGCTGGTCTGCGTCAACACCATCGAGGACGTCAGCACCAGGGGTGGGCACGGCTTCCTGACCACGCGCACCGACGTGAGCACCGTCGGCGGGGACCCCGTGGTCGCGGTCTGGGCCAGGTATGTCATTCGCGGGGAGGAGTGAGATGGAGTTGCCAGCACAGACGTTCCAGGTGACCCGTGCGGACCTGGTCCGCTACGCCGGCGCCTCGGGCGACTTCAACCCGATCCACTGGAGCGACCGGGTGGCCACCAAGGTGGGTCTGCCCGGGGTGATCGCCCACGGCATGTTCACCATGGCGCTGGTCGGTCGGGCGGTCACCGAGTGGGCCGGGTCTCCGGACGCGGTGGCCGAGTACGGCGTGCGTTTCACCCGGCCGGTGGTGGTCCCCGACGACGACCAGGGGACCGAGATCGAGGTCACCGCGCGGGTCCGTGAGGTGACCGAGGACGGTCTCACCCGACTCGAGGTGACCGCCACCTGCCTGGGCGAGAAGGTACTGGCACAGGCGCGGGCAACCATCCGGACTGCGCGCTGAACCGAGCCCGCCACGCGTGGCGGAGAGACCGGTTGGGAAAGTCGGGCGGGTACCCGTACACTGGTCCGCCGTGGGGCAAGTGACCCCTGCTCGGTCGTCTGTGGCCGCGTGGGGCGAGTGTTGCCACATAGGGGTGTAGCTCAATTGGCAGAGCAGCGGTCTCCAAAACCGCAGGCTGCAGGTTCAAGTCCTGTCACCCCTGCGCCTCAGGCCTGACCGTTCCCGTGGGTCGCGCCGCCAGCCTGGCGGCGTCCGGCCCGTGGTGGTGGAATCGGCGGGGTGGTTCCGAGGCAATCGGGCCCTCCGGATGATCCACCGGCCGCGGCCCGTCGCGGGACGGTTGGGTCCGGCCGGCGTGACCAGCGCCGCGTACGCCACTCGGCGTGCGACCCCAGATTCCGCGACGGAGGGCGAAGTGGCCGACAACAAGCGGCGCGGCGAGGACGCCGGCGACGATCGTCTGGACGACGATGTCGTCGACGAGGTTGCCGACGACGACGCCTCCAGCGCGGACGAGCCGGTTTCCCGGGGAGGCACCGCCACGCGGTCCCGTGCCCGGGCGGAGTCGGCGGACAGCCGGCCGACCACGCGGTCGGAAACGGGTCGGGTGGGCGTGTTCGGCCGCATCGCCCGGTTCTTCCGCGAGGTCGTAGCCGAACTGCGTAAGGTCATCTGGCCGACCCGCAAGGAGTTGCTGACCTACACCGCCGTGGTGGTGGCGTTCGTCGCGGTGATGCTGACGATCGTGGGTGTGCTGGACTTCGGCTTCGCCAAGGTCGTGTTGTTTGTCTTTGGCAACTCGGACTGACCGGCTGCCTCCAGCCGATAGTGATGGAAGTGAGCGAGCGTGCCTGAGTACGACGAGACCGCCGGACCCGTGGACGAGCAGTCCGCGGTCGCGACGGCGGCTGGTGACGAGTCGGTTGAGGCCGCCAGCGAGCCGGAGTTCCCCACGACCGAGCCCGCGCCGGACGAGGATTTCGACCCCGTCGCCGAGTTGAGGCAGAAGCTGCGCTACGCGCCGGGTGACTGGTACGTCGTGCACTCGTACGCCGGGTACGAGAACAAGGTCAAGACCAACCTCGAGACCCGGATCACGAGCCTCGACATGGAGGACTTCATCTACCAGGTCGAGGTGCCGACTCGGGAAGAGGTCGAGGTCAAGAACGGCAAGCGTTCGCAGATCCAGGCCAAGGTCTTCCCGGGCTACATCCTGGTCCGGATGGAGTTGACCGCCGAGTCGTACTCGTGTGTCCGGAACACCCCGGGTGTGACCGGCTTCGTCGGTGCGACCGACCGGGCCGACCGGCCGGCTCCGCTCTCGCTCGACGAGGTGCTGAAGTGGCTGGCGCCGGCTGTCGAGACCGAGCAGAAGAAGTCGAAGCCGGAGATCAAGGTCCTCGACTTCGAGGTGGGCGACTCCGTCACCGTCACCGACGGCGCGTTCGCGTCGCTGCCGGCCACGATCAGCGAGATCAACGCCGACCAGCAGAAGCTCAAGGTGCTGGTGTCGATCTTCGGTCGCGAGACGCCGGTGGAGCTCAACTTCAACCAGGTCGCCAAGATCTGATTGGTCGTCGGCGGCGGGTCCGACCCGCCGCCGACGTCGGCGTAGGCCCTCCCGCTCGACCTCGGCGGACGAGTGGGCTGCGGCCTGCGCTACTCTTGAATGTCGCCGCTGTCGCACCGCGCTGACCGTGCGCGCTCCGAGGGCGGCGACAGCCGCATTTTCCCAGCTCCAAGCCCCAGGAAGTGACATGCCTCCGAAGAAGAAGCTCGTCAAGACGTTCACGCTTCAGTTGCCGGCGGGCCAGGCCACGCCGGCGCCGCCGGTCGGCCCCGCGCTGGGCCAGCACGGCGTGAACATCATGGAGTTCTGCAAGTCCTACAACTCGCAGACCGAGTCCCAGCGGGGCGACATCGTTCCCGCCGAGATCAGCGTGTACGAGGACCGGTCCTTCACGTTCGTGCTGAAGACCCCGCCCGCTGCCCGGCTGCTGATCAAGGCTGCCGGTGTGCAGAAGGGTTCGGGTGTTCCGCAGTCCGAGAAGGTCGGCTCGGTCAGCCGCGCCCAGCTGCGTGAGATCGCCGAGAAGAAGATGGCCGACCTCAACGCCAACGACCTGGCCCAGGCCGAGAAGATCATCGCCGGCACCGCCCGGTCGATGGGTATCACCGTCAACGACTGACGTCGGCCCAGGCCGTCGATCCGACCGTGGGAGGGCCCGCGCCGAGCGGCCCGCCAGAGACCACAGGAGTAATCAGCAATGCAGCGCAGCAAGAGCTACCGCAAGGCCGCCGATGTCATCGACCGGTCGAAGCTCTACACCCCCGCCGAGGCCGTGAAGCTGGCCAAGGAGACCACCAACGTCAAGTTCGACGCCACGGTCGAGGTCGCCATGCGCCTCGGCGTCGACCCCCGCAAGGCGGACCAGATGGTCCGCGGCGTGGTCAACCTGCCGCACGGCACCGGTAAGACCGCCCGCGTGATCGTGTTCGCCAGCGGCGCGAAGGCCGAAGAGGCCGCTGCCGCGGGTGCGGACGAGGTGGGCACCGACGAGCTGGTCGCCCGGATCCAGGGTGGTTGGCTCGACTTCGACGCGGCTATCGCCACGCCGGACCAGATGGCCAAGATCGGCCGGATCGCGCGGATCCTGGGCCCGCGCGGTCTCATGCCGAACCCGAAGACCGGCACGGTGACCATGGACGTCACCAAGGCGGTGCAGGACATCAAGGGCGGCAAGATCACCTTCCGGGTGGACAAGCACTCCAACCTGCACCTGATCATCGGTAAGGCCTCCTTCACGGAGAGCCAGCTGGTGGAGAACTACGCTGCGGTGCTCGACGAGGTGCTGCGTGCCAAGCCGTCCGCGGCCAAGGGCAAGTACCTCCGCAAGGTCATCGTGACCTCCACGATGGGTCCGGGTGTTCCGGTCGACCCCAACCTGGTCAAGAACCTCACCGGAGACCCCGCCGAGGGCTGAGCGACAATCTGCTCCACCGGGGCGCCGCCACGATCGTGGCGGCGCCCCGTGGCGTCCAGGGCCTGTTTCATGAGGGCGGTCGAGCCGAGGCGGAGGCCGGGCGGCGGTCCGGCAAGGCGCGGCTTCGTCCGGATACCGGTGTTGTATCCGGACGAAATCGCAACGCCGCCGGTCGTCGTCCGGGCCAGCCGCAGGCCGGCCAGTCCTTATGAAACAGGCCCTAAGGTGTGGCACCCTCTATCCCTATGCGGCTGGAGAACGTCTGGTTGCGGTACCACAGGCGTGGGCCGTGGGTGCTGCACGGCGTGGACGTGCGGATCGGTCCGGGTGAGGTGGCTGTCGTTCTGGGTCGCAACGGGGCCGGCAAGTCGACACTGCTCCAGGTGGCCGCGGGGGTGCTCCGGCCCGACCGGGGCCGGGTCACCGACCGTCCGGCACGGGTGGGCTGGGTGCCGGAGCGCTTTCCCGCCGACCAGCCGTTCACCGTGACCCGCTACCTGACCGGGATGGCCCGCGCGGCGGGCCTGGGCGCGGCGGCGGCCGACGAGGCGGTGGCCTCCTGGACCGACCGGCTCGGGTTGTCCGCCTTCCGTTCGGTCCGCCTGCCGGAGCTGTCCAAGGGCACCGCGCAGAAGGTGGGCCTCGCCCAGGCGATGCTGCGTCCACCGGGCCTGCTGGTGCTCGACGAGCCGTGGGAGGGGCTGGACGCCGCCACCCGCGAGCTGGTTCCCGAGCTGATCGCCGAGGTGCTCGCCGCCGATGGTGCCGTGCTGGTCAGCGACCACCGCGGCGAGACGGTCCGGCTGCCGACCGCGCGCCGCTGGTCGGTGGCCGACGGGACACTGACCGAGGAGACGTCGTCGGCGGACGAGGCGTTCTCGGTGGTCGAGGTCGCGGTGCCGACCGCGCGGGTCGCCGGCACCGTCGCCCGGATGCGCGCCGAGGGCCACCACATTCTTCGGGTACGCGCCGACGCCTCCACCCCCGCACCGCAGGCTCGTCCCGCATCGACCGCCCCGACCCGCCCGGACGGTGCGCCGGCAGCCGAACAGCCCACGGCCGCCGAGGGCGTCCACACGGTCGAGCAGGCAGCGGAGGAGGCCCGGTGATCGCCCTGGTACGGATGCGGCTGGCCGGCCTCCTGCGGACCGGTCGGGCGTTGGCGCCGCTGCTCGCCGGCCTCATCGTGCTCGGCACGCTCTACGGCGGCGGCCGAGCCCAGCCAGCGGAGGCGTACGGCGTCTCGGCCGTGGTGCTCTTCCCGGTGCTCGCCTGGCAGACCAAGATCCTGCTGGACGTCGAGCCGGACGTGCAGCGCCGGCTGGCCCAGGTGACCGTCGGGGTGGCCCGCGAGCGGCTTGCCGGGCTCCTCGCCGCGGGCGTGGCGGCGCTGCCAACGGTGGCCGTCGCGCTGCTCTTTCCGTGGCTGGTCGGCGGGGTCACCGGCCCGGTGGAGCCGGGGGACCGGTCGATCCCGGTCGGGATCGCGCTGGGGCTGTGGGCGCACCTGCTCGCCGTACCCGCCGCTGTCGCCCTCGGTGCGCTGGCCAGCCGCGCGTCGGTGGGCGGTGCCGCGTACGGCGTCGCGGTGCTGACCCTCGGCGGTGTCGGCGCGGTGGTGTTCGGCCTGAGCGATTCGGTGGCGCCCTGGTTGGCACCGCCGATCATGGCCGCCGCCCGCGCCACCGCGAGCCACGCTACGGCGCTCACCCTGCTGGGGCTGACCGGGTGGGCGCTGGCCTGGAGCGCCGCGGTCGTCGGCGGCTACCTGTGGCGGCGGCGGGCTCACGGCTGACCGGCGCCGGCGTCGGTGACGTGGCTCACCAGGCGCGATTTGGTGCTGGTGGCCGGGGCGCGTAGTCTTCAACCGTCATCCGTGCTCTCATGGATGAGGAACCACCCAAAGACCGCTGGTCACCGTGCTCCGGCACGGTCGAAGGTCCCGCGACAACGGGCGACCCGCGTAGGGCGGCAAGCGTAACTCGGCAGTGAGACATGGTCCGCCGACTGTGTTGATCCACCGGCCCTCGCCCCGTGCGCCCTGCGCCGGGGCTTTTTCGTTGTCGTGCTGCCTCCGCCCCCGTTCCGGCTTCGGCTGTGACGGGGACCAGCCTCGAGTAACGAGAGAGGAGGGACATGGCGGACAAGCCGATTCGGGCCGACAAGGCCACGGCCGTCGCTGAGCTGACCGAGAGCTTCCGCAGCTCGGGCGCCACCGTGCTGACCGAGTACCGCGGTCTGACGGTTTCCCAGCTCACCCAGCTTCGGCGCTCGCTCGGCGCCGAGACCAGCTACACGGTCGCGAAGAACACGCTGGCGAAGCGTGCTGCGACGGACGCGGGCATCACCGGCCTCGACGAGCTGTTCACCGGTCCTACCGCGCTGACTTTCGTTTCGGGCGACGTCGTCGAGGCGGCGAAGGGGCTTCGCGACTTCGCGAAGGCCAACCCGAAGCTCGTCATCAAGGGCGGTGTCTTCGAGGGCAAGGCCATTTCCGCGGCCGAGGTCACGAAGCTTGCCGACCTGGAGTCCCGCGAGGTGCTGCTGGCCAAGCTGGCCGGCGCGATGAAGGGCAACCTGAGCAAGGCCGCGGCCCTGTTCCAGGCTCCGCTGTCGAAGACCGCACGTCTGGCGGCCGCACTGCAGGACAAGCGCGAGAAGGAGGGCGCCGAGGCGGCCTGAGGCCCCCACGGCGCACCAGTTCTTACTTAACAGAATCAGGAAAGGACGCCAGATATGGCGAAGCTCAGCACCGACGAGCTGCTCGACGCGTTCAAGGAGATGACGCTGATCGAGCTCTCTGAGTTCGTGAAGCAGTTCGAGGAGACCTTCGAGGTCACCGCCGCGGCTCCGGTCGCGATCGCCCAGGGTGGTGGCGGCGGCGCCGCTGCTGCCCCGGTCGAGGAGGAGAAGGACGAGTTCGACGTCATCCTCGAGGCTGACGGCGGCAAGAAGATCCAGGTCATCAAGGTCGTGCGTGAGCTGACCGGCCTGGGCCTCAAGGAGGCCAAGGACGCGGTCGAGTCCGCGCCGAAGGCCATCCTGGAGAAGGTCAACAAGGAGACCGCCGACAAGGCGAAGGCCAAGCTCGAGGGTGAGGGCGCCAAGGTCACCCTCAAGTGACCTGAGCTCCACCTGCGCGTACCTGGCTCGTGAGCCGGGACACGATCGCGTCGCGGCGGGCGGTGATCCGACACGGATCGCCGCCCGCCGTGTTTGTGGTTCCGGAGCCGACCTGCCCCTGAGCTGGGCACCGATGGCCGCACCTGTCGATCCGGACGCGCCTGGCGGGTCGCCCTCCAGTGGGAAAGAAGAGCCGACCCGGATACCGGCCCTTGACGCGGCCCCGGGCTGCCAGGCACGCTGGCACCAGCAAGACACCGCGCTTGCGACGGCCACGACGTGGGTATGACAGCGGCGGCACCATCGGCCGCGTCGACCTGAGCGGCCCAGTGGGGACGTTGCGTTCTGAGCGGCCCGGCAGACCCCGGTTTACGGGGGCCGAGGCACGTTCCGCAAACGACCTGCGGGGTGGGCTGGACAGCGGTTAGCCTCTCGGCTACACTGCTAGTTTGCGCTGCCTTCCGACTTGACCCCTGCTCGGAAATGTCCGTTTACGGATATTTCTGGTGGGGTCATTGGAGTGCACGCGTACCAGCCGTTCTGCAGCACCGGTCCTCGGAAGGACGCATCTTGGCAGCTTCCCGCCCTGCGAAGACCAGTCGTACGTCGAGCGCATTCGCTCCCCGCCGAGTTTCATTCGGCAGGATCACCGAACACCTCGAGGTCCCCAACCTCCTTGCCATTCAAAACGAGTCCTTCGACTGGCTCGTGGGCAACGAGGCTTGGCAGGGCCGGTCGGCGGACGACCCGCACGCACGCTCGGGTCTCGCGGAGATCCTTGAAGAGATCAGTCCCATTGAGGACTTCTCCGGCACCATGTCGCTCTCCTTCTCGGCGCCGCGCTTCGACGAGGTCAAGGCCTCGATCGAGGAGTGCAAGGAGAAGGACCTGACCTACTGCGCTCCGCTCTTCGTGACCGCGGAGTTCACCAACAACACCACTGGCGAGATCAAGAGCCAGACGGTGTTCATGGGTGACTTCCCGATGATGACGCCCAAGGGCACCTTCGTCATCAACGGCACCGAGCGTGTCGTGGTCAGCCAGCTCGTCCGGTCCCCGGGCGTGTACTTCGACAAGCAGCCGGACAAGACCTCCGACCGCGACCTCTCCAGCGTCAAGGTCATCCCGAGTCGGGGTGCCTGGCTGGAGTTTGACATCGACAAGCGCGACACGGTCGGCGTACGCATCGACCGCAAGCGTCGGCAGGCCGTCACCGTCCTGCTCAAGGCCATCGGCTGGTCGGCCGAGCGGATCCGTGAGAAGTTCGGCTGGTCCGAGCTGCTGATGACCACGCTCGAGAAGGACCACATCGCCGGCCAGGACGAGGCCCTGCTCGACATCTACCGCAAGCTGCGCCCTGGCGAGCCGCCGACGCGCGAGAACGCCCAGACCCTGCTCGACAACCTCTTCTTCAACCCGAAGAGGTACGACGTCGCCAAGGTCGGGCGCTACAAGTTCAACAAGAAGCTCGAAGTCGCCGTGCCGATCACCACCGGCACGCTGACCGAGGACGACATCGTCGCCACCGTGGAATACCTCTGCCGGCTGCACGCCGGTGAGGACGGCTACGAGGCCGACGACATCGACCACTTCGGCAACCGGCGCCTGCGTACCGTGGGTGAGCTGATCCAGAACCAGGTCCGGGTCGGCCTGTCCCGGATGGAGCGGGTCGTCCGCGAGCGGATGACCACGCAGGACGTCGAGGCGATCACCCCGCAGACCCTGATCAACATCCGCCCGGTGGTGGCGGCGATCAAGGAGTTCTTCGGGACGTCTCAGCTGTCCCAGTTCATGGACCAGACCAACCCGCTGGCGGGTCTCACCCACCGGCGCCGGCTGAGCGCGCTCGGCCCGGGTGGTCTGTCCCGGGAGCGGGCCGGCTTCGAGGTCCGCGACGTGCACCCGTCCCACTACGGCCGGATGTGCCCGATCGAGACGCCGGAAGGCCCGAACATCGGCCTGATCGGCGCGCTGTCCACCTTCGCCCGGGTCAACCCGTTCGGCTTCATCGAGACGCCGTACCGGAAGGTCGTCGAGGGTCGGGTCACCGACCAGATCGACTACCTGACCGCGGACGAGGAGGACCGGTTCGTCAAGGCCCAGGCCAACGCGCGCCTGAAGGCTGACGGCACGTTCGCCGAGGACCGGGTGCTCTGCCGTCGTAAGGGCGGCGAGACCGAGGACGTCATCCCCGGTGCCGTCGACTACATGGACGTCTCGCCCCGGCAGATGACCTCGGTCGCGACCGCCATGATCCCGTTCCTCGAGCACGACGACGCCAACCGGGCACTGATGGGCGCGAACATGCAGCGCCAGGCGGTGCCGCTGGTCAAGGCCGAGGCGCCGCTCGTGGGTACGGGCATGGAGTACCGGGCCGCGGTCGACGCTGGCGACGTGGTTGTCGCCGAGGTCGGCGGTGTGATCGAGGATCTCTGCGCCGACTACGTCACCATCCACCAGGATGACGGCCACCGCCGGACGTACCTGCTGCACAAGTTCCGCCGCTCCAACGCCGGCTCCTGCGTCAACCAGAAGCCGGTCGTCTTCGAGGGCGACCGCGTCGAGGCCGGTCAGGTCATCGCCGACGGTCCGTGCACCGACGAGGGCGAGATGGCACTCGGACGCAACCTGCTGGTGGCGTTCATGTGCTGGGAGGGTCACAACTACGAGGACGCGATCATCCTGTCGCAGCGCCTCGTGCAGCAGGACGTGCTCACCTCGATCCACATCGAGGAGCACGAGGTCGACGCTCGGGACACCAAGCTCGGCCCGGAGGAGATCACCCGCGACATCCCGAACGTCAGCGAGGAAATGCTCGCCGACCTCGACGAGCGCGGCATCATCCGGATCGGTGCCGAGGTCGTTCCCGGCGACATCCTGGTCGGCAAGGTCACGCCCAAGGGTGAGACCGAGCTGACCCCGGAGGAGCGCCTGCTCCGCGCGATCTTCGGTGAGAAGGCGCGTGAGGTTCGGGACACCTCGCTGAAGGTGCCGCACGGCGAGACCGGCACGGTCATCGGTGTGCGCACGTTCTCCCGCGAGGACGGCGACGAGCTGCCGCCGGGTGTCAACGAGCTGGTCCGGGTCTACGTCGCCCAGAAGCGCAAGATCCAGGACGGCGACAAGCTCGCCGGCCGGCACGGCAACAAGGGTGTCATCTCGAAGATCCTGCCGATCGAGGACATGCCGTTCCTGGAGGACGGCACCCCGGTCGACATCGTGCTCAACCCGCTCGGTGTGCCGAGCCGGATGAACATCGGCCAGGTGCTGGAGACCCACCTCGGTTGGGTCGCCAAGACCGGTTGGAAGGTCGAGGGCGACGACACCGACTGGAAGCGTCAGCTCCGCTCGATCGACGCGCACGAGTCCGAGGGGGACACCAATGTGGCCACCCCGGTCTTCGACGGTGCCCGCGAGGAGGAGATCTCCGGTCTGCTCGAGTCGACCCTGCCCAACCGGGACGGCAAGCAGCTGATCGGCCGTACCGGCAAGGCGCAGCTGTTCGACGGTCGTTCCGGCGAGCCGCTGCCGGACCCGATCGCGGTCGGTTACGTCTACATCCTGAAGCTCAACCACCTGGTCGACGACAAGATCCACGCTCGTTCGACCGGTCCGTACTCGATGATCACGCAGCAGCCGCTGGGTGGTAAGGCGCAGTTCGGTGGTCAGCGTTTCGGTGAGATGGAGTGCTGGGCGATGCAGGCGTACGGCGCCGCGTACGCCCTGCAGGAGCTGCTCACGATCAAGTCCGACGACGTTCTCGGCCGGGTGAAGGTCTACGAGGCCATCGTCAAGGGCGAGAACATCCCGGAGCCGGGCATCCCGGAGTCGTTCAAGGTGCTGCTCAAGGAGCTGCAGTCGCTGTGCCTCAACGTTGAGGTGCTGTCCAGCGACGGTGTGGCCCTGGAAATGCGCGAGACCGACGACGAGGTGTTCCGGGCCGCTGAGGAGCTGGGCATCGACCTGTCCCGGCGCGAGCCGAGCTCGGTCGAAGAGGTCTGAGGTGAGTGGTCGGGGGCCGGCTCGCCGGCTCCCGACCCCACCCGAGAATTAGCAGTACAGACGACGACATAGGGGACATAGTGCTCGACGTCAACTTCTTCGACGAGCTGCGCATTGGTCTCGCCACCGCCGACGACATCCGTCAGTGGTCGCACGGCGAGGTCAAGAAGCCTGAGACGATCAACTACCGCACCCTGAAGCCGGAAAAGGACGGGCTCTTCTGCGAGAAGATCTTCGGTCCGCAGCGGGACTGGGAGTGCTACTGCGGTAAGTACAAGCGCGTCCGGTTCAAGGGCATCATCTGTGAGCGCTGCGGCGTCGAGGTGACTCGCTCCAAGGTCCGTCGTGAGCGGATGGGGCACATCGAGCTCGCCGCTCCGGTGACCCACATCTGGTACTTCAAGGGCGTGCCGAGCCGGCTGGGCTACCTGCTGGACCTCGCCCCCAAGGACCTCGAAAAGATCATCTACTTCGCCTCGTACGTCGTGACGAGCGTGGACGCGGAGTCGCGTCACCGTGACCTCTCGACGATCGAGAACGAGATCCTGGCCGAGAAGCGGCAGTCCGAGAACAGCCGCGACTCGGAGATCGAGAAGCGGGCCGCCAAGCTCGAGGCCGACCTGGCCGAGCTGGAGGCCGAGGGTGCCAAGGCGGACGTCCGGCGCAAGGTCAAGGAGGGCGGAGAGCGCGAGATGCGCCAGATCCGCGACCGGGCCCAGCGCGAGATCGACCGCCTGGACGAGGTGCTGGACACCTTCCGCAAGCTGGAGCCGAAGCAGCTGGTCACCGACGAGCTGCTCTACCGCGAGCTGCGCGACCGGTTCGGTGAGTACTTCACCGGTTCCATGGGCGCGGAGGCGATCAAGGCGCTGGTCCAGAACATGGACCTCGACGCCGAGGCCGAGAGCCTGCGGGAGACCATCCGGTCCGGCAAGGGTCAGCGGAAGATCCGGGCGCTCAAGCGACTCAAGGTCGTCGCGGCGTTCCTGAACACCCGCAACTCGCCGCTCGGCATGGTGCTGGACTGCGTACCGGTCATCCCGCCGGACCTGCGCCCAATGGTGCAGCTCGACGGTGGCCGGTTCGCGACCTCGGACCTGAACGACCTGTACCGCCGCGTGATCAACCGGAACAACCGCCTCAAGCGGCTGATCGACCTCGGCGCGCCCGAGATCATCGTCAACAACGAGAAGCGGATGCTCCAGGAGGCCGTCGACGCGCTGTTCGACAACGGCCGTCGTGGTCGGCCGGTCACCGGTCCGGGTAACCGCCCGCTCAAGTCGCTGTCCGACATGCTCAAGGGCAAGCAGGGCCGGTTCCGCCAGAACCTGCTGGGCAAGCGCGTCGACTACTCCGGCCGTTCGGTCATCGTGGTCGGCCCGAAGCTCAAGCTGCACCAGTGTGGTCTGCCCAAGCAGATGGCGCTGGAGCTGTTCAAGCCGTTCGTGATGAAGCGGCTGGTCGACCTCAACCACGCACAGAACATCAAGTCCGCCAAGCGGATGGTCGAGCGTCAGCGCCCGGTCGTGTGGGATGTGCTGGAAGAGGTCATCGGCGAGCACCCGGTGCTGCTGAACCGCGCGCCGACCCTGCACCGCCTGGGCATCCAGGCCTTCGAGCCGCAGCTGGTCGAGGGCAAGGCGATCCAGATCCACCCGCTGGTCTGCACCGCGTTCAACGCCGACTTCGACGGTGACCAGATGGCGGTGCACGTGCCGCTGTCCGCCGAGGCTCAGGCCGAGGCGCGGATCCTGATGCTGTCGTCGAATAACATCCTCAAGCCGGCCGACGGCAAGCCGGTCACCATGCCGACCCAGGACATGGTCATCGGCCTGTACCACCTCACCCACCTCACCGCCGGTGAGAAGGGCGAGGGCCGGGCGTTCAGCTCGGACGCCGAGACGCGGATGGCCTTCGACAACGGCGAGTTGCACCTGCAGGCGCCTGTGAAGATCCGCCTGCGTGGCGTGGTCGGTGTCGACAACGGCGCCGGCGCCGAGGCGTGGACCGCTCCGGAGGGCTGGGTCGAGGGTGACCCGCTGACCGTGGAGACCACTCTGGGTCGGGTGCTGTTCAACGAGACGCTGCCGCAGGGCTACCGCTTCGTGAACTACGAGATCCGCAAGGGTCAGCTCTCCGCGATCGTCAACGACCTCGCCGAGCGCTTCCCCAAGGTGGCGCTGGCCGCCACCCTGGACGGGCTCAAGGAGGCCGGTTTCCACTGGGCCACCTGGTCCGGCGTGACGATCGGCATGGAGGACGTCATCGCTCCGCCGCGCAAGGCGGAGATCCTGGCGAAGTACGAGAAGGAAGCCGACCAGATCGACAAGCAGTACCAGCGTGGTCTGATGACCGCCGAGGAGCGTCGCGGCGAGCTCATCACGATCTGGACCAAGGCGACCAACGAGGTCGCCAAGGAGATGGACACCGCGCTGCCGCAGGAGAACCCACTGTGGAAGATGATCAACTCGGGTGCTCGCGGTAACCTGCTGCAGCTCCGGCAGATCGCCGCGATCCGCGGTCTGGTGGCCAACCCGAAGGGCGAGATCATCCCGCGGCCGATCAAGGCCAGCTACCGGGAGGGTCTGTCCGTGCTGGAGTACTTCATCTCCACGCACGGTGCCCGTAAGGGTCTCGCCGACACCGCGCTGCGGACCGCCGACTCGGGTTACCTGACCCGTCGTCTGGTGGACGTCTCGCAGGACGTCATCATCCGCGAGGAGGACTGCGGCACCGACCGGGCGATCCCGATGCAGATCGGCGAGAAGCTCGACGGCAAGCTCGTCGTCCACACCCACGCCGAGACCAGCGTGCACGCCCGGACCCTGGCCGACGACATCAAGGGGCCGGACGGCACCGTGGTCGCCGAGCGCGGTCAGGACATCAACTCCATCGGGGTCGACAAGATCGTCGCCGCTGGCGTGGAGACGGTCCGGGTGCGCAGCGTGCTCACCTGTGAGTCGAAGCTGGGCGTCTGCGCGGCCTGCTACGGCCGGTCGCTGCCGACCGGCAAGTCGGTCGACATCGGCGAGGCGGTCGGCATCATCGCCGCCCAGTCCATCGGTGAGCCCGGTACGCAGCTGACGATGCGTACCTTCCACACCGGTGGTGTCGCTGGTGAGGACATCACCCAGGGTCTGCCCCGTGTGCAGGAAATCTTCGAGGCTCGGGTCCCGAAGGGTAAGGCGCCCATCGCCGACACCCCGGGTCGGATCCGGATCGAGGACGGCGAGCGCTCGCGGAAGATCATCGTGGTGCCGGACGACGGCAGCGAAGAGATCGTCTACGACAAGATCTCGAAGCGGGTCAAGCTCCGTACCCACGACGGCGGTCACGTCGCGGTCGGCGAGAAGCTGACCGAGGGCACCATCGACCCGCACGAGCTTCTGCGGATCATGGGTCCGCGGGCGGTCCAGGTCCACCTGACCAGTGAGGTCCAGGAGGTCTACCGCTCGCAGGGTGTGCTCATCCACGACAAGCACATCGAGATCATCATCCGCCAGATGCTCAAGCGGGTGACGGTCATCGACTCCGGCTCGACCGAGTTCCTGCCGGGTGTGCTCGTCGACCGGGCGCTGTTCGAGTCGGAGAACCGCCGGCTCGTCTCGGAGGGCGGCGAGCCCGCCGCCGGTCGTCCGGTGCTCATGGGTATCACCAAGGCCTCGCTGGCCACCGACTCCTGGCTCTCGGCGGCCTCCTTCCAGGAGACCACCCGGGTGCTGACCGACGCTGCGATCAACTCGCGCAGCGACTCGCTGGTCGGCCTCAAGGAGAACGTGATCATCGGAAAGCTCATCCCGGCCGGTACGGGCATCAGCAAGTACCGCAACGTCCGGGTCGAGCCGACCGAGGAGGCCAAGGCCAAGGTCTACTCGATGACCGGGTACCCGGAGACCGACTACGGCTTCGGGCCGGCCAGCGGGCAGGCCGTGCCGCTGGACGACTTCGACTTCGGGTCGTACCGCTAAGCACCAGTCACACGACGAGGCCCCCGGTGAAAGCCGGGGGCCTCGTCGTGTCCGTGCCCACCCACCCCTGGGCCGAGTTCGGCATGATGGGGGGATGACGACCGCACCCGGGCAGGTGTCCGTCGCGCAGCAGGGCCTGCGCCACCCGTTGGACCCGGATCCGGCCCGCGCCACGAAGGCTCGGGCGGTTTTCGCTCTCGGGCTGCTCGGCCTGCTGACCGGGCTGTTCATCGGCGGGGTGGTGCCGGCGACGGTGGCACTGCAACTGGCGCGGCAGGCGCGACGTGAGGCGTACTCCTCGGGGGGTTTCCTGACCGGCGGCAGCTGGCTGCGGCGGGGGGAGCGGATGGCCTGGACCGGCCTGGTGCTGGTCGCCGTCAGCGTGGTGGCCGTGGTGGTGATCGGCGTGGTGCGGTTGGCCGGTGCGCCGTTCGGTCACGACTACCCGGCGAACATGGACTGAGCCGCCGCGCCCGGCGTTGGCGCCGGCACCCCCGGCGGTAGCCTGGCCGGTGTCCGCCGCGCGGCGGTGGCGGCCTTTTCGACAGGAGGACCTCGTGACGGATCCGGCGCGGCCCCCTGCCGACGAGCCGGCCGGCCAGCCGGCGTCGTCCGAGCTGACGCCGTCCGAGGCCACCCAACCGGCCCCGAGCGGCCAGCCGCAGCCACCCGCGCCCACGCCGGGTTGGGCGACGCCGACCTCCGCCGCGCCGCAGCCCGGCTGGGGTACGACCAGTCCGCCCGACGCCGGCCAGCCGTACCCGGTCGCCGGGGTGCCCACCCCGGCACCGCCGGGTTGGGGTCCGCCGCAGTCCGGGGCTGCCGTGCCCTACGGGTGGGGTCCGCCGCAGTCTGGTGTGCCGGCGGGTTGGGGTCCGCCTTCGCCCGGTTCCACACCCGCTTGGCCCGGAATGCCGGGTCATCCGGTTCCGCCACCCACCGACGCCCAGCACCTGCCGCCGAAACGGGTGGAGGCGGTGCCGGGCACCCCGTTCGGGGTCGTACACCTGGAGGTGGCCCCGGTCACGTCGGGATTGGCCATCGGATCCCTGGTGGCCGGCATCGCGTCGATCCTGGTGTCGTTGCTGGTGATCTGCTTCGGAGTGGCCTTCGCGAACGATGGCGGGGCCTGGGCTTCCGGAGCGTTCGCCGCCCTCGGGTTGCTGGCCGGCGTGGGAGCGGTCGTCATCGGTCTGCTCGGCCGGCGGCAGATCCGTCGTCCGGCCGCGCCCCCTGCGGTCCGGTTCACCGGGCGGGGGCTTGCGGTGGCCGGAATCAGTTGTGGCGCGGCGGGGGCACTGCTCAGCCTCCTGGGCCTCGGCCTCGCGCTGCTGCTCACCCTGACCTGAGGCTGGTCTCGGCGCTCGACCCGTTTCTGCCGGCTTGCCGCTGCCCGGCCCGGGGCCGACGGGTGGTCCTGCGGGGGAGCCGGTACACTTGTGTCTGTAGGTGCCCATCGCGGGCGACGGGGCAGGACGAGATTCGGCCGGCGGGTGTACGACAGTCGCCGGACCCTTCCGTTTTGACCTGGGCGGTTGTGGTAGGTACTCTTTCCCCTTGTGCCCGGGCATGCCCGGGCAACTCGTGCGTGCGCTGTTTCCGGATCCCGGACGGCGGCACGACAAGCCAAGGATCCGGGGCGGGGCGACCCGCGCGCCGGTGACACAAACCCGATCGCACGCGCAAGCGTCCGCAACGGGACCGCGGAGAGGCGACACGCCCGACCGCGGGTGCCGGGGCCTCCGTCAGGTGGCCCAGGTCGGAATGTAGGAGAGCCGGTCAGCAGGCCGGCTAACGAGCAGACGGCGCGGCCGCGAATGCGGCCGAAGGGAGCGGAGAAACCCGGTGCCCACGATCCAGCAGCTGGTCCGAAAGGGCCGCCAGGCGAAGACGACCAAGACCAAGACCCCGGCGCTGAAGGGTTCCCCTCAGCGGCGCGGCGTGTGCACCCGCGTGTACACCACCACCCCGAAGAAGCCGAACTCGGCGCTGCGCAAGGTCGCTCGCGTGAAGCTCAGCAGCCAGATCGAGGTGACGGCCTACATCCCGGGCGTCGGTCACAACCTCCAGGAGCACTCGATCGTGCTCGTGCGTGGTGGCCGGGTGAAGGACCTCCCCGGCGTGCGTTACAAGATCGTTCGCGGTTCGCTGGACACCCAGGGTGTCCGCAACCGCAAGCAGGCGCGCAGCCGTTACGGCGCGAAGAAGGAGAAGAGCTGACATGCCGCGTAAGGGACCCGCTCCGCGGCGGCCACTGGTCGCTGACCCGGTGTACAACTCGCCGCTGGTCACCCAGCTGGTGAACAAGATCCTGCTGCGCGGCAAGCGTCAGCTCGCCGAGACCATCGTGTACGCGGCCCTCGAGGGCTGCCGCGAGAAGTCCGGCACCGACCCGGTCGTCACCCTCAAGCGGGCGATGGACAACGTCAAGCCGACCCTCGAGGTGCGTAGCCGTCGTGTCGGTGGCGCCACCTACCAGGTGCCGGTCGAGGTCCGCCCGACCCGGGCGACCACCCTGGGCCTGCGCTGGCTGGTCACCTACTCTCGCGCGCGGCGTGAGAAGACCATGGTCGAGCGGCTGATGAACGAGCTGCTGGACGCGAGCAACGGCCTCGGTGCCGCCGTCAAGCGGCGCGAGGACACGCACAAGATGGCCGAGTCGAACAAGGCCTTCGCGCACTACCGCTGGTAACACCCTGGTTCCGGCGCCTCCGGGCGCCGGAACCGCCACCAGTTGTGTCGAGACGACGATAAGTAGGGATTGAAGTGGCCGCCGCAGACGCGCTCGCCAAGGTACGCAACATCGGCATCATGGCGCACATCGATGCCGGTAAGACCACGACCACCGAGCGGATCCTGTTCTACACCGGCATCACGTACAAGATCGGTGAGGTCCACGAGGGCGCTGCCGTCATGGACTGGATGGAGCAGGAGCAGGAGCGTGGTATCACCATCACCTCCGCTGCTACCAAGTGTGAGTGGAAAGACCACACGATCCAGATCATCGACACGCCCGGCCACGTCGACTTCACGGTCGAGGTCGAGCGGTCGTTGCGGGTCCTGGATGGTGCCGTCGCGGTCTACGACGGTGTCGCCGGCGTGGAACCGCAGACGGAGAACGTCTGGCGGCAGGCCGACAAGTACAACGTCCCGCGGATGTGCTTCGTCAACAAGCTCGACCGGACCGGCGCCGACTTCTTCCGCTGCGTGCAGATGATGATCGACCGGTTGAACGCCACCCCGCTGGTGCTCCAGATCCCGATCGGGCTCGAGGGTGACCACATCGGTGTCGTCGACCTGATCGGCATGCGCGCGCTCACCTGGCGTGGGGAGACCCAGAAGGGTGAGGACTACGCGGTCGAGGAGATCCCGGCCGAGCTGGCCGACTCCGCTGCCGAGTGGCGCGAGAAGCTGATGGAGACCCTGGCCGACGTCGACGACTCGGTGATGGAGAAGTACCTGGAAGGCGAGGAGGTCTCCGTCGAGGAGATCAAGGCCGCCATTCGGCGTGCCACCATCGCCGGCAAGGCCAACCCGGTGCTCTGCGGCTCGGCGTTCAAGAACAAGGGCGTTCAGCCCATGCTCGACGCCGTTGTCGACTTCCTGCCGTCGCCGCTCGACGTTCCGGCGATCGAGGGTACGGCCACCGACGGTGAGACCCCGTTGCTGCGGAAGCCGTCCAACTCGGAGCCCTTCTCCGGCCTGGCGTTCAAGATCCAGACGGACAAGCACCTCGGTAAGCTCACCTACGTGCGGGTCTACTCCGGCACGCTCGATTCCGGTTCCCAGGTGGTCAACTCCACCAAGGACCGCAAGGAGCGCATCGGCAAGATCTACCAGATGCACGCCAACAAGCGCGAAGAGCGTCCGTCGGCGCAGGCCGGCGACATCATCGCCGTGCAGGGTCTCAAGCAGACCACCACCGGCGACACGCTCTCCGACCCGGCGAACCCGGTGATCCTGGAGTCGATGACCTTCCCGGAGCCGGTCATCTCGGTGGCGATCGAGCCGAAGACCAAGTCCGACCAGGAGAAGCTGGGCACCGCCATCCAGCGCCTGGCCGAGGAGGACCCGACCTTCCGCGTCCAGCTGGACGAGGAGACCGGTCAGACGGTCATCTCCGGCATGGGTGAGCTGCACCTGGACATCCTGGTCGACCGGATGCGCCGCGAGTTCAACGTCGAGGCCAACGTCGGCAAGCCGCAGGTGGCGTACCGCGAGACCATCCGCCGCAAGGTGGACAAGGTCGAGTACACCCACAAGAAGCAGACCGGTGGTTCCGGCCAGTACGCCCGCGTGATCGTGAGCGTCGAGCCGCTGCCGCTGGACAACGACTCGCCGACCTACGAGTTCGCCAACGCCGTCAGCGGCGGCCGGATCCCCCGGGAGTTCATCCCGTCGGTGGACGCCGGTGCGCAGGACGCGCTGCAGTACGGCATCCTGGCGGGCTTCCCGCTGGTCGGCGTGAAGCTGACCCTGCTGGACGGCCAGTACCACGAGGTCGACTCGTCGGAAATGGCATTCAAGATCGCCGGCTCGATGGTGATGAAGGACGCGGCCCGCAAGGCCGATCCCGCGTTGCTCGAGCCGATGATGGCCGTTGAAGTCACCACTCCTGAGGAGAACATGGGTGACGTCATCGGTGACCTCAACTCCCGCCGCGGCATCATCCAGGCGATGGAGGAGCGCAGTGGCGCCCGCATCGTCAAGGCTCTGGTGCCGTTGTCGGAGATGTTCGGCTACGTCGGCGACCTGCGGTCGAAGACCCAGGGCCGGGCTAGCTACAGCATGCAGTTCGACTCCTACGCCGAGGTTCCGCAGAGCGTCGCGAGGGAGATCATCGCCAAGGCAACGGGCGAGTAACGCCCTGAGCAGGTGATTCGTGGTTGGTCGCGGGCAGGTTCGCCCGCCCGCGGCCACCACGATCGGATCGCGTGAGACCGGGCCTGTAGGCTTCATCGCCGCAGAACCCACAAAGGCTCTCCGACCGTCAGGTCGGAAAGGCTGTCGACAGAGTCCTAAGCGCCGACCGGCGCGCCGGGCGTACGAACCAAGAAGTCCACAGGAGGACACCAGTGGCGAAGGCTAAGTTCGAGCGGACTAAGCCGCACGTCAACATCGGCACCATTGGTCACATCGACCACGGTAAGACGACGCTGACGGCGGCCATCACCAAGGTCCTGCACGACCAGTTCCCGGACCTGAACCCCTACACGCCGTTCGACGAGATCGACAAGGCGCCGGAGGAGAAGGCCCGCGGCATCACGATCTCGATCGCGCACGTCGAGTACCAGACCGAGGCGCGGCACTACGCGCACGTCGACTGCCCCGGCCACGCGGACTACATCAAGAACATGATCACCGGTGCCGCGCAGATGGACGGCGCGATCCTGGTGGTCGCGGCGACCGACGGCCCGATGCCGCAGACCCGCGAGCACGTGCTGCTGGCCCGTCAGGTTGGCGTGCCGTACATCGTCGTGGCGCTCAACAAGAGCGACATGGTCGATGACGAGGAGCTCCTGGAGCTCGTCGAGCTCGAGGTTCGTGAGCTGCTCTCCTCGCAGGAGTACCCGGGTGACGACCTGCCGGTCGTTCGGGTTTCGGCGCTGAAGGCCCTCGAGGGTGACCCCGAGTGGACCGGCAAGCTGCTGGACCTGATGACCGCTGTCGACACCTCGATCCCGCAGCCGGAGCGCGAGGTCGACATGCCGTTCCTGATGCCGGTTGAGGATGTCTTCACGATCACCGGTCGTGGCACCGTCGTCACCGGTCGCGTGGAGCGCGGCGTTCTCCTGCCGAACGAGGATGTTGAGCTCGTCGGTATCAAGGAGAAGAGCTTCAAGACCAAGGTCACCGCGATCGAGATGTTCCGGAAGACCCTGGACGACGCTCGCGCAGGCGAGAACGTCGGCCTGCTGCTGCGTGGCACCAAGCGCGACGAGGTCGAGCGCGGCATGGTCGTCGTGAAGCCGGGCTCGAACACCCCGCACACGGAGTTCGAGGCGACGGTCTACATCCTCTCCAAGGAGGAGGGTGGCCGCCACACCCCGTTCTTCCAGAACTACCGTCCGCAGTTCTACTTCCGGACCACGGACGTCACCGGTGTCGTCACCCTTCCCGAGGGCACCGAGATGGTCATGCCGGGCGACAACACGTCCATGTCGGTGAAGCTGATCCAGCCCATCGCCATGGAGGAGAACCTCAAGTTCGCGATCCGCGAGGGTGGCCGTACCGTCGGCGCCGGGTTCGTCACCAAGATCATCAAGTGAACTAGGTAACCCCGATTAGACCCGCCGCCAGTCGTGCGGCATACTAGTCAGGTTGCGTAACGACAGTTCGTCGCCTGTGTTCGGCTTTCGCTGAACCTCCGGGTGGCGAGTCAGTCGAGCGTAGGGTGGTTGGCGGCCCAGTCGCCAACCACCCTCGCACGGCGTTCAGGTCGCGGTAATGCGATCGGCGCCTTGACCCACCGCGCGGTCAGCACCACTCCGGAACCACGGGGCGGAGCCCGGCCCGAGGGCGCGACACGCCCGACCGCGGGGGTCGGCGAAGTGGGCCTGTGCCAGCCGGCACAGGCGCCCGCAACACAGCGGCATCGAGAGAAGGAACAGAAGCCACCATGGCGGGACAGAAGATCCGCATCCGGCTCAAGGCCTATGACCACGAGGTCGTCGACTCCTCGGCTCGGAAGATCGTCGAGACGGTGACGCGCACCGGGGCGCAGGTCGCGGGCCCGGTGCCGCTGCCCACGGAGATCAACCGTTTCTGCGTTATCCGCTCGCCGCACAAGTACAAGGACTCGCGCGAGCACTTCGAGATGCGCACGCACAAGCGGCTGATCGACATCATCGACCCGACCCCGAAGACGGTCGACTCGCTCATGCGCCTCGACCTGCCGGCTGGCGTCGACATCGAGATCAAGCTGTAGGGACCGGACAAATGGACAGGCAAGTCAAGGGGATCCTGGGCGCCAAGCTCGGCATGACCCAGGTCTGGGACAACAACCGTGTTGTTCCCGTGACCGTGGTCGAGGCCGGCCCGTGCGTCATCAGCCAGGTTCGTAGCGCCGAGAAGGACGGTTACTCCGCGGTCCAGCTGGCCTACGGCACCATCGACCCGCGCAAGGTCAAGAAGCCGATCAGCGGGCACTACGCCAAGGCGGACGTGGCGCCGCGCCGGCACATCGTCGAGCTGCGCACCACGGACGCCGGGGAATACTCGCTCGGCCAGGAAGTCACGGTCGAGGAGTTCCCGGCCGGCGTCACCATCGACGTCACCGGCAAGACCAAGGGCAAGGGCTTCGCCGGCGCGATGAAGCGGCACGGCTTCCACGGTCTGGGCAGCAGCCACGGTGTCGAGCGCAAGCACCGCTCGCCCGGTTCCATCGGCGCCTGCGCCACCCCGGGTCGTGTCTTCAAGGGCACCCGGATGGCCGGCCGGATGGGTGGCGTTCGCTACACCGTGCAGAACCTGACCGTCCAGGCGGTCGACACCGAGAACAACCTCCTGCTCGTCCGGGGTGCCATTCCTGGCCCCAAGGGCGCGCTGGTTCTGGTCCGTACCGCGGCCAAGATCAAGGTGAAGAAGGGCGGTGCGGCCAAGTGACCACCGTTGACGTGCGCACCGTCGAAGGCACCACCAGCAGCTCCGTCGAGCTGCCGGCGGACATCTTCGACGTGCAGGCCAACGTCGCGCTGATGCACCAGGTCGTGGTGGCCCAGCTCGCGGCGGCCCGACAGGGCACGCACAAGACCAAGACCCGCGCCGAGGTTGCTGGTGGCGGCAAGAAGCCGTACAAGCAGAAGGGCACCGGTCGCGCCCGGCAGGGCTCGATCCGCGCGCCGCAGTTCGCCGGCGGTGGCGTCGTGCACGGTCCCGTGCCGCGCGACTACAGCCAGCGGACCCCGAAGAAGATGAAGGCCGCCGCTCTGCGGGGTGCCCTCTCCGACCGGGCCCGCGCCGGGCAGGTGCACGTCGTCGAGGCGTTCGTCTCGGGCGAGAAGCCGTCGACCAAGGCCGCTCTGGCCACGCTGACCAAGCTCACCGAGGCCCGTCGGGTCCTGGTCGTGCTGAGCAGCACCGACGAGCTGAACTGGGTGTCGCTGCGCAACGAGCCGCGCGTGCACCTGATCGAGTCCGGCCAGCTGAACACGTACGACGTGCTGGTGGCCGACGACGTGGTCTTCACCAAGGACGCCCTGGACGAGTTCCTGGGCGTGCCCGCCGAGACCACCGAGGAGGGTGGCAAGTGAGCACGATCGCCGACCCGCGCGACATCATCGTGGCGCCGGTCGTCTCGGAGAAGAGCTACAGCGAGCTGAACCGGAACTGGTACACCTTCCTGGTGCACCCGGACGCGAACAAGACCGAGATCAAGATCGCTATCCAGCAGATCTTCAACGTCCGCGTCCTGACGGTCAACACGCTCAACCGCCAGGGTAAGCGCAAGCGCACCAAGACCGGCTTCGGTCAGCGCAAGGCGACCAAGCGGGCGATCGTGAAGCTGGCTGACGGTGACCGCATCGAGGCCTTCGGCGGCCCGGTCAGCTGAGGGGTGTAGACAATGGCTATCCGTAAGTACAAGCCGACGACGCCGGGCCGACGTGGCTCGAGTGTCGCTGACTTCGCCGAGATCACCCGGTCCACGCCGGAGAAGTCGCTGCTGGTTCCGCTGCCGAAGAAGGGCGGGCGTAACGCCCACGGCCGGATCACCACGCGGCACCACGGCGGCGGTCACAAGCGCCAGTACCGTCTGATCGACTTCAAGCGGGTCGACAAGGACGGCGTGCCGGCGAAGGTCGCTCACATCGAGTACGACCCGAACCGCACGGCGCGCATCGCGCTGCTGCACTACGCCGACGGCGAGAAGCGGTACATCATCGCGCCGAAGGACCTGAAGCAGGGCGACCGCGTCGAGTCCGGACCGGGCGCCGACATCAAGCCGGGTAACAACCTGCCGCTGCGCAACATCCCGGTCGGTACCACGGTCCACAACGTGGAGCTGCGTCCGGGTGGCGGGGCCAAGCTGGCCCGGTCCGCCGGCGTCGGTATCCAGCTGCTCGGCCGCGAGGGCGCGTACGCGACCCTGCGTATGCCGTCCGGCGAGATCCGGCGGGTGGACGTTCGCTGCCGCGCAAGCGTCGGCGAGATCGGCAACGCCGACCAGTCGAACATCAACTGGGGCAAGGCCGGCCGGATGCGGTGGAAGGGCAAGCGCCCGACCGTCCGTGGTGTCGCCATGAACCCGGTCGACCACCCGCACGGTGGTGGTGAGGGTAAGACCTCCGGTGGTCGCCACCCGGTCAACCCGCAGGGTAAGCCCGAGGGCCGCACCCGCCGTAAGGGCCAGCCGAGTGACCGGCTGATCGTCCGCCGCCGCTACGCCACGCGTAAGCGCGGCTGAGGGAGATAAGACATGCCTCGCAGCCTGAAGAAGGGCCCGTTCGTCGACGACCACCTGCTCAAGAAGGTGGAAGTACAGAACGACAAGGGCTCCAAGAACGTGATCAAGACCTGGTCGCGGCGTTCGACGATCATCCCCGAGATGCTGGGGCACACGATCGCCGTTCATGACGGACGCAAGCACGTCCCGGTGTTCGTGACCGAGGCGATGGTCGGGCACAAGCTCGGCGAGTTCGCGCTGACCCGCACGTTCAAGGGTCACGAGAAGGACGACCGGAAGAGCCGTCGGCGCTGACGCCGCGGGCATACGGATAGAGGGAACAAGGGGTTACAGCGATGCCAGGAAAGGGCGACGCTCCGGTGCTTCCGGGCGCGCGGGCGGTTGCGCGGCACGTGCGCATCTCGCCGATGAAGGCGCGCCGGGTGGTCAACCTCGTCCGCGGCCTGCCCGCGAAGGAGGCGCTCACGGTGCTGCAGTTCGCGCCGCAGGCTGCGAGCGAGCAGGTGTACAAGGTGCTCGCTAGCGCGATCGCCAACGCGGAGAACAACGAGCGGCTGGACCCCGACGCGCTGCTCGTCAGCGAGGCCTTCGTGGATGAGGGTCCGACGATGAAGCGGTTCCAGCCGCGGGCGCAGGGTCGGGCGTACCGAATCCGCAAGCGCACCTGCCACATCACCGTGGCGGTCGAAGCGGTCGCGCCGGCAGCGCCGAGGAAGGCCGCGGCGAAGAAGGCCGCCCCGGCCACGGAGGCCGCACCGGCCGAAGCGCAGAGCAAGACGGAGGACGCCGAGTAATGGGTCAGAAGGTTCACCCCACTGGGTTCCGGCTCGGCATCTCGACCGACTGGAAGTCCCGCTGGTTCGCGGACAAGCTCTACAAGGACTACATCGGCGAAGATGTCAAGATTCGCCGGATGATGTCCAAGGGCCTCGAGCGTGCCGGCATTTCCAAGGTCGACATCGAGCGCACCCGCGACCGGGTTCGGGTCGACATCCACACCGCCCGGCCGGGCATCGTCATCGGCCGTAAGGGTGCGGAGGCCGACCGGATCCGCGGCGAGCTTGAGAAGCTCACCGGCAAGCAGGTTCAGCTGAACATCATCGAGGTGAAGAACCCCGAGTCGGACGCTCAGCTGGTCGCGCAGGGCGTGGCCGAGCAGCTGTCCAGCCGGGTCAGCTTCCGTCGGGCGATGCGCAAGGCCATGCAGTCGGCGATGAAGAACCCGGTCTGCAAGGGCATCCGGGTTCAGGTCTCGGGCCGCCTCGGCGGCGCCGAGATGAGCCGGACCGAGTTCTACCGTGAGGGCCGGGTTCCGCTGCACACGCTGCGGGCCAACATCGAGTACGGCTTCTTCGAGGCCCGTACCACGTTCGGCCGGATCGGTGTGAAGGTCTGGATCTACAAGGGCGACGCCGTCCCGGGCCGGGAGGCTCCGGCCGAGGCCGGTCCGTCCCGCCCGCGTCGTGGTGAGCGTGGCGACCGTCCCGAGCGTCCGCGTCGTGGCCGGTCGGGTTCGTCCGGCACCACGGCCGGTGGCACCGAGGCCGGGCGGGCTGCTGCGACCACCATCGCGCAGCAGGCCGAGACGCCGAGCGGCGAGCCGGTGGACAGCGCAGCTGTCGCCGCCGCGGCTGCTCCGGCAGAAACGCAGCAGGAGGGCTGACAGATGCTGATGCCGCGCAAGCCCCCGAAGGGCTTCCGCAAGCCGCACCACCCGGACCGCAGTGGCGCGTCCAAGGGTGGTAACCGGGTGGTGTTCGGCGAGTTCGGGATCCAGGCTCTCGAGCCGGCGTACGTGACGAACCGGCAGATCGAGTCGGCACGTATCGCGATGACTCGCCACATCAAGCGTGGTGGCAAGGTCTGGATCACGATCTTCCCGGACCAGGCCCTCACCAAGAAGCCTGCCGAGACCCGGATGGGTTCCGGTAAGGGTTCGCCCGAGTGGTGGGTTGCCAACGTCAAGCCGGGGCGGGTTCTCTTCGAGATGTCCTTCCCCAACGAGCAGACCGCGCGAGAGGCCATGCGTCGCGCGATCCACAAGCTCCCGATGAAGTGCCGCATTGTTACGCGCGAAGTGGGTGAATCCTGATGGCAGCGGGCGTTAAGGCGACCGAGCTGCGTGAGCTCTCCGAAGAGGAGCTGGTCACGAAGCTGCGGGAGGCCAAGGCGGAGCTGTTCAACCTCCGCGTGCAGGCCGCAACCGGGCAGCTGGACAACAACCGGCGGTTGCAGGTCATCCGTCGGGAGATCGCCCGGATCTACACGATCATGCGTGAGCGCGAGCTGGGGCTCTCGGCCGCGCCGACTGAGGTGACTGCATCATGACCGAAGAGACCGCCACCGCCGCCGCGCGGTCGCGCCGCAAGGTCCGCGAGGGCCTGGTGATCAGCGACAAGATGGACAAGACCGTCGTCGTCGAGGTCGAGGACCGGGTTCGGCACGCGCTGTACGGCAAGATCATGCGCCGTACGGCCAAGCTGAAGGTGCACGACGAGCAGAACGCCGCTGGCACCGGTGACCGGGTTCTCATCATGGAGACCCGGCCGCTGAGCGCCACCAAGCGTTGGCGGATCGTGGAGATCCTGGAAAAGGCCAAGTAGCGAAGGCTCGAGCTCGCCCGGCGTTGCGTCGGGCGTAGGTTCCGCCAGGCTCCGGCCGCTACGGCGGCCGGAGAACCGGCAGACATAGGAGATAGACGTGATTCAGCAGGAGTCGCGACTGCGCGTCGCCGACAACTCGGGTGCTCGGGAGATCCTGTGCATCCGGGTTCTCGGTGGCTCGGGTCGGCGCTACGCGAGCATCGGCGACGTCATCGTGGCCACGGTCAAGGACGCGATCCCGGGTGCCGGTGTGAAGAAGGGCGACGTCGTCAAGGCGGTCGTCGTTCGCACGGCCAAGGAGAGGCGTCGGCCGGACGGCTCGTACATCCGCTTCGACGAGAACGCCGCCGTCATCATCAAGGACGGCGGGGACCCGCGTGGTACCCGCATCTTCGGCCCGGTGGGCCGGGAGCTGCGGGACAAGCGGTTCATGAAGATTATTTCCCTCGCGCCGGAGGTGTTGTGACCGTGAAGGTCAAGAAGGGCGACACGGTCGTCGTCATCGCCGGCAAGGACAAGGGTGCCAAGGGCAAGGTCATTCAGGCCTACCCGCGGCAGGACAAGGTCCTGGTCGAGGGCGTGAACCGGGTCAAGAAGCACACCCGCATCAGCACCACCCAGCGTGGCGCCAAGACCGGCGGCATCGTCACTCAGGAGGCCCCGATCCACGTCTCGAACGTGCAGGTCCTGGACTCCGACGGCAAGCCGACCCGCGTCGGTTACCGGATCGACGACAACGGCCAGAAGGTCCGCATCGCGCGCAGCACCGGTAAGGACCTGTGATGACCACGGCTACCGAAAAGACCCTGCCGCGCCTCAAGGAGCGGTACCGCAACGAGATCGTGGCCCAGCTGCGCGAGCAGCACAGCTACGGCAACCCCATGCAGGTGCCGCGGCTGGTCAAGATCGTCGTCAACATGGGTGTCGGCGAGGCTGCTCGCGACGCCAAGCTGATCGACGGCGCGGTCCGCGACCTCGCCACGATCACCGGCCAGAAGCCGCAGGTGCGGCGGGCGACCAAGTCCATCGCGCAGTTCAAGCTGCGTGAGGGCATGCCGATCGGTGCGAAGGTGACCCTTCGCGGCGACCGGATGTGGGAGTTCCTGGACCGGCTGCTGTCCATCTCGCTGCCGCGTATCCGCGACTTCCGCGGTCTGGACGGGCGCAAGCTGGACGGGCACGGCAACTACACGTTCGGTCTGACCGAGCAGTCGGTGTTCCACGAGATCGACCAGGACCGGATCGATCGCCAGCGGGGCATGGACATCACGGTGGTCACGACCGCCACGACCGACGACGAGGGCCGGGCGCTGCTCAAGCTCCTGGGCTTCCCGTTCAAGGAGAACTGAGATGGCCAAGAAGGCGCTGATCATCAAGGCGGCCGCGAAGCCGAAGTTCTCGGTTCGCGCGTACACCCGCTGCCAGCGGTGCGGGCGTCCGAAGGCGGTCTACCGCAAGTTCGGGCTCTGCCGGGTCTGCATCCGGGAGATGGCTCACCGTGGTGAGCTGCCGGGCGTGTCCAAGGCTTCCTGGTAAGGGCGACCGCGTCCCGGCCGTCGGCCGGGAACTCCTGCACCGATTAGGTATTGCTCTTCGCCGTAGGCCCGGGGCTGATGCCCCGGGAACCCCGGCGAGAAAGGCTGACGAAATCCATGACGATGACCGACCCGATCGCAGACATGCTCACGCGTCTGCGTAACGCCAACCAGGCGTACCACGATCAGGTGAAGATGCCCTACTCCAAGATCAAGGCGAACATCGCCGAGGTCTTGAAGGCCGAGGGTTACATCGCCACCTGGTCGGTCGAGGAGCCCGAGGAGGGTGCCGTCGGCAAGCGACTGGTCGTCGAGCTGAAGTACGGCCAGAACCGCGAGCGGAGCCTGGCCGGCATCAAGCGCGTGTCCAAGCCCGGTCTCCGGGTGTACGCCAAGTCGGACGGGCTCCCGCGGGTGCTCGGTGGGCTGGGCGTGGCGATCATTTCGACGTCCCAGGGGCTGCTGACCGACCGGCAGGCCCGCAAGCGGAGTGTTGGCGGGGAAGTCCTCGCCTTCGTCTGGTAACGGGAGACTGGTAGAAATGTCGCGAATTGGACGTAAGTCGATCCCGGTACCGGCCGGCGTCGACATCACGATCGACGGGCAGACCGTCAAGGTCAAGGGCCCCAAGGGCCAGCTTGAGCACACCCTCGCCGAGCCGATCACGGTCGAGCGGGCCGAGGATGGGCAGCTGAACGTCAACCGGCCGAACGACGAGCGCAAGGCCAAGGAGCTCCACGGCCTGAGCCGTACGCTGGTTGCCAACATGATCGTCGGGGTCACCGAGGGCTACCGCAAGAGCCTGGAGATCGCCGGCACCGGTTACCGGGTCACCGCCAAGGGTTCGGACCTCGAGTTCGCGCTCGGGTTCTCGCACCCGGTGGTCGTCCCCGCCCCGGCGGGCATCACCTTCACGGTGGAGCGGCCGACCCTGTTCCACGTGGCTGGCATCGACAAGCAGCAGGTCGGTGAGGTCGCCGCCAACATCCGGAAGATCCGCCCGCCGGAGCCCTACAAGGGCAAGGGCGTGAAGTACCAGGGCGAGGTCATCCGCCGCAAGGCCGGAAAGGCAGGTAAGAAGTGAGCGCCACGCTGCTCAAGCGCCGCCGCGGTGTCGCCGCCAAGCGCGCCGTTGGGCGTGCGCGTCGGCACTTCCGCGTCCGCAAGAACGTCAGCGGTACGTCCGAGCGTCCGCGCCTGGTCGTCACCCGTTCGCTGCGGCACATGGTCGCCCAGATCGTCGACGACACCAAGGGACACACCCTGGCGTCGGCGTCGACCCTGGACGCCTCGCTGCGCGGTACGGAGGGCGACAAGAGCGCCCTCGCCGGCAAGGTGGGCGCACTGCTCGCCGAGCGGGCCAAGGCCGCCGGCGTCTCCAAGGTCGTCTTCGACCGCGGCGGCAACCGGTACGCGGGGCGAGTCGCCGCGCTTGCCGACGCCGCCCGCGAAGCCGGGCTCGAGTTCTAACAACCCCGTCACGAGAGATAAGGAAGGCTGCTGATGCCAGGTCAACAGCGCCGTGGCGGCGGGTCCGGTGGCAACGAGGGTGGTCGCCGCGACAACCGCCGTGAGGGCGGCCGCGGAAACGCGCCCGTCGAGAAGACCCCGCACCTTGAGCGGGTCGTCGCGATCAACCGCGTCGCCAAGGTCGTGAAGGGTGGTCGTCGCTTCAGCTTCACCGCCCTCGTGATCGTGGGCGACGGCGACGGCACGGTCGGCGTGGGCTACGGAAAGGCCAAGGAGGTGCCCGCGGCCATCGCCAAGGGTGTCGAGGAGGCCAAGAAGCACTTCTTCAAGGTCCCGCGGATCGGTCAGTCGATCCCGCACCCGGTGACGGGTGAGGACGCCGCTGGCGTCGTGCTGCTCAAGCCGGCCTCGGCCGGTACGGGTGTCATCGCCGGTGGTCCGGTGCGCGCCGTGCTGGAGTGCGCCGGGATCCACGACGTGCTCTCGAAGAGCCTCGGCTCCTCGAACCCGATCAACATCGTGCACGCCACCGTGGCGGCCCTGAAGGGGCTTGAGTCCCCCGAGCAGGTCGCGGCGCGTCGTGGTCTGCCGGTGGAGGACGTCGCGCCGGCCGCCATGCTGGCGTCGCGTGCGGGGGTGGCGCGCTGATGGCACGTCTGAAGGTCACCCAGCTCCGGTCCGGTATCGGGACCAAGCACAACCAGCGTGAGTCGCTGCGTTCGCTCGGTCTCAAGCGGATCAACGACGTGGTGGTCAAGGAGGACCGGCCCGAGATCCGCGGCATGATCTTCACTGTGAGCCACCTCGTGAAGGTCGAGGAGGTCGAGTAATGACGATCAAGGTTCACCACCTGCGCCCGGCGCCCGGATCCAAGACCGCGAAGACCCGTGTGGGTCGCGGTGAGGGTTCCAAGGGCAAGACGGCCGGTCGCGGTACCAAGGGTTCCAAGGCCCGGAAGAACATCTCGGCGGCGTTCGAGGGTGGGCAGATGCCCATCCACATGCGCCTTCCGAAGATGAAGGGCTTCAAGAACAAGTTCAAGGTGGTCTTCCAGGTGGTCAACCTGGACCGACTCGCTGAGCTGTTCCCGAACGGTGGCCAGGTTGGCCCGCTGGAGCTGGTTGAGTCCGGTGCGGTCCGCAAGGGTCACCCGGTCAAGGTCCTCGGCACCGGGGACCTCGGCGGAGTGGCGCTCCAGGTGACCGCGCACGCGTTCAGTGCGTCGGCCAAGGAGAAGATCGCCGCCGCCGGTGGCTCCGCCACCGAGCTGTAAGGCGTACAACCCATGGCGCCCGTCCAGTTGTGAGCAACTGGCGGGCGCCATGGTCTGCCTGGGGTCTCAAGTGCCCGGTAACATCGGAATCGATTTATGTAGTCGGGCGCATCTGCCCGGACCGGGGTCGGACTGTTAGAGTCCCATCCCAGCCATGGATTGCGGGCACTCGCCCGTGATCCACCCCCACCCGCCAGGGATCACCGGCGGCCCGCCTCGCGCAGGAGGAAGAAGTTGCTGTCCGCCTTTCTCAGTGCGTTCCGTACGCCTGACCTGCGCAAGAAGCTGCTGTTCACAGTAGGCATCATCGCGGTCTACCGGCTGGGTGCGACGCTCCCCAGCCCGGGCGTCTCGTACGGCAACGTGCAGAAGTGCCTCGACTCCATCTCGGGTGACACGACGGGCCCGCTGAATCTGCTCAACCTCTTCTCCGGCGGAGCGCTGCTACAGCTCTCGGTCTTCGCGCTGGGCATCATGCCCTACATCACCGCGTCGATCATCCTGCAGCTGCTGACCGTCGTGATCCCACGGCTGGAGCAGCTCCGCAAGGAGGGCCAGGCCGGTCAGGCGAAGATCACGCAGTACACCCGCTACCTGACCCTCGGTCTCGGCGTGCTGCAGGCCTCGGCGTTCGTGGCGCTGGCCCGCTCGGGCCAGCTGTTCCAGAACCGCTGCGACCAGTTCCCGATCATCCCGACCGGCACCGGCATCCCGGACTGGCTGACCCTGACGATCCTGGTGATCACCATGACCGCCGGCACCGGCATGGTCATGTGGCTCGGCGAGCTGATCACCGACCGGGGCGTCGGCAACGGCATGTCCGTCCTGATCTTCACCTCGATCGCGGCCCGGCTGCCCGGCGAGGGCTGGCAGATCAAGACCAGCCAGGGTTGGGGCAAGTTCGCCCTCGTCATCGCGCTGGTCCTGGTGGTCATCACCGCGGTCACCTTCATCGAGCAGGCGCAGCGCCGGATCCCCGTGCAGTACGCCAAGCGGATGATCGGCCGGCGGATGTACGGCGGCACCTCGACCTACATCCCGTTGAAGGTCAACCAGGCGGGTGTGATCCCGGTCATCTTCGGCTCGTCCCTGCTCTACCTGCCGCAGCTGGCCCTGCAGTTCTTCGACCAGAACGATCCGGGCAAGGTCCAGGCGTGGATCCAGAACAACCTGGTCGCCCCGAACAGCCCGATCTACATCTCGGTCTACTTCCTGCTGATCATCTTCTTCACGTACTTCTACGTCTCGATCACGTTCAACCCGACCGAGGTCGCGGACAACATGAAGAAGTACGGCGGGTTCGTGCCGGGCATCCGGCCGGGCAAGCCGACGGCCGACTACCTGGACTTCATCCTCAGCCGGATCACCCTGCCGGGCGCGCTCTACCTCGGCATCATCTCGATCCTGCCGAACTTCTTCTTCATCTGGCTGGACAGCCAGCAGTACCAGAACTTCCCGTTCGGTGGCACCGCTGTGCTCATCATGGTCGGCGTCGGTCTGGAGACCGTGAAGCAGATCGAGAGCCAACTCATGCAGCGGAACTACGAAGGGTTCCTGCGGTAGATGAGACTCGTTCTGGTTGGCCCGCCGGGTGCGGGTAAGGGCACGCAGGCTGAGTTCGTCGCTGCGCACCTGTCGGTACCCAAGATCTCGACCGGAGACATCTTCCGTTCGAACGTCACCCAGGGCACGCCGCTCGGCGTCGAGGCGAAGCGCTACATGGACGCAGGCGAGCTGGTTCCGGACGAGGTAACCATCAACATGGTCCGGGACCGGCTGGCCGAGCCCGATGCCAGCGAGGGCTTCCTGCTCGACGGCTTCCCGCGGACCACTCCGCAGGCGGCCGCCCTGGACAAGCTCCTCGCCGACCTGGGCACCGCGCTGGATCTGGTCCTGGAGCTGGTGGTCGACGACGACGAGGTGATCCGGCGGCTCTCCGGTCGGCGTACCTGCCGGGGCTGCGGCAAGATCTGGCACGTCGAGTTCGACGCCACCACCCGGCCGGGAATCTGCGACAGGTGCGGCGCCGAGCTGTTCCAACGCGACGACGACAAGCCGGAGACGATCGCCACCCGGCTTCGTGAGTACAGCGAGAAGACCGCGCCCCTGGTCGACTACTACGGCGCTCAGGGCAAGCTGGTCGGGATCGACGCCACCGGCCCGGTGGAGGACGTCACCACCCGGGCCATCGACGCACTGCGGTCGTACGGCGGCTGAGGTCCCGCCGGACCACGGCGGATAGAGTGCGAACAGCGGGGTACGCATGACGTGCCCCGCTGTTCGGCAACGAAAGGTAATCGCTCCATGCGTCGTCCCCAGCTGGACATCCAGCTGAAGACCCCTGACCAGATCGAGAAGATGCGGGCCGCCGGGCTGGTGGTCGCCGAGGCGCTCCGCCGGATGCGGGAGGCAGTCGCCCCGGGCGTGAGCACCGCCGATCTGGACGCCATCGCCGAGTCGACCATCCGCGAGGCGGGTGGTGTGCCGTCGTTCAAGGGCTACCACGGTTTCCCGGCGTCGATCTGCTCCTCGGTCAACGAGCAGATCGTGCATGCGATCCCGTCGCCGACGCAGGTGCTCGAGGCCGGTGACCTGATCTCGATCGACTGCGGCGCGGTGCTGGACGGGTGGCACGGCGACTCCGCCATCACCGTCGGGGTCGGCGACGTCGACCCGGCGCTGTTGAAGATGGCTGAGGTCGCCGAGGACGCCATGTGGGCCGGTATCGCCGCCGCCGCCCGCGGCGCGGCCAGCGGCAAGGGCCGGCTCACCGACATCTCGCACGCCGTGGAGAGCGCCGTTCGCAAGGGCGGCCGGTACGGCATCGTCGACGGCTACGGCGGGCACGGCATCGGCACCGAGATGCACCAGGACCCGCACGTGCTCAACCACGGCCGGCCGGGCAAGGGTCCACGTCTGGTGCCGGGCATGGCGTTGGCCATCGAGCCGATGATCACGATGGCGTCCCCGCGTACGGTCGAGTTGGCCGACGGCTGGACGGTCGTCACCCGGGACGGCTCGATCGCGGCGCACGTCGAGCACTCGATGGCCCTGCTGCCGGACGGCGTGTGGGTGCTCACGGCCTTCGACGGCGGCCGCGCCCGCCTGGGCGACCTGGTGACCGCCCGCCAACCAGCAGCCTCCACCACCCCCTGAGCCCCACACCCACCCGCGCCGTCCCCACCCCACCGCGTCTCACCCCGTTGATCATGGGGTTATCGGCGCGACACGCCGCTCTCCCGGCCGGTAACCCCATGATCGACGGCGACGGCGGGCGACGGCGGCGGCGACCGGCGACCGGGCGGTTTGGTGGGGCGTGGGGGTGGCTTGGGGGTGGCATGCTTGCCGGCATGGACGGGCGCGACGGAATGCGAGCCGCGGACGCGGACCGTGCGGCGGTGGCCGAACGGCTGCGGGTCGCCCTCGACGAGGGTCGACTGGACCTGCACGAGTACGACGAGCGGTTGCAGCGGGCCTACGCGGCCCGCACGTACGCCGAGTTGGAAGCTCTGCTCACCGATCTGCCGCCGGTGACGCCGACGCAGTCGTCGGTCCTGGCGCCGGCCTCGGTCGGTGGACCGGCGGTCAGCCCGCTGGCCGGCCAGCCCGACCAGGTGCCGACCGGTGATGCCACCGCACGTTGGTTGGGTGAGGTGTGGCTGCCGTACCTGAAGGTGATCGCCATCGTGGTGGCCATCTGGGCGGTGACGTCGGTGCTCAGCAAGCAGCTGCTCTACTTCTGGCCAGGCTGGGTGGCGGGGCCCTGGGGTGCGGTGCTGGTGGTGCGTACGGTCACCGGGTTGGCCGGGGGAGAGCCCCGGCGTCAGGCGATCGAGCGGGCGCGGCGGCGGCAGCGCAAACGGGCGAAGCGGGAACGCCGGCGGGAGCTGCGTTCCGGTGAATCGGACGAACGGGACGATCCGCAGCCGGCTGGCTGACCACCGGCGACGTCGCCTCGGGCTGGGAGTGGCCGGGGTCACCGATCGACAGGCGCCCCCATGGAGATCAGCTGGCCCTCGGGTGGGGCTCAGCACCTGACCCGGCGGCGTGTTGGGTGGCCGGTTTGGCGTGCGACTGCAGGCCGGCGTACACTTTCAGATCGGCGCACAGCGTCCACTCCGGCATGCCCACCCTGCGCTTCGGTGGGAGCTGGAGCCGCGGCTGGCGCGGTCTTCTGATTCTGATCAGATTTCCGTGTAAGACGTTGTGGGCCGCCCGGAGCAATCGACGTCAGGACAGCGGAGGACATGCCGAAAAAAGACGGAGCCATTGAGATCGAGGGTCGGGTCATCGAGCCCCTGCCGAACGCCATGTTCCGGGTGGAGCTCGCGAACGGCCACAAGGTGTTGGCTCACATCAGCGGCAAGATGCGGCAGCACTACATCCGCATCCTTCCGGAGGACCGGGTCGTCGTCGAACTCTCGCCGTACGACCTGACCCGCGGGCGCATCGTCTACCGCTACAAGTAGTCCTGACGACGGCCGGGAAGTCCCGTGTCTGTCTTCGACGTCCGGTGTCGCGTAGAGCGCGTCCCTGGGCCAGATGGGAAGTAAGGCAACCGTGAAGGTCAACCCGAGCGTCAAGAGGATCTGCCAGAAGTGCCGGGTTATCCGCCGGCACGGCCGGGTCATGGTCATCTGCAGCGACCCGCGCCACAAGCAGCGCCAGGGCTGACTCAGCCGTCCGGCCGGAACACGGCCGGGTGGTGTTGGTCCAGGCAATCCGCAGCGACACACACATCACACATGCTCGTCCCAGCCGCGAGCGGTACGCCAGACGTACCTCTGCGTGGCTGACCCCCGGTCGGAGGCCGGGGCCCGCTCGGGCAGCGACCGATCCCGGTCGCCGGCGCTCACCGCGTCGGAAAGACGGGACGGCCGGTAGCGGGGTGGGACGGGTCCACACCTCCGCCACACATCACGAGGAGTACGCCCGCACATGGCACGTCTAGTCGGCGTGGATCTCCCCCGCGAAAAGCGGTTGGAGATCGCGCTCACCTACATCTTCGGGGTCGGTCGTACCCGCGCCCTGGAGACACTCGCCGCCACCGGCATCTCGCCGGACAAGCGCGCTCGGGACCTCACGGACGAGGAGCTCGTGCAGCTCCGCGACCACATCGAGGGCAACTACAAGGTTGAAGGCGACCTGCGCCGCGAGGTCGCCGCTGACATCCGCCGCAAGGTTGAGATCGGCTGCTACGCCGGCATCCGGCACCGCCGGGGCCTGCCCGTGCGTGGCCAGCGGACCAAGACCAATGCACGGACCCGCAAGGGCCCGAAGCGGACCGTCGCCGGCAAGAAGAAGCCCGGCAAGAAGTAGTTCTTGACCGGATGACGGGGTCGGCCGCCGCCGAGGTGGGTCAGGCCGCAACCCGATCCGGAAAGTCAACTAGGAGCGCACAGACTTATGCCACCGAAGGCTCGTGCCGGAGCCGCTGTAAAGAAGGTCCGGCGCAAGGAACGCAAGAACGTCGCCCACGGGCAGGCGCACATCAAGAGCACGTTCAACAACACCATCGTGTCCATCACGGACCCGACCGGTGCGGTCATCTCCTGGGCCTCCGCTGGCCAGGTGGGCTTCAAGGGCTCCCGCAAGTCGACTCCGTTCGCCGCGCAGCTGGCCGCCGAGGCTGCCGCGCGTCGCGCCATGGAGCACGGCATGCGCAAGGTCGACGTGTTCGTCAAGGGCCCCGGCTCCGGCCGGGAAACCGCCATCCGTTCGCTGCAGGCCGTGGGCCTCGAGGTCGGCCAGATCGCCGACGTCACCCCGCAGCCGCACAACGGGTGCCGTCCGCCGAAGCGTCGCCGGGTCTGAGAGGTAGAGAGAGATGGCTCGTTACACCGGTGCAGACTGCCGCCGTTGCCGGCGGGAGAAGATGAAGCTGTTCCTCAAGGGCAGCAAGTGCGATGGTCCGAAGTGCCCGTTCGAGTCCCGGCCGTTCCCGCCCGGGCAGCACGGCCGCGGCCGCACGAAGGAGACGGAGTACCTGCTCCAGCTCCGCGAGAAGCAGAAGGCCCGTCGTGTCTACGGCGTGCTGGAGAAGCAGTTCCGCGGTTACTACGAGGAAGCCGTTGGCAAGCAGGCGAAGACCGGTGAGGTCCTCCTGCAGATCCTCGAGTCGCGGCTGGACAACGTCGTTTACCGGGCCGGCTACGCCCACTCGCGGGACATGGCCCGCCAGCTGGTCAAGCACGGTCACTTCACGGTGAACGGCAAGAAGGTCGACATCCCGTCGTACCGCGTCAAGGAGCACGACATCATCGAGGTTCGGGGCAAGAGCAAGGAGCTCACCCCGTTCGTCGTCGCGCAGGCTCAGGCCGGCTCGAAGACGGTTCCGGCGTGGCTTGAGGCCATCCCGAGCCAGATGAAGGTGCTCGTGCACTCCCTCCCGGCCCGGCAGGTCATCGACACGCAGGTCCAGGAACAGCTGATCGTCGAGCTCTACTCCAAGTAGTCCGAGCTCGTTCGGTGGCCCGCCCTTCGGGGCGGGCCACCGGAACAGTTTGTGTCGTGGGCGTCAAATAGCGGGCGCCCCGGAAGAGAAGAGAAAAGATGCTCATCAGTCAGCGGCCCTCCCTCTCCGAGGAGTCGATCAACGAGACCCGGTCGCGGTTCGCCATCGAGCCGCTCGAGCCGGGCTTCGGCTACACCCTGGGTAACTCGCTGCGGCGCACGCTGCTGTCGTCGATCCCGGGCGCGGCCGTCACCTCGATCAAGATCGACGGTGTCCTGCACGAGTTCACCACGATCCCCGGTGTCAAGGAGGACGTGGTCGAGCTCGTCATGAACATCAAGGAGCTGTGCGTCAGCTCCGAGCACGACGAGCCGGTCAGCATGTACCTGCGCAAGCAGGGCCCGGGCGACGTGACCGCGGGCGACATCCAGCCGCCGGCCGGCGTCTCGGTGCACAACCCGGATCTCAAGCTCGCCACCCTCAACGGCAAGGGCCGGCTCGACATGGAGCTGACCGTCGAGCGGGGCCGGGGCTACGTGACGGCGGCGCAGAACAAGCAGTCCGGCGCCGAGATCGGCCGTATCCCGGTCGACTCGATCTACTCGCCGGTGCTGAAGGTGACCTACCGCGTCGAGGCGACCCGTGTCGAGCAGCGCACCGACTTCGACCGGCTGATCATCGATGTCGAGACCAAGCCGTCGATGGGTCCGCGTACCGCGCTGGCCTCCGCCGGTTCGACGCTTGTCGAGCTGTTCGGGCTGGCCCGGGAGCTGGACGAGACCGCCGAGGGCATCGACATCGGGCCGTCCCCGCAGGACGCCCAGCTGGCGGCGGACCTGGCCCTGCCGATCGAGGAGCTGGACCTCACCGTCCGCTCCTACAACTGCCTCAAGCGCGAGGGCATCAACTCCGTTGGTGAGCTCATCGGGCGTACCGAGGCCGACCTCCTCGACATTCGCAACTTCGGTCAGAAGTCGATCGACGAGGTCAAGATGAAGCTCGCCGGGATGGGTCTCGGGCTGAAGGACTCGGCTCCGAACTTCGACCCGGCGCACGTCGTGGACACCTTCGGCGAGGCCGACTACGACACCGACGACTACCGCGAGACCGAGCAGCTCTAGTCCGCGCTGCCGCCACAACTGAGGAGCACCAAAAATGCCCACGCCCACCAAGGGCCCCCGCCTCGGCGGCAGCCCCTCGCACGAGCGGCTGATGCTCGCCAACCTGGCGACCGCGCTGTTCCAGCACGGCAAGATCCAGACCACCGAGACGAAGGCCCGTCGGCTGCGTCCGCTGGCCGAGCAGCTCATCACCAAGGCCAAGCGCGGTGACCTCGCCTCGCGGCGGCGGGTGCTGGGTGTCGTCAAGGACAAGGACGTGGTCTACGCCCTGTTCGACCAGATCGCGCCCCGGTACTCCAACCGCCCCGGCGGTTACACCCGGATCGTGAAGACCGGTCCGCGCAAGGGTGACAACGCGCCGATGGCCATCATCGAGCTGGTGGAGGAGCTTCAGGTCGCCGAGCCCAAGGTGAACAAGAAGACCGCCTCCCGCAAGGCCGCGCAGCAGGACAAGGTCGAGGCGCTCGCCCCGGCCGAGGAGACCCCGCAGTCGGCGTCGACCGACCAGGACTCCGAGGCGCCGGTGTCGGCGTCCGGTGACACCGACGCCGCCCGCGAGGACAGCGACGAGGCCACCGAGAACAAGGCCTGATCAAGGGCAACGTCGGGCCCGGCATCCCTCACGGGGTGCCGGGCTCGATCCGTAACAGGAGGTACGAGGTGGACGAGCGGATCCGGCTGCGGCTGGACGTCTCGTACGACGGCACGGACTTCTCCGGCTGGGCCGCCCAGCCGACCCGGCGCACCGTCGCGGGTGTGCTCGTCGAGACCCTGGACCTGGTCCTCGGCGCCGGCGCGGTCACCGGGCTGACGGTGGCCGGGCGTACCGACGCGGGAGTCCACGCCACCGGGCAGGTCTGCCACCTGGATCTGCTGGTCGACGTGTGGCGGCAGCACGAGGGGCGGCTGCTGCGTCGCCTGGCCCGGCTGCTCCCCACCGACGTGCGCGTCCGGGCGATGACCGAGGTGCCCGCCGACTTCGACGCCCGGTTCTCGGCGACCTTCCGGCGCTACGAGTACCGGGTCACCGATGCGCCCTTCGGCGCGGAGCCGCTGCGCCGGCACGAGGTGCTGGCCTGGCCGAAGCCGTTGGACCTGGCGGCGCTGAACGCCGCCGCGGCCGGGCTGGTGGGGGAGCACGACTTCGCCGCGTACTGCCGGCGCAAGGAGAACGCGACCACGTTGCGCGAGGTGACCCGGCTGGACTGGCGCCGTGATCCGGACGGCATCCTGGTCGCCACCGTGCAGGCCGACGCGTTCTGCCAGGCGATGGTGCGCAGCCTGGTGGGGGCGATGCTGGTGGCCGGGGACGGTCGCCGCCCGGTCGAGTGGCCGGGCAGTCTGCTCACCCGTCAGGACCGCTCCAGCGAGGTGACTGTGGCTCCCGCGCGTGGGCTGACCCTGGTCGCCGTCGGCTACCCCGCCGATCCGTCCGAGTACGCCCGCCAGGCCGACCTCACCCGCCGACTGCGGGTCCCGGTCGAGGGCTGACCGCCGAGGGGTGGCGGGCCTCACTCCCCGGGCAGCTCGCCGTCGGCGCTGCCGGCGGTGGATTCCGGTGTCGGCTGGGCGGCGGTGCCACCGTCGGCCCGCTGTTGCAGGACGCCCCGGCTGAGGTGCAGCTCGATCATGTCGAACAGGATCTCGCGGACCGTGGTGTCGCCCGCCTTGATCGCTGCACCGTCCGCGCGGACGACAAGCGCGTACGCCAGGTAGTGGCCGCGTACCTGCCAGCCGACCCGGGCGGGGGCGCTGGTCAGCACGTCGGTGCCGTCGCCGTCGCCGGCGGTGAGGCCACGGAACCGGCCCTTCCGCTCGTCGAGGAGAGGGCGGATCCGGTCCCGGGCCCGTTCCGCGCTGACCTTGTCGGTGAGGTTGAAGAGCCCGGCGGTGACCAGGTGGTCGCCGTCGGGCGTCCGCAGTGTGGCCCGGACGACCTGGTTGCAGCCGAGGAGGGCCAGCAGGTCGGCGACCTCACCGGTGGCGGCGACGGCGCAGCTTCCGCTGGACTGCGTCTTGAGCACCTGGTAACTCGGCTGGCCGTCGGTGAGTGTCAGCTCCTTGCCGGGGAAGAGTTCCTTGGCGGTGAGCGGGGCCTGGTCGGATTCCCGGGAGTCGAGTGCCGGTCGTTCCGGTCCGGCGGTTGCCGGGACGTAGTTCGGCTGATTCGTCGGGTTGGCCGCCGGTTCCCCGTCGCGCTCGTCGAGCAGCGCGGCGGCGCCGAGGCCGCAGAGTGCGAGCAGCACCAGGACGGCCGCACCGCCGATCAGCACCTGCCACAGCCGGCCATTCCCGCGCCCGGCTCCGGGCTGCGCGGCGGTGGCGGAGGTGTAGACCTGGCTGCGGGGCTCCTCGGGCGCGACGTGGGCACGGGTCGGCGCCGGCTGCGTCGACGGCAGTGCGAGCTGGTTCGCGCGGGGGAGCGACGGAGTGGGGAAGCGGGACGGAGAGGGCCCGGCCGGCGGGGGCGGACCGGCGCCGAACACCGACAGGTCGGACCCGGGCTCCGGGTACTCCTCGAAAGCGTCCTCATCGGACTCGTACCGATACACCATGTCGCCCAGAGTAGGAGCGATTGTCCCTTTAGGGGGTAATATCGGGTAAATGTGTGCGTGGGTCGCGTCATGGCCGGCCCGGACCGGTGCGAGAATTGCCGGCGTGACCGGCGACCACTACTTCAGCGCTCAGCCCGCCAGCGACGCTCCGCCGCGCGAGGTCGAGTTCTCCGTCGCCGACCGCGACTACCGGCTCGCCTCGGCCGGCGGCGTCTTCTCCGCCAGCCGCCTCGACCCGGGCACCGCCGTACTCCTGCGCAAGGCCGAACTGCCCGCGGCCGACACCGCCGGCGACCTGCTCGACCTCGGCTGCGGTTTCGGCCCGATCGCGTGCGTGCTGGCCGACCTGGCACCGGCGAGCACGGTCTGGGCTGTCGACGTCAACGCCCGCGCCCGCGAGCTGACCGCCGCCAACGCGGCCCGGATCGGAGCCGCCGACCGGGTCCGGGTCCACGCCCCGGACGACGTGCCGGCGGACACCCGGTTCGCCCAGATCTGGTCCAACCCACCCATTCGGATCGGCAAGGACGAGCTGCACGAGCTGCTGCTGCGTTGGCTGCCCCGACTCGCACCGGACGGCGTCGGCTGGCTGGTCGTCGCCCGTCACCTCGGTGGCGACTCGCTGCAACGCTGGCTCACCGAGCAGAGCTGGCAGGTCGAGCGGTACGCCAGCCAGAAGGGCTTCCGGGTGCTGCGGCTCACCCGGTAATTGGATGTCCCTGCCGCCCTCGCTGGGGCAGGATCCCGGCGTGGGATACGTGGATGTGGCAGCGGTCGGGCACGTTCTGCCCGACGGTCGGGAACTCTTCGCCGACGTGTCGTTCCGGGTGGGTGAGGGCAGCAAGGTCGCCCTGGTCGGGCCGAACGGCGCGGGGAAGACGACCCTGTTGCGGATGGTCGCCGGTGACCTGCCGGTGCGCAGCGGCGCCGTCGCGCGGGCCGGTGGCCTGGGCGTGATGCGGCAGTTCATCGGCATGATCGGCGACGAGTCGACGCTCGCCGACCTGGCATTGTCCCTGGCCCCGCCGTCGTTGCGCGACGCCGGCCGCCGACTCGCCGAGACCGAGGCGGCCATGCGGGCGGCCGAGGCCCACGGCAAGTTCAGCAACGCCGCGGGCAAGGCCCAGTTGGCGTACGCCGGCGCGCTCGGCGCCTGGGGCGAGGCCGGCGGGTACGACGCCGAGGTGCTCTTCGACACCGTCGCGACGATCGTGCTCGGCCAGCCCTGGGACGCCGTCCGGGACCGACCGGTGCGCACCCTCTCCGGGGGCCAGCAGAAGCGGTTCGCGTTGGAGCTGCTGCTGCGCGGCCCGGACGAGGTCCTGCTGCTCGACGAACCGGACAACTTCCTCGACGTACCCGGCAAACGCTGGCTGGAGGCGCGACTGCGCGAGTCGACGAAGTCGGTGCTCTACGTCTCGCACGACCGCGAGCTGCTGGCTCAGAGCGCCGATCGGGTGGTGGCCGTCGAGGGTGGCAGCGCCTGGGTGCACCCGAGCGGCTTCGCGAGCTGGTACGAGGCTCGGGTGGCTCGACACGCCCGCCTCGACGAGCTGCGTCGACGCTGGGACGAGGAGCACCAGAAGCTGCGCGAGCTGATGCTGATGTACAAGCAGAAGGCCGCGTACAACGACGGGTTGGCTTCGCGCTACCAGGCCGCGCAGACCCGGCTGCGCAAGTTCGAGGAGGCCGGGCCGCCGCCCGTACCCCCGAAGGACCAGGACATCCGGATGCGGCTGAGCGGCGGGCGGACCGGCAAGCGCGCGGTCGTCTGCGAGCAGCTGGAGCTCGACGGCCTGACCTTCCCCTTCGACCTGGAGATCTGGTACGGCGACCGGCTGGCGGTGCTCGGTGCCAACGGCACCGGCAAGTCGCACTTCCTGCGGCTGCTGGCCCGGGGCGGCACCGACCCCGACCCGGCCAACGGGCCGGTCGACGGGGCGGGCGCGCTCGCGCCGGTGGCACACGACGGTACGGCCCGCCTGGGCGCCCGGGTCCGCCCCGGGCACTTCTCCCAGACCCACGACCGACCGGAGCTGATGTCGAAGACGCTCGTCGAGATCCTCTGGCGGGGCGACGAGCACCGCACCGGGATGGATCGGCAGGCGGCGATGGGGGTGCTCAGCCGCTACGAGTTGGCCGCCCAGGGCGACCAGCGCTTCGGCACGCTCTCCGGTGGTCAACAGGCCCGGTTCCTGGTGCTGCTGCTGGAACTGTCCGGAGCGACGCTGCTGCTGCTCGACGAGCCCACCGACAACCTCGACCTGGCCAGCGCGGAGGCCCTCGAAGCAGGCCTGAACGCGTTCGAGGGGACGGTGATCGCGGTCACCCACGACCGCTGGTTCACCCGCTCCTTCGACAGGTTCGTGCTGTTCCGAGGCGACAGCGAGGTGGTGGAGACCCCGGAGCCGGTCTGGGACGTGGGCTGAGCGGTCCGTGGGTCCGCCGCGGCCGACCGGCATAGGGTGGATCACGTGACTGACATGACCTATCGCCGGCTGGGCGACTCCGGGCTCGTGGTGTCCGTGGTCGGCATCGGCTGCAACAACTTCGGCCGCAAGCTCGACCTCGACGGCACCCGCGCGGTGGTGGACGCCGCCCTGGACGCCGGGATCACCCTGTTCGACACCGCCGACATCTACGGTGAGCCGCAGGGCAGTTCCGAGGAGTTGCTCGGGCAGGCGCTCAAGGGCCGCCGGGACGACGTGGTGGTGGCCACCAAGTTCGGCATGGACATGAACGGCCTGAACGGGCCGGACTTCGGCGCCCGGGGTGCCCGGCGCTACATCGCCCGTGCCGTCGAGGCGTCGCTGCGCCGGCTCGGCACCGACCACATCGACCTCTACCAGATGCACGAGCCCGACCCGGGCACCCCGATCGACGAGACCCTCGCCGCCCTGGACGACCTGGTCCGCGACGGCAAGGTGCGCTACCTGGGCAACTCCAACTTCGCCGGCTGGCAGATCGCCGACGCGGACTGGGTGGCCTCGTCCAACGGCCGGTCCCGCTTCATCAGCGCGCAGAACCACTACAGCCTGCTGGAGCGCTCGGTCGAGACCGAGATCATCCCGGCCTGTGAGCGGTTCGGCCTCGGCATGCTGCCGTTCTTCCCGCTCGCCAACGGGCTGCTCACCGGCAAGTACAAGCGCTCGGGTCAGCCGCCGGCCGGCAGCCGGCTCTCCGGCGGAGGCCGGTACGCGGAGCGGCTCGCCGCGGCCGACTGGGACACCATCGAGGCGATCGAGGCGTACGCGGCCGAGCGGGGTGTGAGCATGCTCCAGGTGGCGATCGGTGGGCTGGCCGCCCAGCCGGCGGTGACCTCGGTGATCGCCGGTGCCACCACGCCGGAGCAGGTACGCGCCAACGCCGCCGCCGGCACCTGGGAGCCCAGCGACGAGGACCTGGCGGCACTGCGCGCCATCCTCTGAGCCTCCTCCTGATCAGACGCAACCGGGCCGGGCCGCTCGTCGCGGCCCGGCCCGGTTGGTGAAACGCCTGTCGGTCAGTCGCTCGGCGTGTCGGTGCGGCGGCGGCCGAACAGCATGGCCACCCCCATCGCGCCGGCGACGAGGACCAGGCCGGCCGCCGCGTACAGCCACCAGCCGGCACCCGCCCCGCCGCCGCCGTCAGTCGGCTCGTTGACCGCCACCGGCTTGGGCGCCGGCGGAGACTGCGCGGCACGGGCCTGCACCGTCGCGGTGGCCTTGGCCGGCAGGGGAGCCGGCGAGTTCACCGTCACCTTCCACGTGCCGGCGCTGAGCACCTTTCCGCTGCTGTAGAAGCCCTGCCCCTCGGGCTGCGGCTCCAACTGCACCGGGCCGACCTTCTGCCCGTCCGGGCCGGTGGCGGTGAGCACCAACCGCACCACCCGGTCCAGCCGTCGGCCATCGGCGTAGGTGGCCTGGATGGTGACTCCCTCGGCCCCGTCGCCGGCCACCGTCAGCTTGAGTGTGTCGGCCCGGGCGGCCGCCGGGGCAGCGGACAACAGGGTCAGGGCCAGCCCGGCGAACACGGCGGCCAGCACCTTGCGGATAACCGTCACGGACATCTCCTCGACTACGAATGAGGGAGGCCCCTCCCCGACGCCGAAGCGTCGGGGAGGGGCCTCGTCGGATCAGAGCTGGCGACCGGGTGCCAACCGGGTGGCATCGCCACCGAGCCGCCCGGTGCCCTTGACCGGTTCGCCGTCGTTCGCCTTGACGCCGGCCTTGCTGGCCGCGCCGCCGAGACGAACGATCATCGCGTCGGTGTCCCGCACCAGGACATCCCTGACCTCCGCCTCAGCCACCAGGGTGGCGTCGGCGGCGAGCGTGCGGAACGCGGTCAACTGCTTGATCGCCTTGTTGTCGTTGCCGGCAGCCTCGGCCTGACGGGCCGCGTCGAGCTTCGCCGTCAACTGCTTGTGCGCCTTGGCCGAGAGCCGACCCGTCGCCTTGAACCGGTCCAGCAGGTTCTGCATGTCCCGGAACGAGGTGGTGACGAAGAAACGGACCGCCGAGGTGGTCTCGTTGCCCGCCTTGTCGGTCGCGGTCACCGTCAGCTCGTGCAGGCCGAGCGGCAGCTCGTACATGGCCTGCAGGGTGCCGCTGGTGTACGCCTGACCGTCCAACGTGCCGACCACCGCGGCGATGCCCGAGGTCGGGTCGACAGCCTGCCAGGACACCCGTACGTCCTGGCTGTCTCCGTAGAGCTGGCCGTCGGCGATCCCGGACACCAGCAGCGTCGGCTTGGTGCCGTCGATGCGCACCACCGCCGACTTGAGCGTCTCGACGTTGCCGGCCTTGTCGGTCGAACGGAACAGCAGCTCGTGCTGCCCGTCACCGGTCACCTCGACCGGCGTCGTGTACGGCGTCCACGCGCCACCGTCCAGCGACCACTCCACCGTCTTCACGCCGGAACCGGCGTCGGTCGAGGTCAGCACGACGGGGATCGTCCCGTCGTGCCAGCCGGCGTCGTTCGCCGGAGCGAACGTCGCCGAGGTCACCGGCGCGGTGGCGTCGATCTTGGCGGAGACCGTCTTCGTCTCCTCCACGTTGCCGGCCTTGTCGGTCGAGCGGAACCGAAGCTCGTGCTCGCCGTCGCCGGTGATGGCCACCGGTGCGGTGTACGCCGTCCAGGTGGTGGCCCCGTCCAGCTGGTACTCGGTGGTGGCGAGACCGCTACCGCCGGCCTCGTCGGCACCGGTGAGCGTGACCGTCACCGGCCCGGTGTACCACCCGTCGGTCGGGGTGCCGGAAACCGCAGCCGTCGTGACCGGAGCGGTCTCGTCGGCCACCTTCGTGCTGAGCCGGAAGTAGTCGAACGAGGCGGTCTTCGACGCCGTCTGGTTGGCGCCGAGGGTGAACAGACCGACCTTCGGGGTGGCCCCCACCGCGCTGTTGGTCAGTGCCTCCAACGCGGTCCAGGTCGTCCCGTCCGCCGAGTACGACGCGGTGAACGTGTTGCCCGTGCGGGCCAGCCGCAGGTGCCACACGGCCGAGGTGAGGCTTGTCGCCTCCGGCTGCGGGGTCTGCACCACCCCGGCGATCTCGCTGCGGAACTCGATCCGCCGCGTCACCGCCTGGCCGGCCTGGTTGTCCGCGATGAAGTCGAACTTGACGTAGTTGTCGTCGTCCGCCTGCACGAGCAGACCGGCCTGCTGGTACTGCTCGTTCAGCAGGCTGCCGTCGACCTTCGTCTCCAGGGTCCAGTCGCCGGTCGGCGCGGTCTGGAGGATGAAGTTCTTCGGCCCGGTGTTGTCGGTGCCGTAGATGTCACCGTTGGGCACGTCGATCCGCAGCGCGCCTCCGGAGACCCGGTAACCAGCGGGGTCTTCCCGCGTGACGGCGTCCCACCGGCACTTGTCCAGCGAGCTGCCGGTGAACTCGTCCGACGGCTCGACCGGGCCGGCCGGAGCGTCCGGCGTGACCACGAACGAGTCGAAGGCCGCGTCCACAACAGGTGCCTCGGTGCCACCGTTGAGGGCGAAGACCCCGATCCGCGGGTTGGTGATGCCGGCGAGCGCGGCCGAACGGCCAACCGGGGTGAAGGTCTGCCCGTCGCCCGAGGCGGACGCGGTCAGGTTCGTCCCGTCGCTGGTGATCCGCAGGTACACGGTGTCACCCGCCGGTGCGTTGGTGGCGTCGGCGGCCTCGTTGCGCGGCGTGGCGGCCGTCTCCCGGATGAACTCCACCCGGCGGCTGCCGTTGTACAGCAGGTCCACCTTGGCGTAGTTGTCGTCGTCGCCGTACACCAGCAGGCCGGCCTGCTGGTAGTTGGCCGTGACCGGCAGGGTGACCTTGGTGGTCATCTCCCAGGCGCCGGTCGGAGCCGCCTGGAGCACCAGGTTGGTGGCGTCGTTGCGAGCCCCGTAGAGGTCACCCACCCCGGTGGGCAGCCGCAGCGCGCCCCCACTGAGCGAGTAGAGCTGGTTCTCCCGAACCACGCTGGTCCAGCGGGCCTTGTCGAGGCTGTTGCCGTTGAAGTCGTCCGAACGCGCCCCGAAGCAGGACGTGTCCGGAGCGTCCACCCGCACCGGCACCGTGGCGTACGCCTTGGCGCCCTTGCTGTCGGTCACCGTGAGGGTGGCCGTGAAGGTGCCCGGGTTGGTGTAGGTGTGGCTGGCGTCCAGGGTGGTCGCCGAGCCGCCGTCACCGAAGTCCCAGGCGTACGTCAACGGGGTGTTGCCCTCGGCGTCGGTGGCCGTGCCGTCGAAGGCGACGGTGACCGGCGCGGTGCCGGTGGCCGGGGTGGCCGTGGCACTGACCGCAGGCGGCGCGTTCTCGGTGACACCGCGGCCGACGAAGTCCATCCAGTTGACGTTGAACAGCGAACCCGTTCCGCCGTTCGGGTCGCGGGCCACGAAGTACAGCGAACCGCTCGCGGCACCGGTGACCGGCGCGCTCACGTCCGTGTACGTCTGCCACGCTCCGGTCGACGGCACGACGGCCGTGGCGACCACCGGTCCGTCAACCGCACCGGCGCGGACCTCGATCCGACCGCCAGCGGCGGCCGAGGCGGCCCGGAACCGGATCTCGGTGATGTTGGTCAGGTCCGCCGGAGCGACCGACCACCAGTCACCGTCCTCGATGAACGCGATGCTCTGGCCGCCACCCGCGGTGTCGGCCCCGGCCTCCCGCTGCACGCCGGCGTCTCCGCCGCCGGTGCTCACCGGCGTCCGCCCGGTGGCGGTGAAGTACTCGGCCTGCTTCTGCTTGGGCTGCAGGATCTCGATCTGCCGACCGGTGAGCGCACCGGCGCCGCCGGCACCACCTTCGTCGGTGTAGGTGGCCTCGAAGACCGCGAAGACGTTCGCCTCGGCGCCGTGCCCGGAGGCGAGCGACGTCTGGACGGTGCCGGTGCAGCCGGTGTGCTGCTCCAGCGGGTGGGCGTGCTCGTCGTGACCGAGCAGCACCTGGAGGTTCACCTTGGCGCAGTCGATCTGCCCGTCCTCGGGGTCGGTCACCTTGATCGTGTACTTGACCTGGTCACCCCAGTTGAAGAAACCACCGTCCGGCGGGAACTCGATGGTGACCGTCGGTGCGGTGTTGCCCACGGTGACCGGCACGTTGGCCACCGCGGTACGGCCCTTCGGGTTGGTCACGGTGAGCTGGGCGGTGTAGTTGCCCGCCGTCGCGTAGGTGTGCGTCGGGTTCGCCTCGGTGGAGGTCTGCCCGTCGCCGAAGGCCCAGGCGTAGGTGAGCGCCCCACCGTCCGGGTCCCGGGAGCCGGCGCTGGAGAACGTGACGGTCAACGGCGCCGGACCCGAGGTGGGGTTGGCGGACGCCGCCGCGATCGGCGCGCGGTCACCGGCGGTGTAGTCGATCCGGTAGATGCCGGAGTTGTCGTTGTTGCCGCCGAAGCCGCTGCCCCACTCGATCAGGTACAACGCGCCGTCCGGGCCGAACTCGAAGTCCATCGGCCGGATCATGCTCATGCCGGTCAGCAACTGGTTGATGTCCACCAAGGACTTGCCGTCGGCGGTCACCTGCATCGTGTACATCTTGTTCTGGTTCCACTCGCCGAGCAGCGCCTTGCCGTCGTAGTAGGCCGGCCACTTGCGGGTGGAGTTGAGGTTGGGGTCGTACCGGTAGGCCGGGCCGCCCATCGGCGCGCCACCGCCACCGATCTCCGGGTACCGCGCGTCACCGGCGTAGCCGTAGTCGACGGTGGCCGGGACGACCGGTGGGAGGTTGGTCAGGCCGGTGTTGTTCGGCGAGTTGTTCACCGGCGCCGCGCAGTCGAACTTGTCGCCGCTCGGACCGGACGGGAACGTGTAGTCGTTGTAGGCCTCGTTCGTCCCCGTGCAGTACGGCCAGCCGTAGTTGCCGGGGGTGACGATGTTCCACTCGACCAGACCGCGGGGGCCACGGGTCGGGTTGTTCGCGTTGGCGTCCGGTCCGTAGTCACCGACGTAGAGCGTGTCGGTCTTCGGGTCGGTGCCGATCCGGAACGGGTTGCGGAAGCCCATCGCGTAGATCTCGGGACGGGTCTTCTCGGTGCCCGGTGCGAAGAGGTTGCCCGTCGGAACGGTGTACGTCCCGTCGTCCTCCGGGTGGATCCGGATCACCTTGCCGCGCAGGTCGTTGGTGTTCGCCGACGTGCGCTGCGAGTCGTAGTCCTGGCGGCCCGGTCGCTCGTCGAGCGGCGAGTACGCGTTCGACTCGAACGGGTTGGTGTTGTCACCGGTGGCCAGGTAGAGGTTGCCGGCGCTGTCGAAGGTCATGCTGCCGCCCGCGTGGCAGCAGGTGTTGCGCTGCGTGTCGACCCGCAGCACCTGCTTCTCGCTCGCCAGGTCGATGGTGTCGCCGGTCACCGTGAACCGGGACAGCAGGTTGCGGGTGACGTTGTCGTTCGGGGCGTAGTAGAGGTACACCCACTTGTTGGTGGCGAAGTCCGGGTCGAGCCGGATGCCGATCAGGCCGTCCTCGTTGCCGGTGAAGACGTCCAGGTCGACGGCGGTGACGGTGTTGCCGGTGTCCGGCTTGATGATCTGCACCCGGCCGTCGCGCTCGATGTAGAAGACCCGCCCGTCGGGGGCGATGTCCAGCTCCATCGGGTTGCTGGTGTTGCTGTCCAGGGCGATCTTCTCGAAGTTCGAGGTCTTCGTGGCGCCGCAGTCGGCGTCCTCGACACCGGCCGCGGTGCGGATGCCGCCGAGCAGGTGGGACAGGAACTCGGGCTCGGCGAACGACTCCCGGGTGTGTCCGCCACCGGTGTACCAGGAGCGACCGCCGTCGAAGTCCTGACACCAGGAGGTCGGGTGGTCGGCGCCCATCGCGCCCGCGCCCGGGGTGTAGCTCTTCTCGTCCAGGCTGGCCAGCACGTGCACGTCCGGCCGCGGGTTGGTCTGGAAGTTGTACCACTCGTCGAACCGGGACCAGCGGTCCGGCAGTTCGGCCGTGGACGGGTGGGCGTGGTCCTCCACCTTGACCGTGGCCTGCTGGTTCTGCGGGTGGTTGGCGAAGTACGCGCCGACCAGGTCGCCGTACCAGGCCCAGCTGTACTCGGTGTCCGAGGCGGCGTGGATGCCGACGTAACCGCCGCCGGCCTTCATGTAGCGCTCGAACGCCGCCTGCTGCTCGGCGTTGAGGACGTCACCGGTGGTGGAGAGCCAGATCACGGCCTTGTACTTCGCGAGGTTGGCGTCGCTGAACGCGGCACCGTCCTCGGAGGCGTCCACGGTGAAGCCGTTGGTGGCGCCGAGCTGTTGGATGGCGGCGACACCGGTGGGGATGGAGTCGTGCCGGAAGCCGGCGGTCTTGGAGAAGACCAGGACCGAGAAGGGATCGTCGGCGGCCTTCTGGGGCGCCTTGGGCGCCACCTGGGTGACCGGGGTTCCGGCCGCTGCCTCCCGTGGGGGGACCTGTGCGGCGGCCGGCGCGGCCTGCGCGGGCGTGCCGAACAGGCTCGTCGAGGCGAGAGCAAGGGAGATGAGGGTTGCGGTGATTGGTACGCGGGCACGACGAGAACGGGACACGCCGCCTCCTGTGTCGTAGTGACGGAGATCGCGGGAGTCGGCACGCCGAAGGCCGTCCCTGATGGAGCCGGTGGTCACACCGTGCCAAGGTGCCCCCACCGACATTTTGTCGAATCGCTAAACAAATTAATTCGACTGGCTCGATGTCCGGCAAGATGCCGGCGGGTAACGGTTCTGCAACGGCAGGCGACATTCCGAACAGGACCGCATGAACCGCCACACAGATCTAGCTCGATTCGGTGCGTTCCGGCCCACCGGCCGCCGCCGAACCTCGCCTTGGCAGACCGACGGATCTGTCGTACGGTGACACGCAAGTAACCCACGGGAGCCCGGTGTACCGGGCTGAGAGGGGGGCTGACAGCCCCCGACCGTCGAACCTGATCCGGATAATGCCGGCGCAGGGAGGAGAGTTGCCGTGCCGTCCCTGGGGCGACTGCATCTGATCACCGACACCCGACCCGGTCGGGACCCGCTCACCGTGGTCCGGGCCGCCCTCACGGTGGCCCGCGCCGACCTGGTCGTGCAGGTCCGGGTCGAGGACTCCGCCACCGACCGCGAGGCGTACGAGTTGGCCCGGCGGGTGCTGGCGCTCTGCCTGTCGTACGAGGCGATTTGCCTGGTCAACGACCGGCTGCACGTGGCGCTGGCGGTGGGCGCGGCCGGCGGACACATCGGAGCGGACGACCTCCCGGTGGCCGCCGCCCGTCGGGTGCTCGGCCCCACCGGTGTGCTGGGAGCCACTGCCCGCGCGCCGGAGACGGCAACCGAGGCCGTCGCGGCGGGCGCCACCTACCTGGGTGTCGGCCCGTGCCACCCCACCAGCACCAAGTCCGGCCTGCCGGACCCGATCGGGCCGGCCGGGGTCCGCGCCGTGGCCGACGCCGTCGACGTGCCGGTCATCGCGATCGGTGGCGTGACCGCCGCGCGGGTGCCGGAGCTGCGGGCCGCCGGGGCGTACGGGGTGGCCGTGGTCGGTGCGGTGTCCGCCGCCGCCGACCCGGCGCGGGCGACCGCCACGCTGATCGAGGCCCTGACGTGCTGACCGGCCGGTTCCCGTCGGCGCCGTCGATCGACCGGACCCGGCCGGATGTGGCGGTGGTTGGGGCGGGGCCGATCGGGCTGGCGATCGCCTGGCGCTGCGCCGCCCGTGGGCTACGGGTGGTGGTGCACGATCCGGCACCCGGCTCGGGGGCGTCGGCGGTGGCCGCCGGCATGCTCGCGCCGGTCGCCGAGGCGTACTTCGGTGAGCGGCAACTGACCGAGCTGCTGCTGGCGTCCGCCGCCCGCTGGCCCACCTTCACCGAGGAGTTGGCCGAGGCGACAGGCGCCGACATCGGCTACCGCACCGAGGGCACCCTGCTGGTCGGGTTGACCGGCGACGACCTGGCCGAGGCGCGCCGGCTGTGGGCGTACCAGCAGGGGTTGGGCCTGCCGGTGACCCCACTGCGCCCCAGCGAGCTGCGCGACCGCGAACCGGCGCTCGCCCCCCGGGTGCGCGGCGGCGCGCTCGCGCCCACCGACCACCAGGTCGACCCCCGGCTGCTGGTGCCGGCGCTGCGCACGGCCGCGCAGCGGGCCGGCGCGGCGCTGGTGCCGCACGGAGTTCGACACCTGTCCGACGTGGACGCGGGCGTCACGGTTGTCGCCGCCGGCTGCGGGTCCGCCGCACTCACCGGCCTGCCCGTGCGGCAGGTGAAGGGCCAGATCCTCCGGCTCCGCGCGCCCGGCGGCGTCGCGCCGGGCTTCCGGCACGTGATCCGGGGGTACGCCGACGGCGAGCACGTCTACCTGGTGCCCCGCGCCGACGGTGAGGTCGTGCTCGGCGCGACGGTCGAGGAACGGTCGGACACCACGGTCACCGCCGGCGCCGTGCAGCGGCTGCTCCGCGCCGGGGTGGACCTGCTGCCCGAACTGGCCGAGTACGACCTGGTCGAGGCGGTCGCCGGGCTGCGCCCAGGTACCCCGGACAACGCGCCGATCCTCGGGCCCCTGCCCGGCCGGCCGGACGTGCTGGCCGCCACCGGTCACCACCGGCACGGCATCGTGCTCACCCCGATCACCGCCGACCTGATCGCGGACCTGGCGCTCACCGGCGTACCCGATCCGCTGCTCGCGCCCTTCCGGCCGGACCGGTTCGCCGGCGCGGCGGCGGACGGCGGACCCGAACCGACGATGAAGGGGGACCTGTGGAGTTGACGGTGAACGGGGCCGGACGAAGCGTCCCGGCTGAGATGTCCGTGGCTGACCTGGTCGGTGTCGTCGCCCCGCAACCCCGGGGGGTGGCCGTCGCGGTGAACGGCGAGGTGGTGCCCCGGGCAGGCTGGGCGACCACGGCGCTGCGCGACGGCGACCGCGTCGAGGTGCTCACCGCGGCGCAGGGCGGGTGACGGGCGTGTCGTTCGAGCTGGGTGGGGAGACGTTCACCTCACGGCTGATCCTCGGCACCGGTGGTGCCGCCAACCTGCACGTGCTGGAGCAGGCCATCCGGGCGTCCGGCACCGAGCTGGTCACCCTGGCCCTGCGCCGGGTGGACACTGCCCCGGGCACCGCTGGCGGGCTGCTGGACCTGCTGGACCGCTGCGGGGTACGGCTGCTGCCCAACACCGCCGGCTGTTATACGGCGACCGAGGCGGTGAAGGTGGCCCGGCTGGCCCGGGACGCGTTCGACACCGACTGGGTGAAGCTGGAGGTGATCGGCGACGAGCGGACGCTGCTGCCCGACGGGATCGAGTTGCTCCGCGCCGCCGAGGAACTGGTCGCCGACGGCTTCACCGTGCTGCCGTACACGAGCGACGACCCGGTGCTCGCCCGCCGTCTCGCCGACGTGGGCTGTGCCGCGGTGATGCCGGCCGGCTCGCCGATCGGCTCGGGGCTGGGCATCGGCAACCCGCACCACATCCGGCTCATCCGCCAGGGTGTCGACGTGCCGGTGATCCTCGACGCCGGCATCGGCACCGCCTCCGACGCGGCCCTGGCCATGGAGTTGGGCTGCGACGGGGTGCTGCTGGCCAGCGCGGTGACCCGGGCCGCGGACCCGGTGGCGATGGCCACCGCGATGCGGTACGCGGTCGAGGCGGGCCGGCTCGCGGCCGGCGCCGGCCGGATCGAGCGCCGCTTCCACGCGCTCGCCTCCACCCCCGACGAGGGAAGACCCGACCTGTGACCGGCCCGCCGCCACCCGTAGGCCCACTACCGCCGGGAGGCCCGCTGCCGCCGGGAGGCGCGCTGCCGCCCGCAGGCGCGCTGCCGCCGGGAGATCTTGGAAGCAAAGTGCCCCTGGAGGGGCCGATTCCTTCCAAGATCTCGTTGGGGACCGTGCCGTCGGGGGTTGTCGTTCTGACCGATCGTCGGCTGGTTGCTCGCGGTGGGATTGAGCGGGTTGTTGCGGGTGCGGTGGCCGGGGGAGTGCGCTGGGTGGTGCTGCGCGAGATGGACCTGCCCCGCGTCGAGCGCGCCGCCCTCGCCGCCGGCCTGCGCGCGATCCTGGCCGACGTCGGCGGGACCCTCGTCGTGGCCGGCCCCGACCCGCTCGGCGGCGACGCCGTCCACCTGCCCGCCGCCGGCCCGTACCCGCCGCCGACCCACCGCCTGGTCGGCCGCTCCTGCCACGACGAAACCGAGCTGAACCGCCTGACCACCGAAAAATACGCCACCGTCTCCCCGATCTGGCCCACCAGAACAAAACCGGGCTACGGCCCACCCCTGGCCACCGAAGGGCTGCGCAAGCTGATCAGGATCAGTCCCGTGCCGCTGCTGGCCCTGGGCGGCATCGACACCCCAGAACAGGTAACCGCCTGCGTCCAGGCAGGAGCCGCAGGGGTGGCGGTACTAGGCGCAATCATGCGAGCAAAAGACCCCGCCACAACAGCCACCGCCCTGACCAGCGCCTATGTCGAGGCGGTCACCCCAAAGCTGACCCAAACCCGGCACGGGGTCACCCAGGTCTCCACGTCAGGGCTGTGGCCGACCGTGCCCACGCAGGGATCAAGCCTGACCGCCCGGAGTGGGCACGGTCGGCCACAGCCCCCAACCGCAACCAGCAACGGTCCGCCGCAGCCCCCAACCGCAACCAGCAACGGTCCGCCGCAGCCCCCAACCGCAACCAGCAACGGTCCGCCGCAGCCCGCAACCGCAACCAAGAACGGCCAGCCCCCAACCGCAACCAAGGAGGAGAAGTGACCCCAACCACCATCCTCACCATCGCCGGCTCAGACTCCGGCGGCGGCGCGGGCATCCAGGCCGACCTCAAGGTCTTCGCGGCGCTGGGGGCGTACGGCACGAGCGTCCTCACCGCGGTCACCGCGCAGAACACCCGTGGTGTCGACGCCGTGCTGCCGCTGCCGCCGCGCACGGTCGTCGAGCAGCTGGAGAGCGTACTCACGGATTTCACCGTGCGCGCGGTCAAGACGGGGATGCTCGGCACCCCGGCGGTCGCCGACGCGGTGGCCGAGGCTGCCCGGGACGGTCGGCTGCCTCAGCTCGTCGTCGATCCGGTGCTGGTCGCCACCAGTGGACACCGGCTCGGTGTGGTGGGTGCGGTGGAGCGGCTGCTGCCGTACGCGAGGGTGGCGACGCCGAACTGCGCGGAGGCCGCGGCCATCACCGGACGCCCGGTGGACGACGTGGCCGGGATGGTCGTGGCCGCCGAGGCTCTGGTGGCCGGCGGCCCGGAGTACGTCGTGGTCACCGGCGGTGACCTGGACGGCGGCGAGGCGGTCGACGTGCTGCACGGCGGCGGGGTGACGACGCTGCTGCGCGCCCCCCGGGTGGACACCCGGCACACGCACGGCACCGGGTGTTCGTTCTCGGCGGCGATCGCCGTGCGGCTCGCGCTGGGCGATCCGGTGCCGGCGGCGGTAGAGGCCGCGAAAAAGTACGTGCTCCGTGCGCTGACCGGCGCACGGGGTTGGGAGCTGGGCGCGGGGCGTGGACCGCTGGACCACTTCGGCTGGTCCGCTTGATCACCAGGGAGGCTGTCATGCAGGCACGAGGCAAGGTGTACGTCGAGGGTTCACGGCCGGATGTCCGGGTGCCGTTCGCGGAGGTGGGGCTGACCGGGGATCTTCCGCCGGTGCGGCTCTACGACACGTCCGGTCCCGGGTCGGACCCGGAGGTGGGGTTGCCCGCGTTGCGCGGCCCGTGGATCGCCGAGCGGGGTGACGTGGCCCCGGTCCGGGGCGCGGGCACGCCGCTCGCCGGCGCGGACGGTCGCCGTCCCACCCAGCTCGCGTACGCGCGGGCCGGGGTGGTGACGCCGGAGATGGAGTTCGTGGCGATCCGGGAGAACGTCGACCCGGAGCTGGTCCGGGCCGAGATCGCCGCCGGCCGGGCGGTGCTGCCGCTCAACGTGAACCACCCGGAGTGCGAGCCGGCGATCATCGGCAAGGCGTTCCTGGTCAAGGTGAACGCCAACATCGGCACCTCGGCGGTCAGCTCGTCGGTCGCCGAGGAGGTGGAGAAGCTCACCTGGGCCACCCGCTGGGGCGCGGACACCGTGATGGACCTGTCCACCGGGAAGCGGATCCACGAGACCCGCGAGGCGATCGTGCGGAACTCGCCGGTGCCGATCGGGACGGTGCCGATCTACCAGGCGTTGGAGAAGGTCGGCGGCGACCCGGTGAAGTTGAGCTGGGAGGTGTTCCGGGAGACCGTGATCGAGCAGGCCGAGCAGGGCGTGGACTACATGACGGTGCACGCCGGGGTGCTGCTGCCGTACGTGCCGCTGGCCGTGGACCGGGTCACCGGGATCGTCTCCCGGGGCGGCTCGATCATGGCGGCGTGGTGCCTGGCGCACCACGAGGAGAACTTCCTCTACACCAACTTCGCGGAGCTGTCCGCGCTGCTCGCGCGCTACGACGTGACGTTCTCGCTCGGCGACGGGCTGCGTCCCGGTTCGATCGCGGACGCCAACGACGAGGCGCAGTTCGCCGAGCTGCGCACGCTCGGCGAGCTGACCAAGATCGCCTGGGAGCACGACGTGCAGGTGATGATCGAGGGACCCGGTCACGTGCCCATGCACAAGATCAAGGAGAACGTGGACCTTCAGCAGGAGTGGTGCCACGAGGCGCCCTTCTACACGCTCGGCCCGCTGACCACCGACATCGCGCCCGCGTACGACCACATCACCTCGGCGATCGGCGCCGCGATGATCGGCATGTTCGGCACCGCGATGCTCTGCTACGTCACGCCGAAGGAGCACCTCGGCCTGCCGGACCGGGACGACGTGAAGGCGGGCGTGATCGCGTACAAGATCGCGGCCCACGCGGCAGACCTGGCCAAGGGGCACCCCGGCGCGCAGGACTGGGACGACGCGTTGTCGAAGGCCCGGTTCGAGTTCCGCTGGGAGGACCAGTTCAACCTCTCGTTGGACCCGGAGACGGCGCGTTCGTACCACGACGCGACGCTGCCGGCCGAGCCGGCGAAGACGGCACACTTCTGCTCGATGTGCGGCCCGAAGTTCTGCTCCATGAAGATCACGCAAGAGCTCAAGGAGTACGCGGCACGCGGCATGCAGGGCAAGTCGGAGGAGTTCCTCTCCGGCGGAGGCAAGGTCTACCTGCCGCTGGCCTGACCTGCGCCGGGCCGAGCGCGGCGAACCCGCCGTCCCCGAGGTGATCCACTCGGGTTCACTGGTATTGCGGTATCCGGGCGGCTAGGACAGCCCGAGACCAATGAACCCGAGTGGATCAGGCGCAACCGATCGGGGTTCCGGCCCCCCGGCCGGCGGCCGGGTCGCGGTGCCGGCCGGTGGGTCAGTCGCGGTGGTGCCGGCCGGTGGAGCGCAGCGAGCGTCGGCCGCTCTCCTGCTCGGGCTCGTTGTCCGACACCGGCTTGCCCAAACCGGCGACCCAGTCGACGAACTCCTCGTCCTGGGTCGGCAGGGCCTCCGTCGCGTCCGATGCCTCGGCGCCCTTCTCGTCGCTGCGGGACCTGTTGCGGCGGAACAGACCGCCGAGCCGTCCGCGCCGGGAAGGTTGCTCGGCCACCTTCGCGTCGGTGCTCGCCGGGTCGTCGGTGCTCACCGGATCGCTGGTGTCGGCGATGCTCGCCCGGTCGCCGGTGGTGGCCGGGCCGCTGGTGCTTACCCGGTCGCCGGTGGGCGCGCCAGCCCAGCCCGGTACGACCGGAGATTCCGCCGGGACCGGATGTCTGGTCGGAGCGGCCAACTCGCTGGCCACGGTCGTCGCCGGCCGGGCCGTCGAGCTGTCCGACGACCCCGTCGGGGCGGCGCGGCGGGTGGTGTCGAACGCGTTCCAGGTGCCGGCCTGGCTCAGATCCGGCAGCGGTACCCGGTGCCGGGGCTTCGGCGCCGGCCCGGTCGGCTCGTCCGGCCCGGTCGGCGGCTCCGCTGCGGTGGCGCCCGACTCGGACGCCTGTGGTGGCACCGCTGCCGTGGCTCCCGACTCGGACGTCTGTGGTGGCACGGTCCAGGCCGGGGTGACCGACCAGGACGACGACGCCGGCGTCCAGAGGACCGTGTCCGGGCCGCTGGCGACGGGACCGTCTTCGGCGGGCCGCGCGCTGGTGGTCTCGCCCGCCCCGGCGGCGGCCGACCCTCCGGCCGGTTCGGCCGCTCGCGCCGTGGGACCGGTGCCGACGACGTCCGGGGTACGCGGCGGATCGACCGCCTCTGCCCTGGTGCCGGCCGGGGTAGCCGGTGCCCCGGCCGGACCGCTGGTGGTCGGGATGGGGGCGAACGCCGGACCGGTGGTGGTCGGGACGGGGGTCTTCGTCGGACCGGTGGTGGTCGGGACCGGTGTGGCGGTCGGACCGGTGGTGGTCGGGACGGGTGTTCTCATCGGACCAGTGGCGGTCCGGGTCACGGGGGTTCTCGTCCGACCGGTTCTGGTCGCCGGGGCCGCTGCTTCCGTGGAGGTCGCGGCGGTCGGGGTGGCCTCGGCGGTCGGGGTAGACGTGGTGTCCCGGCCCTCTCTGTCCGGCACGGCAGTGCCGGCACCCGGCTCGTCGGAGGTCGTCGACCCCGGCGTGCTGTCGGCGGGCTTGGTGGTGGCGTCGAGCGGGCCGGCCTTCGGCTTGCGGGCACGACGCGGCTTGACCGTCAACGGTGCGTCGGCCGTGCCAGGCTCGACTCCGCCCGTGCCGGTGGTTGCCGTGGTGGCCGCGCCCGTGTCGGTGGTCCCGGCGCTGCCCCTGGTCGCGTCGGTGGTTGCGGTGCTGGCCTTGTTCGCGTCGGCAGCGGTCGCGCTGGCAGCGCTCGTGCTGGGCGTGCCCGTGCTGGCGGTGCCGGCGCTGGGCGTGCTCGTGCTGGGCGTCGCCGTGCTGGGCGTGGCCGTGTTGGGCGCGCTCGTGCTGGGCGTGGCCGTGCCGGGCGTGGCCGTGCTGGCGTTGCCGAGGGTGGGCGTGCTCGCACCGGCCGTTCCGATGCTGGCGGTGCCGGCGCTCGGCGCGCTCGCCCCGGCCGTTCCGGTGCCGGCGCTCGGCGCGCTCGCCCCGGCCGTTCCGGTGCCGGCGCTCGGCGCGCTCGTGCTGGGCGTGGCCATGCTGGCGGTGCCGGCGCTGGGCGTACCCGTGCTGGCGGTGCCGTCCGTGCTGGTTCGGGCCGTGCTGGTCGGGGCGGAGGTGGTGGTGTCCCTGCGGGTGCTGCGTCCACCGCTCGTGCCCGTCGCGGTGGGGGCGGTCGGCGCGTCGGCTGCGGGACCATCTGTCGGGGTCGCGCGCCCGGCCGTGGTGCTGGTCGGGCTGCTGGCGGCGGGGGAGATCGGTGCGGACATCGCGGCGGTCTCCGCCGGAGAGGTGACGTCGTCCCGGCTCGCCGTGGGCGTCGGCCTCCCGGCGGTGAACTCACCTGTCGGATCGGTCAGCCAGGTCGCCGAGGTCGCCGGAGCGGCAGGCGTCGCACCGTGCTGGCCGCTCGCGGTGGTCGTCGGCCAGTCCCAGTGGGCCGGCACGGTGCGGACGCCGTCGGAGCCGTCTGCGGCACGCGGACCTGGGGTGGTGTCGGCCACCTTTCCGCCTACCAGTACCCCGCCGGCTGGCGACCCGCCGGCCGAGGGCGCGTCGGTCCGCTCGGCGGCGTCCGGGTCGTGCTCCCGACTCGGCGACGCGGCGTTGGGCAGGGCCGGGCCGGTGGGGAGCGGGCGCAGGATGGCGCTGGGTTCGATCGCCTGCGAATCCGGGGTGCGAGCGCGTGTCGGCCAGCGCAGCAGCGCGGCGGCGGCTGCGCCGAGCGCGCCGGCGAGGATCGCGATCAGCGAGCCGTAGTAGGGATTCACCTGGTAGCGGTCGACGGAGTCGCCGGGGCCGGCGGTCAGGTAGGCGAACGCCACCAGCACCGGACCGGCCACCCCGGTCGCCCCGCTGATCAGGGGCTCCTGCCCCCGCCAGCGAGCCAGCCCGGCGGTCGCGGCCCCGGCCAGCAGCGCCACGATGGGCAGCAGGAGCAGCGCCAGCCGCTGGGCGGCAGAGTCGCTCAGCCAGCTTGGCTCGAGCACACCGAGCCGGACGGTCGGCAGCGGGCCGGCCGTGCCGAGCGACGGCAGGACGGAGATCAGTGCCAGCAGCCAGACCACGCCGGCCACCGCCGTCATGTTCCAGCCCAGCTCGGGCCGGAGCAGCACCGCGATCGCGGCGCCCGCCCCGATCACCGCGCCCAGTACGGCGCAGATGCCCACCGCCCAGACCGGGTCGACGGAGATCAACTCCGCGGCGCGGGCGGGCTGCATGCAGAGCGGGGCGATGACGGTGGCGCCGAGCGCCGCCGCGCCGCCGATCGCCAACTGTCGGCCGGTGCTGGCCGCGGGTGCATCGCTGCGCGCGAGGCGTCCGGTCAGGACAGCACCGACGACGGCGGCGTTCGCGGCGAACCAGCCCACCCAGACGAGCTGGGCGGGCCACTGGTTGACGGTCGTACCGGTGAAGGCGCCGGTCAGCCGGACGATGCCGAAACCGTACGCGACGCCGAGCTGGCCGGCCCCGGCCAGCACGCTCACCCCGAGCGCCGTGAGCAGCAGTCTGCCCCAGGTCCGAAAGGCCATGTCCGGCACGTTACGCACCCCGTACACCCGACCGCCACCGGCGCGCCGCGCGGCGCGTCGGCTCGCCGCTCGGCGGGTCTACTTGAGTTCGACCAGTCGGGCCAGGTAAGTCGTGTCTCCGACATTGGTGAGCATGTGTACGGCTCCGGGGTCGCGGTAGACGACTCCACCGGTGGGCTCGTCGGCGTCGATGCGCGTGCCGTCGATGGTCTGCACGACGTTCTTCGCGCCCTCGATCGCCACCACCAGGTACGGGTGGTCATGCCTGTGCAGCGGTTGGCGCTCACCCGGCTCGAGCCGGATGTGCCAGACCCGGACCCGGTCGTTCTCGTACACGATCTCCTGGCCCACCGGCCCGAGTTCGGTTCCGTCGATCACGTCGGTCATCGTTCTCCGTCCAGTTGGGGGAGCACCTCGGCGGCGATCAGCTCAAGGTGGTCGAGGTCTGCGAAGTCGATCAGGCGCAGGTGGACGCGGGTGGCGCCGATCGCGGCGAACTCGCCGATCCGCTGCGCGAGTTGCGCGGGGGAGCCGACCACCGGGTCCTCCGGCGGCAGCGCGCTCTTCTCGTGCAGAGGCGCGGCCCGACGCTGGGCCTCGGCGTCGGTGCGGCCGATGGCCACGACGAGCCCGGCGGAGAGCACCAGCGGCGGACGACCGGACTCCGTCCGACCGGTGCGCTCGCACGCCTCACGTACCCGGTCGAACGCGGTGGCGGTGTCCGCCACGGACTTGAACGGCATGTTGAACTCGTCGGCGTACCGGGCGGCCAGCTCGGGGGTGCGCTTCGGGCCGCGTCCGCCCACGATGATCGGCGGTCCGGGCGCCTGCACCGGCTTGGGTAGGGCCGGCGCGTCCACCAGGCGGTAGTGGTCGCCGCTGAAGCTGTAGGTCTCCCCGGCCGGGGTCTGCCACAGCCCGGTGATCACCTCAAGTTGCTCGGCCAGCCGGTCGAAGCGCTCGCCGACCGGCGGGAACGGGATGCCGTACGAGGTGTGCTCGCGTTCGTACCAGCCGGCGCCGATGCCCAGGTCGACCCGGCCGCCGCTCATCTGGTCGACCTGCGCGACCATCACCGCGAGCGGGCCGGGCAGGCGGAAGGTGGCCGACGTCACCAGGGTGCCGAGCCGGATCCGCTCGGTCTCCCGGGCCAGCGCGGCGAGGGTCAGCCAGGCGTCCGTCGGGCCGGGCAGTCCCGGGTCGGCGCCCATCGACTGGTAGTGGTCGGCGCGGAGGAAGCCCTCGTACCCGCAGGCCTCGACCAGTCGGGCGAACCGGAGCTGCGTGTCGTAGCTGGCGCCACGGTTCGGCTCGGTGAAGACCGACACCCGCATGGTCATCGTCCTTCCGCGCCGGCCGTGGCCGGCTGGTCGCGTTCCATCAGCAGCTCGTGCAGGTCGGCGCTGACGCGTGCGACATCGGCCAGGTGGGCGTTGCGGCCCAGGGTGCGCGGCCGGGGGATGGTGACGTCCACCACCTTGCGGATCCGGCCGGGGCGGGGGCTCAGCACGACCACCCGGTCGGCGAGCAGCACCGCCTCGTCGATCGAGTGGGTGACGAAGACGATCGTCGGCTTGTTCTCCATGTGGACCCGCTGGAGTTCGCCGGAGAGTTCCTCGCGGGTGAGCGCGTCCAGCGCGGAGAACGGCTCGTCCATCAGCATCACCCGGGGCTCGCCGATCAACGAGCGGCACAGCGACACCCGCTGCTGCATGCCGCCGGAGAGTTCGTGCGGCAGCCGCTTCTCGAACCCGGCCAGCCCGGCCACGTCGAGCAGTTGCCGGGCGCGCTCGCGGTGCTTGGCGCGGCTCCAGCCGAAGATCTCCACCGGCAGCATGACGTTGTCCAGCACGGTGCGCCAGGGCAGCAGCGCCGGCTTCTGGAACAGCATGGCGATGTCCTGGCGGGGACGGGAGATCGGCGTGCCGGCCACGGTGATCTCACCGGCGGTCAGCGGGAGCAGCCCGGCGATCAGGCGCAGCAGTGTGGACTTACCGCAGCCGGAGCGGCCGAGCACGGCGACGAACTCACCCTCGGCGACGTCGAGGTCGATGCCACGCAGCGCTTCGACCCGGCCTGATCGGCCTTCGAAGGTACGGGACACCCCCGCCAGTTGGATCATCTCCGGCGTACCTCCGCTGAGTGGACGGTCAGGAATCCGGCAAAGGCTAGCTGGCCTGCCCTCGTATCGCACTGTCCGGGGTGGTCATGAGGTTGTTTCCGTTCCGCAACCCGATACGCCTGGCGTCGCAACTGTGGCTTTCTCGTACGCTGTGCCCGCGAAGAGTCCCCCCACGACGGCGGCGCCCGGCTTCCACCCCTCCCGCCGGCCCGTCATGACAACCCCCTCCGGCGGCCTGTCGGCCCCGGCTGGAAAGGACATGGTGCTACTGATGAGAAGGCTGACCCGTACGGTCGCGACGGCCGCGCTGGCCACTGCCCTCGCTCTCGTTTCCGCCTGCAGCAGCGGGTCGGACTCGTCTGACGCCAAGGGCGGCAAGGGTGGGGAGCTGGAGAAGGTGATCTACCTCACCTCCTTCGGCAACTTCGGCCGTGACTCCTACGCCTGGGTGGCGAAGGAGAAGGGCTTCTTCAAGGACGCCGGCTTCGACGTCGAGATCAAGCCTGGTCAGGGCACCGGTGGCGTGATCCAGACCATCGTCGGTGGCCAGGCCCAGTTCGGCCCGGTCGACCTCACCGGCAGTCTGCTCCAGGTCGGCAACGGCCAGGCGAAGGACTTCACCGTGGTGGCCGCGATCCAGCAGCGCACCATGGCCGGCATCGCCTCGGTCGAGGGCAAGAGCATCGCCACGCCGAAGGACCTGGAGGGCAAGAAGCTCGCCGACACGCCCGGGTCCGTGGTCCGCAACCTCTTCCCGACGTACGCCCGGCTCGCCGGTGTGGATGCGAGCAAGGTGACCTGGGTCAACGGTGAGGCGCAGGCCCTGATCGGCACGCTCGCCTCCGGCGCGGTGGACGGCATCGGCCAGTTCGTCGTCGGCCAGCCGACCATCGAGGTGGTGGCCAAGAAGAAGGCAGTCATGCTGCCGTACAGCAACGTGATGCAGGACCTCTACGGCAACGTGCTGATCACCTCCTCCAAGATCGCCAAGGAGAAGCCCGAGATGGTGAAGAAGTTCACCGCGGCGCTGCTCAAGGGCCTGGATTACAGCCTGGCCAACTCCAAGGAGGCCGGCGAGATCCTGAAGAAGAACGTCGACGCCGCCAACCCGGTCGCCGCCGCCGCCGAGCTGGAACTGATGGCCGCGTACGTCCGCTCCGGCAACACCGGTACCGCGATCGGCACCCTGGACAGCGGTCGGGTCGCCAAGAGCATCGCCATCCTGCAGGGCGCGGGCGCGCTCAAGCAGAACATCACCCCCGAGCAGATCATCGACTTCAGCCTCGCGCCGAAGGCCTGATCGTCCGGTCGTCACCAGGGGGTGCGTCCCGCCGGTCTCCGGTGGGGCGTACCCCCGTCGCTCGTCGGCCCCCGGGGGGCCGTGGGACTTCGAGGAGGACAAGATGACCGACGTCCGGTCGGTGGACCCGGCGGTGGCGACATCCCCACCCATGGGTGTCGGACCCGAGGCGGGGCGGGCGGGTCGAGGTGCCGGTCTCCGCGCCGGGGCCGGGGCGGCGCTGCTGCCCGCGGCCGGCCTCCTGGTCGCCCTGGCGGCGTGGTGGCTGATCGCCCGGCTGGAACTGGTCCATCCGGCGGCGCTGCCACCGCCTGGCGATGTGCTCACCGCGTTCGTCGACAAGCCCGCCCAGATGCTGGAGCACACCTGGGACACCCTGCTGGAGATCCTGATCGGCTTCGCGCTCTCGGCGGCGGCCGGCATCCTGATCGGACTATCCCTGGCCAGTTCCGGCACGGTGGAGCGGATGTTCACTCCGCTGCTGGTCGCGGTGAACGCGGTGCCGAAGATCACGTTGGGCCCGTTGCTGGTGGTGGCGCTCGGTTGGGGTCAGAAGCCGATCCTGACCATGGTGTTCCTGCTCTGCTTCTTTCCGATCGTGCTCTCGACCGCGACCGGGCTGACCACCACGCCCGCTGATCTGGCCGAACTGGTGCGTTCCTGGAACGCCTCCCGCTGGCAGGCGTTCCGCAAGGTGCGCTTCCCGGCCGCGCTGCCGCAGATCTTCGTGGGGCTCAAGGTGGCCATGCCGCTGGCCGCGATCGGCGCGGTGATCGGTGAGTTCCAGGCCGGCGAGAGTGGCCTCGGCTACGTCATCACGCAGTACGCCGGCGTCGGCGACACCGCCACCGCGTGGGCGGCGATCATGTTGGTGGCGTTGGTGAGCATTCTGCTCTACTCGGCGCTTCTGTTGATCGAACGGTTCGCGCTGCCCTGGGTGCGCGAAACCACGAGCAGCCGCTGACCCAGGCGACAAGATCAAGATTGGCAATGCGCAGGGCCGGCCTCCCGTCGGGGAGGCCGGCCCTTTTTGGTGGTCGACTCGGTTAGAGCGAGATTGATGACGCCGAGTTGATCATGCGTCAACCGGTGGCCCGGCGGTCGTCACCCGGCCAGGCGCCAACGGCCGTTACGAGCGACGAGCGTGGTGAGCGCCTGCGGCATCAGCCCGCTGTGGTTGTCCGGCGTCATTCGGATCGGGCCCGACAGGCCGTCCATCTGGGACGTTTCGAGCACGTTCCGAATGCCGTCACGGTCCACCTTCCCGATGTCACCACCGGCCCGAAGTTCCGCGTCGGCGATCAACTGGACGGCGTCCGCCGCAAAGGACGAGGACCCGTTGTAGCCACCGAAGCGCGCGGTGTAGTCCTGGAACCACTGCCGCCGCGCCGCCTTGGCCGGTGTGGTCGCGATGACGTCGTCGATCACCATCGTCTGGGTGTAGATCAGCGTGGCCCGTTCGGTCGCCCTGGCCGCCGCCCCGAGGAAGAGGTCGCCAGCCGCACCCGCGTCGAAGTAGAGCGACCCGCGGAAGGCGGTCTGCGAAGCGCTGGTGGCAGCCAGTGTCGCCTGCTCCGGCGGGGTCCAGAAGATCAGCGCGTCGGGCTTGCCCGAGGCGAGCTCTCGGATCTGCTGGCTGACGTCCGTGTCGGTGGTCTTGACCCGCTGTTCACGGAACGTGATGTTGGCCTTGTCCAACTCGCTCTTGAGCGCGGTCGCGCCCTCCTGGCCGTAGGCGTTGTCGCTGACGAGCACGCCCACCTTGCGCATGTTGTTGCGACGCAGTTCGGTGGTCAGTGCGGCCGCGCTGTCCGGGGCGTTGGGGCCGAGCTTGAACATGTAACGCCGTTCCGCGACCGGGCTGGTTATGGCGCCGGAAGCGGCGAGCGCAATGGTGGGAATCCTCTTCTCGTTGATGGTTCCGACCGCACCGACGGCGCATTCGTTGCAGCCACCCATGATGATGGCGCTGACCTTGGAATCGCTGCTGGCGTCGACGATGTTGCGAAGTGACTCGGCCGAGTCGGAACGGTTGTCCATCACTCGCAGTACGATCTTCCGGTTGTTCAGTGCTCCGGAAGAGTTCAACTGGTCCCTCTTGAGTTCCAGTGCGCGCTTGTACGCCTGCCCGACGGGGGCGGCGGCGCCGGAGAGTTCGAGGTCGGCGGCGATCACGATCGGACTCGTGTCCTGCTCCGCCCCGCCGAACTGGCAGCCGGTGAGCGTGGTGGCCACTACGGCCGATGCGAGCGCCGCGATGGTCGCGGAGCGGATGGGGCTCAACTCAGTCCTCCAGGTGCGGGCGCGGGCGCTGCCCGGTCACCGCCGCTAATCCGTCCTCAGTGGAAGACGGGATCTCCTCTGCCGTACGGTGTGCGCGAAGCCTGCAAAACCTTGCCAATGGCCGGCGCTGTGGTCAAGCGCGGACCCCGGTAGCATTTTCGGGACGGTCATCCCACATGCTGGGGTAACGCAATGTTTGCAAAAGCTCACTTTGCATACACGCGTGACCACTCAGGAGTTACATGCCCTGTTCAGGGGCTTGCGGAAATGAAGGTATCAGTTGCCCGGATCACGGGATGCGCTCCATCCGACCGTTTCCTACCTCACTGCGGCTTCCCAAACCCGATCTTCTCTGATGAAATCGCGGCCGTGCCGCGCGTGGTCCCCTCCGCTTACGGCATGGCTCGGTGGGTCAGGCGGGGAAGAAACGACGGAGGCGATGTCGTGAGCACCGGACCGACGACCCTGCCCGCGCTCGGTGACAGCGCTGGGCGTACGCCCCGGCGAGTGCCGAGGCTGCGGGACACCCGGATCCGGTCCAAACTGGCGATGATCCTGGTCGTCCCGGTGGCGGCCGTGATCGCGCTGGCCACGGTCCGGTTGGTCTCCGTCGGCGAGGGTGCCTTCGACGCCACCCGCGCCCGGGCACTGACGGCCCTCGCCGTCGACGTCAGCGCGCTGACCCAGGACCTCCAGGCCGAGCGAATGGCCGCGGCGGCCCACCTGGCCAATCCGCAGCAGCCGGCCGACGCGTACAACCTGCGGGTCCGCCAGACGCAGCAGCAGGTGGACGAGTACCGCGCCGAGCGGGGCCGGGTCGGCGGAGTGCCGGCGGCCCTGCGGGACCGGCTGACCGCCATCGACGACCACCTGACCACTCTGGACGTCACTCGGCAGAAGGTGCTGGACCGTCGGCAGATGGCGGTGGCCGAGGCCGTCCTCCGCTACGGCGTCATCCTCACCGACCTGGTCGGCTACGGCGACGGGCTGGCCCAGCTGCCCGGTGACGAGAGTCTGGCGGACAGCCGCCGCGCGGTCGCCGCCTTCGCCCGCGCCAAGGCTTCCGTCGCCGAGGAGGAGGCGGTCGCGTTCACCGCGCTGACGGCGGGCCAACTCGACTCGGAGCAGTTCTCCTCCTTCGTGGCCACGCTGACCAGCCAGCAGGAGGCCCTGGTCTCCTTCTCGCTGGCCGCCGACCCGGTGCAGCGTGCCCTGGTCGACAGCACCGTCTCCGGTGACGCGGTCGGCCTGGCCGACCGGGTCGCCAACGACATCACCCGGTCGGTGGGACAGCGCCCGCTGGTCACCGCACAGGACGCCACCGCCGCCATCGGCGCCGTGAACGACCTGATGCGCTGGGCCGAGATCCAACTGCAGGACCGACTGCTCCAGGAGGCCGACGAGGCACAGTCGGATGTCATCCGCCAGGCCGTGATCGAGTCGATCCTGGTGCTGCTGACCCTGATCATCGCCGTGTCGCTGGCCGTGGTGCTGGCCCGCTCGCTCAACCATTCGCTGCGCCGGCTGCGTGAGGGCGCCCTCTCGGTGGCCAACCACGACCTGCCCGACGCGGTGCGGCGGCTGCAGAACATGGGCAGCGTGGGCGACGGCGGGGTGGACGAGATCGTCCGCCAGGTTCGGGACCCGATCCAGCTCAACAGCCGCGACGAGGTCGGCCAGGTGGCGTTGGCCTTCAACGTCGTCCACCGGGAGGCGGTGCGCGTCGCCGCCGAGCAGGCCGCGCTGCGTACCAGCGTCTCGGCGATGTTCCTCAACCTGGCCCGCCGCAGTCAGACCCTGGTCGACCGGATGATCGGCGAGCTGGACGCGATCGAGCGCGGCGAGGAGGACCCGAAGCGGCTCGCGCAGCTCTTCGAGCTCGACCACCTGGCCACCCGAATGCGCCGCAACGACGAGAACCTGCTGGTCCTGGCCGGCGCCGACTCCGCCGTGCCGCGTCGCGACGACGCGCTGGTCGTGGACGTGCTGCGCGCCGCCCAGTCCGAGGTGGAGCTGTACAACCGCATCGAGTTCGGGACGGTGGACACCGACATCTCGGTCGCCGCCCACGCCGTCAACGACGTGGTCCGTCTCGTCGCCGAACTGCTCGACAACGCCACCCGCTTCTCACCGCCGAACACCACGGTGGTCGCCGACGGCCGCCGGATCCGCGACTACGTCCTGATCCAGATCGAGGACCGCGGGCTCGGCCTCACCGACGAGCAGCTCGACTCGCTCAACCGTCGGCTGGCCGCCCCGCCGAGCGTCGACGTCGCCGCGTTCCGGCTGATGGGTCTGGCCGTGGTCAGTCGGCTCGCCTCCCGCTACGGCATCCGGGTGGAGCTGCGCCGCAACGTCGAGGGTGGCACCGTCGCCCAGGTGACGTTGCCCGCCGCCACCGTGGTGCTGCCCAGCAACCGAGGCCGCGAGCAGGTGCTCACCCGGCCGCGTCAGCCCATGGCCGTGGAACAGACGCCGCTCACCCCGGCCGGTCACACCGAACAGTTCGCCGGTGCCGCGACCTCGGCGGCGACGCTGCCCGACCAGTGGCGCACCAGCACGCCGGCCCCCGCCCAGTGGCAGTCGCCGCTGGAGTCGCGGGACACCACCCCGGCCGTACAGGCGGGCGGCTACGGCGCTGCCCGCCCGACGGCGCCGCCCGCGCCCGCCCCGGCACCTGTCACCCCGGTCCCACCGGCGCGACCCGCGTACAGCACGAGCGCGGCCGCCTCGTCGGGCGGCCCGACGGTGGCCTACCCGACGATCGACCCGCTGCCCCGGCGCGGCTCGACCGCGGACGCCGCCGACGGCCGCAACGCACCGGGTCTGCCGGTCGGGCCGGTTGCCGGCGCCGGCGCGGTGGCACCGCCTCCCGCGCCGTCGGTGCCCGCCGCACCGGTCAGCACCCGGCCCGAGTTCCCCGCCGAGGCGCCGATCTTCCGGGAGATGGAGGCGGTCTGGTTCCGGTCGCACGGCGACGACGCCACCGCGATCTTCACCCGGCCCACGTTCGACGAGCCGCCACCGCCCGCCACCGCGCCTCCGGCCGACGCGGGACCGCGCGCTCAGCCGAGCGCCGCCCCCGCGCCGACCAGGGCACCGGCCCGACCGCCCCTGCCGACCCGCACGCCGGGCAGCTCCAACACCGACAGCGCCACCGCGCCGGGCTCCTCGGGCCGGGGTGGCGCGACCACCGGTGTGCCGGCGACGCCGCCGTCGTACACCTCGCCGCCGGCCGCCCGGCCGGCCCCTCCCGCACCTCCCGTCGCACCCGCCGCTCCGCCCGTGGACCCGAACGCCTGGCGGACGGCCGCGGACGAGGGCTGGTCCCGGGCCAGCCGGGCCGCCGAGCCGGCTCCGGCCGGGACCACCCGCTCCGGCCTGCCCAAGCGGGTGCCGCAGGCGCAGCTCGTGCCGGGTGGCATCGAACAAAAGAGCGGACGGGACCGCAGCCGGCGGACCCCCGATGAAGTACGCGGTCTGTTGTCGGCCTACCACCGCGGTGTACAACGTGGTCGGACGGCCGGAACGGACCTGAACAGCACCTCGACCAAGGAGAGCCGATGAACAGGCCAGCTGCCATGCAGGACATGGGTTGGCTGCTCACCAACTTCGCCGACAGCGTGGCGGGCATCGCCCACGTGGTGGCGGTGTCCGCCGACGGGCTCCTGCTCGCGTCCTCCCGGGATCTGCCGGGGGACCGGGCCGACCAGCTCGCCGCGATCACCTCCGGTGTGGTGAGCCTGACCGAGGGCGCTGCCCGGATGTTCAGCGCGGGTGGGGTGTTGCAGACAGTCATCGAGATGGACAGCGGGTACCTCTTCCTGATGTCGATCAGCGACGGTTCGTCGATGGCCGTGCTGGCCGCTCGCAGTTGCGACGTGGGCCAGGTCGGTTACGAGATGGCGCTGCTGGTCGAGCGGGTGGGTGCCGCGCTGGTGCCGCTGCCGCGGGACGCAGTCCGCTCGTAGCACCACGGGGCGGCGCTCGGACCAGGCGCCGAGTCAGGGACGGGAGGCGGCACACACCGGCTCCACCGGTAACGAGGAGGTGATCAGGGATGGACCAACGACGCGCTGACCCGCGCGGCGCACTGGTGCGTCCGTACGCGGTCACCCGTGGTCGGACCGAACCTCGTCAGGACATCGCCCTCGAGGCAGTCCTCACCGCGTCTCTCACTCAGGTCGCCGAGTCCCGCTTCGCCGGGCACGACAAGCACCGCATCGCCACGGTCTGTGAGGGCCGAGCACAGTCGCTGGCGGAGATCGCCGCGTACACCCGGATGCCGCTTGGCGTCGCCCGGGTGTTGGTCGCCGACATGGTGGCCGAGAGCCTGCTGACGTTACACACTGCTGCTCCCGCCGAGGGGTTCGAGGAGCGGATGGAACTGCTTGGAAGGGTGCTAAGTGGACTTCGCAGGCTATGACCCCGCTGGGGGGCGGCCAGGCCGGGGAATCGTCTCCGCGAAGATCGTCGTCGCGGGCGGCTTCGGCGTCGGCAAGACGACACTGGTCGGGGCGATCTCCGAGATCACACCGCTGACCACCGAGGCGTTGATGACCGCGGCAGGTGTCGGCATCGACGATCCGTCCAAGGTCCCGGGCAAGGAGACCACCACGGTCGCCATGGACTTCGGCCGGATCACGATGGCCCAGGACCTGATCCTGTACCTCTTCGGTACACCCGGTCAGACCCGGTTCTGGTTCATGTGGGACGAGATCATCCGAGGTGCGGTCGGTGCCGCCGTGCTCGTGGACACGCGCCGGATCACCGACGCCTTCGCCCCACTCGACTACTTCGAGAACCGCAACCTGCCGTACGTGGTGGCGCTGAACCGGTTCGACGGCGCTCCCCAGTACGAGCTGGAGGAGGTCCGCGAGGCGCTGGCCATCTCACCGCAGGTGCCGTTGGTGATGACCGACGCCCGGCACCGGGATTCGGTCAAGCAGGTGCTGGTGACGGTCGTCGAGCACGCGATGCTGCGGCTCCAGTCCGAGCACGGGCGGGGCTTCCCCACGCCGGTCGGCTGATGCGTCGTGTCACGGCCGGCGCACACCGGCCGGCCGTGACACACGCCCTAGTCGACCCGGAGCCGGTAGCCGCGCTTCACGATGGTCTGCACCACGCGCGGCGCGCGTAGGCCGGCCCGGAGGCGGGCCACCGCCATCTCCACCGCGTGTTCGTCCGCGCCCCGGGGCAGCGTCCGCAGCAGTGCCGTGCGGGACAGCACCCGGCCGGGAGACTGGGCGAGTGCCCGTAACACCGCCATCGGGGCGGGGGCGAGCGGCCGTAACTCGCCGTCGATCACGGCGGCGTGCCCGCGCAGGGTGAGCAGGTGCCCTCCGGCCTTGAACGTCATGGTCCTGCGGGGCAGCTCGTCGACGATGGTCCGCACCAGCGCGCCCAGCCGGGCCCGGGCCGGCGCGCTCACCGGCACTCCGTGGCGCAGCAGCGGCTCGGCGGTCACCGCGCCGACGCAACTGGCCAGGACGTCACCGCGCAACGCGGACAACACCGCGTCGCTACGGTCCCCGGCCGCCCGGAGGAGGGCCTCCACCGCGGGTGCCGAGGTGAAGGTCACCGCGTCCACCAACCGGCCGGTGATCAGGTCGATCAACCGGTGCAGCGGCGCCGGGTCGGTCGGCGGCGCCCACCGGTAGACCGGCACCTCGATCACCGTGGCGCCGGCCGCCTCCAACGCGAGCGTGCAGTCGGGCTGCCGCTCACCGTGCAGCTGCATGGCGATCACCTGCCCGGCCACGCCGCGCCGGCGCAGGTGGTCGACGACCTCGTCGCAGCTCTCCGAGACCGGCGACCACTGGTCGTGCAGCCCGGCCGCACGAATCGCACCGCGTGCCTTCGGGCCGCGGGCCACCACGTACGAGCTGGCCAGCACCGAGCGCAGCGGCTCGGCCAGCCCCCAGCCCTCGGCCGCCTCCAGCCACCCGCGCATGCCGATGCCGGTGTTGGCCATCAGAATGTCCGGCGGCTGGTTGAGGCAGGCGCGGGTCGCCTCGCGCAGCTCGGTGTCGTCGGACAGCGGCACGATCCGCAGCGCGGGGGCGAGCACCACCCGGGCGCCCCGCCGCTCGAGCAGCGCCGCCAACTCGTCGCGCCGCCGGTCGGCGGTCACCCCGATGGTGAAGCCCGCCAATTCTTCCCGCATCAACCCTCCTGTCGCAGCCGCACCTCGACCAGCCCGTCGCGGCAGCGCACGTCGTGCCGCCGCACGGTCACCTCCGGCAGGTCGAGACAGTCGCCGCTGCGCAGGTCGTACACCTGCTTGTGCAGGGGCGAGGCGACCGTCGGCACCCCGCCGCGGCTGCCCACGATGCCCCGCGACAGCACGTACGCCCCGGAGACCGGATCGCGGTTGTCGATCGCGAACAGCCCGTCCGTGGTTCGGAACAGGGCGACCTGCACCCCGTCGACCAGGGCGGCGACGCCCCGGTCCGGTTCCAACCGGTCGAGGAGACAGACGGGGGTCCAGGTCAGCGTGATGGTCTGGGTCATCGCCGTACCTCCGGTAGGCCGAGGGTGACCGGTTGCCGACGGCGACCGTTTGTCGGCTCGGATCCGGTCGGGGTTTGGTCGCGTACGGGCACCGGCTGGCCGCGTTCGCGACCGAAGGTGATCGACGGGTCGGGCACGTCGGGGGCGTTGACGAAGGAGGTGTAGCGGCGCAGCCGATCCGGGTCGTCGAGCACGTCGCGCCACTCGTCGGAGTACGTCGCCACGTGTCGGGCCATCGTCGCGTCCAGCTCGGCGCAGAGCCCCAGCGAGTCGTCCACGATCACCGCGCGCAGGTGGTCCAGGCCGCCGTCCATCGCCTCGATCCAGCCGGCGGTGCGTTGCAGTCGGTCGGCGGTGCGGATGTAGTAGATGAGGAACCTGTCGATCAGCGTGATCAGGGTTTCTGTCGACAGATCGGTGGCGAACAGGTCGGCGTGCCGGGGCCGGAAGCCGCCGTTGCCGCCGACGTAGAGGTTCCAGCCGGTCTCGGTGGCGATGATGCCGAAGTCCTTGCTGCGGGCCTCGGCGCACTCGCGGGCACAACCGGAGACCGCTGACTTGATCTTGTGGGGCGCGCGCAGGCCGCGATAGCGCAACTCCAGCGCCACGGCCAACCCCACCGAGTCCTGCACCCCGTACCGGCACCAGGTCTCGCCCACGCAGGACTTCACGGTTCGCAGCGCCTTGCCGTACGCGTGGCCGGACTCGAAGCCCGCGTCCACCAGCCGCTGCCAGATCTGCGGCAACTGCTCCACCCGCGCCCCGAACAGGTCGATCCGCTGCCCACCGGTGATCTTGGTGTAGAGCCGGAAGTCCCGGGCCACCTCACCGATCACGATCAGCTTCTCCGGGGTGATCTCACCGCCCGGAATCCGGGGCACCACCGAGTAGCTGCCGTCGCGTTGCAGGTTGGCCAGGAAGTGGTCGTTGGTGTCCTGCAACGACGCCTGCTCACCGTCGAGCACGTGCCCGCTGCCCAGCGACGCGAGGATCGACGCCACCACCGGCTTGCAGATGTCGCAGCCGCGCCCCCGGCCGTGCTCGGCGATGAGCTGGGAAAAGGTGCGGATGCCGCGTACGCGGACGATCTCGAACAGCTCTCGCCGGCTGACGTCGAAGTGCTCGCAGAGCGCAGTGGACTGCACCACCCCGGCCGCGTCCAGGAGCTGCTTGAGCATCGGCACGCAGGAGCCGCAACTGGTGCCGGCCCTGGTGCACGCCTTCAACGCCGGCACGTCAGCGCAGCCGTCGGCGATGGCGGCGTCCACGTCGCCCCGCGTCACCGCGTTGCAGGAGCAGACCTGGGCGGTGGCGGGCAACGCGCCGGCGTCCGCGCCGCCGCCCTCCGGCGCGAGCAACGCCAGGGGCGCGGCCGGCAGTGGACCACCCACGCTGGCCCGCAGCGTCGGGTACGCGCTGGCATCGCCGACCAGCACCCCGCCGAGCAGGGTGTGCGCGTCGTCGGAGAGGACCAGCTTCGCGTAGACGCGGGTGGCCGGGTCGGTGAACGTGACGTCCAGGCAGCCCGGGGTCGTGCCGTGCGCGTCACCGAACGAGGCCACGTCGACGCCGAGCAGCTTGAGTTTCGTGGCGGTGTCCGCGCCCGGGAACGTCGCCGCGCCGCCGACCAGCCGGTCGGCCACCACCTCGGCCGTCGCGTACCCGGGTGCGACCAGGCCGTGGCAGGTGCCGTCGACAGCCGCGCACTCACCGACCGCCCAGATCCGCTCGTCGGCGCTGCGGCACGTCTCGTCGACAAGCACCCCACCGCGCGGACCCACCGGCAGACCGGCCGTCCGGGCCAGCTCGTCGCGTGGCCGGATGCCGGCGGCCACCACCACCAGCTCGGCGTCGACCGCGTTGCCGTCGGACAGTTCCAGCGCGGCGACCGCGCCGTCCGGGCCGGACCGGATCGCCGTGGTGGCCACCCCGAGATGGGTACGGACGCCGAGGTCGTCGACGTAGCGGCGGAGCATCGCACCGCCGGCCTGGTCCACCTGCACCGGCATCAGCCGGGGCGCGAACTCGACCACGTCGGTGCTCAGGCCGAGCAGCCGCAGGGCGTTCGCCGCCTCCAAGCCGAGCAGCCCGCCGCCGATCACCGCGCCGACCCGCCGGCCCCGCGCGTACTCCCGGATCGCCGCCAGATCGTCCAGGGTGCGGTAGACGAAGACGCCGGGCAGGTCGGCGCCGGGCACCGGCGGCACGAACGGGTACGACCCGGTGGCCAGCACCAGCGCGTCGTAGTGGTACTCGCCCACGGCGGTGGTCACCACCTGCCGCTCCCGGTCGAGGGCGGTGACCGGCTCACCGAGGCGCAGCCGCACCCCCTCGTGTGGGGTGTGCACGTTGAGCTCGTCCTCGCTCACCCCGTCGAAGTACGCCGAGAGCCGCACCCGGTCGTACGCCGGACGCCCCTCCTCGGCCAGCACGGTCACCCGCCAGCACCCCTGCGGGTCGCGGGCGCGCAGCGCGTCGACGAAACGCTGCCCGACCATGCCGTTGCCGATGACGACCAGTTCGCCGCCGTTCATCGCGTCACCTCCACCGATTCCGCTTGGCTCAGCCAATCGACGATGCCGCCCACCGCGTCGCGGCAACCGCCACAACCGGTGCCGGCCCGGGTCGCGGCCACCACCGCGTCGACCGTTCGGGCCCCGGAGCGCCAACTGCGCACCAGCGCGCCCTTGCTCACCGAGTTGCACTGACAGACCGTGACCCCGTCCGGCATCAGTGCCGGTGACGCGGCCGGTGCCGCGGCAACCGTGCCGAGTGCCCGGCCCAGCAGGAGCGCCCGCCGGTCGGTGGGCACCGGGTGGCCGCGGTCGAAGAGCTGGATCACCGTGCCGACGGCCGGGTTGTCGCCGAGCAGGATCGCGCCGACCAGTCGCTCATCCTTGATCCGCAGCCGGGCGTACGTGCCCCGGCTCGGATCGGTGAAGGTCAGCTCCTCACCCGGCCCGCCGCCCACCGGGTCGCCCATCGAGGCCAGGTCGATCCCGGCGGCCTTGAGCCGGGTCACCACCGGCCGGGGCCGGTACCGGGCCAGCGGGTCCGTCCCGGTCAGCACGTCGGCGAGCACCCGGGCCTGGGCCCAGGCGGGGGCGACCAGCCCGGTGAGCACACCGTCGTGTTCGGCGCAGTCGCCGATCGCCGAGATGGCCCGGTCGCTGGTACGGAGCCGGTCGTCCACGATCACGCCACGGCCGACGCTCAGCCCGGCCGCCTGCGCGAGGGCGGTGTCCGGGCGTACACCGCAGGAGAGCACCAGCAGGTCGGCGTGCAGCGTCTGGCCGTCGGCCAGGTCGAGGCGTACGCCGGTGGCATCGGTGGCCACGCCGACCGCCGGCACCGCCAGGTGGCTGGTGACGCCGAGACCGGCGAGCGTGCCGGCGAGCACCGCACCGGCCGCCGGGTCGAGCTGCCGTTCCATCAGGTGCCCGCGTGGGTGCACCACGGTGGTGCTGAGCCCTCGGGTGGCAAGACCGCGGGCGGCCTCCAACCCGAGCAGGCCACCGCCGAGCACCAGCGCGCTGCGCGCTCCGTCGGCCGCGGCGAGGATCCGTCGACAGTCGTCCAGGGTCCGGAAGGGGACCACCCGCTCCGGCAGGTCGGCCGAGTCGAGGCCGGGCAGTGGCGGCACCACCGCCCGCGCCCCGGTGGCCAGCACCAGGTGGTCGTAGCCGATGCGTTCGCCGTCGGCGGTGTGGACCTCCCGGGCGGACCGGTCGACCCCGGTCACCGGTACGCCGGTGCGCAGGTCGATACCGTGCCCGGCGGCCTCGGTCAGCTCCACGTCCGGCTCGTCGACCCGGCCGGCCAGCAGGGTGGAGAGCATGATCCGGTTGTACGCCCGGTGCGGTTCCGCCCCGAGCACGGTGACCTTCCGGTCGCCCTCCCGGGCGTGCAGCTCGCCGGCGAGGCGAGCACCCGCCATCCCGTTGCCGACGATGACCACCCGGGCGGTCATGCCTTCTCCACCCGGACCGCGCAGATCTTGAACTCGGGCATCCCGGAGATCGGGTCCACCGCGTCGTTCGTCACCGAGTTGGCCCGCCCGGCCCCGGCGTAGTGGAACGGGGCGAACACCGTGTCCGGTCGGATCCCGGCGCTGAGCCGGGCCGGGGCGCACAACTCACCCCGGCGCGAGGTGACCCGCACCGGGTCTCCGTCATCCACGCCGAGCCGGGCGGCCAGGTCGGGGTGCAGCTCGACGAATGCCTCACCGGCAGCGCGGCGTAGCGCGGCCACCCGGCGGGTCTGGGTGCCGGACTGGTACTGAGCCAGCACCCGGCCGGTGGTGAAGTGCAGCGGGTACGCGGCGCTGACCTCCTCGGCGGCCGGCCGGTGGTCGACGGGGTGGAACCGGGCTCGGCCGTCCGGGGTGGCGAACCGGTCGGCGAAGAGCCGTGGGGTGTCCGGCCCGTCCTCGGTCGGGCAGGGCCAGTAGACGCCGTCGGCGGCGTCGATCCGGGCCCAGCTGATGCCGGCGTAGTCGGCGGCCCCGCCTGCCGAGGCGCGGCGCAACTCGGCGAACACGGCGGCCGGGTCGGCCGGGAATCGCGCCGCCGCACGGGCACTCGGTAGCGAGGTGTCCGGCTCGACTCCCGCTGGTTCGGTGCCGAACGCGCCGGTGGTGCCGGTGGCGGCGACGGCGGCGGTGACGGGTGCCTCGGCGGCGGCCAGCCTCGCCGCGAGGGCGGAGATGATGGCCAGGTCGGTCCGGACGTCCGCCGGGGGCGGGCGGAGCGCGCGCCGGCGCAGCACCCGACCCTCCAGGTTGGTCATGGTGCCGTCCTCCTCGGCCCACTGCGCCGTGGGCAGCACCACGTCCGCCAGCGCGGCCGTCTCGGAGAGCAGCAGGTCGGCGACGACCAGCAGGTCGAGGTCGCGCAGCCGGCTCTCGATCCGCGCCGCCCGGGGAGCGGAGATCACCGGGTTCGAACCGAACACCAGCAGGGCGCGGGGGCCGTCCGGTGTGCCGAGCGAGTCGAGCAGTTGGTAGGCCGGCACACCCGGGCCGGGCAACTCGTCGGCCGGCACCCCCCAGACACCGGCCACGTGTTCGCGGGCCACCGGGTCGTCGATCTTGCGATAGCCGGGGAGTTGGTCGGCCTTCTGCCCGTGCTCCCGACCGCCCTGGCCGTTGCCCTGGCCGGTGAGGCAGCCGTACCCCGAACCGTCGCGGCCGGGCAGGCCCAGGGCGAGGGCGAGATTGACGTACGCGGTGACCGTGTCCACTCCCTTGGCGTGCTGCTCGGCGCCACGAGCGGTAAGGATGATCACCCGACCGCCGGTGCCGAGCGCGCGGGCGGTCGCCTCCAGGTCGGCCACCGGCACTCCGGAGAGCTGCTCCGCGCGGGCCGGCCACCAGGCGGCGACGCTGCGGCGGACCGCCTCGAAGCCGGAGGTGCGGTCGGCCACGTACGCCCGGTCGACCCAACCCTCGGTGAGCGCGATGTGCAGCAGTGCGTTGGCCACCGCGAGGTCGGTGCCGGGCAGTGGTTGCAGGTGCAGGTCGGCCTGACGGGCGGTGGCGGTGACCCGGGGGTCGACGACGATCAGTTGGCCTCCGTTGCCGCGTTGCTCGGTGAGCCAGCGGACCAGCGGCGGCATGGTCTCCGCCGGGTTCGCGCCGACCAGCAGCAGCGTGTCGGCCCGGCCCAGGTCGGAGAGGGGGAACGGCAACCCTCGGTCGATGCCGAAGGCACGCATCCCGGCGGCGGCCGCCGAGGACATGCAGAACCGTCCGTTGTAGTCGATGTGTCGGGTGCGCAGCCCGATCCGGGCGAACTTCCCCAGCGCGTACGCCTTCTCGTTGGTCAGGCCGCCGCCACCGAAGACGGCGACCGCGTCCCGGCCGGCGTCGTCCTGGACGGCGCGGATGCCGTCGACGATCCGATCGAGGGCGACGTCCCAGCTCGCCGGGCGCAGCGCACCGGTGGCGGGGTCGCGCACCAGGGGAGTGGTCAGCCGCTCCGGGTGGTCGAGCAGTTCGGCGGCGGTCCAACCCTTCTGGCAGAGCCCGCCTCGGTTCGTGGGGAACTGGCGGGGGTGGACCGTCACCCCGGAGTCGTCCTCGCGTAGCACCATGCCGCACTGAAGCGCGCAGTACGGACAGTGCGTCGCCACCTGCCGGGGTGTGCGCCCCGGTCGAGTCGCGGACCATGCACCGTCTGTCATGTCGGCAAAGCGTGCCGCCGGGCAGTTTCCAGTCCGGGTCCCTTCTGTTTCGGTCCTGTCAAGTGGGGCTCACACCGCACGGGGGCAGTGGACGTGGCGGATGGGTGGTGTCGGCGCGGCGATGGCGGCCTTCACCTCACGGTCAGCGCACGTTGGCGCGGTGTGGTCGGCGGGTCAGGGACAGCCAGCCCAGGAACCGGGCGTGAAGTGCTCGTGGGTCAGGACGAACGCCGAGGGAGTACAGGTCGCCGACCGCGTCATGCATGTTCGCTGCCAGATAGAACGCCAGGGCGATCGAATGGCCGTAGAACTCGGTCGCGAGGTGAAGCTGAGCCGGTGCGCACGGCCAGGGGGCGGCGCAGTTACGGCAGAGCCACGCCGGACGCATCGGATGGTGTGGGCGAGGACGGCGGGTCATCCGACCCTCACCGAACCGCCCTTCACGCGCGTGCGCGTGGTTGGCCGACGACGGGCTGCCGGGGCGGGCGGGTCCGGCCAGATCAGGCCCGCGAGCATCACGAACAGGGACCGGCGTACGACCGCGTCGCCGTTCGCGGCCAGCTCGTAACCGTCAATCCACAACCAGCCGTCGTACGTCGGCCAGTCGAGGACCCGAATCACGCGGACGAAGATCGGGCGCAGGAACTGAACACTCGCGGCGCGGGTCAGGTGCAGGACGTCACCCGTGTGCGGCTTCCGTAGGTGGGGCGTCGACTGGGGTTTCCGATCGGGCAGCTCGTCCGGCACGGCGCTCTCTCCTCGTCGTCACGTGGGGAGGGACCGCCCCATGCGTGCTCGCTCGTGGAGATCTTGGACAGTTTCCGATCTCGCGTAACGGAAACTGTCCAAGATCTGTGGCAGGCCAAGGGCGGCCCCGATACGAACGCGTCCGCCGGGTTCCGTGCTCCCTACCGGCCGCGCCGTCTACAGCGCAGCCTCTCTCAGGGTTGTGGGACGCATACACTCCGTAGCAACATTCCTCTGGGACGTTCGGGACGTCGAGGAGGGATTAGGAGTGAATCAGGTACTCATCGCGGCTATGGCCGAGGTCGGGGAGACCGCTGAAAGTCTCGCTGGTCAGATCGGGGTCGATCCGAAGACTGCCGCGCGGTGGGCCAATCCAGGACGCATCCCGCGCAGCCGGCATCGCGTCGAGGTCGCCAGGCTGCTCGGCCGGGAGGTGGGCGACCTCTGGCCGGACGTCCTCACCCGACGGGAACCAGCATGGTTCCGGCCGTGGATCGACATCGAGCGCGAGGCGGTCGCGTTGCGGTGGTTCGAGCTGGCATGGGTGCCCGGCCTCCTTCAGACCGAGGCGTACGCGCGGGCGACGCTCGCCATGGAATCGCTGACCTCCGAAGAGATCGAGGACCGGGTGTCCGCGCGGATGCTGCGACACGCGATCCTGCACCGCCCTCGCCCGCCGCTGGTCGTCGCCGTGCTCGACGAGGCAGTGCTACGGCGACGGGCCGGGCGCAGCGCCGCGCTGATGCGCGAGCAGTGCGAACACATCGCGACGTGCGCCGCATTGCCGCATGTGCAGGTGCACGTCGTACCGGCTGACACGCCGATGTATCTCGGCCTCGGCGGGCCGTTCACCATGGCCGAGATGCCTGACGGCGCGCAGGTTGCGCATGTGGACGGCCAGGTCAGAGCTCAGATCATCGACGAAACGACGGAAATTGCTACCCTTGGACGAAGGTGGGCGCGCATAGTTGGCGATGCCCTACCCAGGGCGCAGTCTCTCGATCTCGTCAGGAAAGCGGCGGCAGCATGGACATGACCGGCGTGCAGTGGCGCAAGAGCACCCGCAGCGGCAGCAACGGCGGTAACTGCGTCGAGGTTGCCGGCAACCTCCCCGGCGTCGTGCTCGTCCGTGACACCAAAGACCGCGACGGCGGGACGCTGACCTTCGGACCGGCGGCATGGGCTGGCTTCGTCGACCTGGCGAAGGCGATCGGCCCCGTCGGCTAACCAACGCAGCACGAACGGCCCCCGGCTCCTGGAATCCAAGGAAATCGCCGGGGGCCTCTCGCGTGTCCGCGGTCGACCACCCCGCCAGGCAGCGCAGGCGTAGCCAGACCGACCACCTGGACCGCCCGCAGCGCCGGTTCCACTGCTGCGGAAGCCGCGGTGACCTCGCGTGCAGCGGGAGGTGAGCCGAACGCCCCTGGAGCTGAATCGCTGACGACATCAGCGTCGCTGTCTGATGCGGCGCGCCTATAATATGGGATATCTGTCTCAAAGCATGGGAGCGCTCGATGAGTGTGACGGACGTCTTCGACGCTGTGGCCGGCACCTACGACGAGGAGCGTCGGCGGCTGATCCCCTGCTTCGACGCCTTCTACGGCACCGCCGTGCAGGTGGCCACACCGCCGCTGCGCGCGGCGCTGGCGGCCGGTCGTACTCCCGAGGTGTTGGATCTCGGGGCGGGCACCGGCCTGCTCTCGCTGCTGTTGGCCACGGCGGTGCCCGGAGTCCGGCTGACCCTTGTCGACGGGGCGCCGGCGATGCTCGCCCGCGCCACCGAGCAACTGCGCGACCGGTCCGTGCCGCACCGGTCGGTGCGGGCCGACCTGTCCGACGAGCTGCCGCCCGGCCGGTACGACGCGGTGGTCAGCGCACTGGCCATCCACCACCTGGACGACGCCGGCAAGCGGGCGCTCTACCGGCGGGCCGCCGCCGCGCTGGCGCCGGGCGGGGTGTTCGTCAACGCCGAGCAGGTCGCCGGGCCGACCCCGGAGCTGGAGCGGCGCTATGACGAGGTGTGGATGGAGCGGATCACCGAGCTGGGCGCGTCCCCCGAGGAGATCGCCGGCTCCCGGGGCCGGATGCGGCACGACCGGCCGGCGACCGTGGCCGACCAGTGTCGCTGGCTCGCCGAGGCCGGCCTGGTCGACGTCGACTGTTACTTCAAGGAGTGGCGCTTCGCGGTGTTCGGTGGTCGGGTTCGGTGACAGTCGCCGGAATGGGCGTTTCGACGCCGGTACGCGAGCCGGTCGCCGCCGGGATGACTGGTGGTCATACCGCTGGGTAGTCTCAGCGACATGACTGCCAAGGTGACTCTGTCGTTTACCGACGAGACGATCGAGGAGGCGCGGCGGTTCGCCAAGCGCGAGGGGTTGTCGCTCTCCGCGTGGATGGACCAGGCCGCCCGCGAGAAGGCGCTGCGCGAGGTCTTCACCGCGCACGCCGCCGCCGTGGGCCGCGCCGGCCTGGACCTGGAGTCCGCCGCTCTCGCCGACGCCCGCGAGGTGGGCATGGTCAACGACCTGCTCTCCGGCGGACGACCGCGTGCTGCGTAGGGGAGAGGTCTGGCGCATCGAGGGCGCCCGGGAACGCCTCGGTCTGGTGGTCAGCTCGGACGTCTACAACTCCACCGACGTGCCCATCGTGATCGTGGTCGAGGTGGTCGAGGAGTCACTGCTGCGCGACTCGCCGCTCGCCGTGTCGATGGGCCGGTACGTGGTGATGCCCGACCGCATCTCCTCGCCGATGAAGAAGTGGTTCACCGGCTGCGTGGACGTCGCCGACACCGACACGATGCTCCGGGTCGGCCGCGCGCTGCGCATCCTGCAACAGCTCTGAGCACCGACCTCACCACCGCCGCCGGCCCGTGGTGCGATCCCCGTTTCCCGGCCGACCCAGGACGGGCACTGCCAGGTAATCAGGCGTTCCTAGCGTTTCTCCTCGTCACACCGACGAGAAGGAGCCGCCGTGAGCACGCTCACCAGCACCGCAGTCACCGCCGCGAAGCCGGCCGCCACCGCGCGTGGGCGCCGGCTCGACGACTGGCGTCCCGAGGACCCCGACTTCTGGGAGGCGACGGGCGCGCCGATCGCCCGGCGCAACCTCTGGGTCTCGATCTTCGCCGAGCACGTCGGCTTCTCGGTGTGGAGCCTCTGGTCGGTGACCGTGCTCTTCCTCGGCCCCGCGTACGGCATCGACCCGGCCGGGAAGTTCCTGCTCACCGCCGTACCGGCGGCGCTGGGAGCGGTCCTGCGGCTGCCGTACACGCTGGCGGTGGCCCGGTTCGGCGGGCGACGCTGGACGATCATCAGCGCCCTGCTGCTGCTGGTGCCCACGGTGCCGATGACGGTGTTGCTGGAACCCGGGGTCTCCTACTCCACCCTGATGGTGCTCGCCTGCCTCACCGGCGTCGGTGGCGGCAACTTCGCCTCCTCGATGGCGAACATCAACCTGTTCTACCCGCAGCGGCTCAAGGGACGGGCCCTCGGGCTCAACGCCGGCGGCGGCAACCTCGGCGTACCCGCGGTGCAGCTGGTCGGGCTGGCGGTCCTCGCCACCGCCGGTGCCGCGTACCCCCGGTTGGTCCCGGCGGTCTACCTGCCGCTGATCGTGCTGGCCGCGCTGGCCGCGGCCCGCTGGTTGGACACCGTGCCCGGGGCGCGCAACGAGCCGGGAGCGCTGCGTGAGGCGGCCCGCGACCCGCACACCTGGGTCATGTCGCTGCTCTACATCGGCACCTTCGGGTCGTTCATCGGGTTCGGGTTCGCCTTCGGTCAGGTGCTCCAACTCCAGTTCGCCGAGCGGTTCCCCACCCCGGTCGACGCCGCCTGGCTGACCTTCCTCGGCCCGCTTGTCGGCTCGCTGATCCGGCCGCTGGGCGGGCACCTCGCCGACCGGCTGGGCGGATCCCGGGTGACCTTCTGGAACTTCGTCGCGATGGCGGCCGGCGCGGGCATCGTGCTGTACGCGGCCCGGGAGCGCTCGTTCGGGCTCTACCTGGCCGGGTTCATCGCCCTCTTCGTGTTCTCCGGCATCGGCAACGGCTCCACGTACAAGATGATCCCGGCGATCTTCCGGGCCCGGGCGGCGGACGCGGTGGCCGACGGTCGCCGCGATCCGGAGGCCGCCGCCCGCTGGGCGCGGCGGATGACCGGCGCGTTGATCGGCATCGCGGGCGCGATCGGCGCCTCCGGTGGGGTGCTGGTCAACGTCGCGTTCCGCCAGTCGTTCCTCAGCTCCGGTAACGCCGACGCCGCCTACCTGGCCTTCATCGGCTGGTACGCCCTCTGCTTCGCGGTCACCTGGGTGGTCTACCGCCGTCCGGGCGCCGCCGATCGGCTCGCCGGCGTGTGAGCTGGGCCACCCCCGGCGCGTCGCCGTGCGGAACGGCACCCCCGTTTTGACCTGCGGACACCGCGCCGGGTATCGTTGCCTGCTGTTGTACGACATCCAGAGGCGTGCCCTATCAGGTACGCTTGGTCGTTCGTGCGCGCTGGTCCGGCCTGCTAGATCTGGTCACCTCGGCGCGCGACCCCAGACCGACGACGAGACAAGGTAGACCTGTGCGTACGTACAGCCCGAAGCCGGGTGAGATCGAGCGTCAGTGGCACGTCATCGACGCCTCTGATGTCGTGCTGGGCCGCCTGGCCACCCACGCCGCCACGTTGCTGCGTGGTAAGCACAAGCCGACTTTCGCGCCGCACGTCGACACGGGCGACTTTGTCGTCATCGTGAACGCGGGCAAGGTTGCGTTGACCGGCAACAAGCGTCAGACCAAGGTTGCTTACCGCCACTCCGGTTACCCGGGTGGTCTGAAGCAGATCGGCTATGACGAGCTGCTGACCAAGCGCCCCGAGCGGGCCATCGAGCTGGCTGTGAAGGGGATGCTCCCGCACAACAAGCTCGGCCGTCAGCTGATCAAGAAGCTGAAGGTGTACGCCGGTGCCGAGCACCCGCACCTCGCGCAGCAGCCGGTGCCGTTCGAGATCAAGCAGATCGCGCAGTGAGCGCGGGCGAAGGAAGCAGCATGACCGACATCATCGAGACCGAGGTCGCCGTCGCCCCGGAAACCCCCGAGGCCACCGAGGCACCGGCGCCCGTCGCCCGCGCGCCTCGTGGTGACCGGCCGATCCAGACCGTGGGCCGCCGCAAGGAGGCCATCGTCCGGGTCCGCATCGTCCCGGGCACCGGCAAGATCACCTGCAACGGCCAGGACCTCGAGGCGTACTTCCCGAGCAAGGTGCACCAGCAGCTCATCAAGGACCCGCTGGTCACCGCCGAGAAGCTTGAGGCGTTCGACGTCATCGCCAACCTGCGTGGCGGCGGCACCACCGGCCAGGCCGGTGCGCTCCGGCTGGGCATCGCCCGCGCGTTGATCATCAACGAGCCGGACGACCGCCCGGCCCTGAAGAAGGCCGGCTTCCTCACCCGGGACGCCCGGGTCAAGGAGAGCAAGAAGTACGGCCTCAAGAAGGCCCGTAAGGCTCCCCAGTACTCGAAGCGCTGATCTTTTCCAGCGCGTTGTACTTCTGACGGACGGCCGGTTCGCCTCCCCCGACTCGGGGGAGGCGGCCGGCCGTTTCGCTTTCTCCACATCGGCAGCGCACCACGGAGGTTGGCGGGTATGGGTCGGTTGTTCGGCACGGACGGCGTACGCGGGCGGGCAAACGCGGATCTCACCCCGGAACTGGCACTGGCGCTCGCGGTGGCCGCCGCGCACACGCTCGCCGAGACGGACCGCAGCCACCCGCCGCTGGCCGTCGTCGGCCGGGACACCCGGGCCAGTGGCGAGATGCTGGAGGCCGCCGTGGTCGCCGGCCTGACCAGCGCCGGTGCCAACGTGGTGCGGGTCGGCGTGCTGCCCACCCCCGCGGTGGCGTTCCTCACCGCCGAGGCCAAGGCCGACCTCGGCGTGGTGCTCTCCGCGTCGCACAACCCGATGCCCGACAACGGCATCAAGCTCTTCGCCGCCGGCGGGCACAAGCTGCCCGACGAGATCGAGATGAAGATCGAGGCCGCCGTGGAGGCCAACGCCACCACCGCCTGGGACCGGCCGACCGGCGCCGGCATCGGCCGGGTGCACGACCTGCTCGACGGTGCCGACCACTACGTCCAGCACCTGGTCGGAGCCGTGCCGCACCGGCTGGACGGGATCAAGGTCGTGGTCGACTGCGCCAACGGCGCTGCCGCCGAGGTCGCCCCGGTCGCCTACCGGGAAGCCGGCGCGGAGGTCGTCGCGATCCACGCCGAACCGAACGGCCTGAACATCAACGACGAGTGCGGCTCCAACCACATCGAGGCGCTGCGCGAGGCCGTGGTCCAGCACGGCGCCCACCTGGGCATCGCCCACGACGGCGACGCCGACCGGATCGTGGCGGTCAGCGCCGACGGCGACGAGGTCGACGGCGACCAGGTGATGGCGATCCTCGCGCTGGCCATGAGGGATGCCGGCACGCTCACCCAGGACACCCTGGTCGCGACCGTGATGAGCAACCTCGGCCTACGGTTGGCCATGTCCGCACAGGGCATCCGGCTGATCGAGACCAAGGTCGGCGACCGGTACGTCCTGGAGGCCCTGCGCGCCTCCGGGCTGGCGCTCGGCGGTGAGCAGAGCGGTCACATCGTCATGCCGGCGCATGCCACCACCGGCGACGGAGTGCTCACCGGCCTGCACCTGATGGCCCGGATGGCCGCCACCGGCCAGTCCCTCGCCGAGCTGGCCTCGGTGGTCACCAAACTGCCCCAGGTGCTGATCAACGTGCCGGTCGGCGACCGGACCGTCGGCGCCGCCGCACCGGCCGTCCGCGCCGAGGTCGAGCGGGCCGAGGCGGAGCTGGGTGAGACCGGGCGGGTGCTGCTGCGCCCGTCGGGCACCGAGCCGCTGGTCCGGGTGATGGTCGAGGCCGCCACCGAGCAGACCGCGCGCGACGTCGCCGAGCGGATCGCCGAACTGGTCCGCACCGCCAGCCCCGCCGCGTCGTAGGTCAGTCGGACGCTGTGGAGCTGAATCGTTCACGACAGCAGCTCCACAGCCTCCGGCACAGCCGGGGCCGCCGGATCAGCGCAGAGCGCGCAGCCGGTTGACCGCCTCGGTCAGCACCTCTGGGCGCTTGCAGAACGCGAACCGGACCAACCGTCGGCCCGCCTCGACGTCGTCGTAGAAGACCTGCGTCGGCACGGCCACCACGCCGCAACGCTCCGGCAGCGAGCGGCAGAACTCCACCCCGTCGGAGCCGCCGAGGGCGGTGATGTCGGCGGTGACGAAGTATGTCCCCTCCGAGTCGAGCACCTCGAACCCAGCGTCGGTGAGACCGCCGACGAGCTGGTCCCGCCGCTGCTGGAGGCCGTCCCGGAAGCCGGTGTAGTAGTCGTCCGGCAGGGCCAGCGCCACGGCGACCGCCGGTTGCAGCGGGGCCGCGTTGACGTAGGTGAGGAACTGCTTCACCCGCAGCACCGCCGAGACCAGCGCCGCCGGGCCGCTCGCCCAGCCGATCTTCCAACCCGTGCAGGAGAACGTCTTGCCGGCCGACGAGATGCGCAGCGTCCGCTCCCACATCCCGGGCAGGGTGGCCAGTGGCACGTGCGGATTCGCCGCGTCGGTGAAGACCAGGTGCTCGTACACCTCGTCGGTGACCGCGTACGTGTCGTACTCCTGGCACAGCTCGGCGATCAGCGCCAGTTCGGCCGGGGTGAAGACCTTGCCGGTCGGGTTGTGCGGCGAGTTGAGCAGCACCAGCCGGGTCCGTGGGCCGAACGCCGCGCGGAGCGCCGTCGGGTCGAAGGCGTACCGGCCCTCGGCCGCGGGGCGCAGCGTCACCGGCCGCCGGATCGCGCCGGCAAGCGCGATCGAGGCGGCGTACGAGTCGTAGTACGGCTCGAAGCAGACCACCTCGTCGCCCGGTTCGCAGAGGGCGAGGATGCTCGCCGCGACCGCCTCCGTCGCGCCGGCGGTGATGACGATCTCGCCGTCCGGGTCGTACGTCAGGTCGTGGAACCGCAGTTGGTGGGCCGCGACCGCCGCGCGCAGAGCGGGAATCCCCGGGCCGGGCGGGTACTGGTTCTGCCCCCCGCGAAGCGCCTCGGCGGCGGCGGCCAGCATCTCCGGAGGGCCGTCGGTGTCGGGGAAGCCCTGGCCGAGGTTGACCGCGCCGGTCCGCACGGCGAGGGCGGACATCTCGGCGAAGATCGTCGTGCCGAACGGCCGCATCCGGGCCACCAGCGGGTCGATATCGGTGCTCGTCACCTGCGCCAGCCTACGGGTGCCGGTGGCTGAACCCCAGCCTCACGTGAGCGCACCGTGCTCCATGATCAAACCAGGCAGGTCACTCGGGAGTGGGTGGTCCGGCGGTGGGTGCGGTCCAGTCGTCGTCGGGATTGACGTACGGGCCCTCGACCGCTGGGTCGGAACCGTTCGTGTCGACCAGCAGACCAGCCACGCAGAGGCAGCCACAAACGAGCAGGAACAGCGCCACGACGACAGCGACGGCGATCCCGATGACCCGGCCGTTGTTCCTCGGTGAGCTACCGCCGGCCGGTGGATAGCCGGGGTAGGCGTACGGCGGCGGATACCCCGGCGGCGGCCAGCCCGGGTACTGCGGCTGGCCCGGCTGCTGGGGCCACCCCGCTGGCGGCGATCCGGCCGGCGTGGGCCACCCCGGCGGCGGTGATCCGGCCGGCGGCGCGCCGGAGGCGTCGGCCGGAGCCGGCGACCAGGGGGACGTCTGTGCGTCGGGCGTCCACGGCGCCGCGGGCGGCTGGGGCGTCCACCGGGTGTCGGGCGGGGTCGGCGCCCAGGGCTCGGTCGGCGGAGATGGCGACCACGGCGACGGTGTCCATGGGGCCTGGGGCGCCCACGGCTGAACCGGAGCCAGCGGGTCGGGGGCCGGGATCGGCGCCGAGGAGGGCGACGCCGTCGGCTCGGGCGGGGGCGCGGAGGGGGTCGGCTCCGATGCGGGTGAGGGCGACGGGTCGGGCGAGGGCGCGTCGGTCATGGCTGCTCCGGGCGGGAGTGGGTAGGACGTACGGGCCGTGGACGGGAGCACCAAACCCGTCGAGAGACTTTCGCACCCGCTGGCGCGCCGCAACCCTGCCCTCCGGGGTGGGGCACGAACGGGCCTGCGACGCTCGTCCCGTTGTGGCCGCCCAGACCCCGATCGCTCAGATTCCGTGATTGATAACCCGACTTTCGAGCACCCATCATGAGTGAAACTGGGTTAGGCTGCGGGCCATGTGTGGAATCGTGGGATACGCGGGCGCGCGCCCCGCTCTCGGCATCGTCCTCGACGGGCTGCGGCGGCTGGAATACCGCGGCTACGACTCGGCGGGCGTGGCAATCGTCTGCGACGACCAGCTGCTGACCGAGAAGAAGGCCGGCAAGCTGGCCAACCTGGAGAAGATGCTCTCCGAGCGGGCCGCCGAGGACCCGGCCTCCTGCGCGGCCAGCCCGATCGGGATCGGTGACGGCACCACCGGCATCGGGCACACGCGGTGGGCCACCCACGGTGGCCCGACCGACCGCAACGCCCACCCGCACGTCGCCGGCGACGGACGGGTCGCGGTCATCCACAACGGCATCATCGAAAACTTCGCCAGGCTCCGCGCCGAGCTGGAGGCCGACGGCGTCCAGTTCGCCAGCGACACCGACACCGAGTGCGCCGCGCACCTGCTCGCCGCCGCGCTTGCCGACCTGCGTGCCGCCGGCCAGCCGGACGGCCCGCAGTTGCTCGCCGCCGGCATGCGCGTCGTCTGCCAGCGGCTGGAAGGCGCCTTCACGCTGCTCGCCGTCGACGCCTCGGTGCCCGGCGCGGTCGTCGGCGCCCGGCGCAACTCGCCGCTCGTCGTCGGCCGGGGCGACGGCGAGAACTACCTGGCCAGCGACGTGGCCGCGTTCATCGAGCACACCCGGGAAGCAGTCGAGCTGGGCCAGGACCAGATCGTGCTGATCACCGCCGACAGCATCGAGATCACCGACTTCGACGGTCAGCCCGCCACCGGCAAGGACTTCCACATCGACTGGGACTCCTCGTCGGCCGAGAAGGGCGGCTACGACTGGTTCATGCTCAAGGAGATCGAGGAGCAGCCGCAGGCCATCGCCGACACGCTGCTCGGCCGGCTCACCGAGACCGGTGAGATCGCCCTCGACGAGGTCCGCCTCAGCGACCAGGACCTGCGCGACGTCGACAAGATCTTCATCGTGGCCTGCGGCACGGCGTACCACGCCGGCATGGTCGCCAAGTACGCCATCGAGCACTGGACGCGGATCCCCTGCGAGGTGGAGCTGGCCAGCGAGTTCCGCTATCGCGACCCGGTGCTCGACCGGTCCACGCTGATCGTGGTGATCTCCCAGTCCGGCGAGACGATGGACACCCTGATGGCGCTGCGCCACGCCAAGGAGCAGAAGGCCCGGGTGCTGGCCATCTGCAACACCAACGGCTCGACGATCCCCCGCGAGTCGGACGCGGTGCTCTACACCCACGGCGGGCCGGAGATCGCCGTCGCGTCCACCAAGGCGTTCCTCACCCAGGTCGTCGCCTGCTACCTGATCGGCCTGCACCTGGCCCAGGTGCGCGGGATCAAGTTCGCCGACGAGGTGGGCGCGGTGGTCGCGCAGTTGCAGGAGATCCCGGGCAAGTTGCGGGAGCTGCTCGACCGGATCGAGCCCGTCCGTGAGCTGGCCCGGGAGTTGAAGTCCGAGCCAACCGTGCTGTTCATCGGCCGGCACGTGGGCTACCCGGTGGCCCTGGAGGGCGCGCTGAAGCTCAAGGAGTTGGCGTACATGCACGCCGAGGGCTTCGCGGCCGGCGAGCTGAAGCACGGCCCGATCGCCCTGATCGACAAGGGCACACCGGTGATCTGCGTGGTGCCCTCGCCGGTCGGCCGGGGCATGCTGCACGACAAGGTCGTCTCCAACATCCAGGAGGTCCGGGCCCGTGGCGCGCGGACCATTGTGATCGCCGAAGAGGGCGACGAGGCCGTCGTCCGGTACGCCGACCACCTGATCTACGTGCCGCGTACGCCGACGCTGCTGGCCCCGCTCGTCACCACGGTGCCGTTGCAGGTGCTCGCCGCCGAGATCGCCGACGCCCGTGGGCACGACGTGGACCAGCCCCGCAACCTGGCCAAGTCGGTCACCGTCGAATAGGCCTCAACGCCCCAGCACGACCCGGGCCATCCCGTCCAGCGCGGGATTGCCCGGGTCCCAGTAACCGGTGTGCCCGCCTCGCCCGCTGCCGAAGACCCGACCGCCGAACCCCGGATCCGACGGGTCGTGACCGAACCACAGCTCGTGCCCGCTCCGGTCGGGCCAGCCCAGCACCGCGGCCAGTGAAGCCGGGCCGAGCAGGGCGCGCCGGGCGAACTCGTCAACCGGGCGGGCGACGCGGATCACGTCGTCCGGGGCGCGGCTGGCCCAGACCTCACCGGGTGGCACGCCCAGCTCGGCGGCGTGCGACGCGCCGACCCCGGGCGAACCGACGAAGACCAGCGCGTCGGCGGCCAGCCCGTGCTCCCGCGCGGCCGTCCCCACCACCAGTGACCCGTAGCTGTGCCCGAGCACGGTCTGCCGGGCCGGTGGCCCCTCGTGGCTGGCCCGCAGCCCCTCCTGGAAGCGGTGCAGCGCCGGGCCGGCGTCGTTTGCCTGGCCCGCCGACGCCGCTGCGGTCACGAAGTCCGGAGCGTCGTAGTCCAACCAGAGCACGGCCGCGCTGCGCTCACCCGGGGCGAGGGTGGCGCACCGGTCCAGCACCCGCGCCGCCCTGCCCAACTCACCGGGAGCGTCGTCCAGCCCGGAACCCATCCCCGGCACGTAGGTGAGCACCCGGTCGGCCTGGTCCGGGTTGCCGAGCGTCAGCACCACCCGGCCCTCACCGGCCGTGTCCAGCCGCAGCAGGTACGCCCGCGGCTCCCCGTCCGCCGCCAGCCGCCCGGCCAACGCGTCCAGGCCGGCCAACCGCCCGGCCACCCCGTGCAGGCGGAGCGTCGTGAGCGGCCCCGGCGGCACCCGGGTCAGCAACCGCTGCCGTTCAGCCAGCAACTCCGCGCGCCAGACCCCGAGCCGCAGCCGGTTGGCCTGGTCCCGGGCGGCGACCGGCACCCCGTCCAAACGGCCGACCAGCGCACTCTCGTGCCCGATCAGCCACCGTCGCTGCGTCGGGGTCAACCCTGCCCACCAGGCGCGCACAAGCGTTGGTGCGGCACCGGCCGCCGGCCGACCCGGCGGTGGCGGGGACGCCCACCCCGAGCCGGCGGCCCGGGTCAGCTCGTCCAGCCGGTCCGCGGCGACCCGATCCGCCGCCCCGGCTCCGTCGAGCGCGTCGCGCAGGGCCGCCGCCACCGAAGCGGCCACGACGCTGGTCCGTTCGGTGGGCCGAACCCGGGTGGGATCGACGTGCACCCCGCCCGCGCGGTCCACCACCAGCCCGGCCGCGTCCGCCCGGTTGACCGCCTCCGCGAGCCGGGCCTTCGCGACCGTCAGCCGGCCCGCCAGCTCGGCCAGCACCTGGTCGACCTCGATCAGTGCGGGTGTGACCGAGGCCAGCTCGGCACCGAGACCGGCGAGCCGGGCATCCGCCGCGGTGGCTGCCGCACCGGACCAACCGCTGCGCAGGCGCGTGCCGGCCGCCCCCAACTCGCCGACCTGTCGGTCGACCGGCCCGGTCAGCCCGGCCCAGGCCACCCCGGCGGTCCGCCAGCCGCCCGGATCGGCCGCCCACAGCTGCCGGTAGCCGACGCCGCTCACCGGGGGAGCGCGGCGAACCGGCCGGCGGCCCGGTCGTCGACCGTCTCGTACGCCTCGGCCGCCGCCCGGACTCCACCGGAGGTCGCCGCGACCCGAGCACCCAGCCGGCAGAACCAGGCGTGCCCGGCCGCCTCCAGCCCGGCCAGAGCCGCGCCGGCCCTCCACTCGGGCGCGACCACCAGCAGCTCCGGCACCCTTGCGAGGCCCAACGCCAGCCGGTACGCCTCGTCGTCGAGCGTGCCGGCGACCGCCCGCAGCTCCTCGGGCCGGACGGCGAACAGCTCATCGGTCATGACCACACCCCCGTGGACGATCGGCATCGACGCGCTGACGCTAGGCGGGCGTGGAGGGCACCGGAGTGCCCTGTGGACAGCGGGCGGTGGGTCGTACCCCGGCCTGTCCACAGGCGTTGCCCACCGTGGCCCCGACGGCTAATCTCCGGCCCCGGCCGCCGGTAGGGTGTGATCGTGATCGTCGCTGTCGGCATCGACGTGGTCCTGGTCGACCGGTTCGCCCGGGCCCTGGCACGGACGCCGCTGCTCGCCGACCGACTCTTCACCAGCGCCGAGCGGCACACCCGCTCCGGCGGCCCGCGCCCGCCGGAGTCGCTCGCCGCCCGGTTCGCCGCCAAGGAGGCCGTGGCCAAGGCGCTCGGCGCCCCGGCCGGGCTGAGCTGGCACGACTGCGAGATCAGGGCCGACCCGGACGGCCGTCCCTGGCTGGCTGTCGCCGGCACCGTCGCGGCGGCGGCCGAGGCGCGCGGGGTCAACCACTGGCATCTCTCGTTGTCGCACGACGGGGGGATCGCGTCGGCGATGGTGGTCGCGGAACGGTGACGTCGACCGGGCGGGCCGGTCGGGTCCACCCGTGAACTGATGGGGAGACGGTGGCATGAGAGCGGTGTGGCGGGTGGCCGACGTGCGGGCGGCCGAGGCGGGGCTGATGGGCACGCTGCCGGAGGGGACGCTCATGCAGCGCGCCGCCGCCGGGCTGGCCCGCCGGGCCGCACTGCTGCTCGCCGAGCGCGGCGGCGTCTACGGCGGCCGGGTGCTGCTGCTCGTCGGTTCCGGCGACAACGGCGGCGACGCGTTGTACGCGGGGGAGCGACTGGCCCGCCGGGGTGTCCAGGTGTCCGTCCTGCTCCTCACTCCCGGGCGGGCGCACGAGGCGGGACTGGCCGCGCTGCGAGCGGCCGGCGGTCGGCTGGTCGACCAGCCCACCGGCCCGGTCGACCTGGTACTCGACGGCATCGTCGGCATCGGTGGCACCGGGGGGCTGCGGACCGGCGCGGACTCGGTGGCGCAACGGCTCGGTGAGCTGCGCGGACGTGACGGTGACCGGGCCACCGTGCTGGCGGTGGACGTGCCGAGCGGCGTCGCGGTGGACACCGGGGACGTGCCGCTGGCCCCGTCCGGCCGACCGAACGCGGTGCACGCCGACGTGACGGTGGCGTTCGGCGCGTTGAAGCCCGCCCTGGTGGTCGGGCCGGCCGCCTCCCTGGCCGGCCAGGTGGAGCTCGTCGACATCGGGCTGCGGCCCTGGTTGCGGGGCACCCCGGCGCTGCGGGTCACCGAGTGGTCCGACGTCATCGACTGGTGGCCGGAGCTGGGTCCGGCGTCGGAGAAGTACACGCGGGGTGTGGTCGGGGTGGCGACCGGCTCGGCGACCTACCCGGGTGCGGCGGTGCTCTCCGTGGGCGGTGCGCTGGCCGGGCCGACCGGCCTGGTCCGCTACGCCGGCAGCGCCCGCGCCGAGGTGCTGCACCAGCACCCCTCGGTGATCGCCAGTGGGCGGGTCGCCGACGCGGGTCGGGTGCAGGCCTGGGTCTGTGGCTCCGGGCTGGGCACCGGTGCCGACGCGGCGGCCGAGCTGCGCGCCGTGCTGGCCGCCCCGGTGCCCGTGGTGCTCGACGCCGACGCGTTGACCCTGCTGGTGGACGGGTCGCTCGCCGACCAGCTCCGCGGTCGGGACGCGCCGATCGTGGTCACCCCGCACGACCGCGAGTTCACCCGACTCTGCGGTGAGGACCCCGGCGCCGACCGGGTCGGCGCCGCGCTGCGGCTGGCCGCCTGGATGAAGGCGGTGGTGCTGCTCAAGGGCGACCGCACGGTGATCGGCACACCTGACGGTCGGGCGTACGTCAACCCGACCGGTTCCCCGGCACTGGCCACCGGCGGCACCGGCGATGTGCTGGCCGGGCTGCTGGGCTCACTCCTGGCGGCCGGTGTGCCCGCCGATCGGGCCGCGGCCGCGGCCGCGTACCTGCACGGGCTCGCCGGCCGGGAGGCGGCCCGGAGCGGGCCGGTGACCGCGCCCGACGTGGTGACCGCGCTGCGCCCGGTCGTCGCCCGCCTGGGCTGATCGGGCCGGTTCCGGGCGGAACGACCGGATCGGCCGTGCGGGGCGTGCGTCGCCGCCCGCGCTGATCTCCACGGAAAGTAGGCTGGGCGCATGTGGCAGGCCGAGGTACGCGTCGATCTTGACGCGATCCGCGAGAACGTGAGCAGGCTCCGCTCCGGCACCACCGCCGAGTTGATGGCGGTGGTCAAGGGCGACGGGTACGGCCACGGGATGCTCCCGGCCGCTCGCGCGGCGCTCGACGCCGGCGCGGACTGGCTCGGTGTCTGCACCCTCGACGAGGCGCTCACCCTGCGGCGGGCCGGAGTGACCGAGCCGGTGCTGGCCTGGCTGCTCGCGCCCGGCCTACCGCTGCACGAGGGGGTCGGCGCCGGGGTGGACCTGAGCGCGGCCAGCCTGTCCCAACTGGACGAGATGATCGAGGCGAGCCGGCTCGCCGGGCGCCCCGTCCGCCTGCACCTGAAGATCGACACTGGGTTGTCCCGGGGCGGGGCGACCGTCGCCGACTGGCCGGCGCTGCTGGACGCCGCCGCGAAGGCGCAGGCCGACGGCCTGGTCGAGGTGGTCGGCGTGTGGAGCCACTTCGTCTACGCGGACCTGCCCGGCCACCCCACCATCGACCGTCAACTGGCCGTCTTCCACGAGGGGCTGGCCATGGTCGAGCGGGCCGGTCTGCGACCGCGCTGGCGGCACCTCGCCAACTCGGCGGCCACCCTGACCCGCCCGGACACCCACTTCGACCTGGTCCGCCCCGGTCTGGCCATCTACGGGCTCTCCCCGGTGGCCGGCGAGACGTACGGTCTGCGACCGGCGATGACCGCGCGCGCCCGGGTGATGCTCACCAAGCGGGTTCCCGCCGGCACCGGAGTCTCCTACGGGCACACCTACACCACGGAATCCGACGCGAATCTCGCCGTGGTCCCACTCGGGTACGCCGACGGGGTTCCCCGGCACGCCTCCAACGCCGGTCCGGTGCAGCTCGGTGGCGTCCGGCGGACGATCTCGGGGCGGGTCTGCATGGACCAGTTCGTGCTCGACTGCGGCGACGACCGGGTGGCGGACGGCGACGTGGCGACGCTCTTCGGCAGCGGCGCGGACGGCGAGCCGACAGCCGACGACTGGGCCGAGGCCGCCGGCACGATCAACTACGAGATCGTGACCCGGTTCGGCAGCACGCGGGTGCCGCGGGTCTACGACGGCGAGCGGCCGTGAGCGCGAGGAGTGAGCCGGGGTTGCGAGCCCCGCAGTCGCGAACCGAGGTGACGCCGTGAGCTACCGCATTCCGCGTCCGCGGACCGCGGTGGGCCGGGTCGCGGGGATCGTCGGCGCCGCGGTGGGCGTTGCCGCCGCGGGCCTGGCGGCCGGGGTCGCGACCGAGCGCACCCTGGTCCGCCGGCTCAAGGCCGACCCGGCCGACCGCTACGCGCACGAGATGTTCGGCGAGCAACGGTACGACGAGGCGTTCCGCCTGGAGTTGCCGGACGGCACCGACATCCACGTCGAGGTGGTCGAGCCGACCAGGCCGGTGCCGGGGCACCCCACGGTGGTGCTGGTGCACGGCTTCTGCCTGGACATGGGTACGTTCCACTTCCAGCGCCAGATGCTCGCCGCCCGCGGTGACTACCGCGTCGTCGCGTACGACCAACCCGGGCACGGTCGGTCCGGCCGGCTGGAGACCGGCGAGTACGACCTCACGGTGCTCGGCCGGACGTTGCGCCAGGTGATCGACCGCACCGCCCCGGACGGGCCACTGGTGCTGGTCGGCCACTCGATGGGCGGCATGACCATCATGGCGTTCGCCGAACTGTTTCCGGAGCTGTTCGGTGACCGGGTGGTGGGCACCGTCCTGATGGCCACCTCGGGCGGGCTCGTCGCGGAGACCAAGCTGGTCGCGCCCGCGCTGCTCGGCCGGGTTGGCGGCCCGGTGCTCTACATGGTCAGCAACGCCACCCGCTACGGCGGGCCGGTGATCGACAAGGCCCGCAAGTCGACGTCGAACGTGGCCTGGCTGCTGACCCGCAAGTACGGCTTCGGCACCCGCAAGCCCAGCCCCACTCTGGTCTCGTACGTCGAGATGATGAACTCCCGGACGTCGGCCGACACGGTGACCCGCTACCTGCGGACCCTGGCCACGCACTCCCGCTTCCCGGCCCTCGCGGCGTTGGCCGCGACGCCGGTGCTGGTGGTGGTCGGCGACAAGGACATGATCACCCCGGTGGTCCATTCCGAGGAGATCGTCCGGCGGCTGCCACACGCCGAGTTCGTCAAGATCAAGGACAGCGGTCACGTGGTGATGTTGGAGCATGCTGACGAGGTCAACGCCGCGCTCGCGCGGTTCCTCGAATCACTTGGAAAGTCGGAGGAACGGTGAGTCACGTCGTCAAGCTGCCGACCGTCGAGGACACCCGGGAGTTCGGCCGGCGCCTGGCCGGGCTGCTGCGGGCCGGTGACCTGGTGCTGTTGACCGGTCCGCTGGGCGCCGGTAAGACCGCGCTCACGCAGGGCGTCGGCGCCGGGCTCGGTGTGGTCGGCGACATCACCTCGCCGACCTTCGTGATCGCCCGGGTGCACCGCCCCGATCCGGCCCGAGGTGGCCGGGTCGCCCTGGTGCACGCGGACGCGTACCGGTTGGGTGACGCCACCGATCCGCGCGCCGAGATCGACGACCTGGACCTCGACGCCTCGGTGGACGACTCGGTGACGGTGGTGGAGTGGGGCGAGGGACTGGTGGAGCAGTTGGTCGACGCGCACCTACGGGTCCGCATCGACCGCCGCGACGACGACACCCGGATCGTCGAGCTGGACCCGATCGGTGGCGACTGGGCCCGGCGGCTCGCCGACCTGGGTTAGGCCGGCCGCTGTCGTACCGGATGCCTAGAGTGCGGGGGACCGACCCGAGCTGTGAGAGGTTCCTGATGCCCGACGATGCCCCCGCCCTTGACCTGCTGGCCCTGTTGCCGGAGCAGTGGCGTGCCGTGCTCACCCCGCACCTGGACGCGGCCCGCACCGCCGCGTTGGCCGAGTTCGTCGCCCGGGAATACGCCACGCAGACCGTCTTCCCGCCTCTCGAGGACCTGTTCTCGGCGTACCGGCTCTGCCCGCCGCAGGGCACCCGGGTGCTGACCCTCGGGCAGGACCCGTACCACCGGGCCGGGCAGGCACACGGGTTGAGCTTCAGCGTCCGGGACGGGGTGACAGTGCCCCCGTCGTTGCGCAACGTCTTCAAGGAGTTGGGCGAGGACGTCGGCGTCCCCAAGCCGCGCAGCGGCAACCTCGACGGGTGGGCCGCCCAGGGTGTGCTGCTGCTCAACGCGGTGCTGACCGTCCGCCAGGCCACCCCGGGCTCGCACGCCAACGCCGGCTGGGAGGAGTTCACCGACGCGACCATCCGGGCGCTGGACGCCTCGCCGGACCGGGTGGTCTTCCTGCTCTGGGGTGGCTACGCCCGCAAGAAGGCGGCGCTGGTCACCAATCCGCAGCACGTGGTGCTGGAGGCCGGCCACCCCAGCCCGATGAACCCGCGTGGCTTCCTCGGCAGCCGTCCGTTCAGCGCGGCCAACAAGGCGCTCGCCGACGCCGGCCTGCCCACCATCGACTGGGAGCGCACCGCAGGCTGAGCTGGCACCAGGCCGCGCGCGCTGCCCGCAGGTCGGCCGGCGGTTGGTTCAGCCGCCGCTGGCCGATTGCCGGTCCCGGTAACGGCGTAGCAGATCGGCGGCGCGCGGCTCGGTCAGCTCCAGCTCGACAAGCGGCACCACCTGGTAACTCCGGTCGCCGTGGCGCACCTCGATCGTCTCGGGGAGCTCGTCGCACATCGTGGCCCTGATCTCCCCGTACCGGGTCGACCAGCGGTGTTCGCCGGGCTCCTCGGGCTCCAACCACACCCCGCCGAACTCGCCCCAGCGAGCGTTCCACCGCTGGCTGTAGTTCCTCTCCAGCCAGCGGGTCAACACCTTCGAGTCCTGCCATCGCACGGCGATCTCCAGCGCCTCCACCGGCACCGGCGCGCCCTGCAACAGCGCAGCCGTACTCCCGGTGAGCACCTGGGGTAGATCGCTGAGCCGGTCCAGCAACCGATCCAGGTCCAGCTCGTCGATCCGCTCAGCGATCGGCTGAGCAGCCAGGGCGTCCATCCGGGCGTCAAGGTGCGCGTCCAGCGGCTCCACCCCGACGGTCAGCTGCACATCCATCGCAGCGAGCATCCGTTCCAGCACCGGGATGGTCGGCGCACGCTCGCCACGTTCGATCCTGGCCACCGCAGCCTGGCTGACCCCGGCCAGCGCGGCCAACTGACGCTGGCTCAGCTCGCGCAGGTGTCGTTGCTGCCGCACGGTAGCGCCGAGAAGGGTGACAAGGCGAGTGGATGGCATCCCGGCATGGTGGACCAAGGCCGAATGCCGGCGATACCTCTGCGGCATATTGACGACTCGCCGCTGATCCGGCCGAGGACCGCCCCGGTCGATGGCCTGGCGGCGGGCGGTGGGCCTCATCGCAGTGAGCGTGATGCCTGTGAGTCATCAAGATGACTCACAGGCATCACGCTCAAAAGGAGATGTGGCGTTGTCCCTCCCGGCCGCTTCGCTCCCCGGCCGCTTCCGGCCGCTCCCGGCCGCTTCGCCGCCCGGCGGGGCCGCGGGGTGCGGGTGGACGGGGCGTCCCGAGGACCGTGGCGGGGCGGGGCGTGACCGGGGGCGGTGGCGGGGCGGCTAGGCTGGCTTACCGTGCTCGTACTCGTGGTGGACAGCTCGACCCCCGCGGTGACCGCGGCGCTGGTGGAGGTCTCGGCGGATGGCGTGGCGTCGCGGGCGTACCGGTGCACGGTCGACGCCCGCGCGCACGGCGAACTGCTCGCGCCCCAGGTGGACGCGGTCCTCGCCGATGTCGACGCGCGCCCGCGTGACCTGGCCGCCATCGTTGCCGGGCTCGGCCCGGGGCCGTTCACCGGGTTGCGGGTCGGCCTCGTCACGGCCGCGACGATGGGCCAGGTGCTCGGCATCCCCACGTACGGCGTGTGCTCGCTCGACGGCATCGGCTACCCGGCGGCGTCCGGTGAGCCGGTGTTGGCCGCCAGCGACGCCCGGCGCAAGGAGCTGTACTGGGCCGTCTACGACGGTGCCGGGGAGCGGATCGTCGGCCCCGAGGTGTCCACGCCGGCGGTCGCCGCCGCGCGCGCCCGGGAGTTGGGCGCGACGATCGCGGTGGGCGATGGGGCGCACCGGTACGCCGAGGCCCTGGAGTTGCCCGTCCGGGTCGAGCCGCGGTACCCGGACGCCACCGTGCTGGCGCTGCTTGCCGCCGAACGGATCCGAGCAGGTGCGGCCAGTGAGCGGCTCACCCCGCTCTACCTGCGCCGGCCCGACGCGGTGGTGGCGACCGGCCGCAAACCGGTCCTGCCATGACGGCGGTACGACTCGAACCGTTCCGCTGGTGGCACATCGACGACGTGCTACCGATCGAGGCTGACCTCTTCGGCGCCGAGCAGTGGTCGCCGGCCATGTTCTGGAACGAGTTGGCAAACGGGCACCACTACCGGGTCGCCGTCGACGCGGACGGCGCGGTGCTCGGTTACGCCGGGCTCGCCGGTGTTCCGCCGGGTGAGGTGTGGGTCCAGAACATCGCCGTCCGCCGGGACGCCCAGCGGCGCGGTGTGGGCCGCGCCCTGCTGGAGGAACTGCTCGCCGAGGCGGCCCGACGTGACGCCCGCAGCACCCTGTTGGAGGTCGCCGTGGACAACGCCGCAGCCCAGCGGCTCTACGCGACGTACGGGTTCGAGCCGGTCGGGGTGCGGCGCGGCTACTACCAACCGAGCAACACCGACGCGCTGGTGATGCGGCGCGACGCCGAGCCGACCGGGGACGGACCACACCACCATGGCTGACGAACCGCTGATCCTGGGAATCGAGACCTCCTGCGACGAGACCGGCGTCGGCATCGTGCGGGGGCACACCCTGCTGGCCGACGCGCTCGCCTCCAGCGTCGAGGAGCACGCCCGGTTCGGGGGTGTGGTGCCCGAGGTGGCCAGTCGGGCACACCTGGAGGCCATCGTGCCGACCATGGACCGGGCCCTGACCGAGGCCGGCGTGACCCTTGCCGACATCGACGCGATCGCGGTCACCTCCGGGCCGGGGCTGGCCGGCGCGCTCCTGGTCGGTGTCGCCGCCGCCAAGGGGTACGCGCTCGCCGCCGAGAAGCCCGTGTACGGCGTGAACCATCTCGCCGCCCACGTCGCGGTGGACACCCTCGAACACGGTCCGCTGCCCGAACCCGCCATCGCGCTGCTGGTGTCCGGCGGACACTCGTCCCTGCTGCTCGTCGACGACCTGGCCCGGGGTGTCACCCCGCTGGGCGCCACCATCGACGACGCGGCCGGCGAGGCGTTCGACAAGGTCGCCCGGCTGCTCGGGCTGCCGTTTCCGGGCGGCCCACCGATCGACCGGGAGGCTCGGGCCGGCGACGCCGCCGCGATCGCGTTCCCGCGCGGCCTGACCGCCGCGAAGGATCTCGCCGCCCACCGGTACGACTTCTCGTTCTCCGGGCTGAAGACGGCGGTGGCCCGGTGGGTCGAGGCGCGCGAGCGGGCCGGCGAGCCGGTGCCGGTGGCCGACGTGTCCGCGTCCTTCCAGGAGGCGGTCTGCGACGTCCTGACCAGCAAGGCGCTCGCCGCCTGCCGCGCGCAGGGCATCGACACGTTGGTGATCGGCGGGGGAGTGGCGGCCAATTCGCGGCTGCGGGCGATGGCCGAGCAGCGAGCCGAGAAGTACGGCATCCAGGTCCGGGTGCCCCGGCCGAAGCTGTGCACCGACAACGGCGCGATGGTGGCGGCGCTCGGGTCGCACCTGGTGGCCGCCGGGGTCGCGCCCAGCCGACTGGATCTGCCGGCCGACTCGGCACTGCCGTTGACCACGGTCAGCGTGTGACGGGAGCGCCGGACATGATCGTACGGATGTGGGAGGCACGCGCCGAGGCGTACGGCGTCGCCGACCTGATCACCTGGGTGTGCGAGACCGCACTGCCCGAGTTGGAGCACGACCCGCTCCACGTCTCCAGCGAGGTCTTCTCCTCCACCGACCACCGGGTGGTGGTCATCTCCAAGTGGCGCAGTACCCCGCGCCCGCTGCCCGATCCGCCCGCCCTGCTGGTGGCCCGCGCTCCGCACTCCTGGGACTTCACCCAGGTCGACCGCTGACGCGAGCCACCAACGAGCGGTGCTCAGCTGCGGCGCAGCATCCGGTAGGTGGCGATTCCGCCGGTGCCCAGCGCGGCGAGGAAGACCAGCCAGACGACGGTGCTGCTGACCCCGACCTGCGGACCGGCGTTCGCGGCGGCGGCAGCCAACAGGCCGTCCTCACCGGGGGCGGGCAGCGCGGCCGGCGGCAGCTCCGGCCAGCGGACCAGCCCGGTGCTCTCCAGCATCTGCATGTGGTGCTGGACGAACGTGTTGGCGTCCTCGCAGAGCTTGCGGACGGTGGCGTCCCGGGTGCTGGCCCGGACCGCGCCGATCACCGGGAAGATCTTGCCGTGGGCGACCCGGAGCCGGGTGACGAAGATCTGGTCGAAGCGGGCGCCGGAGGCCTTCTGCATCTCGGCCAGCCAGCCCTTCTGCTCGGCTGTCGGCTCGCTGGGGATGCTCGCGCCCAACTTGTTCGCCGCGTCCACCGTGAGCTGGTCGAGCCGCTGGTGCTCGCTGGCGATGCCGGCGCCGATCTCCCGGACCTTTGCCGACTGGCCCTTCTCGGCGGCCATCTGGCCGGCGGGCATCTCCCACAGCCCGGCCAACCGGACCCCGTTGAGCAGTGTCATGTCGGCGGCGTTGAGCTGCTGACCACCGGCGGGCGCGGCAATGGCCACGCCGGGCAGGACACCGACCGCCGCGACGATCGCGATGAGCAGCAGCGCCGCTCGGTGGGTCCGGTTGCCCAGTCGGCGATGGGCGGATCTCAGCGGTGCCATGTCTGTGGGGCCTCCTCGGTCCGGACCGAAACGCGTCTGGACCGGGCAGCCAGATCCTGCCGGCTGCCCGTCCGACCACTGGTACGGACTGATCACGCGATCAGTTCATCGGAGGGCGAGGCGGATCAGCGGGAAGCGGGTCAGGCGGATCCGCGGGTGACGGCGAGGAAGCCGCCGAGCAGCAGCAGGGTGAGAGCGGCGGCGGCGAAGAGCATCAGCAGCTCCCGACGCCCCTGCCCGACGGGCTCGCTGTCGACTGTCGGGTCGGGCAGGACCGGCAGGTCGCGGGTCAGGGCGGCCAGGTCACCGAGGGTGCGCGCCGTCCACACCGCACCGCACCGATCGGAGAACTCGTCGAGGGTCAGCCGGCCCGCCGCGGTGTGCCGGTGCAGCTCGGCGACCACCCGGTTGCGGTCGTCGTCGGAAGCGCGCAGCTCGACATCCACGCTGGACAGCGTACGCGGGTCAGCCCACGTCGAGGGGATCGGCGAGGAGTCGTTCGAAGGCCAACTCGGCGGCCCCGATCAGGGGGGCGTCCTCGCCCAACTTCGGCGTACGCAACCGGACGTGCTCCAGGCAGGCGGCGAGCGCGTTGGAGTTGAGCCGGCTGCGAACCTGGGCCGCCGACGCGAGGTAGAGGTCGCGCATGGTGCCGCCGAAGATGACCATCTCCGGGTTGAAGACGTTCACCAGGTTGGCCAGCCCGAAGCCGAGCCAGTCACCGGCCTGGCGGACCGCGGTCTGGGCGCGGGCGTCACCGCGGTCGGCGGCGTCGAACACGGCCAGCAGCGCGTCGTGACCTCGGGCGTCGGAGCGTCCCGCGGCACGGAGCAGACCGTGCTCGCCGATCTCGGTCTCCCAGCAGCCCCGGGAGCCACACTCACAGGGCCTGCCGTCGAGGACCACCTTCATGTGGCCGACCTCGCCGCCGTACCCACCGTGCCCGGTCAGCCGCCGGCCACCGGCGATGATGCCGGCGCCCACGCCGACGTCGCCGTACAGATAGAGGACGTTGTCGCAGCCGGCCGCCACCCCGCGCGCGTGCTCGGCGAACGCCGCGACGTCCGCCACGTTGCCCACCGTGACCGGCACCTCGATGCCCAGCTCGGCGGCGAGCGCCGCGCCGATCGGCTCGTCCACCCAGCCGGTGGTCGGGCCGAGCCGCACCAGGCCGTCGTTGCGGCGGACCATGCCGCAGACCGCGACGCCGGCACCGACGCAGATCGCGTCGCGCGGCACCGTCTGCTGCATCTCCTTGAGCGCGCCGGCCAGCAGCGGCGCGGCCTCCGCGGCCAGCAGGCCGCGGGGCCGGTCCAGCTCCCGGCGGTCCAGGACCGCGCCACCCAGCCCGATCCGGGCCGCGCGCAACCGGTCCACCTCCACGGAGTACGCGTACGCGTACACCCGGGCCGACGCGGGCCGGACGACAAGTGACGGTCGGCCGGCCCGGCCGGTTTCCTTTGGCGCTCCCTCGCTGACCAGTCCCACTGCGGACAGGTCGGCGGTGAGCGCGCCGATGGTGCTGCGGTTGAGGCCCAGCGTGGTGGTCAGTTCGGCGCGCGTCGTCGGCCCGTGGACGTGTACGTGTCGCAGCAGGGCACCGAGGTTCTGCCGTCGCACGTCGTCCTGACTCGGTCCTGGGCGCATCGTGGTGCTACCTCCCGCGCGGTCAGCGGGTGCCGGTGGCTGCCGCGCGGCGGCGGGAGAGCGCGTCGACACTGGCGGCGAGGAGCAGCACGACGCCGGTCACCACGTACTTGACTCCCGCGCTGTAACCCATCAGGCCCATTCCGTTTTCGATGACCGCGACCACCGCGCCGCCGAGTACGGCGTCGAGGACACGGCCCTTGCCACCGAAGAGGCTGGTGCCTCCGATCACCGCCGCGCCGACCGCGTAGAGCAGTACGTTACTGCCCCCGGTGTTCGGGTCGACGGAGTTGGCCCGGCTGGCCGCCACGATGCCACCGATGGCGGCCATGGAGGAGCAGATCACGAAGACCGAGATCCGGATCCGGTCGACGCCGATACCGGCCCTGCGAGCCGCTTCCCGGTTGCCGCCCACGGCGTAGATGTGCCGGCCGTAGCTGGTGCGTTGCAGCACGAAGGTCCAGATGACCAGCAGCACCGCGATGATCGGCACCACGATCGGCACACCCTTGAGCGAGACGATCAGCACGTTGCGGCTGCGCTCGAGGTTGAGGACGTACATCGCCGTGCCGAGGATGACGGCGAGCCCGCCGATCCGCAACGCGACCACCGCGATCGGGTCGGTGGTCAGACCACGGGCCGCGCGGTTGCGGTAACGCAGCAGTTGCACCGCCGCGTAGCCGACGACCGCGAGAGCGGTGAGCGCCCAGCCCAGCGCGGGAGCGAGGTTACGGTTGGCGATGGCGACCAGCACCTCGTCGCGGACGGAGATGTTGGTGCCCTCCTGCACGAGCAGCAGCACGACGCCCTGGAAGGCGAGGAAGCCGGCGAGAGTGACCACGAAGGACGGAATGCCGATCTTCGCGACCAGCAACCCGAGCGTGGTGCCGATGACCACGCCGGTGGCGACCGCGGCGAGCACGGCGACCCACCAGGGGTAGCCGAGCACGGTGACCACGTTGGCCAGTACCGCCGCGCAGACGCCGCTGGCGAAGCCGGCGGAGAGGTCGATCTCGCCGAGCAGCAGTACGAAGACCAGGCCCATCGCGATGAGCGTGACCGCCGCGCCCTGGGTGAAGAGGTTGGCGAAGTTGCCGGCCGACAGGAACGACGACGGCCGCATGATCGCGAAGACGGTGCAGAGCACGATCAGGCCGAGCACGGCCGGTAGTGCGCCGACGTCGCCACCGCGTACCCGACTCAGGTAGTTGCGGACGTGGCCCCCGACGGTCGGCGGCGGTGTGACGGCCGCGGGGCCGTCCTTCCGCACGGCGGTGGTGGTCATCGGGCGCCTCCTGAGATCGAGTCGGCCGGCTGCGGGCCGTCGCCGTTGCTGCCCGGGTCGGTGGCGAGGCCGAGCCCGCCCGAGCGCCCGGCGGTGATCAGCTCGACCACCTGGGCATGCGTGATGTCGGTGGTCTTCACCTGGGCGACCATCTGGCCGAGGTACAGCGCGGCGATCCGGTCGGAGACGGCGAAGACGTCGTTCATGTTGTGCGAGATGAGCACCACGGCCAGGCCGTTGTCGGCGAGGCGGCGGACCAGTTCGAGCACCTGGGCGGTCTGTGCCACGCCCAGTGCGGCGGTCGGCTCGTCCAGGATGACCAGCTTGCTGTTCCACAGCACCGCCTTGGCGATGGCCACGGTCTGGCGCTGGCCGCCGGAGAGGCTCGACACGTGCTGGCGCAGTGAGGTGACGGTGCGGATGGAGAGCCCGGCCAGGGTTTCGGCGGCGAGCTGTTCCATCGTCGGCTCGTCCAGGACGATGCCGCTGCGCCGCTCGCGGCCGAGGAACATGTTCTGCACGATGTCCAGGTTGTCGCAGAGCGCGAGGTCCTGGTAGACGACCTCGATGCCGAGCGTGGCGGCGTCGCGGGGGCTGCCGATGTGCACCGGTTCACCGTTGAACAGGAACTCACCGGCGTCGGTGGGGTGGATGCCGCTGATGCACTTCACCAGGGTTGACTTGCCGGCGCCGTTGTCGCCGACCAGAGCTGTCACTTCACCCGGGTGGACGGTCAGGGCGACGTCGCGGAGCACCTGGACGGGACCGAAGCTCTTGTCGATCCCGCGGAGTTCCAGCAGGGGGGTCGCGGACACGGGGGTCTCCTTAGGGGAGGGTCGGGGCCCGTCCGGCGGGCGCCGCCCGGCACGGGAGGGTGCTCCCGTGCCGGGCGGCGATTGTCGTCCCGGCGGGTACTGCGGCGTCCGTCAGCTGATGCCGGCGTCGGCGCAGAGCGCGGCGTACGTCCCGGTGCAGAGCTGCTCCTTGGTCACGTAGCCGTCGGCGACGACGTCCTTGACGTTGTCCTTGTAGATGGCCTTCGGGGTGAGCAGCACCGAGGGGACGTCCCGGTCACCGTCCTTCACCGACTGGCCGGTGTCCTTCTTCTCGCCCTTGGCCAGTGCGATGGCCAGGTCCGCGGCGGCCTTGGCCTCTTCCCGGACGGCCTTGTAGACGGTCATGCACTGGTCACCGGCGAGGATGTTCTGCAGGCCCTCGACGCTGGCGTCCTGGCCGGTCACCGGCACCTTGCCGTTGATCTTGTTCTTCTTCAGGATCGAGATGGCGGCGTTGCCGAGAGTGTCGTTGGCGGCCAGCACGCCGTCGATCTTGCCCTTGGTCGCGGTGAGCTGCTGCTCGAAGATGGTCGCGGCGGTGGGGCCGTCCCAGCCCGGCACGGCGTCGTCCGGGCCCTTGGTGTATTCCTTCGAGTCGAACTTCGGCTTGAGCACCGAGTCGTAGCCGGCCTTGAACAGGGTGGCGTTGTTGTCGGTGGGGGAGCCGTTCAGGTACGCCACGACCGGGTTCTTGGCACCCTTGTCGGTCAGGCACTTCGCCAGGCCCTCGCCCTGGAGCTTGCCGACGGTCTCGTTGTCGAAGCTGACGTAGTACTGGGCGGAGCCGCCGAGGGTGAGCCGGTCGTAGTCGATGGTGGCGACGCCCTGCGACTTGGCCTTGTCGAGCACGGCCTTGCCGGTGCCGGAGTCCAGGTTGACGATCATGAGGGCGGTGACGCCACTGGTGATCATCTGGTCGGCGATGGTCTGGAAGGCGGCCTTGTCGTTCTGGGCGTTTTGAATGTCGTACTGGACGCCGGCGGTCTTGAACGCCTCTTCCAGGAATCGACGGTCCGCAGTCTCCCACCGTGGCGAGGACTTGCTGTCCGGGAGGATCACGCCGATCTTGGGAGTCTTTGCGGAGGCGGCCTTGTCGCCGGAGTCGTCGCCACAGGCGGTCAAGCCGCCGGTCGTGAGCAGGCCCACGGCGGCGATGGTGAGGATCCCCTTACGCATGTGCAGGGTCCTTTCGGGGGTGGGGGAGGTGTTGTTTTTGTTGTGTCCGGCAACGTATTGCGCGTCACACCGCCTCCACAAGACCGCGCAGGTACCCAGTTTGTTGGCAGCGATAACAATTCAGCAACGCGACTGTTACTCCACGGGTATCCCACGGTGGAGTCGACGTAACGAGAGTCGTCAGCGGGTCTGCAACGGCGCGGTGCGGGCGTCGGTGAGCGCCACCAGATCCGGCGCGGCCAGTTCGAGTTGCAGGCCGCGCCGACCAGCCGAGACGTAGATCGTCGGAAGGTCCAACGCGGATTCGTCGAGCACGGTGGGCAGTCGCTTGCGCTGCCCGAGCGGACTGATCCCACCGCGTACGTAGCCGGTGGCCCGCTCGGCGACCGCCCGGTCGGCGAGCGCCGCCCGCTTGCCACCGACCGCCGCCGCGAGCGCCTTCAGATCCAACTCGCCGGTGACCGGTACGACCGCCACGGTGAGCGCGCCGTCGACCTCGGTCACCAACGACTTGAAGACCCGCTCCGGTGCCACGCCCAGCGCCGCCGCCACCAGCGCACCGTAGTTGGGGGCGTCCGGCGACACCCGGTACGGGTGCGTGCGATGCGCGACCCCGCGCCTGACCAACAGTGCCGTCGCCGGCGTGCCCTGTCCTGCCACACCGGCGACGCTAGTCCACCGGCCGACCGATCAGCACGGTCGGCGCCCCGGCGACCCGGGTGAGTACCAGGCTCGCCGCGACGTCGCCGGTCAGCCGCAGATCCCGCCGGAGTTGCTCCGGGGTGAGCGCCGAACCCCGCTTGAGGATCTCCACCCGACCCACCCGGCGCTCGCGTAGCAGTGCCCGCAGCCGCTTGAGCGAGAACGGCAGCACGTCGGTGATCACCAGGCAGCGCGCGTACGGGGTGCGGGTCGGGCGGTCGGCGTAGAGGTAGGCGATGCTCGGGTCGCCGAGGGTGGCGTCCAGTTCGCCGGCCAGTTCGGCGACGAGGTGCGCGCGGACCACCGCCGGGTCCGGGTCGTACAGGAAGCGCCGGGGCGGCCCGACCGGCGCCTCGTCGGCACCCGAGCCGGTCAGCTGGTGGCGGCGAGCCTCGACGCCCTGCTGCCGGTAGAGCGTGGCGCGGCGGGGCACCTCCGCCAGCTCACCGCACCAGAGCGCGGCCTCGACCAGGTCGCCGTCCACGCCGACCCACTCTGCCTCCGCCCTGGCCGGGATGAGCGCGTGGTCCAGCCCCGGCGCCACCTTGACCACGGTGCGCGGCACCCGCTCGGCCAGCCCGGTCACGAAATCCCAGGGTGGCGAGTAGGCGCGCGGGTCGAAGATCCGTCGTCCGGTGCCGCTGGTGCGGCGGGCCGGGTCGCAGAAGACCCCGTCGACGCGGGAGACGTCGAACGCGGTGGCGTCACCGCACTCGACGGTGAACAGCTCGTCCAGTCCGGCCGCCGCGGCGTTTGCGGCGGCCATCGCGGCGGTCACCGGGTCGGCCTCCACGCCGTACACCCGGATGCCGGCGCGGGCGGCGGCCAGCGCGTCCGCGCCGAGGCCGCAGCCCAGGTCGGCCAGGGTGCGGACGCCGGCCGCGTGCAGCCGTGCGGCCCGGCGATCGGCGACCACCCGACGGGTGGCCTGCTCCAGCCCGGGGCGGGTGAGGAACATCCCGGCGGCGTCCGGACCGAACTTGCCGACCGCCCGGTGACGCAGCTCGGCCTGGGTGAGCGCCGCCGCGGCCAGCGTCGGCGGCACCCCGGCCGCGCGCAGGGCCGACGCCGCGGCCAGCGGATCACCGCCGGCCAGCCCGGCCGCCGCCGTGAGCGCGGCCGACCCCTCGGGGGTACGCAGCGCCGCCAGCTGATCGAGATCCACCCCGTCATTGTCCGGGTGGACCCGGAAATCGGGCTGGCGGGGCGCGACTCGCTGGCACTCTCCTTGACGGAGTGCTAGCCACGGAATAACCTGCGATTAGCACTCTCACCCTGAGGGTGCCAGCTTCCGGGTCTCACGACCCGGGTGCGCACGCCAGGCGGACCGGCACCCGCGACGACGGCCCCGCCCGGTGGCATGAGGCAGATTGACGCTGGTTGGCCCCGCCGACCAGCAACGAAACCAGTACCCCAGGAGGGTATGCCCGTGACTACCGCGACCAAGGTTGCGATCAAGCCGCTCGAGGACCGCATCGTGGTCCAGGCGAACGAGGCTGAGACCACCACGGCGTCGGGCATCGTGATCCCCGACACCGCCAAGGAGAAGCCGCAGGAGGGCACTGTCCTCGCTGTGGGTCCGGGGCGCGTCGACGACAACGGCAACCGGGTTCCGGTTGACGTGCAGGTCGGCGACACCGTCCTCTACTCGAAGTACGGCGGCACCGAGGTCAAGTACGCCGGCGAGGAGTACCTGGTGCTCTCCGCCCGCGACGTCCTCGCGGTCATCGAGAAGTAAGCAACCGATCAGTGCCACTGCCCCGGTCCGGCTCGCCGGGCCGGGGCAATGGCGCTTCGAAGGGACATTTATGGCGAAGATCCTGAGCTTCTCGGACGACGCCCGGCACCTGCTGGAGCACGGTGTCAACGCCCTCGCGGACGCGGTCAAGGTCACCCTCGGCCCGCGCGGGCGCAACGTCGTCCTGGACAAGAAATTCGGTGCGCCGACGATCACCAACGATGGTGTGACCATCGCCAAGGAGATCGAGCTCACCAACCCGTACGAGAACCTTGGCGCGCAGCTCGTCAAGGAGGTGGCGACCAAGACCAACGACGTCGCCGGTGACGGCACCACCACCGCGACCGTGCTCGCCCAGGCGATGGTTCGCGAGGGTCTGCGCAACGTGACCGCCGGCACCAACCCGGCCGGCCTCAAGCGGGGCATCGACGCGGCGGCCACCAAGGTCTCCGAGGCGCTGCTCGGCCGTGCCGCAGAGGTCACCAGCAAGGAGTCGATCGCGAACGTGGCGACGATCTCCGCGCAGGACGCCACGATCGGCGACCTGATCGCCGAGGCGATGGAGCGGGTCGGCCGCGACGGTGTCATCACCGTCGAGGAAGGCTCCATGCTCACCACCGAGCTGGACGTGACCGAGGGTCTCCAGTTCGACAAGGGCTTCATCTCGCCGAACTTCGTCACCGACCTGGAGAGCCAGGAGTCCGTCCTCGAGGACGCGTACATCCTGGTCACCACCCAGAAGATCTCGGCGATCGAGGAGCTTCTGCCGCTGCTGGAGAAGGTCCTGCAGAACAGCAAGCCCCTGCTGATCATCGCCGAGGACGTGGACGGCCAGGCGCTCTCCACCCTGGTGGTCAACTCGCTGCGCAAGACCCTCAAGGTCTGCGCGGTCAAGGCCCCGGGCTTCGGTGACCGGCGCAAGGCGATGCTCCAGGACATCGCGATCTCCACGGGCGCCGAGCTGGTCGCCCCGGAGCTGGGCTACAAGATCGACCAGGTCGGCCTGGAGGTGCTCGGCACCGCCCGGCGCGTCGTGGTCGACAAGGAGAACACCACGATCGTCGACGGCGGTGGCCAGAAGGCCGACGTCGCCGACCGGGTCTCCCAGATCCGCAAGGAGATCGAGGCCTCCGACTCCGACTGGGACCGGGAGAAGCTGGCCGAGCGGCTGGCCAAGCTCTCCGGTGGCATCGCCGTCATCAAGGCTGGCGCCGCCACCGAGGTCGAGATGAAGGAGCGCAAGCACCGCATCGAGGACGCCATCGCGGCGACCAAGGCTGCGGTCGAGGAGGGCACCGTGCCCGGCGGCGGCGCCGCCCTGGTGCAGATCCGCTCGGTCCTCGACGACGACCTGGGCTTCACCGGTGACGAGAAGGTCGGTGTCTCGGTCGTGCGCAAGGCGCTCGTCGAGCCGCTGCGCTGGATCGCCCAGAACGCCGGTCACGACGGTTACGTCGTGACGCAGAAGGTCGCCGACCTGGACTGGGGCAACGGCCTCGACGCCGCCAAGGGCGAGTACGTCGACCTGGTCAAGGCCGGCATCATCGACCCGGTGAAGGTGACCCGCAACGCGGTCACCAACGCCGCCTCGATCGCCGGTCTGCTGCTCACCACGGAGAGCCTCGTGGTGGAGAAGCCGGAGCAGGCCGAGCCGGCCGCCGGCGGCGGCCACGGCCACGGTCACGGCCACCAGCACGGCCCGGGCTTCTGACCCGGTAGCGACACCTGTCGCGGGGCGCACCGTCGTACGGCGGTGCGCCCCGTTCGTCTGCTCAGGTCATTACCGAACGCTGACGTTGCTGGCTACCGGGCCGGATGATCACGCACACTGGGCCGATGAGCACCACGTCGCGGCGGTACGCCGCGCTGGCTGGAGTAACCGCCGCCGCCGTCGCGATCGGAATCGCCGAACCGGTGGCAGTGCTGACCGGCCCCCGGTCGGCGCCCCTGGTCGCGGTCGGCGGGGTGGTCGTCGACGCCGTTCCCGAGTCGCTGAAGCAACTCGCCATCGACCTTTTCGGCACCGCTGACAAGATCGCACTGCTGGTCGGCACCGGCCTGCTGCTCGCAGCGTTCGCCGCACTGTTCGGCATGCTGGCGATCCGGCGACTGGCATTCGGACTTGCCGGCATCGCCGCGTTCGGTGTCATCGGCGTGGCCGCCGCCGTGACCCGCTCCGGTGCCGACGCGGCCGATGCGCTGCCGTCGCTTGTCGGTGCCGGGCTCGGCGCCCTGGTGCTCTGGTTGTTCATCGCCGGCCCGTTCGAGCTGGACCCCTGGCCCTGGTCACCACCCACACCGACCGTGCCGCCTGCCGCGCCGGTGTCGCCCGCCGCGCCGGTGCCTCCGGGCGGGCAATCCGTATCGGCGAAGGAGCCGGTCGGGCCTGCCGACGTGGACCCGGACTCGCGGCGACGGTTCCTCGCCGGGAGCGGGGCGCTGCTCGGCACGGCCGTGGTGGCCGGTCTCGGTGGGCGCTGGCTTGCCGGGCGGCGCGGGGTGTCCGCCGCCCGGGAGGCGATCCGACTGCCCGCGCCCGTGGCCCCCGCACCGGCCGTGCCGGCCGGCGCGGACCTCGCACTGACACAACTCGCGCCGTACGTCACCTCGAACTTCGAGTTCTACCGGATCGACACCGCACTGGTGGTGCCCCAGGTGGATCCGGACACCTGGCGGCTGCGTATCCACGGGCGGGTCGGCACCGAGCGGACCTACAGCTACGCGGATCTGCTGGCCCGTCCACTGGTCGAGCGGTACGTCACGCTGGCCTGCGTCTCCAACGAGGTGGGCGGGGACCTGATCGGCAACGCCCGCTGGCTCGGCGTACCCCTTCGGGAGTTGCTGGACGAGGTCGACCCGGACGACGATGCCGACCAGGTCGTCGGCCGGTCGGTCGACGGCTGGACCTGCGGCACCCCCACCGCCGCCTTGCGCGACGGGCGGGACGCGCTGTTGGCGGTCGGCATGAACGGTGAGCCACTGCCGGTCGAGCACGGCTTCCCGGTCCGGATGGTGGTGCCCGGCCTCTACGGTTACGTGTCAGCCTGCAAATGGGTGACCGAGCTGGAACTGACCCGGTTCGCCGACTTCGACGCGTACTGGGTGCCGCGCGGCTGGTCCGCCCAGGGGCCGATCAAGACCCAGTCGCGGATCGACGCGCCCCGGAGTCGTAACCGGCTGACCACCGGCCCGATCACCGTCGCCGGTGTGGCCTGGGCGCAGCACCGGGGCATCAGCCGAGTCGAGGTACGCGTCGACGGCGGCGACTGGCAGCAGGCGGAGTTGGCCCCGACGGTGTCGGTGGACACCTGGGTGCAGTGGTCCTGGCGTTGGGACGCCACGCCGGGTGAGCACCGGCTCCAGGTCCGTGCGACGGACGCGACAGGCGAAACCCAGACCGAGCGTACGCAGGGCGTCGTCCCGGACGGCGCCACCGGCTGGCACACCGTCACCGTCAACGTCCGCTGACCGGCCGTCGCGGCAACCGTCCACGATCCGTGACCGGCGTACGCAGCCTGCCGTATCCCCGATGACGCCACCTGGCGGACGCGGACCGGACCGTGTCGGGACAGGGTGAAGCCATGACTGTTACCGCACGAACGTTCACCATCGCCGGCCTCGTCGTGGGTGCCACGGGCATCGGCGTGCTGTGGGCGGCCGGGGTCGATTTCCCCATCGCCGTACCGCCCGGGATGATCATCCTGTTGGCCGGTGCCCTGTTCGTCGCGCTCGCGCCCTGGCGCTGGTCACCTGTGGTGGGCGCGCTGTTGGGTCTGTTCGTGGCCGTCGGGTTCCTGATCAGCCCGACCGGGGTGGACAACCTGCTCGGGCGGCACGGGGCCGACGTGGCGACCGGACAGGCGATCCAACTGGTCGGGGTGCTGACCGCGCTCGTCGCCGGGGCGCTCGCCACCCGCGCCGCCCGTCGGGTGCCGCAGCGTCACCGGTCCGAGCGGCTCGGGGTCCCTCGCTGAGGTCATCGGTGCGGAGATCCCTGGGCGGGGCATCGTGGGCGGGTCGACGACCTTCGGTGTCACCGTTGCCTCCCCCGTGCCGGCGCCTTCGCCGGCGGCGAGATCTTGGACAGTTTCCGTTCTCGCGTAACGGAAACTGTCCAAGATCTCCGAGCGTCCGCCCTCTGGCAGGGGTGGTCGCGCAGCGGGCGGCGCGTCGCGTCGTGACCCCCACACGCCGGCCAGACCCAGAAACGCCGCTGGCCGGCACCCGGGTTGCGGGTGCCGGCCAGCGGTCAGTGTCATGCGGTGGTGCGGTGGTGTCAGCTGTTCCAGTACTGGGCGACCAGGTCGGTGGCCTGCTGCTCCCACTGGGCGTACGCGTCGGGGTAAGCCGACACCTGGACGGTCTGCGCGGCCTCGGTCAGGGGCATGTCCTGCCAACCATCAACCTGGCGCAGGCCCTTGAGGAACGCCGTGGTCGAGTAGGCGGGGTCGGTGATCTGCTCCGGCGTACCCCAACCACTGGACGGGCGCTGCTGGAACAGGCCCAGCGAGTCGTGGTCGTTCATGTCGCCCAGGTGGCCGAGGTTGTCCAGCTTCGACTCCTGCAGGCTCGT
>NZ_JBEZDC010000016.1:0-198557 GCF_040647935.1 Micromonospora sp. NPDC049204 | reverse complement strand
GGGGGGGGGGCCCCCCCCCCGCCCCCCCCACCCCCTCTCCTCCCGGGGGGCGCGCCCCCCCCCCCGCCCCCAAATTGACCTGGGGGGGGGGGGGGGGGGGGCGGGCCCCCCCCCCCCCCGCGACAGCATGGTCAGGCGAGGGTGCAGGCGGTGCCGTTGAGGGTGAACACGGACGGCTTGCCCGCGTTCCCGGTGTGGGTGGCCTGGAACCCGATGTCGACCGAGGTGCCCGGCGCGATCGCCGCGTTGTAGGAGACGTTACGCGCGGTCACCGCCCCGCTCGACGGGGAGAAGCTGGCGTTCCAGCCACCGGTGATGGTCTGCCCGCCCGGCAGCGTGAACGTCAACGCCCACCCGTTGACGGGGGCGCTGCTGGTGTTGGCCACCGAGACGGACGCGGTGAGCCCGTTGCCCCAGGCGTTGACCGTGTACGTGACGCGGCACGCGCCGGACGGGGGCGGGGTGGTCGGTGGCGGCGTGGTGGGCGGCGCCGTCGTGGGTGGCGCGGTGGTGGGCGGCGCGGTGGTCGGTGGCGCGGTGGTCGGTGGCGTGTCGCCGCCGATGCTGCCGGGCACCGACCGGAGCGCGTCGTACCAGGCCACGGCCATCTTGCGATAGCCGGTGGCGTTGGGGTGCACCCCGTCGGCCAGGTCGCTGAGCGTCAGGGCGCGGTACATGTCGACCAGGTGGACGCGCTTGCCGGCGGCGGCCCTGGCCTGCACGATCCCCGGGATCGCCGCGTTGTAACCCCGGACCACGTTGTCCGCCCCCGACTTCGGGATGATCGTCGCGACAAACACGTCCGCGTTCGGGGCGGTGTTGGTGATCCGGTCGACGAGGGTGGCCAGCCGGCCCGGCGCGCCGGACGTGTCGCCGTACATGTCGTTGGTGCCGATGTGCAGCAGCACGGTCCGGGGGTTCGTGGCCCGTAACCAGTTGACGACGTTCGCGTCGATCTGGGCGATGGTCCACCCGGAGTGGCCCTGGTGGTCGTGGTCGCCGAGGCTGGCGGGACCGTTGAACTGGGAGCCGACGAAGTCGATCCGGTAACCACCGGCCGTGAACCGCTGCCAGAGTTCGATCCGGTATCCACCCGCGACGTTGAACCCGTCGGTGATCGAGTCGCCGAGGGGCATCACGCGGACGCCGCCGTTGGATTCCGCGTTCGCCGGGGCGGTCGCGATCGGTACGGCCGCGGCCACCGCCGCGACGGCGGCCAGGGCCGCCCACCACAGGCGGGCCCGTCCGGGCCTCGACGTCGGCGCGGTGGCGATGGGCGGCGGAGGGACGGGGTGGCCGAGCGTTGGACTGCTCATGGGACTTCCTCTGGTGGTGAGGGTGCGCGACGACAGCGGCCACCGGGAGGACGGTCGCCGCCAGGACGCGGTACGCGGGGGAGCGGGCTGCGGGGAACGACCAGGAACCCGGACTTCTGCACTGGTGGTCGTGGCGCTGATGCTTGTCATCGATGCTCGGGGGTGACGGATCGATGGACGGTGGCGGAGTGTTGCCCTGCACCTCGCCTGACGCACCTTAACGTGGCATCGCCGACACCGGCAAGAGATCGGTGTCCGACTATGATTCGTGGCCCGGGAGCCGTCCGGACGGGCCGGCCGGGTGCAGCATCGAGCCGAGCCACCGCAGCTGACGCCGGACGTGCACGGCCTCGCCGCCCTCGTGACCGTTGAACGGGTAGACGTGCATCTCGCGCGCGGGCTGAACCGGCGGCCGGGCCGCCGCCGCGTACTGGTTGTAGGCGGCGAAGCCGGTGCTCGGCGGGCAGACGGTGTCCCGCAGCCCGATCCCGAAGTGCGCCGGCGCCGTGGCCCGGCGGGCGAAGCTCACCCCGTCGACGTAGGACAGGGTGCGCCACACCGCGTCCTCGGCCTCCCGGTGCACGGCCAGGTAGCGGGCGATCTCGCCGTACGGCGCCGGTTCGCTGAGCTGGACGGCCCGCCGCATGTCGCAGAGGAACGGGGCGGTGGTCAGCACCGCGCCCAGATCGCCGACCAGGCCGGCGACTGCCAGGGCCAGGCCGCCGCCCTGGCTGTTGCCGACCGCGGCGACCCGGGCGCCGTCGACCCCCGGCAGGGCGCGGACCGCCTCGACCGCCCGGACCGCGTCGGTGATCAGACGCCGGTAGTGGTAGTCGCGCGGGTCGAGGATCCCCCAGGTGGCCGGCCAGGGGCCGCCGGGTGCGCCGTGCGGGTCGACGGTGTCCCCGGGAGCGTACTGGCCGGCCTGGCCCCGGTTGTCCATCAGCAGGTGGGCGTACCCGGCCGTGGGCCAGGTCAGTCGCTCGTGGGGCAGACCGCGCCCACGGCCGTAGCCGGCGTACTCGACGACGGCGGGCAGTGGCTCGGACACCCCGGCCGGGCGGGTGTACCAGGCCCGGACCGGGTCGCCGCCGAAGCCCGCGAACGTGACGTCCCAGGAGTCCAGCAGCCGCAGGTCGGTGGGCTCTGGACGGACGTCGACGAGCACCGGTCGGGCGGACGCCTCGGTGCGGGTGTCGCGCCAGAAGTGGTCGAAGTCGTCGGGTTCGACGATGTCCGGGGCGTACCGCTGGAGGTCGTCGAGCAGGGCGGCGGCGTGGGGCACGGGTCCTCGCAGGGGCTCGGGTCAGTGCGGGCTGGCGGGGGGTGCGGTGCTCTCCCGGACGATCAACTCGGTCACCAGGTCGATCCGGCTGGTCGCCGGCTCGTTGCCCCTGGTCAGGTCGAGCAGCATCTGGGTGGCGATGCCCGCCATGTCGCGCAACGGCTGGTTGATCGTGGTGAGGGCCGGGTCGGTCCAGGTGGAGACCGGCAGGTTGTCGTACCCGATCACCGACAGGTCCTCGGGCACTCGCAGGCCGCACTGGCGGGCGGCCCGGAGCACCCCCATGGCCTGGGTGTCGGAGCCGGCGAAGATCGCCGTGGGTCGGGACGGCAGGCGGAGCAGTTCCAGCCCGTGGGCGTGCCCGGCTCCCGCGGAGAAGCTGCCGTAGCGGACCAGTTCGCGGTCGACCACGAGCCCGGCCTCCTCGTGGGCCGACTGGAAGCCGGCAGCGCGGGCTCGGCTGCAGAGCACATCGGGCGGCCCGGAGATGATGGCGATCCGCCGGTGCCCCAACTCCAGGAGGTGCCGGGCGGCCAGCAGGCCACCGTTCCAGTTGTTCGAGCCGACGGTGGGTACGGAGGCCGAGGTCGCGCTGTCGGTGTCGACGACGACGAACGGTATGCCCTGACGCCGCAGGTGCTGCTGTTGGGCCTCGGCCAGATGGGACAGGACGAAAACCACGCCCAACGGGCGGTCGGCGAGGATCGCGTCCAGCCATCGCGCCGGGGGGCGGTGCGCGCCGTTGAGCTGAGCCACCGACAACCCGATGCCGGCCGCGGCGGTCACCGCCTCGACACCGCGCAGGATCTCCATGGCCCATCCGGTGTCGAACTCGTGGAACACGAGATCGATGCGCCCCCCGCTGGTCGAGGGTCGCCGGGTGCGGCGCTGGTACTGGTGGCGATCGAGGCTCGCCTCCACGCGCGCTCTGGTGCCCGGGGCGACATCGCCCCGTCCGTTGAGGACCTTGGAGACCGTGGCCACCGAAACGCCGACGTCGTGGGCGATTGTCGCGATGGTGGTGGAGGCGGGTGGATCGAGCGGGCGGTGCTCTGTCATCGCAGCCCCAGGCAGCATCCGAAATTTTCGGGAGACCTTAACACGATCGGCCCATCACGCCAGCCGATGCGACACCGGCCCGGCCCGCTCTGCGACCGCCGGAGTCCAGTTGAGACCCTTGACACTCATCGATGGGGCACTTAGGTTGCCGAAAAGGTTGCGCAGGCTTCCGGAAAGTTTCGGATCGGTCGAACGTCCGCCACGGAACTGGTTCCACCAGGGCTCGGGGATGTGGCCGGAGCTAAGGGGTCATGGCATGAGAAGTCAGTTGCCCGTGCACAGCGACGCCGCGCCGTGGCGCGATCCGCGGCTGTCGCCGACCGAGCGGGCCGAGGCGCTCCTGCCGTTGATGACACTGGAAGAGAAGATTGCGCAACTCATCGGCGTCTGGGTCGGCGCGGACGCCTCCGGCGAGGGCGTCGCCCCACACCAGTCCGACATGATCAGCGAACTTCCGCCGTGGAACAGCCTCATCGAGTACGGGTTGGGCCAGCTCACCCGGCCGTTCGGCACCGCGCCGGTCGACCCGGTCGTCGGCGCCCGGTCGCTCGCCGCCTCCCAGGCGGAGATCGTCGCCGCCAGCCGGTTCGGCATCCCGGCCCAGGTGCACGAGGAGTGCCTCACCGGGTTCGCGGCCTGGCGGGCCACCGTCTACCCGACCCCGCTGAGCTGGGGCGCGTCCTTCGACCCCGACCTGGTCGAGGCGATGGCCGACCGGATCGGGCGCTCCATGCGCGCCGCGGGCGTGCACCAGGGGCTCGCGCCGGTCCTCGACGTCACCCGCGACTACCGCTGGGGCCGCACCGAGGAGACGATCGGCGAAGACCCCTACCTGGTGGGGACGACAGGTGCCGCGTACGTGCGGGGCCTGGAGGGCGCCGGTGTCGTCGCCACCCTCAAGCACTTCGCCGGCTACTCCGCCTCCCGGGGCGGGCGCAACCACGCGCCGGTGTCGATGGGTCGTCGGGAGCTGACCGACGTGATCCTGCCGCCGTTCGAGATGGCCCTTCGGTTGGGCGGCGCCCGCTCGGTGATGAACTCCTACGCCGAGATCGACGGCCTGCCCGCCGCCGCCGACGAGGAACTGTTGACCCGCCTTCTCCGCGACGAGTGGGGTTTCACCGGCATCGTGGTCGCCGACTACTTCGCCGTCCGCTTCCTGGAGACCCTGCACCGAGTCGCCGCCGACGCCGCCGACGCCGCCCGGCTCGCCCTGCGGGCCGGGATCGACGTCGAGTTGCCCACCGTGGACGCCTTCGGCGCCCCACTGGTCGAGGCGGTACGCCGCGGCGACGTCGACGAAGCGCTGATCGACCGGGCGCTGCGGCGGGTGCTCATCCAGAAGATCGAGATCGGCCTGCTCGACGAGGACTGGCAGGTGCTCCCCGACGACGTGGCGAACCTGCGACTCGACGACGAGGCCAGCCAGGACGTGGCCGTCCGCCTGGCCCGGGAATCCGTCGTGCTGCTGCGCAACAGCGGTGTCCTCCCGCTGGCCGTCGGGAGCCGGGTCGCCCTGATCGGCCCGGTCGCCGACGACCCGATGGCCATGCTGGGCTGCTACTCGTTCCCCAACCACGTGGGCATCCACCACGGTGACCACGGGCTCGGCCTGGAGATCCCCTCGCTGCGCGACGAGCTGGCCCGACGCGTCCCCCTGCTCAGCCACGAGCCGGGCTGCGCCATCACCGGCGAGGACACCTCCGGCATTCCGGCCGCGGTCGCCGCGGCAGCTGCCGCCGACGTGTGCGTGCTCGCCGTCGGCGACCGGGCGGGAATGTTCGGCCGGGGCACCTCCGGCGAGGGCTGCGACGCCGTCGATCTGCGGCTGCCCGGCGTCCAGGGCGACCTCGTCCGGGCCGTCCTGGCCACCGGCACCCCGGTCGTCCTGGTGCTGATGACCGGTCGCCCCTACGCGCTCGGCCCGGAGGTCGACACCGCTGCGGCCGTGGTGCAGGCGTTCTTCCTCGGGCAACTCGGCGGGCAGGCGCTCGCCGAGGTGCTCACCGGCGCGGTGAACCCGTCCGGACGGTTGCCGGTCAGCGTCCCCCGCGACGCCGGTGGCCTGCCGGGCACCTACCTGGCGCCGCCGCTCGGTCGCCGCACCCAGGTCTCCTCGGTCGACCCCACCCCGGCGTACCCGTTCGGCCACGGGTTGAGCTACACCACCTTCGAGTGGACCGACGCCACAGTGGTTGGTGCGGCCGACGAGTCGCCGGACGCGCCGGCGGCCTGGCCGGTGGACGGCGAGGCGCGGGTGCGCGTCACCGTCACCAACACCGGCGACCGGGCCGGCACCGAGGTGGTGCAGCTCTACCTGCACGACCCGGTCGCGCAGACCACCCGCCCGGTGGTCCGGCTGGTCGGCTACACCCGACTGCCGCTGGAGCCCGGCGAGGCGGCGCACGTGACGTTCGGCGTACCCGCCGACCTGGCCTCGTTCTGCGGCCTGTCCGGCCGGCGGATCGTCGAGCCCGGCGACGTGGAGCTGCGCTTCGGCCGGTCGAGCGGCGACGTGGCGGCCACCCTGCCGCTGCGGCTGACCGGCGTCGAGCGCCAGGTCGGCCACCAGCGGGACCTGCTCACGTCGGTGCGGGTGGAGCCCCTCGTGGCCGTCCCGCATCCCGCCTAGGAGGGGCCGAGGATGACATCGACCTTACGGCCACCGCCGCCGGCGCCACCCCGGTCGCCGGCGGAGGCGGCCAGCCCCGCCCCGCGGGCGCCGCGCCGTCGCCGGAGCTGGCGCCAGGCGCTTCGCCGGGACTGGCAGCTCTACTCGTTGGCCATCCTGCCGCTGCTGTTCTTCCTGATCTTCCGGTACCTACCGATGCTCGGGAACATCATCGCGTTCCGTCGGTTCAAGCCGGGCGGCAGCATCTTCGGTGAGTACTGGGTCGGCCTGCGGTACTTCCGGATGTTCCTGAGCGACCCGACGTTCTGGGAGGTCTTCACCAACACGCTGGTGCTCGGGACGCTGACCCTGCTGTTCTGCTTCCCGCTGCCGATCGTGCTGGCGCTGATGCTCAACGAGGTGCGCGCCCGCCGGTTCAAGCGGTTCGTGCAGTCGGTGTCCTACCTGCCGCACTTCCTGTCGATCGTGATCGTGGCGGCGATGGTCATGCAACTGACCTCGGTCGGTGGCGCGGCCAACCAGCTCGTCGGCCTGTTCGGCGGGGAGCCGGTGGCCTTCCTGCAGAAACCGGAGTGGTTCCGCACCATCTACGTCTCGTCCGAGGTCTGGCAGACCGTCGGTTGGGGGACGATCCTCTACCTCGCCGCGCTCACCACGGTCGACGAGGACCTGTACGAGGCGGCCCGGATCGACGGCGCGAGCCGGTGGCGCCAGACCTGGCACGTGACGTTGCCGGGGATCCGGCCGACAATGATGACGCTGCTGATCCTCAACATCGGCAGCTTCCTGGCGGTCGGATTCGAGAAGATCCTGCTGCTCTACAACCCGCTGACGTACCCGACCGCGGACGTGGTCTCCACCTATCTGTTCCGCATGGGCTTCCAGTCCAGCAACTTCAGCTACGCCGCCGCCATCGGTCTCTTCGAGGCGGTGATCGGGCTGGTGCTGGTCCTGACGGCGAACCTCATCTCCCGGCGCACGGTGGGGACGAGCCTGTGGTGATCCTCGGTACGAAGAGCGACGCCCCGAAGACCCGGGGGCCGGTGGACAGCCGGGGCTACCGGATCTTCCGGATCGTCAACACGATCGTCCTGATCGGCGTCGTGGTCGTGACGCTGTTCCCGTTCCTCAACATCGTGGCCCGCTCGCTCAGCGAAGAGGCGTACATCATCACGGGGAAGGTGAGCATCATCCCGCGCGGGTTCGACCTGACCGCGTACAAGCTGTTGATGTCCGATGGGTTGTTCTGGACGAACTACCGCAACACGGTGGTGTACACGGTGGTCGCCACGCTCATCTCGATCGTGCTGACCACCTGTTACGCGTACGTGCTGTCGAAGCCGCAGCTCAAGGGGCGCGGCGTCCTGGTCGGCATCGCGCTGTTCACCATGTTCTTCTCCGGCGGCCTGATTCCCAACTACGTGCTGGTCACCAGCCTGGGGATGAAGAACACCATCTGGGCCGTGGTGGTCCCCAACGCCATCAGCGTGTTCAACCTGCTGGTCATGAAGGCGTTCTTCGAGAGCCTGCCGAGTGAGTTGGAGGAGGCGGCGGCCGTCGACGGGCTGAACACGTACGGCATCCTGCTGCGGATCGTGTTGCCGCTGTCGAAGGCGATCATCGCCACGATGGTGCTCTTCTACGCGGTGTCCTTCTGGAACTCGTGGTTCGCCGCGTTCCTCTACATGGACCAGCAGGACCTGCTGCCGGTCACCGTCTATCTGCGCAACCTCATCGCGGGCGCCACCAGCGCCGAGTCCGCCGCCGCCAACGCCGACAAGGTCCAGGCCGCGGCCACCCTTGAGGCCGTGACGATCGTGCTGACCACCCTGCCGATCCTGGCGGTCTACCCCTTCGTCCAACGGTACTTCGTCCGCGGCGTGATGCTCGGCGCGGTCAAGGGGTGACGCCGACGCCGCACCGTTCCACCTCGAATCCCCACCACCACCGAAAGGACGAGCCATGCTCCACAAGACGTGGCGCCGGGTGGCGATAGCCACCGCGGGTCTGCTCGCGCTCACCCTCAGTACCGCCTGTTCCGAGGACCCCGGCGAGTCGACGGACCTCTCGGAGAACAAGGTCGGGGCGATGGCCACCTACGGCGTCGGCGACCAGTTCAAGGCCACCGAGGCGCTCTCCTTCTCCACCCTCTACAACAACCACACGTTCTACCCGCTCAAGGAAGACTGGGCGTTCTGGTCGGAACTGACCAAGCGGACCAACGTCAAGATCGAGCCGGTTGCCGTTCCGCTGAGCGACTACGAGCAGAAGCGCAGCCTGCTGATCGGCGCGGGGGACGCCCCGCTGATCATCCCGAAGACGTACCACCCGCAGGAGGACGCGTTCGTGTCGTCCGGGGCGATCCTCCCGGTGAGCGACTACCTGGATCTGATGCCCAACCTCAAGGACAAGATCGCCAAGTGGAACCTCAAGCCGGAGATCGACAACCTGCGACAGGCCGACGGTAAGTTCTACCTGCTGCCCGGCCTGCACGAGAAGCCCACGCAGGACTACACGGTGCTGGTGCGCACCGACATCATGCAGGAGCTCAACCTCCCCGTCCCGAAGACCTGGGACGACCTCTACACGGTGCTCAAGGCGATGAAGGCGAAGTACCCGAACGTCTACCCGTACTCCGACCTCTTCAGCAAGCCCAACCCGACCGGCGCCCTGCTGAACCTCCTCGGCTCGTCCCACGGCACCTACGCGGGCTGGGACTACCAGCACGCCACCTGGAACCCGGCGGAGAAGAAGTTCACCTACACCGGTTCGTCCGAGCAGTACAAGCAGATGGTCACGTTCCTGCACAAGCTCGTCGCCGAGGGTCTGCTCGACCCGGAGAGCTTCACCCAGACCGACGACCAGGCCCGCCAGAAGCTCGCCAACGGCAAGTCCTTCGTGGTCACCGGCAACGCGCAGACGCTTGTCAACAACCACCGCCCCGACCTGGCCAAGACCCTGCCGAACGCGAAGATGGCCAAGATCCCGCTGCCGATCGGCCCGGCCGGCGAGGTCAATCCGTTCCCCCGGCTGGAGAACGGCATCATGATCTCCTCGAAGGCGCGGGAGAGCAAGAACTTCGTGGCCATGATGCAGTTCATCGACTGGTTGTGGTATTCGGACGCGGGTTTGGAATTCGCCCGCTGGGGCGTCGAGGGCACCACCTTCACCAAGGACGCGTCGGGCAAGCGCACGCTCGTCCCTGACGTCAGTTTCCTGGGGCTCAACCCGAAGGCATCCAAGCACCTGCAGAAGGACTTCGGCTTCCAGAACGGCGTCTTCGCCTACGGCGGCGCGCCCGACCTGGTCCGTGGGTTCTTCTCCCCGGAGGAGCTGGAGTTCCAGAAGGTGATGGACGCCCGCAAGCCGAGGGAGGTCCCCCCGCCGCGCCCGTTCACCGACGAGGAACGCGAGCAGGTGTCGCTCTGGGAGACTCCGCTGAAGGACTTCGTCACCCAGAACACGCTCAAGTTCGCCCTCGGCCAACGGCCCCTCAGCGAGTGGGACGCCTACGTGGCCGAGCTGAAGGCCAAGAACTCCGAGCAGTACATCAACGTGGTCAACAAGGCGTACGAGCGGTTCCAGAAGGACAACGGCTGATCAGCGGGGAGTCCGGGCGGGCGGTCACCAGGCCCGATCGGACTCCCCGAACACCACCGGCCCGGGGCGCGTGTGACCCGCTCACCCTCGGGCCGGACGACCAGAGGACGGCAATGCGCAGTTGCGACCGGAGGGAGCAGCCGTGAGCGCCGCGCGTACCTGGCGACAGTTCGGCGACGGGCCGCTGTCGCGGATCACGTCCCGGGTCTACATCCTGCTCGTCGTCGAGCTGCTTTTCCTGCTCACCACCCTGCCCGGCCTGCTCCCGATGCTGCTGCTGGGCCGTGACCCCAGCAACCTGCCGCTGGCCGCCGTCCTGCTGGTGCCGGTCGGCCCGGCACTCTCGGCCGCCCTGTACGCCCTGCGCCACCAACGCAGCGACCTGACCGACCTACGACCCGCCGCCGTGTTCTGGCGCGGCTACCGGGCCAACCTGCCCGGCGTGCTGCGCGTCTGGGTGCCGACGCTGCTGTGGCTGACCGTGCTCGCCGTGAACCTCGCCTACCGGGGCGCGGTCGGGCTCCCCGGCTGGTGGACCGTGCCGCTGGTCCTGCTCGCGGTGGGTGTGACGCTCTGCGCGGCGAACGCCCTGGTGATCACCTCGCTGTTCGACTTCCGCACCCGGGACGTACTCCGACTGGCCGTGCACTTCCTGGTGCGTACCCCCGGTGTCACCGTCGGCAACGCGCTGCTGGTCGCCGCGGCGGCCGCGGTCACCGCGGTCTTCTCCGAGGCCGTGCTGGCGATGCTCGGTTCGGTAGCGGTCCTGGCGCTCCTGCGCGTCAGCGACCCGATGGTCCGGCTGACCCAGAACGAGTTCCTCCGATGAGCCCGTCCGGCACCGTGCCCTTCGGGGGCGACGACACCCGAACGTGGGGAAGCTGGCGTACGGTGTCGTCGTGCTGAGGGAGGATCGATGAACGCCGAAGAATGGGTGGACCTGGAGCAACTGATGTTCGTCGAGGAGCCGCTGGACACGGACGAGCCGCGCGTACACCCGGCCTGGCTGCCACCTGAGGCTTTCCGGACCCTCGGCGCGCGCCGCGTTCTCGTCCACGGGGACGGGTTGCTCGTCGACACCGTGCTCGACGAGGTGTCGCGGGCCTGCGCGCGCTACGGCGGACGGGTGTGGCACAACCCCTCCTGGGACATCGACGTCGACCTGGTGTTCGCCCTGCGGGGCGCGGGCGAGTTGCCCGGCCCGGCGGTGGAGGCGGCACGTGTTGAGGTCGCCGACGGGACGCTCGGCAAGGAGGGGTTCCTGCTGACCCACGCCGGCCCGGTGACCGTGGTGCTGGCCGACGCGCCCGCCGGCCTGCTGTACGGGCTCTTCCACGTGGTCCGGCTCTGCGCGGCGGCCTTCGACCCGACCCGCCCGCCGGAGCGGCACCGGCCCGCGCTGCGCCGACGGATGCTGAACCACTGGGACAACGTGGCCGTGCACCCGGTGATGGGCCAGGTCGAACGGGGCTACGCGGGCGGCTCGATCTTCTGGCAGGACGGCCGGTCGCGCCGCGACCTGGCGCGCATCCGCGAGTACGGCCGACTCCTGGCAGCCAGCGGCGTCAACGCCATCTCGGTGAACAACGTCAACGTCGCCCGTACCGAGGCGCTGCTGCTCACCGACCGGCTCGGCGACGTGGCCGAGATCGCCGACGTGCTGCGTCCGTACGGCATCCGGGTGTACCTGTCGGTCACCTTCGCCGCGCCGATGGTCCTCGGTGGCCTGTCGACCGCCGACCCGCTGGACGAGAAGGTGCGGGGCTGGTGGGCGGAGACCACCCGCAACGTCTACGACCGCATTCCCGACTTCGGCGGCTACGTGGTGAAGGCCGACTCGGAGGGGCAACCCGGCCCGTTCACCTACGGACGCGACCACGCCGACGGGGCCAACCTGCTGGCGGACGCGCTCGCCCCGCACGGGGGAGTCGTGCACTGGCGGGCGTTCGTCTACAACCACCACCAGGACTGGCGGGACCGGTCGACCGACCGGGCGCGCGCCGCGTACGACCACTTCGCCCCACTCGACGGGCGGTTCCGCACCAACGTGATCCTCCAGGTGAAGTACGGTCCGGTGGACTTCCAGACCCGCGAGCCGATCTCCCCGGTGATCGCCGCGATGCCCGCCACCCGACTGGCGGTGGAGTTGCAGGTCACGCAGGAATACACCGGCCAGCAGCGACACATCTGCCACCTCGGTCCCTGGTGGAGTGAGGTGCTGCGCTTCGCCCTCTGGGGGCCGGGCGGACGCTCGGTGGCCGACGTGGTGGCGGGGGCGGCGGGCGCCGGCGGTGGCCTCGTCGCGGTCGCCAACACCGGCGACGACAGGTTCTGGACCGGGCACCCGTTGGCGCAGGCCAACCTGTACTCGTTCGGGCGGCTCGCCTGGAATCCGGAGCTGGACCCGACGGCGGTCCTCGACGAATGGATGACGCTGACCTTCCCGCCGTCCGCCACCGCCGACCCGGCCCTGGTGCGGCGGACGCTGCACGAGATCATGGACGACTCGTGGCGCACCTACGAGCGGTACACCGCCCCGTTGGGCGTTGGGTTCATGGTCAACCCCGATGGCCACTACGGCCCCGGCGTCGACGGGTACGAGTACTCGCGGTGGGGCACCTACCACTTCGCCGACCGCGACGGCGTCGGCGTGGACCGCAGCCGTGCGTCGGGCACCGGCTTCGCCGGCCAGTACCCGCCGTACTGGGCCGAGGTGTACGAGACTCCGGAGACCTGCCCCGACGAGCTGCTGCTCTTCTTCCACCATGTGCCGTACCGGCACGTCCTGCGGAGCGGCTCGACTGTCATCCAGCACATCTACGACACGCACTTCGCCGGTGTCGAGGAGGTGGTGGCGATGCGCCGCAGGTGGCAGACGCTGAACGGGATGATCGACCCCGCCGTGTACGAGCGGGTGGCCGAACGCCTCGACGAGCAGGTGCGGTCCGCCACCGAGTGGCGTGACCAGATCAACACGTACTTCTTCCGCAAGTCCGGGGTGCCGGACGAGCGGGGGCGGCGTATCCACTGAACCGGCCGGGCGCCGGTGGCGCGGTCACCAGGGGTGGACCGTGCCGTCCTCCAGCCGGTTCACCGGCAGGTACGCCGGCGAGTATGGGTGACGGGCCGCCGCCTCCTCGTCGATGTCCACCCCGAGACCGGGCGTCTCGGCCGGGTGCAGGTAGCCGTCGGCGAAGTGGTAGCCGTGCGGGAACACCTCGTCGGTCTGCTCGGTGTGCCGCATGTATTCCTGGAGGCCGAAGTTGGGGATGGAGATGTCGAGCTGCAACGCGGCGGCCATGCAGACGGGGGAGAGGTCGGTGGCGCCGTGTGATCCGCTGCGGACGTGGTGCAACGCCGCGAGGTCGAAGATGCGACGCAGGTGGGTGATCCCACCGGCGTGCACCACGGTGGCCCGGATGTAGTCGATGAGCTGCTCCCGGATGAGCTGGGCCGCGTCGAAGATGCTGTTGAACACCTCCCCGACGGCGATCGGGGTGGTGGTGTGCTGCCGGATCAGGCGGAAGCCCTCCTGGAGGTCGGCGGGGACCGGGTCCTCCATCCAGGTCAGCGCGTAGGGCTCCAGGCTGCGGCCGAGCCGGGCCGCCTCGATCGGGGTGAGCCGGTGGTGCACGTCGTGCAGCAGCCGCAGCGTCGGGCCGAACTCGTCGCGTACCTGGGCGAAGACCTTCGGCACGTGCGCCAGGTAACGGGGGGTCGACCAGGTCGCCTCGCTGGGCAACGCCGCGTCCGCCGGCTCGTAGAAGAACTTGTCGGTGCTGACCCCGTACGTCTTGGGTAGGCCCGGCACCCCGCACTGCACCCGGACCGCCCGGTAGCCGAGGTCGACGTAGCGGGCGACCTCCACCAGCACGTCCTCGACGGTCTCGCCGTTGGCGTGGCCGTACACGGTGACGCCCTCGCGCGACCGTCCACCGAGCAGTTGGTAGACCGGCAGGCCGGCGACCTTGCCCTTGATGTCCCACAGCGCGGTGTCCACGGCGGCGATGGCGCTCATCGTGACCGGGCCGCGCCGCCAGTACGCCCCCTGGTACAGGTACTGCCAGGTGTCCTCGATGCGGGCCGGGTCCCGACCGATCAGCAGGGGCGCCACGTGGTCGCGCAGGTACGAGGCGACGGCCAACTCCCGGCCGTTGAGGGTGGCGTCCCCGACCCCGGTCACCCCCTCGTCGGTGACGATCTTGAGAGTGACGAAGTTGCGGCCCGGACAGGTCAGGATGACCCGGGCATCGACGATCCTCACTGAATCTCCTTCGTGCCCGCAGGCGTCGTCGGCGGACGCGCATCGAGGGGCGAGAGGGATGTGAAAGTCCGGCACGTTTCGAGAACCTCCCGATAATAGCCCGCGAGCCGCCACCGACGGTCGGACCCGCCCGTGCGAAGGGTTGCGCAGGTGAGCCCGGAATCCGTTGCGGCGAAAGGTTTCCGGAAGTCTTGACAATCGAGTGCGGTCGATCAAAGCTGACTTCGTCACGCGAGCCGCGGTCAGGGTCGGGCGAAGGGCAGTCCTCGACTTCAGTCCCCTTCCACGCGCCTATCTCCCGAGGGATCGCGATCGATGACACTCAAGACAAGGCTGCTCGGTGCCGCCATGGCGGCCCTGACGCTGGCCGTCGCCGCGCTGACCGTCGCCACCCCGGCGTCGGCGGCGACGTTGACCCAGGTGACCGGCTTCGGCACCAACCCCACAAACCTGCAGATGCACCTGTACGTCCCGGACCGGGTGGCCACCCGACCGGCGATCCTGCTGGCCCTGCACTACTGCACCGGGTCGGGTCCGGCATTCCACTCCGGCACCCAGTACGCGTCCCTCGCGGACCGCTACGGATTCATCGTGATCTACCCATCGGTGACCCGCAGCAGCAAGTGCTGGGACGTGGCGTCTCCGCAGGCCCTGCGCCGTGGCGGAGGCAGCGACCCGGTCGGGCTCATGTCGATGGTCGACCACGTGCGGCAGCGCTACGCCGCCGACCCGGCGCGGATCTTCGCCACCGGCACCTCGTCCGGAGCGATGATGACGAACGTCATGCTGGGTGACTACCCGGACGTGTTCGCGGCGGGCGCTTCCTTCGCCGGTGTGCCGTTCGGCTGCTTCGCCACCGGGGGCAGCTCCGAGTGGAACAGCGAGTGCGCCAACGGACAGCTCATCAGGACCCCGCAGCAGTGGGGGGACCTGGTCCGCGCGGCGTACCCGGGCTACACCGGTCCGCGACCACGCATGCAGATCTGGCACGGCACCAACGACGAGACGCTGCGCTACCCGAACTTCGGCGAGCAGGTCAAGCAGTGGACGAACGTGCACGGGCTGAGTCAGACCCCGACGTACACCGACTCGCCGCAGTCCGGCCACACCCGCACCCGGTACGGCAGCAGCGGCCCGATGGCACCGGTCGAGGCGATCAGCATGCAGGGTGTCACGCACAACCTGCCGGTCGACGCCGCGCAGGTCATCCGCTTCTTCGGGCTGGATGGCACCGCGCCGCCCACCACACCGCCCCCGACGACACCGCCGCCCACCACACCGCCCCCGACCACGCCACCGCCCACCACGCCACCGCCCACCACGCCGCCCCCGACCACGCCGCCCCCGAACGCGGGTGCCTGTCGGGTCGGCTACGCGGTCAACGCCTGGAACAACGGGCTCACCGCGAGCGTGACCATCACCAACACCGGCACGGCCGCCGTGAACGGGTGGGCACTGGCCTTCACGCTGCCCAGCGGGCAGGCCATCACCGGCGGCTGGAACGCGCAGTACTCGCCGACCAGCGGTGCGGTGACCGCCCGCAACGTCTCCTACAACGCCACCATCGCCCCGAACGCCTCGGTCGAGATCGGCTTCCAGGCCACGCACGGAGGCGGCACCGGCAAACCCTCGTCGTTCACCCTGAACGGCGCCGCCTGCTCGGTGTCCTGACTGTCCCTGCCACCCCACCACCACCACAGAAGGAGCCACACGATGAGAAACACGAGATGGAAGGCGGCATCGAGGGCCGTGGTCGCGCTGACCGGCGCGGGTGCCCTCGCCGTCGGCATGGCGCTGTTCGTGACGGCACCCGCCTCCGCCGGGACCACGCTCGGCGCGTCCGCCGCCGAGAAGGGTCGCTACTTCGGTACGGCGGTGGCGGCGTACAAGCTCTCGGAAAACGCGTACACCACGATCTTGAACCGTGAGTTCAACATGGTGACGCCCGAGAACGAGATGAAGATCGACGCCACCGAGCCGCAGCAGGGTCGGTTCAGTTACGCCTCGTCGGAGCAGATCGTCAACCACGCTCGCAGTCGCGGGATGCAGGTACGCGGTCATACCCTGGCGTGGCACGGCCAGCAGCCGGGGTGGATGCAGAGCATGGAGGGCACCGCGCTGCGCACCGCGATGCTCAACCACATCACGCAGGTGGCGACCCACTTCAAGGGGCAGATCTATTCCTGGGACGTGGTGAACGAGGCGTTCGCCGACGGTAACTCGGGTGGTCGCCGGGACTCGAACCTGCAGCGCACCGGCAACGACTGGATCGAGGCCGCGTTCCGGGCCGCCCGCGCCGCCGATCCGGGCGCGAAGCTCTGCTACAACGACTACAACACCGACAACTGGACCTGGGCCAAGACGCAGGGCGTCTACAACATGGTGCGGGACTTCAAGGCCCGTGGTGTGCCGATCGACTGCGTGGGTTTCCAGTCGCACTTCAACAACGACTCGCCGTACGCCAGCAACTACCGCACGACGCTGTCGAGCTTCGCGGCGCTGGGTGTGGACGTGCAGATCACCGAGCTGGACATCCAGGGGGCGTCGGCGGACACCTACCGCAGGGTCGTCGAGGACTGCCTGGCGGTGGCCCGCTGCAACGGGATCACGGTGTGGGGCATCCGCGACAGTGACTCGTGGCGAGCCTCGCAGACGCCGCTGCTGTTCAACAGCAACGGCTCCAAGAAGCCGGCGTACGACGCCGTCCTCGCCGCGCTGAACAACGGCACCACGCCGCCCACGACGGCCCCGCCCACAAGCGTCCCGCCGACCACCGCGCCGCCCACCACGGCCCCGCCCACCACGGCCCCGCCGACCACGGCCCCGCCGACCACTCCTCCGCCGGGGCAGGGTGGCTGCACCGCGACGGTGACGGTGAACCAGTGGACCGGCGGCTTCGTGGCGAACGTACGGGTGACAGCCGGCTCGTCGGCTCTCAACGGCTGGACCGTGACGATCACGTTGCCGTCCGGCGCGACGGTCACCAACTCCTGGAGTGCCAACGCCAGCGGTACCACCGGCACGACGAACTGGACGAACGTGTCCTACAACGGCCGGGTCGGCGCCGGGCAGTCCACCGAGTTCGGGTTCCAGGGCACCGGCACCGCCGGCAGCCCCAGCCCCACCTGCGCGGCCACCTAGACGGATCACCGGCCCCCGGCCCTCACTGATCAAGAGGTTTGCGTCATCCTGCCTGGCGTGTCATGACGCAAACCTCTTGATCATCGGGCGATGTGGCGGGGAGGAAGGCACCGACATCGGTGCGGAGCAGGCCCACCGAGCTTGATCGATGTTTCCGGTCACGCCTGGGCGACGACGAGGAAGATCGGCACGACAACGAGGATCCGGTTCGCGCTGGCGCGCTCGGCCTGCTCGCCGAGCCAGATCTCCTCGTCGGTGATCCGTTTCACCACGTCGAGCGCGGTGTCGTCAGTGAACACGGCGGTGTGCACCTCGACGATCGGGTCGGTGAACCCGGCGTCGAGCAGCAGGTTGCGATACCTACGGGCAACGCGTGGCGACGGCAGCGAGTCCGCCTTCTCGTGGACCAGCCGACGGGTGGTCTCCGAGTCGTCCGAGTCGATGGCGATCAGGTCCCAGTCCTGCCCGAGCAGCACGGCTCGGCCGCCCGGCGCGAGCACCCGCCGGGCCTCGGCCACGGCTCGTGCCGGGTCGTCGAGCACGTGCAACACCTTGTCCGCCCGGTAGTAGGTGACCGATCCGGTCTCCAGCGGCAGCTCGGTGGCGTCGCCGACCTGGAACTCGCCGGCCGGCCAGCGCTTACGGGCCATGGCGATCATCTCGGGATCGAGGTCGACACCGAGCGCGTGGGCTCCGCGCTCGGCCAACTCGGCGACGGCGCGGCCGCTGCCACAGCCGACGTCGACGACGGTTCGGCCGGTGAGGTCGCCGAGTAACTCGTAGGAACGGGCTCGCAGTTCGACGGCCGCGGGCTTGCTCTCGATGGCATCGAGGACAGCTAGAAGACTGGACATGCCCGCCATGCTCGGACTTAATGTCGACGTGAAGTCAAGCATGATGACAATCGGGGACGTGGCCGACCACTTTGGCCTGCCAGCGCACGTACTGCGGCACTGGGAGTCGGTGGGCCTGCTCTGCCCCGCCCGGGTCACCGGCGGTCGTCGCCGCTACACCCGCGACGACCTGTTCCGGGTGGCCTCGATCCTGCGCGCGAAGCAGGCCGGCCTGTCGCTGCCGGACATCCGGGCGTTCCTCGCCGCGGGGGACCCCGCCGTTCGCAAGGGCGTGCTGCGCCGCAACCACGGCGTGCTGCGAGCCAGGATGGCGGCGCTGCAGTCGGCGCTCGATCTGTTGGAGGCCGGGCTGAACTGCTCACATGAGGACGTCACGACCTGCCCGAACTACCGCGGCCAGTTGGCGGAGCTGGTGGAGGTCGGGGGCAGCGGCTAGTCGCCGGAGTATCCCCAGAAGTAGATCTCCTCCGGCTTGCCCTGCTCGTCGTGCAGGACCGCGCAGCGGCCGAACCAGGCCTGCGAGGCCAGCCCTTTGATCGCGTCCAGGTGCTCGCGGGTGAGTCGCTCGGTGCCGGCCTCGCGCAGCGCCTCGGCGGCGCTCACCGGCTCGACCGTACCGAAGTCGGGCTTTTCGCGCTCGGCCAGGACCCGGTAGACGTCGAGGATGGAGTGGGTGCCCATTTCCTGCACCCACTCGTCGTTGAACAGCTCTTCCATCGTGGCGGGGCGATGGGGATAGTCGCTGGCCACGTTGGGGGTCTCACCCCGGGCCCACCAGTAGTCGCCCTCGGCGAAGACGGTGTCCCGCAGGGCGTCCAACGCCGCGTCCAGGTCTGGCTGGTACGCCACAAGGTAGCTCCATCCGGATGCGCCCACCGCTGCCTCTTTCCTCCAGCTCCCAACAGTGCCGGCACGGTAGCGGGCAGCACCGACATCGCGACCACGACGTGCGCGTGGCGTTTGTCGCGCCCAACCCGTACGGCCGCCTTGATCAGGTGTGATGTCAGGGCTGGTCCCGGACATAAGCCCGATAGGGGGTGCTGCGGACGTGGTGGAGGAACAGTTCACCGAGCTGTACAGGCGTCATCACGATCACGTGTGGCGGTATGTGGCTCGCCGGGTCATCGGGTCCGACGTCAGTGACGTGGTCGCCGAGGTGTTCCTGGTGGCGTGGCGTCGCCTGGCCGACGTGCCGCCCGCTTCGGTGCTGCCGTGGCTCTACGGCGTGGCCCGATTGGTGCTGGCCAACGAGGCGAGGGGGCGACAGCGGTGGCGGGAGTTGACGCTGCGGGTCGCGGCGGAGCCGGGCCGGTCGGTGGAGGACGACCACGCCGACGAGGTGATCAGCCAGCGTGACGTCGTGACCGCCTTCGCCCAGGTGTCCGACGCTGACCAGGAGATCCTGCGGCTGGTGGCCTGGGAGCGGCTGACCCCGACCGAGGCGGCGGTGGTGCTCGGGTGCTCGAGAGCGACGTTCGCGATGCGGTTGATGCGTGCCCGCCGTCGGCTTCGGGCGCGGTTGGATGTGACCGCTGACGGGGTGAGCCGACCATCGGCCGAGGCGCCGTCGATGAATGTGGGTGGGTGACATGAAGACCCTCGATGAAGTACGCCAGTTGCTGGGTGGCCTCGATCCGGCGCGCGACGTTCTTCCCGCCGACGAGCAGCGCCAGGCTGCGGACCTCGCTCGTATCCTCGCCACGGATCGTGCGCGGTCCACCGGTCGTCGTGTCCTCCCGCGACGCCGCTTCGTGCTGGCGGCCGGCGCGGCGGTGCTGGTGTTGGCAGCCGGGATCGTCACGCTTGAGGCGGTGCGGGAGCCGCAGCCGGTGTGGGCGGTCACCCCGGCGATGCTGACCTACGGCCCGGCGCCGACCACGGAACGGGCCGACGTTCGGCTGCGCCGCCTGGCCGGGGTGGCGGCCGCACAGCCGACGGCACCGAGGCCGGCGGGAACGGTGGAGCACCTGGAGTCGGCGAACTGGTTCCTCAACTCCTCGACCTCCGGTGGCCGGACGACGTCCGCCGTCGTACCGCAGCAGTGGCGGTCCTGGCGAACCGACGACGACGCCGGCCGGATGGTGAAGAAGGAGCTGCCGCCAGTCTTCCGCGCCGAGGCCGACCGGAAGGAGTGGCAGCGGCGGGGCGGTCGGGTCGACTTGTCCCGAGAGACGACCGACTACGCCGCTGGTGAATTCACGCCGGGCTGGCCGGGTGCGGTGCCGACGGACGTCGCGACGCTACGGACGTGGCTGGACGCCGGCAGCCCACCACCCGAGGCGCCGGTGCAGTATCTGGAGGATGTCGCTCAGTTGGCCGGTGTGCGGCTGCTGAATCCGGCGCAGCGGGCCACGACGCTGCGGCTGCTGGCCGACCTTCCGGGCATCACCGTGACCGGGACCGTCACCGACCGGGCCGGCCGCGCCGGTGAGGCGTTCTCGATCACGTCCAGCGCCCATGGGCTGCCCGCCCAGTACACGGTCATCATCGACCCCGACTCGGGTGTGCTGCTCGGCTACGAGGAGGTGTTGACCACCACGGCGGGCAGGTTGAACGTGACGATCCCCGCGGTGATCACCTACCGGTCGTATCTGGTCGCGGAGTACGTCCCGTTGCCAGGCTGAACGGCTCAGCCGTCGATGCGGGTGATGTTGCGGATCTTGTTGGACGCGTCCAGGGCGGCCACCTTGTACGCCTCGGCCAGTGTCGGATAGTTGAACACCGCGTCGATCAGGTAGTCGATCGTGCCACCGCAGCCCATCACCGCCTGCCCGATGTGGACGATCTCGGTGGCGGCGGTGCCGAACACGTGCACCCCGAGCAGCCGGCCGTCCTCGGGGGAGACGAGCAGCTTGAGCATGCCGTACGAGTCACCGACGATCTGACCTCGGGCCAGCTCCCGGTAACGCGCGATGCCGACCTCGAACGGAGTCGAGGTGTCGGTGAGCTGCGCCTCGGTCTGCCCGACGAAGCTGATCTCCGGGATGGTGTAGATGCCGATCGGTTGCAGGCCGTGCATCTCCCGGATCGGTTCGCCGCAGGCGTGCTGGGCCGCCAGTCGACCCTGCTCCATCGAGGTGGACGCGAGCGCGGGAAAACCGATCACGTCGCCGACCGCGTAGATGTTGTCCACCGAGGTGCGGTAGTTGGCATCCACCTTGATCCGGCCGCGTCGGTCCGCCTCCAACCCGGCCGCCTCCAGGGCCAGGTCGTCGGTCTGACCCTGCCGACCGGCCGAGTACATGACCGTGTCCGCGACGATCTTCTTGCCGCTCTTGAGGATGCACAGCGCGGCGGTCTGGTGCTTCTCCACGGCGGCGACCTCCTCGCCGAAGCGGAACGCCACGGACAGGTCGCGCAGATGGTATTTGAGCGACTCGATCACCTCGTCGTCGCAGAAGTCGAGCATCCTTTCGCGGCGCTCCACCACCGTCACCTTGGTGCCGAGCGCGGCGAACATCGACGCGTACTCCATGCCGATCACGCCGGCGCCGACCACGACCATGCTGCGCGGGACGGCCTGCAGGTTGATGACGCCGTCGGAGTCCACGATCGTCCGGTCGTCGAAGTCGACGCTGTCCGGGCGGGCCGGGCGGGTGCCCGCCGCGATGATGATTTTGTCGAAGGTCACCCGCGACTCACGGCCGGAGCCGCCGTCGACCCAGATCGAGTGCGCGTCCGCGAAGCGGCCGGTGCCGGTGATCAGCGCGACCCGGTTGCGGGCCAGTTGATTGAGGATGACGTCGGTCTGCCGGGTGATCACGTGCTGGGTCCGGGCCGCCAGGTCGCTGACCGTGATCTCTTCCTTGACCCGGTAGTTGCTGCCGTAGAGGTCTCGCTGACTCAGCCCGGTCAGGTAGAGGACGGCCTCGCGCAGCGTCTTGGAGGGGACCGTGCCGGTGTTGATGCACACCCCACCGATCATGTCGCGGCGGTCGACGATGCCGACCCGCCTGCCGAGCTTGGCGGCAGCGATCGCGGCCTTCTGACCGCTGGGTCCGGAGCCCAGCACCAACAGGTCGTAGTCATACACAACCGCTAGCGTCGCAAGATGTCGCGACTGGCGCCAGACCCCGGAGCCGAGCGTTATTCGTCTGCCACCACGCAGAGGCCGCCGTTGAGCGTGATCTCCTGGGGCAGTTGCGTGCCGGAGGCGACGAGCCCCAGCGACACCGTGCCGCCCGGCGGGATCACCGCGTTGCGACCGGTGTTGCCCACCCGCAGATAGCTGTTGTTGGGACGGTCGACGACCTTCGCGCCCCAGATGCCGTGGACCTGCTGGCTGGCCCAGAACCGCCACGTCATCGTCCACCCGTTGATCGCCGTGGTGCCGGTGTTCTTGACGGCCAGGTGCGCCACGAAGCCGTCCGACCACTGCCGCACGTCGGACCGGACTTCGCAGCTCGGCGGTGGTGGCAGGGTGGTGACGGTGACCGGTGCCGACAGGGGGGACAGGAGTCCGACCTCGTCGCGGGCCTGCACCACGAAGGTGTACGTGGTGTTCGGCGTCAACCCGCCGATCTGGGTGCTGTTGACCGGCGGGTACTGGGACACGTCGCGGACGAAGGTGAGCGCGCCGCCAGCGCCGACCCGGAACACCTGGTACCGCTCGAGCGCGGCGTTCTCCACCGAGTGTGTCCAGCGGAGCCAGACCTGCGTGGCGGCCACGTCGTACGCCACCGGTTGACCCGGCGCGCCCGGCGGTTGGTCGTCCCCCGGTGACATGGTGAACCGCAGGGGCCCGGTCGACGGTGAGCTGTTGCCGGCCGCGTCCAGCGCCCTCACGAAGAAGGTGTACGTGCGTGACGGCTGCAGGTCGGTGAGCCGAATGCTGTTGGTGTCGGTCGACCAGGTCCTGCCGTTGTCCTCGAACTGCGCGGAGACCGGGTAACTGACCACCCCCACGTTGTCGGTCGAGGCAGCCCAGGTCAGCTCGACCCAGGTGGTGTCGATGGCGGCGATGGTGATCGGGCCGGGGGCGGTGGGGGATTCGGTGTCGGCGGCGGCGTAGGCCGGGGTCGCGCCGGTGGCGACCAGGGCCGCCGTGAGCGCGCAGGCAGCCAGTGCGGCGGCCCTGGACCGGACGCCGCGCCACGCATGATCGCGCAAGATGATCGCCTCGCTTTCGGGTGACCGCAGCGGACCAGTCATCGACTGATGCCGATGGTAGGCCAGTGGCGGTCGCGTCGCTGTCCCCGTCAGCCGACGAGGCGGCGTTCCCAGGCCCACGCGGCGATCTCCACCCGGTTGCGGGCCTTGAGCTTCATCTGCACGCTCGCCAGGTGGGTCTTGACCGTGCCGACGGCGATGAACAGCCCGGCGGCGATCTCGGCGTTGGTCAGGCCCCGGGCGACGAGCTTCACGACGTCGAGTTCCCGTGGTGACAGCCCGGTGTCGCCGCGCGCCGGGGCGGGCGAGCTGAGGTGCTCCAGCAGCCGTACCGTGATGGAGGGGCTGATCAGCGCGTCGCCGGACACGGCCGCGCGGACCGCCTCCACCAGCAACGTCGGGCCGGAGTCCTTGAGCAGGAAACCGCAGGCGCCGTTGGAGAGCGCGGTGTGCACGTACTCGTCGAGGTCGAAGGTCGTCACCACGACCACCCGGATCGGGTCGGCGACGCCCGGCCCGGCGATCAGCCGCAGTGCTTCGAGTCCGTCGAGGCGGGGCATCCGGATGTCCAGCAGCACCACGTCCGGGCGCAGCCGTCGGGCCAACTCCACCGCGACCACCCCGTCGGCGGCCTCGCCGACGACCTCCATGTCCGACTGCGCCCCGATGATCATGCCGAAGCCGGTCCGGACCATCGCCTGGTCGTCGGCGATCAACACCCGGATCATCGCCCCACCGCCGCCCGCAGCGGGAACGCCGCGTCGAGCACCCAGCCGCCGGCGACGCCGGGTCCGGCGGTGATCGTGCCGCCGAGGGCGCGTACCCGCTCGGTGAGGCCGATCAGGCCGAAGCCGTGGCCCCGGGCGGGCGCGGTCCGCCCGGCCGCGCCGTCGTCGGCGACCCGGACGAGCAACCAGTCCGGGGTACGACGCACGGCGACGTCCACGGATCGGGCGTCCGGGGCGTGCTGGCGGGTGTTGGTCAGCCCCTCCATCACCACCCGGTACGCCGAGGTCGAGACCTCCACCGGCAGCCCGTCCAGGTCACCGTCGACGTGTAGGCGTGCCGGGGCGCTCGCCGTGCCGTTGAAACCGGCCAGCAGCGGCGGCAACTCGGTCACGCCGGCCAGGGGGGCCAACGGCGCGTCCGGCGGGCTGTCCGGGTTGCGCAGGATCCCCACCATCCGGCGCATCGAGGCCATCGTCTCCGTGCCGGCCCGCTCGATCTGCTCCAACGCCACGATCACCCGACGAGGGTCCTGCTCGGCGACGAACCGGGCACCCTGCGCCTGCACCACGATGCCGGTCACGTGGTGGGCGATGAAGTCGTGCAGGTCACGGGCGAACTCCGCGCGCTGCTCGGCGCGCACCAGCGCGATCGCCCGGTCCCGGCCGGCAGCCATGATCCGCAGGTAGAGCCCCACCCCGGCGGCGCCGGCCGCGGCGAGCACCTGGAGCAGCCCGAAGATCACCAGCAGGTTCTCGGTGCCGGAGCGCAGCGGCAGCGCGGCGACCGCCAGCCCGACGGCCACCGCCGCCCACGGGGCGAGCCGGGGCGCGCCCCAGCGGGTGACCACGAAGACCACACCGATCAGCCCGGCCGACTCGGCGAGCCCCCAACTGCTGCTGAACAGGTAGATGTCGTTGGAGAAGAGCAGGACGGCCGCGGTCACGGCCAGTGAGACGAAGGCGAGCCCCAGCGCGGCCAGCGGCAGCAGCCGCGAACCCAGCCGGTGTACCGGCAGCCAGAGCGGCACCGTCGCCACCGCCAGCCCCATCCGCACCAGCAGGAGCAGGAGAGCGGCCAGGCTCTCCGGCGCCCCGAACCGGAGGTCGAAGAGGGCGAGCAGCCCCATGGCCAGCAGGCCGGCGGCCTGGGCCAGGCGTACCCACCAGTGTCGAAGATCCGGCGTGCTCATGGTGACCCAGCGTAGCCAGCGGACGGCGCGGGCAGATCGGCCGAAAGACAGACCCGGCGCCGGCGATACCCGGCCACGGGCCGATGTGCCCACCCGCCCACGGCGGCGAGGCTGTCCGGGCCACATCGCAGCCACCGGCTGTCCAGCCACATCGCAGCCACTGGAGGAACAATGACAACCCACGCCCCGCCGGAGACCAGCCACGCCGCGGTCGCCGCGGTCGACCTGGTGAAGGTGTACGGCAGCGGCGACACCGCCGTCCGTGCCCTGGACGGGGTCTCGGTCGGCTTCGGCCGGGCCGAGTTCACCGCCATCATGGGCTCGTCCGGGTCCGGCAAGTCGACGCTCATGCACTGCCTCGCCGGCCTCGACACGGCCACCTCCGGCCGCGTCCTGCTCGGCGGCACGGAGTTGACCGGCCAGTCGGACCGGACGCTGACCCGGGTCCGCCGGGAGCGGATCGGCTTCGTGTTCCAGTCCTTCAACCTGCTGCCGCAGCTCACCGCCGCACAAAACATCACCCTGCCGCTGGACCTCGCCGGCCGTCAGCCCGATGCCGAACTCCTCACGCACCTGGTGCGGATGCTGGGCCTCGGTGACCGGCTCAACCACCGCCCCAGCGAACTCTCCGGCGGCCAGCAGCAGCGGGTCGCGTTGGCCCGCGCCCTGGTGGCCCGACCCGAGGTGGTCTTCGCCGACGAGCCGACCGGCAACCTCGACTCCCGCTCCGGGGCGGAGGTGCTCACCATCCTGCGCGACTCGGTACGCGACCTCGGCCAGACCGTCGTCATGGTCACCCACGACCCGATCGCCGCCGCGTACGCCGACCGGGTGGTGCTGCTCGCCGACGGGCGGGTCGCCGGCGAGATCGACAAGCCGGACCAGGTGTCGGTCACCGACGCGCTGCGTGACCTGGCGGCCCGTCGATGAGGGCGACAGTGCTGCGTACCCAGACGAGCGCCGCGGCCCGGCGGCCCGGCCGGCTGATCCTGACCGGCCTGGCGATCCTGGTCGCCTCCTTCGTCGTCTTCGGCACCGTGCTGGTGCAGCAGATCACCGAGCGGACCGTGCGGGACAACCTCAGTGGCACCCCGGCCGTCACCGACCTGGTGATCGGCAGCGTCGACGTGCCGCCACCCACCGTGACGGACCTGCGGAAGATCCGGGCCGTTCCCGGGGTGGTCGAGGCGGTGCCCCGGGTGGCGACCGGGGTCTCCATCGGCGCGGGGTACCTCAACCTCCAGGCGGATCCGGGGAGCGGCCCGCTGAGCACGGTCCGGGTGATCGAGGGCAGTTATCCGGACCAGCCCGGCGAGATCGCGATCACCCCGCGTACCGCCGAACGGCTCGGGCTCTCGGTCGGCACCACCACCAGCGGTACCGGCGGCGAACTCACCACGCCCGCCCCGCTCACCGTGACCGGTGTGGTGGACGTCGCCGCCGACGCCGGCTACGACGCGTACGCCCCGGAGAGCGCCGTGATCGGCTGGGCGCGCCTGACGGCGGTGGAGCGCGTCGACGTCCGGGTCGGTGCCGGCGCCTCGACGGAGGACGTCCGGCAACGGGTGAGCGCGGCGGTCGCCGGCCAGCCGATCCGCTCCGGCGCCGAGGTGCGCGACGCCGAGGCCAACGCGGCGGCCGAACAGGTCGCGAAACTCTTCGTCCTGGTCGGCATGTTCGTCTCCATCGCGGTCGCCGCGGCGGCGCTGGTGGTCACCTCGACCTTCCGCATCGTCTTCGCCCAGCGGATGCGGCAGCTCGCGCTGCTGCGGGCCGTCGGCGCGAGTCGGGGCACCCTGGTCGGCGCGTTGACCGCCGAGGGCGCCCTGACCGGGTTGGTCGCCGGGGTCGTCGGGGTCGCCGGCGCCCTCACCCTCGGGTACGCGTTGCCGGCGATCCTGCGCGCCACCGGCCACTCGGTCTCCTCGCCGGGCCTGCCCCTGGCGGCGGCGGTCGCGGTGGTGATCGGCGCGGTCGTGATCACCGTGCTGGCCGTGCTGGCACCGGCGCTCTCGGCCGCCCGGGTCTCCCCGTTGGAGGCGCTGCGGACGGCGAGCACCACCGGCGGCCGGCGCGGCATCGGTGTGCTGCGTCTGGTCCTCGGGCTGCTCCTGACCGTCGGCGCGGTCCTGGCGGCGGTCGCCACGATCAGCCAGTTGCCGAAGCCGGAGCAGTCGGACTACGACCCGTCGATGCCACTGCTCCTGCTCGTCGCGTCCGGCGCGCTGGCGTTCTTCGCGCTGGTGGCCCTCGGCCCGCTGCTGGTGCGCCCGGTGCTGGCCGTGGTGGGTTGGCCGCTGCGCCAGCTCGGGCCGCTCGGGCGGATGTCGGTCGGCGGGATCGGCGGGGCGCCGCGCCGAGCCGCCGCGGTCTCCGTCGTGGTCGCGCTGGGCGTGACCCTGATCTCCGGGGTGGTCATCGGCGGCGCGTCGTTGCAGATCCTCGCCGACCGCGAGATGGCGCTGTCGGCGCCGACCGACTTCGAGGTCACCGGCAACGGTGGGACGTTGCCGCCGGACGTGGTGCGCCGGGCCGAGGCGGCGCGCGGCGCGCTGGCCCGGGTGGTGCCGTACCGGATGGTCGGTGACGCCACGCTGCTGCGCGGCGCCGACAAGCTCGGCGACGTCGACCCCGGTTACCCGACCAGCGACCTGGACGTGGCGGCGTTGCCGAGCACCGGCGCGCTGGACGTCGCCCAGGGCACCCTGGCCGATCGGGGTCCCGGCCGGATCGTGCTGAACAGCTGGGTCGCCCGGGACGCGGGTCTGCGGGCCGGCGACACCGTCACGCTCGCCGTCGCCACGGGTCGGGTCGAGGTGCGGGTGGTCGCGGTCCTGCCCGGCGACGGCCCGCTGCACGCGGGCATCCTCGCCGATCCGGCCGACCTGGACCGGATCGGTGTGCCGGCCGCGTACACCGGTCTGCTGGCCGACGCGGCCGGTGCCGGCGAGGACGGCCGCACCACCGGCGTGCGGGCGCTGCGGCAGGCGATCGGGGGCAGCGAAGGGGTGGGCCTCGCGGTGCTCGCCGACGAACGGGACCGCAACGACGCGTTGCTGCGCACCCTGGTCTGGATCGCGGTGGGCCTGGTCGGCCTGACCGTGCTGATCGCCGTCGTCGGCGTGGGCTCCACGACCGCGCTGTCGGTGGTGGAGCGGATCCGCGAGTCCGGGCTGCTCCGCGCGATCGGCCTGTCCCGGACCGGCCTGCGCACGATGCTGACCGTCGAGTCCGGCCTGTACGGGGTGATCGGCGCGACAATCGGCCTGCTGCTCGGCGTCCCGTACGCCTGGTTGACGGTCCAGACCCTCGGGATCGAGGCACCGCTCACCGCGCCGCTGCTACCGCTGGCCGGGCTGTTCGTGGTGCTCGTCGCGCTGACCGCGCTGGCCGGGGTGCTGCCGGCCCGCCGGGCGTCGCGGGTCAGCCCGGTGGTGGCGCTGGGGGCCGACAACTGAGCACCCCGTGGGCCGGCACCGGAACGTGGTGCCGGCCCACGGCGGCCCGCTCAGTTGGGGTTGTTGGCGTGGGTCAGCGTCTCCCAGGCGACGAAGAGGTTGTTGGTTCCGGCCGGACGTTGTTGCAGCGTGAGCGTCTGGGTGTTGGTCATGACGTTGCCCAGCCGGGTGCTCATCGCGTTGAAGCCGACCTCGGTGATCGGTCCCAGGCCTCGGGTGAGGCTGCCGCCGCAGAGCCAGGACGGAGGCGCCTCGCCGAGCTGGTAGCGGGAGTGGAAACCGAGCGCCTGGCGCAACCGCTCACCGACCTGTGGGTACAGGTCCCGTCCCTGGATCCGGGAGGTCTCCGCGACGTGCGAGATGGCGGAGATCCCGTAGCCGGTGTGGACGAAGTCGCGGCACGTCTCCTGCGCGAGGCCGGCGACGAAGGTGGACTGGCCCTGCCAGTAGCCGATGATCTCCGAGCTGGTGTCCAGGCCGCTGCCGGGTGTGGTGTACGGCAGTGCGCCGTCGCTGGGCAGGTAGACGAAGGCCCGGGTGCGGTTGAGGAAGCGGCTGACCGCCGCGTCGTAGGCGCTGCGATCGTCCAGGAAGACCGAGATGCCGACCGCCGCCTCCATCATGGTCAGTTCCCAGTTGCCGTTGCTGTTCGAGCCGTTGCGCACCACCGGCAGGTAGACGTTGCGCAGCATCGTGGCGAAGCGGTTGGCGTTGGGCCAGCTCGTGTACGTGTATTTGATGATCTCGGCGGCCCGGGGCCAGACCGAGGCCGCCCAGCCGGTTTGCAGCGGGGCATTGCTGCCGGTGTGCGCGGTGATCGTGGCCGACCACGCGTCCATGATCTGGATCGACTTCTGCGCGTACCGGGCGTCGCCGGTGACGTACCAGGCGAGCGCGTCGGTGTACGCGGCGATCGCGTCCTCCCGCTCCTCGGTGCAGCCGTTGTTGGGGTTGGAGTAGGAGCCGCACTCGACCACCGAGCGGGGTGCCGGGGTGCGCGACAGCGAGGCGTACCGGCTGCCCATCATCTGGCTGTAGGCCGACGCCCACGGCTGCGCGCCGGCCTGCACCCGACCACGGACGAAGTCGAGCTGACCCCGGCTGACCAGCACGCCGGGGTGCGTGAAACCACCGGACGGGGGTGGTGTGGTGCCACCGCCGGTGGGCAGCGTCCAGGTCTGGTTGGCGGTGCCGGTGCAACTCCAGATCTGGAGCGGCGTGCCGTCGGCGGCGCTCTGGCCGGTCGCGTCGAGGCACTTGCCGGAGATGGGATTGACCACCTGCCCGGCGGTGGACGACCACTGCTGCGCCCCGGTGCCGTTGCAGTCGTAGATCTGCACCCGGGCGCCGTTGGCGGTGCTGGCGGCGGCGATGTCGAGGCACTTGCCCAGCGCCCGGATCGTGCCGTCGTCGCCGACCGTCCACTGTTGCGCCGTCGAGCCGTTGCAGGTGTAGAGCTGGACCGCCGTGTTGTTCGCTGGGTTCGCGGCGGCCACGTCGACGCACTTGCCGCCGTACCCGGTGATGGCGCCCGTCGCGGCCGCCATCGCGGGTGCGGCGCCGACCGTCAGGCCGGTCGGTACGGCGAGCAGGGCCGCGGCGAGCGCGGAGGTCAGTCTGATGCGGGGGCGGCGGGGCAGGGGCCCGGCCAATCGTCGCGCCATGTGGGGGTCCTTCCGGGGCGGCGAAACAACTGTAAAGTGTGTTAATCATTACAGTCGCACACACGGATATCAATGTCTTCGTCGCCCCACACGCCCTAAGGGTGCATGGACGCACCCTTGAGCACCTTGTCCACCACGGTGCGTGGAGCGTGCAGCGCCACGCCGACCAGGTCGAGCTTGTCCCGGCCGACGGCCTGCACGGCGGCCCGGTTGTCCCGGTCGTTGCCGGTGGCGAACAACTCCGACGTGAAGACCGCCATCCGCAACCCACGGGCCAGGGCGCGCGAGTGCGCGCCGACAAGCGTGGCCCGGTCACCGGCGAAGACCAGCACCGGCTGGCCGAACATCGGCAGGTACGCGGTCCCGTCCGCGTCGCGGTACTCCTCGCCCAGCAGCTCCGGCACGGCGTTCGCGATGCCACTGACCAGAAAGGCCGTGACGTTGAGCCGCTGCCAGCTCGCCAGGTCGTTGCGCAGCAGTACGGCGATCTTGGTGGGGAATCGGATGGGTTCGCTCATGGCGTCGAGCCTGCCCGCCGCGACACCTACCGGTCTTGTACGTTCTTAGCGTGACCACCCGCCCGCCGGGCTCGCACGTCAGCGCGTGGCGACCTGCGGTAGCCGGGGTCGCCGAGGTCTTCCACGCCCATTTCGTGGACCACGCCTACCCCCGGCACATCCACGACGTGTGGACGCTGCTGATCGTCGACGACGGCGCGGTCCGCTTCGACCTCGACCGACACCGGCACGGCGCGCTGCGTACCTCGGTCACCCTGCTGCCGCCGTACGTGCCGCACGACGGCCGCTCCGCCACCGCGAACGGCTTCCGCAAGCGGGTCCTGTACCTCGACACCTCGGCGCTCGGGGCCGAGCTGGTCGGCCGGGCGGTCGACGAGCCGGACCTGGCCGACCCGCGGCTGCGCGACCGGATCGACCACCTGCACCGGGTGCTCGCCGCACCCGGTGACGAATTCGAGGCCGAGAGTCGGCTCGCGCTCATCCTGGACCGGCTGCGCGGGCAGCTCCACAAGCGCACCCCGGTCAGCCTCACACCGCCCGCGGGTGGCCTCGCGGCCCGACTGCGGGAGCTGCTGGACTCCCGGACCGTCGAGGGCGTCACGCTGGGGGAGGCCGCCGAGCTGCTGCACGCCCACCCGACCCACCTGGTCCGCACGTTCACCCACGTGCACGGGGTGCCACCCCACTCGTACCTGACCGGTCGCCGGGTCGAGCTGGCGCGCCGCCTGCTCCTCGCCGGGCAGCGGCCCGCCGCGGTCGCCGTCGCGGCCGGCTTCTTCGACCAGGCGCACCTGACCCGCCACTTCCGGCGGCACCTGGGCGTCAGCCCGGCGCGCTACACCCGGCGACGGACCCGGCGCTCCGGCGAGGGCTGACCGCGATCAGACGAGTTGTCCGCCGATGACGGTGAGCAGCCGCAGTCTCTCGTCGCTGGCCGACCCGGGCACGGCGGTGAAGACCAGCAACGTCTGGGACGCGTCGGGGTCCACCAGGGTCTGACAGTGCAGCTCCAAGGCCCCGACCTCCGGGTGCAGGAAGCGCTTCGGCGGGCAGTAGCCGGCCGGCACCGGGTGCTCCCGCCAGAGCTGGGCGAACTCCGGGCTCCGGGTCAGCAGATCCTCGACGAGGGTGGCGGCCCGCGACCCCCGGCCGTCCCGGGTGTACGAGGCGTGCAGGCTCGCCACGAGCAGGCGGCTCTGCGTGTGGTGGTCCTCCGCCGGGTGCAGCCGCCGTGCCGCCGGGTCGGTGAACCAGCGGTGGTGCGCGCTGCGGGCCAGCCCGGTGTGCCGGGTCTCGTCGCCGAGCAGGGCGATGGCCGGCGCGGTCTGCGCCAGGGTCTCGCCGAGATGGTTCACCACCTGGGCCGGTGTGTCGTGCATCCGGTCGAGGATCCGCATCATTCCCGGGTTGACGTGGTCGGCCCGTACCGTCCGGTGGGGGACGGCGTGGCCGGCGAGTTGGAACAGGTGATCCCGTTCGGCCCGGGAGAGCCGCAGGCCACGGGCCAGGGCGGCGAGCATCTGCTCCGACGGGTGTGGCCCCCGCTGCTGCTCCAACCGGCTGTAGTAGTCGGTGGACATACCGCTCAACGTGGCGACTTCCTCGCGCCGTAGCCCACTGGTGCGCCGACGTGGGCGCCGGGGCAACCCGACGTCCTCGGGCTGAAGGGCCTCGCGGCGGGTGCGCAGGAAGCTGGCGAGCGGGGCGCGGTCCACGGTGTCTCATCCTCCACCCGGTCGGAGTGCTCGGTGCCGGCGGTGGCCGGCACATCGGGTGCAACAGGCGCGCAGGGGTGCGATGTTCCGCGAGCGGACGGCCCGGACCACCAGCACGTTCCGGGCCGCCCGGCGGTCGACGGCCAACGCCACGACCCGCAGAGATGCGCTGCCCGGCGCGGGTGGAGGTCGCCTCGCCGACGGTCGCGCCGGAACCAGGCGTCCGTTCGCCGGCCGGGCCTGTCGCCTGACAGGCCGGTCGCAGATGGATCATGACGACCGAAAGTGTCGTACACCTGTTCTAGACTCTGTTCATGGTCGAGGAGTTGACGCAGGCAGAGGACGCCTTCGCGGCCTGCTCCGATGCGGCCACCTGGGCACTGCCCGAGGCCGAGCTGATCGCCGCGCTCGACACCGCGCACCGCGTCGAGCAGCGTCTCGCCGCGGTGAAGCTGGCCCTGATTCGCGAGCTCGACGGCCGAGGCGCCGCCGCCACGCAGGGTGCTTCCTCGACCGTGGTCTGGCTCCGCGACCGGTTGCGCCTCACCATCCCGGCCGCCCGTCGCCTCGTCGACCTCGCCGCCGCGCTGGACACCGGCGATCCTGGGGTACGCCACGCACTGGCCGATGGCCAGATCACTGTGGACCAGGCCCGGGTCATCGCCGACGCGGTCGACACCGTGCAGGCCACCGCCGGTCCCGAGGCAGCTGACAAAGCCCTCGGAGTGCTCGTCGAGTGGGCCGGGCAATTCGACCCCACCCTCTTACGCAGACTCAGCACCCGCATCCTCGACCACGTCGCACCCGACATCGCCGACGCCGCCGCCGAAGCGGCTCTGGACGCCGAGGCCCGCCACGCCACCCGCGACCGCCACCTCACGCTCTCCACCCTCACCGACGGTCGCCTGCGACTCACCGGCATCCTCGACACCGAGACCGCCGGGCTGCTCCGCGCCGCCATCGACCCACTCGGCGCACCCTCGGGCCCCGATGACAAGCGTTCTCCCGGGCAACGCCGGCACGACGCCATCGGCAACGTGTGCCGCCTCGCCCTGCGGACCGGCGAGTTGCCCGAGCACGGCGGGGATTCCGCCCAGATCGTCGTCACCACCAGCTACGACGGTTTGACCCGGCAACTGGGCAGCGGCACCCTCGACACCGGCCTGCACCTCACCCCCGAGGCCGTACGCCGACTCGCCTGCGACGCCGCCATCCTCCCCGCCGTCCTCAGCGGAGCCGGCCAACCACTCGACCTCGGGCGGCAACGCCGCCTCATCACCGGCCCCCTCCGGCGAGCACTGGTGCTGCGTGACCGCGGCTGCGCCTTCCCGGGCTGCGACCGCCCACCGCGCTGGTGCGACGCCCACCATATCCACCACTGGGCCGACGGCGGCACCACCAGCCTCACCAACGCCGTCCTGCTCTGCGGCCACCACCACCGGCACCTGCACCACAGCGACTGGACCGTGCGATTGGCAGGCGACGGCCACCCCGAATTCGTCCCACCCGCCTGGCTTGACCCCGCTCAACTCCCTCGGCGCAACCACTACCACCGACGAACGTGAGCACCAGCAGCAGACAACGAGCACGTCGTCCGGCAGGCCGACCGAGCGGCCAGCACAGCACGCTCGCAGTCCACGCGGCCACCGAGGTGAAGAGCGGCGCGCGACGAGGATCCGGCACGGCCCACCGGCCACCGGGGCGGTGCGGGGCGCGCGGCCAGGGTCCGGCACGCCCCGCGCCCGCTCAGCTACTGCGGTCGGTGGATTGATTGATCACCAGGGCACCACACCGGCGTCCTCGAAGAACCCGCCGGTAGGCCCGTTGTCGGGCAGGGTCGCGAGTCGGATCGCGATCGCCGCACCCTGTTGCGGGGTACGGACGCCGCGGAAGCCGTTGAGGTCGGTCGCGACGAAGCCAGGGCAGGCGGCGTTGATCAGGATCTTCGTGCCGCGCAGTTCCTTGGCGTACTGGACGGTGACGGCGTTGAGAAACGTCTTCGACGGCGCGTACGCGACGGCGAGCGGGCCTGTCGCCAACTCGTCGGTGGAGCCGCTCTGCCGGGTGAGGGAGCCGACGCCGCTGGACATGTTCACGATCCGCGGTGACGCCGAGCGACGCAGCAGGGGCAGCATGGCGTTGGTGACGCGGATGACGCCGATCACGTTGGTCTCCACCGCCGTCCGTACGGCCGCGAGGTTGACCGTGGTCGGCTCCTGCGGCACACCGCCGGTGACGCCGGCGTTGTTGACGAGTACGTCGAGACCGCCGGCACGTTTCTCGACCAGCCGGACGGCGGCGGCGACGCTCGCGTCGTCGGTCACGTCCAGTGGCACACCGAACGCGTCGACGCCGGCGAGGCGCAACTTCTCCACCGCGGCTTCTCGGCGCGTGTCGTCCCGCGCACCGACCCCGACGCTCCATCCGAGGGCGCCCAGGCCGGCCGCGATCTCGTACCCGATTCCCTTGTTCGCGCCGGTGACCAGCGCGATCGTCGTTTGGCTCATGCATCCGATCGTGTCCGCGCCCCAGCGGGCCGCCAACACCGCTTGGGTGGGCGTCGATACCTCCCGGGTATCCATCGAGGCCACGCCATAGGCGCCCGAGTGGGACGGGCCGTGCCGTCGGTACCGTTGGGGTATGGAGACGCGTGAGCTGCGGTATTTCGTCGCGGTCGCCGAGGAGTTGCACTTCGGGCGCGCTGCGCGGAGGCTCGGGATCGCGCAGCCGCCACTGTCGCGGGCGATCGCGCAGTTGGAACGGCGGCTCGGGGTGGCGCTGCTGGAACGCACCAGCCGCACCGTCGCGCTGACCGAGGCCGGCTCGGTGCTACTGGTCGAGGGCCGGGCGGCCCTCGACGCGGTCGAGGCCGCCGAGCGCCGTACCCGCCGCGCAGCCCTCGTCGGGGCCGGCCATCCCGGCCTGGTCCTCGTCACGAAGGCTGGAGCGTCCGGCGAGTTGCTGTCGAAGCTGCTTGACGCGTACGCCTCCGAGCCTGGCGCGGTCTCCGTCGACGTGCTGCTGTCCGGGATCGGCGAGCAGGAGCGACTGTTGCGCGACGGGCGGGCGGATGTGGCGCTGCTGCACCGGCCGTTCGACTCGACGGTCGGACTGGACACCGAGGAGTTGAGCACCGAGGGGCAGGTTGTGGTCCTGCCGGCCGGGCACCCCCTCACCGCCCAGGCCCAGGTGCGGATGGCCGACGTCACCGCGCTACCAGACCTGCCGCCGCCCCGCCGCCCCGGCCCCGACGGCACGTACCCGGACGGACCCGGTCCGCAGGTGCGGGACAGCGCGCAGCTGTACCAGCTGATCGCGCTCGGCCGAGCGTCGGCGGTCCTGCCCGAGTCGTGCCGGGCCGACCTGCGCCGCGATCTCGTTGCCGTGCCGGTGCTGGACGCGCCAACCGTGACGACGGTGATCGCGTGGCCGCCGCACAGCCGATCCCTGGCCCTCGCCGGGCTGATCCGGACCGCGATCCGCCTCTAGCTCGCGGTGCTACTCACTGCCCCAGCTCGCGGTGCTACTCGCTGATCGACACCCCGACGTCCGGCCCAAATGGGACGGCCGATCGGATTGCGCCCCCAGGTGGTCACGAAACCCGGCGGCGAACCGTCACAACTGACGGTTAGTCTGCCAGCGCGCGTCGTCGCCCCGGTACGTCGCGCCACGCGCCGACGCAGGCACGCACGTCGCCACCACCCACCATTCGGCGCTCAATCGACTACAGGAGAGTTAGTGACACAGCAATCCGTCGCGACATCGGACAAACTCGACGGCGCGGTGCTCAAGGTGGCAGGCGTCGTCGTCCTCGGCGCGATCATGTCGATCCTCGACGTGACAGTGGTCAGTGTGGCGCTGCCCAAATTCCAGGACGAGTTCGACGCGTCGTACGCCCGCGTCGCGTGGACGATGACCGCCTACACCCTCGCGCTCGCCACCGTGATCCCGCTCAGCGGCTGGGCGGCCGACCGGTTCGGCACCAAGCGCCTCTACATGGTGGCGCTGGCTCTGTTCACCATCGGGTCGGGGCTCTGCGCCACGGCCGACACGATCGGCGAGCTGATCGGCTACCGCGTGCTCCAGGGCCTCGGCGGCGGCATGCTCATGCCGCTGGGCATGACCATCATGACCCGCGCGGCGGGGCCGCACCGGATCGGCCGACTGATGGCCGTCCTGGGCATCCCGATGCTGCTCGGGCCGATCGGCGGCCCGATCCTCGGCGGCTGGCTGATCGACACCGCGAGCTGGCACTGGATCTTCCTGATCAACCTGCCGATCGGTGTCGTCGGCCTGATCTACGCGCAGATGGCGCTGCCGAAGGACGCCCCCGAGCCGTCCGAGTCGTTCGACTTCGTCGGCATGCTCATGCTCTCGCCGGGCCTGGCGCTCTTCCTCTACGGCGTGTCGTCGCTGCCGGAGGCGGGCACCTTCACCGCGACCAAGGTCTGGGCGCCGATGCTCGTCGGCGGCGCGCTGGTGGTGGCGTTCGTGCTCTACTCGTTCAAGCCCCGGCACCCGCTGCTCGACCTGCGGCTGTTCCGCAACCGCAGCCTGACCATCGCCTCGGTGACGCTGTTCGTGTTCATCATCGCGTTCATGGGCGCCGGCCTGCTGTTCCCGAGCTACTTCCTCCAGGTGCGTGGCGAGACGACGCTGACCGCCGGGCTTCTGATGGCCCCGCAGGGCATCGGCGCGTTGCTCACCATGCCGATCGCCGGCATCCTGGCCGACCGGGTGCCGATCGGGCGGACCGTCCCGTTCGCGCTGGCGCTGATCGTCATCGGGTTCTTCGGCTTCACCCAGGTCGACCCGCAGACCTCGTACCTGCTGCTCGAGGGCTCGCTGTTCGTGATGGGCCTGGGCATGGGCGGCACGATGATGCCGATCATGACGTCGGCGTTGCGGACGTTGTCGGCAAACGACGTGGCGCGCGGCTCGACGCTTGTCAACATCCTCCAGCAAATCGGCGGCTCGGTCGGTGCCGCCGTCATGTCGGTGATCCTCACCAACGAGCTGAACGGCTCCCGGCCGATCCCCGGCCTGGTGGACGAGAGTGGCACGCCGATCACCGAGGCCGGGCTGGCCATCGCCTCTCAGCAGCGGCCGGAGCTGCTCCAGCAGATGCCGGTGGACCCGTCGATCATCGAGCGCGGGCTCGACTTCGCCGCCAAGTCGTTCGCCACCACGTTCTGGGTCGGGTTCGCGCTTGTCGTGCTCACGCTCATCCCGGCGGCGTTCCTGCCGCGCCGACGCCAGCCGGCGCAGCTCGACGACCCGCAGGGCGAGCAGGTCCGGACGCCCGTCGTCATCCACTGATGCGACGCGCCCGCCGCGCTCAGCGCCTCCTGGCGGAGGTGTGCGCGGCGGGCGCGGCAGTGGCTCAGCGCAACGGGCCGTCGCCGGGTCCGTCCGGGTCCTCGACCACGTGGATCGCGGCCTCCTCGGCGCTTGCCCCGCCCGCGTCGATGCCGGCGTCCCACGCCACCGACTCGGCTTCGTCATCCTCCCGGACGCCCTCGTCGTAGGCGACGAGGCGGCCCGCGCGGGCCTCGCTCTCGTACCCCCGGCGGGTCAGCTCGTCCTCGTCGTCGCCGCCCTCGGCGTAGGGGTCGACATCCGGCACCTCTTGGGCGAGGTGCTGCGCCACGGACTCGCCCGCCCGCTCCTCGGCCGGCGTGGTGCCGAACCGGTTGGCGGCGGTCCAGTGGTCCTCGGCCACGATGCCGGTGTCGAGGGGGTCGCCGACCCGGTCGTCGTCGAGGGTGTCGGAGGCGTCCAGGACCCCGTCGTCCTCGGCCACGTTCCACTCGTCGACGGAATCCATCCGCTCGGTCTGGCTCACGGCGGTCTCCTCTTCGTCACGGTGCACCAAAGTGCCCAGCCTATGACCGTGCAACGCCGGCGAGCGCCGAGGCCTGCCCGCTGTGACGAACCGACCTCGGCCGCACCGGTTCAGCGCGAGAGCAGCTCGACCACGGCCTCGGTGAACTCCGCCGGCTGCTCGATGTGGGCGAAGTGCCCGCTCTGCTCCAGCAGCACCAGCCGCGAGTCCTTGAGGCCCGCGTGCAGTTCCTCGGCGCGGCGCGGGGGGCAGATGAAGTCGTACGCGCCGACGATCACCACGACGGGCACGGCGATCTCCGCCAGGTTCTCCCGCACGTCGAAGGGCGTCGGGTCCTGTGCGCTCGCCGGGGCCAACGAGATCCGGACAGCGGCCTGGAACGGGGCGAACTCGTCCTGTCGGCCCCAGAAGTCCGCGAAGTAGACCGGAAGGGCGGCGCGCAGGGCCGTCGCCAACGACTCGTCGTCGGTGGCGGCGCCGATCTGTCCGAAGGCCGCCGGGACCGCCGCCGCCTCCGGCCGGTCCGGGTGCCGCTGCGGGTACGCGGCCAGCCCGGCCATCGCCTCGGCCCAGAATTCCGCGCCGGTGACGGGTGAGGTGTCGTACAGGGCGAGGCCGGCGACCCGGTCCGGGTGGGCGAGCGCGTACCGCTGGACGACGAAACCGCCGTGCGAGTGCCCGAGGAGGTACACCCGGGGTGCGCCGAGGTGCTGGACGACGGCGTCGAGGAACCGGACATACGTGTCGAGACGGTAGTCGGCGGGGTCGTCGAGGCGCCCCGAGGCGCCGGTGCCGACCGGCTCGACGTACACCATCGTGAAGTGCTCTTCCAGGCGCGGCGTCCGCAGGTACGCCCACTCGATGCCGGGGCCGCCGGAGTGCGCCACGCACACCGGGCCGGTGCCGGCGACGTGGTAGACCTGCCGGACGCCGTCGACGAGGAAGGTGTGGGCGCCCGGTGCGAGGGCGCTGACGTCGTGGCTGGTGGAACCCATGAGCTATCTCCCGAATCCGAGACCCGCGCGGCCTGTGCCGGCACGGCGACTGGTGCATGACACGGACCAGATGCGTGGGTCGACGGGAAAGTTCGCTCGGTCGGAGGCGTTTTTCAGCGCAGCGCGGGCACGGGGTGGAAGAGGGTGAGGCGGCGTACCCGCCCCTCGCGCAGCACCTGCAACCACAGCGCCGCGGGCGGACAGTGCTCCGGGTCGTCCGGTGGGCTGATCAGGTCGGTCTCCCAGATCAGCACGTCGCCGCTGGCCACGACATTGCGCAGCCGCTGGCGTACCCCGGCGGTCAGGTCGCGGTTCATGCCGTTGACCGCCAGGTCACGGCCACCGCGCGGGCCACCCGGGACGAGCATCTCGGCGTGCGGCCACCAGCTCTCGCGCACGACCCGGTCGAAGTCGCCGCCCATCGCCGTGGCGATCATGTCGCGACCCTCCCGCCACCGGGACTCGTTCGCCGCGGCGACGTCGGTGTGCGCGGCGTCCGCCGCCGTGCGCAGGCCGCCGGTGAGCGCACGGCGGGCGTGGCTGAGCCGGCTGCGGACGGTGCCGACCGGGATCCCGCACACGGCCGCGATCTGCTCGTACGAGGACGCGTCGCTGAAGTAGCGCAGGAGCGTGACCAGCCGGTCCGGCTCGGACAGCCGCCCGATGGCGTGCCACACCCAGTCGCGCATCGCGCCCCGGTCCAGTGCCTCCTCCGGGGTGGGTGTGTCGGCCGGGCCGGCGAACCACTCCGGCTCGGCGACCGGGACGGCTCTGGGGCCGCGAAGCATCGTCCGACTGTTGTTGCGGACGATGGCGCGCAGCCACGGGCCGACGGCGGCCGGGTCGCGGACGTCGCCGATCCGCCGCAGCGCCACCAGCATCGCGTCCTGCACCGCGTCCTCGGCGTCCGGCCCGTAGCCGAGGACGCTGAGCGCCACGGCCCGCATCTCGGCCTCGTGACGGGCCAGCAGCGCACCGAGCGCCGCCGCGTCGCCCGCCTGCGCGAGCACCACCAGCTCCGTGTCACCCTGTGTCACGCCTACGTCCTCCAGTGCGTCCCATTCGTGGCGGTCTGGGCGGTCTGCTCGGTGCCTGTCGCCCCTCCCAGCCTACGACGCGTGAGGGCGTCAATCTCTGGGCCGGAACCCGGACGGTCGTCCGACGGCGACGGTGGCTGCCGAAAAGTGACGTACGTCGGTCGTAGCGTGGGAGGCATGACTGGACGCGCTCTCGAAGCCCCGCCCTCGTCTGCGGCCGACGTCCGCGTGGGCCTGCGGTGACCGAGCTGAGCTGGGCGCAGGTGTCCGCCCGGCGACTGGCGCGGCACGGGCTCTCGGCACCGGCGGCGTCCGCGCCGGACGCCGACCCGGACGTGGACCGCGTCGCCGACGTGGTGTCCACGATGTGCGGTGCGCACGCCCAGGTCGCCTCGGCCGCCGAACTGTCCGTCGGGCTCCGCGTCCCGGGCGCCACTCGTGCCCTGGTGCGCCAGGCGGTGTGGGGCGACCGGACCCTGGTCAAGACCCGTGGTCCGCGCGGGACGGTGCACCTGCTCGCCGCCGCGGACCTGCCGATGTGGACCGGCGCGCTGAGCGCGATGCCCGCCCCGCCGTGGGAGCAGAACCGTGGGCTGTTGACTGCCGAGCAGACCGAGCAGGTCCTCGCGGCCATCGCCGACGCGTTGGCCGAGGCCGAGCTGACAAGTGCCGAGCTGACCGAGGAGGTCGTTGCCCGCACCGGCTCGTGGGCGGGCGAGCGGGTCATGGAGGCCTTCCAGGACAAGTGGCCCCGGTGGATGGCCGCGATGTCGGCCGCCACCCGGGGCGGAGTGATGTGCCACGGCCCGACCCGGGGACGCGCCACGACCTACACCAGCCCGGCCCGCTGGCTGCCCGGGTTCACGCCGATGCCCGGCCCGGCGGCGCTGGCCGACCTCGTCCGGCGCTATCTGCACGCGTACGGGCCGGCCACTCCGGCCCAGTTCGCCAAGTGGCTGTCGGCGACCGAGCGGTGGGCGACCGGGGTGTTCCGGTCGCTGGATCTAGCCGAGGTCACCGTCGCCGGCACGCGGGCGTGGGTGGCCGCCGGCGACACCGACTTTCCGGACGAACCGCCGTCCGGGTTGCGGTTGCTGCCCTACTTCGACGCGTACGCGGTCGGCTGCCACCCCCGTGAGCGGCTCTTTCCCGGGGCCGCCGCCGAGCGGGCGCTGGCCGGAGGACAGGCCGGCAACTTTCCGGTGCTGCTCGTGGACGGGACGGTCGCCGGGGTGTGGCACCAGCGCCGCTCCGGGCGCACGATCCGCATCACCGTCGAGCCGTTGCGGGCGCTCGGCGCCGCTCGCCGCCGGGCATTGGAGGAGGAGGTCGAGCGGATCGGCCACATTCTGGAAGGCAATCCGTCGTTGACAATCGGAACTGTGGACGTCGGCCCGCATGCCTGAGTCAGGATGAGGGCGTGAACATCGAGCCGGTCGACCACGCGCCCCGGCAGGCGTTCCCCTGGGCGGTCCTGCGACAACGCTGGGAGGACCTCACCTTCCTGCACTGGGCCGTCGCCCCGGAGATCGTCGCGCCGTTGCTGCCGGCCGGCACCCGCCCGGACACGATGGACGGCGTGAGCTTCGTCGGCCTGATCGGCTTCCGGATGGTCGGGCTGGGCTTCGGCCGCGGTCCGGGTGTGCCGTATTTCGGCACCTTCGCCGAGACCAACGTCCGGCTCTACTCGGTCGACGACACCGGCCGGCGAGCCGTGGTGTTCCGCTCGCTGGACGCGTCCCGCCTGCTGCCGGTGCTGGTGGCGCGGGCGACTCTGCGGCTGCCGTACCTCTGGTCGTCGATGCGGTTGGACCACGACGGCGACCGCCGCAGCTACCGGTGCCGGCGACGTTGGCCCGGGCCGGCGGGTACGACGAGCGCGATGGCGGTGCGGGTGGGGGAGCGGATCGCCGACCCGACCCCGCTCGAGCACTTCGTCACCGCGCGCTGGGGCCTGCACACGCGGGCTCACGGGGGCACCCTGCACCTGCCGAACTGGCATCCGCGCTGGCCGCTGCACCGGGCCGAGCTGCTGCACCTGGACGACGAGTTGGTCGCCGCCGCCGGGCTGCCGGCACCGGTCGGGCCGCCGGTCAGCGTGCTCTACTCGCCCGGCGTCCGGGTCAGGTTCGGCCCGCCGGTGGCACTGCGGCGGCCCGGCTGAGCGGTGCCGGGCCGCCGCAGCCTCAGTAGCGGCCGCCCTCGGGTGCGGGCAACGCGTCCAGGTCGGCCAGGTCCTCGGCGCTGAGCCGCACGTCGCCGGCGGCGCAGTTGTCCACCAGGTACCTCGGGGTCTTGGTGCCCGGGATCGGGATGACCTGGGCGCCCTGGGCGACCACCCAGGCGAGGGCGACCTGCGCGGGGCTGACCCCGGCCCGGTCGGCGATCTCCCGGACCCGGGCGACGATGGCGAGGTTGGCGCGCAGCGCGTCCTGTTGGAAACGGGGCAGGCCGCGGCGGAAGTCGTCGGCGGGCAGATCGTCGAACGAGGTGAACCGGCCGGCCAGGAAACCGCGACCGAGCGGGGAGAACGGCAGGAAGGCGATGCCCTGCTCGACGCAGTACGGCAGTACCTCGGCCAGCGGGTCGCGCGTCCACAGCGACAACTCGGACTGCACCGACGCCACCGGGTGCACCGCCTGGGCCCGCACGATCTGGGCCACCGTCACCTCGGACAGTCCGATCTGCCGTGCCTTGCCCGCCGCGACGGTCTCCGCCATCGCACCCCAGGACTCCTCGATGGGCACCTCCGGGTCGACGCGGTGCAACTGGTAGAGGTCGACGTGGTCGGTGCCGAGCCGGCGCAGGCTGTCGTCGATCGCCGCGCGGATGTGCTCCGGGCGGCCGTTGTTGCCGATCTTCGCGAGGTTGCCGGGGCCACCGGTGGGAGAGGTGACCACCAGACCGGCCTTCGTCGCGAGGACGGCCCGCTCGCGGTGACCGCCGGCCAGCGCCCGCCCGACCAGCTCCTCGTTGGTGTACGGCCCGTACACGTCGGAGGTGTCGATGAGCGTGGCGCCCAGGTCGAGTGCCTGGTGGATGACCGCGACCGAGGTGTCGTCGTCGCGCGGGCCGGTGACGTCGTAGGCGTGGGTCATGCCCATGCAGCCGAGGCCGATGACGCCGACCTCGGGACCTGCGCTGCCCAGCGTGGTGGTTCGCATGCGCCCCACGCTACGACCCGGCGCGGGCAGCCCGCACACGGTGTGGCGGACCAGTAGGGTCGGTCCATTGACCGTTGCCTCTGACCTGCGATTGGAGCTGCCACGTGGGGAGCAAGCTGGTGGTGGGGACGTTCCTGTCCCTGGACGGCGTGATGCAGGGCCCCGGTGGACCCGGCGAGGACGACTCGTTCGGGTTCCCGCACGGCGGGTGGCTGCCGCCGCATGTGGACGAGGGTTTCGGCGAGATCATGGGCGGGGTGTTCGACCGCGCGGACGGGTTGCTGCTGGGCCGCAGGTCCTATGACACCCTCTCCGGACACTGGCCCAACGTTCCCGACGAGGACGGTGGAGCAAAGATCAACAGCATGCCGAAGTACGTGGCGACGCGCAGCCCGATGACCGCCGACTGGCGCAACACCGAGGTCCTGGTGGGTGAGGCCGCCGAGACCGTCGCCGCGCTCAAGCAGCGCACCGACGGTGAGTTGCTGGTGCAGGGCAGCAGCGACCTGCTGCGTACGCTCCAGGCCGTCGGGCTGGTCGACGAGTACCGCCTGCTGATCTTCCCGGTCGTCCTGGGCCAGGGAAAGCGGCTCTTCGCCGAGGGGACCGCCCCGGCGGGGCTGCGACTGACCGGGTCGCGCACCACCAAGGCCGGCGTCGTCTACGCCGCGTACGAGGTGGCGGGCGAGCCGTCGTACGGCAGCGTTCTGTAGCGAGGCGCGGGTAGGGCGGACGGTTTGCCAGAACACCGTAAGCAGACGGTAAGGCGGCCGGCGCAGGGTGAACCCCATCGGCCACCGCGGGCGGCCGTTCACCCACCGCAGCTTCCGAAGGGACACTCCCGTGTCGATGTCGACAGGTCGCCTCCTTCCCGTACTCACCGCCCTGCTCCTGCTGGCGTCGGCCGCCCCGGCGAACGCCGCGAGCACCGGCCGCGACAACCCGGTCACCTGGTCGGCGGCCTGGTCGGTCGCCCACCACCAGCCCGTACCGGGCAACGACTGGTTCGGCGCGAACTGGTCCGTGCCCGGCTTCGCCGACGAGTCGGTTCGGCAGGTGGTCCGGGTCAGCGCGGCCGGATCCCTGATCCGGATCCGCGTGTCCAACCGGTACGGCAGCCAACCGCTGCGGCTGACCGGCGCCACCGTGGGCCGGCCGGACGCCGGGGCGGCGGTCCGGCCCGGCACCCTGCTCCCGGTCACCTTCGACCGGCGGCGCTCGACCACCGTGGCCGTCGGTGCCGAGGCCACCTCCGACCCGGTGCTCCTGCCGGTACGGGCGTTGGAGGCGCTGACCGTGACGCTGTACTTCGCCGGCGCCACCGGCCCGGCGACCTACCACCAGGACGGGCTCACCAGCACGTACCGCGCGGCGGGCGATCACCGCTTCGACCACCGTGGCGCCGCGTTCTCCGGCGAGACCAGCCAGTCGTGGTACCACCTGGCGGGGGTCGACGTCGCCGGGTCGCCGCGTACCCGGGGGACGGTGGTGACGTTCGGTGACTCGCTGACCGACGGCTACGGTTCCACCCCGGGTGCCGACAACCGCTACCCGGACCAGTTGGCCGAGCACCTGGTCGCCGCCGCCCGCCCGCTGGCCGTGGTCAACGCCGGCATCGGCGGTAACAAGCTGCTCGCCGACTCGACGTGCTTCGGCGAGCGGGGCGTCGACCGGTTCCGCCGCGACGCCCTCGGACAGCCGGGTGTGCGCTCGGTGGTCGTCCTGATCGGCATCAACGACATCGGTGGCGGCGGCTATCCCGACTTCGGCTGTGGCGCCTCGCCCGTGGTGACCGCCGCGCAGCTCATCGACGGTCACCGGGCGCTGATCCGGACCGCACACGCCCAGCGGATCACCATCATCGGCGTCACGATGCCGCCCATCAGGAACGCGACCGGCTACGACACCCCGGCCAACGAGGCGGTCCGCGACGAGGTGAACCGGTGGATCCGCGCCGGCGGCGCGTACGACGCCGTCGTCGACCTCGACCGGGTCCTCGCCGATCCGGCCGACCGGGACGCCCTACGGCCCGCGTACGACCACGGCGATCACCTGCACCTCAACGACGCCGGGGCGACCGTCGCCGCTGCCGCCGTCGCCGCCCGGATTCGCTGAGCACCAGCTCTCGGCCATTCGGCGGGCCTCGGTCGGCGCGAGGTCGAAAATAGTCAGGTGGACGTGTCGAGAGCGTCGGCTTCGGCTTCGACCACGGGGTGAGGGCCGGACACACCCGGTCCCACCCGAAGGCCGACACGGCACGGACCTAGGAGTGGATCGATGACGAAGGTGACGACCGGGGCGACGATGTCGCTGGACGGCTACATCGCGACCGCGTCCCACGGTGGCTTCGAGTACCTCTTTCAGTGGTACGACAACGGCGACGTCGAGACGCCGACGGCCAACCCCGCGATGACGTTCCGGACGTCCGCGGCGAGCGCCCGGCACCTGCGGGAGCTCACCGAGCGGACCGGCGTGCTGGTCGTCGGCCGGCGGCTGTTCGACATGACCAAGGGGTGGGGTGGCCGGCACCCGATGGACGTGCCCGTCGTGGTCGTCACGCACAGCGTGCCGGCGGGGTGGGAGCCGGAGAGCGAGTCCTTCGTGTTCGTCACCGACGGCATCGCCAGCGCCATCGAGCGGGCGAAGGCGCTGGCCGGTGACAAGGAGGTGGGCGTCAACGGTGGCACCATCGCGGCCCAGGTCGTCGAGGCCGGCCTGCTCGACGAGGTGCACGTCGATCTCGTGCCGGTGGTGCTCGGCAGCGGCATCCCCCTGTTCGCCGACCTGAAGATCGCGCCCCTGCAACTCGACGGCCCCCTGCGCGTCGTCGAGGGCAACGGCGTCACCCACCTGGCCTACGGGGTACGCCCGACGGCCTGAGCGCCGCGGGGACCGGCCCGCTCGGGTCGGTCCCCGCTCGACCGGACGTCGGGTCCGCTGCTCCCTGCGCGCCACCGCCGGCTCTGGCGGACCCGGGACCCGGGGCGGTATGCTCCGCCGCGATGATCACTTCCTCTCGTTTCAGATGGGGGGTCCGATCCGCGAACGGTGAGTGCTGATGCACTCCCGGGCCGCGGATGCGGATTCTCGACTGTCCTTCTGGCGGCGCGTGCGTGAGTTCGCCGTGCCGCCGTCCATGATCGAGCGAGCGGGTGCTCGCCGCCTGGTCGGTGACTGGGGCGGGGCGTGTGCCGCCGCGCGTGTCGATGCCGACATCAGCCTGCGGGCGGTCGCCCACCGCCACGGTCGCGAGCTGGCGGCACGGCTTCGGGCCGACCTCCGTCACCTGGCCCCTGACCTGCTGCGCTGGCACCTCCCGAGGGTCGCCCCCGATGGTCTGCTGCGTCCGGGTCTGACCATCTCGCTGATCCGGTACGACCCGGAGCAGCCCACCGGTGGCACGGTGCACCTGGTGGCCCGTATTCCACCGGCCTGGGCGGATGCCGGGCAGCGGATCAGCCTCGGCTTGTGGGACGGGTCGGGCCGACATCCCCACCCCGACCAGCGGTTCCGTCTCGATCTGCACCGCCACCTGTTCGACGCGCGCCGGACCACGGAGTTGCGCAGCCGATCGGGCGCGGGCCGGGCCTCGCTCCCACCCGAGGGCGTCCCCGACGAACTGGTGACGACGCGCGACGCGCACCGGTACGCGACCGACCGGTGGCCAGCCGAGGCGGCGCTTCTGCTCGCGGCCGAGGGACGGACCAGCGGTGCCGTCGCGGTGCGGCTCGGCACCGGACGCCGGCTGGTCCTGCACGTCGACCCACGAGCTGGTGTCGTGGCGGGCGCGGATGGCGATCGGTCCGCCGTGGCAAAGGTCGGCCCGCGGGCGGGCGGGACCGGTCCGCCGGTGCTGCCCGACGCGGCGACCTGGGTGCTGCCCGACCTGGCGCTGCTGCGCGCCGGGCTGATCGAGCCGGCCGAACTGCATCCCCTGGTCGCGGCGACGCTGGTGCCCGAACGTCTGGTGTCCACCGGCCCGGTGGCGTCGGATCGGGCCTCAGCACCGCGCCTGGTGCCGTGCCGAGGCGCCCTGCATCGCATCGGCCTGGTGGACGGGGTGCTCGCCGCGCTGGACCACGACCCGGCCGAGATCCGCCGGGAGGAGCTGCTGGCCGCGCTCACCGGGACCCCGCTGCCCTGCCTGCGGGCCATCGACGAGGCGCACCGACAACCGGAGTGCCTTCCCGACGTGCGGGCGCGGCTCGACCACGGCGACACCGCCGGCGCGCTGGCCACCGTCGAGGCCCTGCTCGGCCCCGAGGCGCTGCTGCGCGACGGCGCCCTGCGCGACGAACTGGAGTCCGCCGCGCAGCGGCGGCTCAACCACGGCCTGTTCCGGGCCGGCCTGATCGAGGCCGGGCGCGGCCCCACCGCCGACAAACCCCGCCGCTCGGGCGCGCGCCAGCGGCGCACGCGCCAGGCGACATTCGGCTGACCCAGCACCCCCTCTTCCCGTACGACTCCCACCGCACCCGACACCAACCCCAAGGTGATGACCATGCTTGCGTCCAGTCCCCAACTCGATGTCGCCGACGACCTGATCGCTCTGCTCGGCGCGACCACCACCGAACCCCGTACCGACATCCAGCTGTCGGCCCTGACGCTGACCGTGGCGGCCGATCTGCCCGTCCTGCTCTGGGGAGCGCCCGGCATCGGCAAGACGGCGGCCCTGACCCACCTGGCCGCGACCCTGGACCTGCCCCTGACGACAGTCGTCGCCAGCGTCCACGAGCCGTCCGACTTCTCGGGTCTGCCGATCGTCGGCGACGACCCGGCGAACCAGGGCGTCCCGATGGCCCCGCCGGACTGGGCGGTGCGCCTGGTCCGGGCGGGTCGGGGCCTGCTGTTCCTCGACGAGTTGTCCACCGCGCCGCCCGCCGTCCAGGCCGCCCTGCTGCGCCTCGTCCTGGAACGCCGTGTCGGCGCCCTGCGGCTGCCACCCGGCGTACGGATCGTCGCCGCCGCCAACCCACGGTCGTCGGCCGCCGAGGGATGGGAGCTGAGTCCGCCGTTGGCCAACCGCTTCGTCCACCTTCAGTGGACCCACGACCACGAGATCGTCGTACGCGGACTCGGTGGCACCTGGCCGCGTGCGGCGCTGCCCCGGCTCGACCCGGACCTGCTGCCGGAGGCCGTCACCTTCGCCCGCCGGGCGGTGTGCGGTCTGCTGTCCGTCCGTCCGGATCTCGTGCACCGGCTGCCCACCACCGACGCCGCCCGTGGCGGGCCGTGGCCGTCCCCGCGGAGCTGGGAGATGGCGCTGCGCCTGACCGCCTTCGCGACGGCGGCGGGCGTCTCCCGGGAGGTGCTGTCGCTCCTGGTCCGGGGCACGGTCGGCGACGGTCCCGGGCTGGAACTGCTGGCCAGCATGGATCGGATGGACCTGCCCGACCCGGAGGACCTGCTGGCTGACCCGGCCGCCGCGGTGCTGCCCGAACGGGGCGATCTGCGGCAGGCCGTGTTGGACGCCGTGGTGGCCGCGGTCCGCAACCGCCCGGAGCGGTCCCGGTGGGACGCGGCGTGGGTGCTGTTGGCGCGGGCCGTGGACACGGGCGCGCCGGACCTGGTGGTGGTCCCCGCGACCACGCTGGCCAGCCTGCGCCGCGAGGACTGGGACGTGCCCCCCACGATCGAGCGCCTCGCCGGGGCGGTGTCGCTGTCCCGACGAGCCGATCAGGTGGCGACCCGGATCGCGGCCGCCGCCGGGGCGCGACGATGAACGCGGGCGTCCCGACGACGCTCGACGTCGACAAGCTGTATGCCGCCCGCCTGTACGCCGCCCGGGTGCGTCCCTACCTGGCGACCGCGCTGTTCGCCCTGTGCCCGGTGGCGTCGCGGCAGGTGCCGACGATGGCGGTGGACCGGCACTGGCGCTGCTACGTCTCGCCGACGTTCGTGGACCGCACCCCGTTGGAGCAGCTCGCCGGGGTGTGGGTGCACGAGGTGTCGCATCTGCTGCGCGACCACCACGGCCGCGGTGACCGGGTCGCCCGGGACCGGGGGCTGAACGGCCCGGGGGAGCGGCTGCGCATGAACATCGCCGCGGACTGCGAGATCAACGACGACGTCTTTGGTGACGGGCTGACGATGCCCGAGGGCGCCGTCGAGCCGGCGTCGCTGGGTCTCCGGCCGGGGGAGCTGATGGAGGACTACCTGCGCCAGTTCGGGCTGGGTCCCCGTACGCAGGGTCTGGTCTGGTTGGACTGTGGCAGTGGCGCGGACGGGCTGGAGCGGGAGTGGGACCTGGGACCGGACGGCGCGCAGGGCCTCAGCGAGCAGGAGCGCGACGCGGTCCGGTTCCGGGTGGCGGAGGGCATCACCGGCCACCCGGGATCCGTGCCCCAGGGGTGGCGACGGTGGGCGGAGCAGGCGTTCCACCCACCGCAGCCGTGGCGTGACCTGTTGGGGGCGGCGGTCCGCTCGGCGGCGGTGGCGGCCGGGACCGGTACGGATCACAGCTATGGCCGGCCGTCCCGGCGGTCCCAGGGCGTGCCGGGCGTGATTCTGCCCAGCCTGCGCCGTCGACCTCCGACGGTCTGCGTCATCGTCGACACGTCCGGGTCGGTCAGCGACGCGGAGCTGGGTAGCGCGCTGCTCGAGGTGGCGGCGATATCCCGGGCCGTGGGCGGTCGACGCGACCTGGTGAGCGTGTTGCCGTGCGACGCGGCGGCCCGGGCGGTGCACGCCCTGTGTCGGGCGGAGGAGATCCCGCTGATCGGCGGTGGGGGCACGGATCTGCGGGCCGGGTTCACCCGTGCGCAGCGGGTCCGGCCGGACGTCATCGTGGCGCTCACCGACGGGCAGACGCCCTGGCCGCGCGCCCGCCCGGTGGCGCGCACGGTGGTGGGCCTCTTCCCCCGGGGCCGGGAGTCGTGGACCGAGGACGCGGATTGCGTGCCGCTCAGGCCACCGGAGTGGGCACGGGTGGTGACCATCGGGCCGCACTGAGTCGACGAGCCGCCGCCACCCCGGCCGGCGAGAAAATCAGCGGCCGACCTTGAACTACATAGCGGATGATCGATATTGTCTGCCGCAGGCGCCGCCCCGCCCCAGGCCATCACCGTCGATCGACCGAAGCGGGTTCACCATGCGCGCACTGAGACTTGTCACGACTCTGGCCGTCGCCGGCCTGCTCGCCGGTGCGGTGGCGACAGTCGCCACACCGGCCAGCGCGGCGACCGCCGTGTTCTCCGTGACCAACAACTGGGGCAACGGCTACCAGGGGCAGGTCGCCGTCACCAACAACACCTCCGCCCAGATCACCAGTTGGCGCGTCGAGTTCGACCTGCCAGCCGGATCGAGCGTCACCCAGTCGTGGAACGCTCAGCAGACGACCTCCGGCAGCCACTACACCTTCACCAACGTGTCCTGGAACGGCACGCTCGCCGCCGGGGCCTCGACGTCGTTCGGCTTTCTCGTCAACGGCTCCGGCACTCCGCTCAACTGCACGGTGAACGGTGCGTCCTGCACCGGCGGCACCCCGCCGACGACCGCGCCACCGACCACGTTGCCCCCGACGACCACCCCGCCCACGACTGCGCCACCGACCACCCCGCCGCCGAGCACCGGCACCCCGGTCGAGCGGCACGGGCAGCTCCGGGTCTGCGGCACGACGATGTGCGACAGGTCCGGCGCGCGGGTGCAGTTGCGCGGCATCAGCAGCATGTGGCTCAACTGGGAGACCGCCCCGTACGCCGAGAACCTCTCCGCGCTGAGGTGGATGCGGGACAACTGGAACCTCCAGGTGATCCGCGCGGCCATGGGCGTGGAGCCGGCCGGCGCGTACCTGAGTGACCCGACCAGGGCGCGGGCGCAGGTGGAGACCATCATCAACAACGCGGTCACCGCCGGGGTGTACGTGATCGTCGACTGGCACGCGCACGAGGCGCAGAACAACCAGTCCCAGGCGGTGGCGTTCTTCGGCGACCTGGCCCGCCGCTACGGCCACCTGCCCAACGTCATCTGGGAGCCGTACAACGAGCCGTTGCAGGTGAGCTGGACCAGCGTCATCAAGCCGTACCACCAGGCGGTGGTCTCCGCGATCCGCGCCGCCGACCCGGACAACATCGTCGTGCTCGGCACGCCGACCTGGTCGCAGGACGTGGACGTGGCGGCGGCCAGCCCGGTGAGCGGCACCAACCTGATGTACACCCTGCACTTCTACTCGTGCACGCACGGCGCGTCCCTGCGGGCCAAGGGTGACGCGGCGATCCGGGCCGGCCTCGCGCTCTTCGTCACCGAGTGGGGCGCCAGCAACGCCGACGGCGGCCTCGACGGCCGCTCCTGCCTGCCCGAGGCGCAGTCCTGGATCGACTGGATGAGGGCGAACGGCATCTCCTGGACGGCGTGGAAGCTCGACGTCGGCACCGACACGACGAACCTGCTCAGCCCCGGCGCGCCGGTTACCGGCGGGTGGAGCAACTACCTGCACGGCCACGCGCCGTTCGTGGTGGCGAACATGAGGTAATCCAGCCGGCACGCTTGATCAACTCCGAATCGCCGATGTCGGGGTGTCCGCTGCGGCACGACACCCCGACATTGCCAATCCCGTGTCGAGCACGCATGGACGACGCGACCCCGGGCGGCCCGTCACGGGCGGTCGTGCAGGAACCACGCGTCGCTGCCGGCCACGGCCAGAGCCAACTGCCACTGCTGGTACTGCAGGCTGCCGCCGACGGCCAGGAGCTGTCCGGCCAGGTCCCACGCCTGTCGGCCCGGCCTCGGTGGACGGTCGACGACGAACTGCAGCATCGTCCCCCACGCTGCCACGAGCCCGGCACCCCACCGCTGCTCCCACTCGCGCATCGCCGCCGCCCAGGCCAGACGGTGCTCGTCGCTCCCCGCCCCGTGGTAGCCGACCCAGGCCGGCGCCAGCCGCTGCGACGCGGTGGGTAGCAGCACCAGCTGCACCCGATCCCAGGTGTGCCAGCTCCCCACTCCCGCGAGATTCTCGTGGTAACGAGCGGCACGCGCGGCGAGGGACGGGTCGGCCAGCAGGGCGTCGTAGGTCCACCGGTCCAGCGCCGCCGCGGTGATCGCGTCCCCGAGCTGATCGAGAGCCGTGGCCACGAACTCGTCACCCGGTGCTGCCCGCACGCTGTACTCGACGCGCCACCTGTCCAACGGCTCGTCGTCGACGTACCGCCGATAGACCGACCACGGATCAACCGTGCGCGACGCCCGGTCCAGCTCGTCGATCTCGGCGGCGTCGGGCTCGTGGTCCAGGCCGCCGGGCAGGGTGAAAACCGGCCAGCGCCCGGTGACCGGTAGCACCGAGTGGGCAGCCCGCCAGGCCTCCCGCAATCGCGTCGGGTCGACGTCGCCGACGAGGACGGTGCCTCCCAGGCCCTCCTCGACCGGATGGCCCGCCAGCGCCGTGCCCCGTAACGCCGTCGCGATCAGCCGAGGGGTGTTCATCAGCTCGGTCACGGCAGCGACAGTAGCGCCGCGGACCGACAACCTGGTGAGACGCGGCCCCGGTGAGAACGGTCCGCCACCTTAACGCACCGGAAACACGCCCGGTACCAAACCTGGGAACGCTCGTCGGACAGCCACGACCACCGATACGCGAACCGGGGTGACCATGGCCGACAACATCACGAACGCGCCGACGTTCGACGGGCCGACCAGCCGGTCCGGCAACGGCCGGGCACTGCCCACGCCGCGCGCCAACACGGCCGCGACCCTCGACGACGGCGACCCGGCGGATCTCGCCACGCTCGGTGTGGAGGAGGAGTTCCACGTCGTCGACCTGCACACCCGGGAGCTGGTGCCCCGGGCGGGAGAGTTGCTCGACCGGCTGCCGGCCGACTCGTTCACCGCGGAGTTGCACCGCAGCGTGGTGGAGACCAACACCGCGGTCTGCCGCACCCTGGACGAGATCCGCGCCGAGCTGACCCGACTGCGCCAACTGGCCGTGCAGGTCGCCGACCGGGCCGGGCTGGGCATCGTGGCGGCCGGCACGGTGCCGTTGCGTGCCGACGGCGACCCGAGCGTCACCCCGACCTCCCGGTACCGGCGGATGCTCGACGAGTACCAGTTGCTCGCGCGGGAGCAACTGATCTGCGGCGCGCAGGTGCACGTCGGGGTGACCGACCGGGACCTGGCCGTCGCGGTCACCCGGCGGGTCCAGCCGTGGCTGCCGGTGCTGCTCGCCCTGTCGACCAGCTCGCCGTACTGGATGGGTCAGGACAGCGGCTACGCCAGCATGCGGTCGCTGGTCTGGCAGCGCTGGCCCACGGCGGGTGACCCGGGCGAGGTGACCAGCGCGGCGGATCACGAGGCGCTGGTCGCCGAGCTGATCTCCTCCGAGACGATCACCGACCCCGCCATGATCTACTTCGATGTCCGGCCGTCGGCGCACGTCCCCACCGTGGAGCTGCGCATCACCGACGCCAACGCCGACGTGGAGACCATCGTCCTGCTCACCGGCCTGTTCCGGGCGTTGGTCCGGCGCGAGGTCGCCGCCCTGCGCGCCGGGGTCGAGCGCACCGCGGTGCGGCCCCCGGTGCTGCGCGCCGCGGTGTGGCGGGCGGCCCGCTCCGGCCTGGAGGGTGACCTGCTCGACCTGCCCCGCTCGGCCCGGCCGGTGCCGGCCGCCGAGGCGGTCCGCCGCCTGGTGACCGACCTGCGCCCGCAACTGGAGGCGACCGGTGACTGGGAGCAGATCCGGGAGCTGACCCGCTACGCCCTGGAGCGCGGCAGCTCCGCCGCGCGGCAGCGACGGGCGTACGAGCGTCGCGGCCGGCTGGCCGACGTGGTGGACCTGCTCCTGGACGAGACCCGGGGCCGGGTCCGCGAGACGCTGCCGGGTGCGCCCACACCACCGGCGCTGCCCACGTACGCCGACGCCGGTGACGAGGTCTTCGGAGCGGCCGGGCCGGAGCCGGCGTACGCCCCGATCCTGGCGGCCCTGCGCCACCTCGGTGCCGGCGCCCTCCGCCAGCGTGAGCACGACCGGGACGAGGAGCAGCGCGCGCGGGGCGTGACGTTCAGCGTGGCCGGTGAGGCGAGCACCCGGCTCTTCCCGGTCGACCTGGTGCCCCGCGTGGTGCCGGCCGCCGACTGGCGGACCCTGCGTACCGGCCTGGTGCAGCGTGCCCACGCCCTGGACGCGTTCCTCCGGGACGTCTACGGCGACCGGGCCGTGGTGGCCGACGGCGTGGTGCCGGCGTGGGTGGTGGAGTCCTCACCCGGGCTGCGCCCGACCGGCGCGCTGATGGGCCGGCGGCGCACCCGCGCCCAGGTGTCCGGGACCGACCTCGTCCGGGACCCGGACGGCGGCTGGTACGTCCTGGAGGACAACCTGCGGGTGCCCTCCGGGATCGGCTACGCGGTGCAGAACCGCCGGCTGACCCAGGCGGTGCTCCCGGAGCTGCCGGTGCCCGACGACCTGCTGCCCGCCGACGAGACGCCCGCGATGCTGTACCGGGCGCTGATCGCCGGCGCGCCCGCCGCGGCCGACGATCCCGCCGTGGTGGTGCTCAGCAGCGGCCCGGGTGACCCCGCGTGGTTCGAGCACCGGCTGCTCGCCGACGAGATGGCCGTGCCGCTGACCGAGACCAGCGACCTGCTGGTGGAGGAGGGCCGGGTCTGGCTGGTCCGCTCCGGCACCCGCAGCCGGGTCGACGTTATCTACCTGCGGATGGACGAGGAGGCGCTGCTGCACGCGCCCGGCGCCGACGGGGTGCCGCTGGGCTGGCCGTTGCTCGCCGCGGTGCACGCCGGGCGGCTCACGCTCGCCAACGCGCTGGGCAACGGCGTCGGCGACGACAAGGCGCTGTACGCGTACGTGCCCCGACTGATCGAGTACTACCTGGGCGAGAAGCCCCTGCTGGGGGATGTGCCGACGTACCTGTGTGGGCTGCCCGAGCAGCGGGCCGAGGTGCTGGACCGGCTCGACCAGTTGGTGCTCAAGCCGGTCGACGGGTACGGCGGCGACCGCGTGGTGATCGGCCCGCGGGCCGAGGCGGAGGAGCTGGACGCCGTCCGGGAACAGATCCTCGCGGCCCCGCACCGGTGGATCGCCCAGGAGATGGTCTCGCTCACCACCCACCCGGTCTTCGACGGCACGGCTCTCGCTCCCCGCCACGTCGACCTGCGGGCCTTCGTGTTCCTCGGCGAGCAGGCCGAGGTCGCGCCGGTGGCGCTGACCAGGGTCGCGCCCGCCGGCAGCATGATCGTCAACTCGTCGCGAGGCGGTGGGTCGAAGGACACCTGGCTGCTCGGTGGAGACGAGCAGAATTCGGTGTAACGCACGGTTGACCAACCCGTCATCGGTTCGCAACCCGGTCCGCCAAACCTGGACCGGTCAGCGGCCCGAGCGGATCCGAGCCGATGAGAGGTGAGTGCCATGTGCGGTATCGGAGGCGAGTTACGCCTCGACGGGACGCCACCGGACGTTGCCGCCGTCGAGCGGATGCTCCCCGTCCTGGCCCCCCGAGGCCCGGACGGTGCGGGTGTGTGGCAGCACGGGCCGGCGGCTCTGGTGCACCGCCGGTTGCGCATCATCGACCTCTCCGACGCCGGCGCCCAGCCGATGGTCGATCCCGAGCTGGGCCTGGCCCTGGTCTTCAACGGTTGCATCTACAACTACCGGGAGCTGCGCGACGAACTGATCGGCCTCGGCTACTCCTTCCGGTCGACCTCCGACACCGAGGTGATCCTCAAGGCGTACCACCGGTGGGGGACGGCCTGCGTCGAACGGTTCTACGGGATGTTCGCGTTCGCCCTGGTCGAGCTGGCCACGCACACCCTGGTGCTGGCTCGCGACCGGCTCGGCATCAAGCCGCTCTACCTGTCCGAGGGGCCGGGACGGGTCCGCTTCGCCTCGACCCTGCCGGCGTTGCTCGCCGCCGGTGACGTGGACACCGACCTGGATCCGGTGGCGCTGCACCACTACATGACCTTCCACTCGGTGGTGCCCCCACCGCGCACGATCCTCGCCGGGGTCCGCAAGCTCCCACCGGCCACCGTGCGGGTGATCACCGCGGACGGCCGGAGCACCGACACGCTCTACTGGCAGCCGCAGTTCAGCCGGTCCGCGGCCGACCCGATGTCCGCCGACGAGTGGCAGGAACGACTCATGGCGGCGTTGCGCACCGCCGTACGCCGACGGATGGTCGCCGACGTGCCGGTCGGGGTGCTGCTCTCCGGCGGGCTCGACTCCAGCCTGATCGTCGCGCTGCTGGCCGAGCAGGGCCAGACCGGGTTGGCCACCTTCAGCATCGGGTTCGAGGCGGCGGCGGGGGAGAGCGGCGACGAGTTCCACTACTCCGACCTGGTGGCCCGCCACTTCGACACCGACCACCAGCAGATCCGCATCGGTGCCAGCCGGTTCGTCCCCGCCGTGCACGACGCCATCGCGGCGATGAGCGAGCCGATGGTCAGTCACGACTGCGTCGCGTTCCACCTGCTCTCCGAGGAGGTCTCGCAGCGCATCACGGTGGTGCAGTCCGGGCAGGGCGCCGACGAGATCCTGGCCGGCTACGACTGGTACCCGCCGATGGCGAACGTGGCCCGCGCGGACGCCGTCGAGGCGTACGCCCGGGTGTTCTTCGACCGTCGGCACGACGCGCTCGGCGGGCACCTGGCACCCGAGTGGATGCTCGACCACGACGCGAGCCTGGAGTTCGTCGCCGCCCACTTCGGCGCGCCCGGCGCGGAAACCGCGCTGGACGCGGCGCTGCGCCAGGACAGCCTGGTGATGCTCGTCGACGATCCGGTCAAACGGGTCGACAACATGACGATGGCCTGGGGGTTGGAGGCGCGCGTGCCGTTCCTCGACCACGAGGTGGTCGAGCTGGCCGCGGCCTGCCCACCCGCGCTGAAGCTGGCCCAGGGTGGCAAGGGCGTGCTCAAGGCGGCGAGCCGGGGCATCGTCCCGGACGAGGTGATCGACCGGCCGAAGGGCTACTTCCCGGTCCCCGCCATCCGGCACCTCTCCGGGCCACTGCTCGACGACGTGCGGGACGCGCTGACCGCCCAGCCGGCGCGCGAGCGGGGGCTGTTCCGCAAGGACTACCTGGAGGAGTTGCTGGACGCGCCGAACGCCCGGCGGACCACGCTGGGTTCCAACGCGCTCTGGCAGCTCGGGCTGCTGGAGCTCTGGTTGCAGCGGATCGGGGTTTAGATGATCGTTCGGACCGAGGTGCCGCGTATCGTCCGGCGGACCCGACCGACCAGCCCTGCGCCGGCGGTGCCGGTGCCGGTGAGCGAGGACTACCGTCCGGCGCCGTCGCCCGACGGCCGCCGGGTGGCGTACCTCTCCGACCAGGGCGGCAGCCCACGCGTCTGGGTCCGCGACGTCGACACCGCCGAGGCCGTCGCACTGCCCACCGGTGACGAGCCGGTGCTGGCGCTGAGCTGGTCCCCGGACGGGCGGTGGCTGGCCTGTGTCGTCGCCCCCGGTGGCGCGCCCCGCACCGAGCTGTGGGTGCTGCGCCCGGACGGTTCGCGACGCCGGCAGGTCGCCGGGTTCGGCAGGTGCAGCGCCGCGCTGGCCGGCTGGCTGCCCGACGGCGCGGTCCTGATGGTCACCGAGACCGACGAGCGGGGCCGGGCCGTCCTGGTCGACGCGGGCACCGGGCACCGGCGGGTGCTCGCCGAGGGTGATCTGCTCACCCTCCTGGACGTGACCCCGGACGCCGGCGCCGCGCTGCTGCGCCGTGGCCCTCGCAACGCCCGGTGGTTGGAGCTGCTCGACGTGGCGACAGGCGAACAGCTGCGGTTGTTCCCGGACACCGGCCAGGGCAGCACCGACCAGGGCTGGTTCGGCCCGGACGGCACGAGCGTGCTGGCCCGTAGCGACGCGTTCTCGGAGCTGGCCGCGCTGGTGCGGGTCGACCTGACCCGACCGGAGCGGACGCCGACCCGGCTGGCCGGGCGACCGGACGCCGAGTTGGAGCATGCCGCTCCCAGCACGGACGGGCGCCGTGTCGCGCTGCTGTGGAACACCTACGGCGGGCGCAGCGAGCTGAGCCTGCTCGACCTCACCGACGGCGTGCAGCGGGCCGCGGGCGCCCCCGGGGAGGTGCTCGACGACGCCGTGTTCGCCGCCGGCGGCGACCTGCTCTGCCTGACCGCGCAGGGGCCGGTGCAGCCCCGGGAGGTCTGGCTCGTCGACCCGTCGTCCGGCGCGCTGCGTCCGTTGCGGCCGAGCACCCCGCCCACCGGCACGGGCGGCGGCGGGGTCGCGCCACAACTTGTCGACCTGCGCGCCCAGGACGGGTTGCCCCTCTCCGGCTGGCTCTACCGCCCCACCGGGCCGGGTCCCTGGCCGACCGCGATCAGCCTGCACGGCGGCCCGGAGGCGCAGGAGCGCCCCGGCTACAACCCGCTGTTCCAGGCCCTCGTGGCGCAGGGTGTCGCCGTGTTCGCGCCGAACGTCCGCGGGTCGTCCGGGTTCGGCCGCTCCTTCGTCGCCGCCGACAACCTCGCCGGCCGCTACGGTGCGATCGCCGATGTGGCGGCCTGTGCCGAGTTCCTCGTCGACGCCGGTGTCGCCCGGCCCGGTCAGCTCGGCTGTCTGGGCCGTTCCTACGGCGGTTACCTGGTCCTCGCGGTGCTGGTGAACTTCCCCGGGCTGTTCGCCGCCGGGGTCGCCGAGTGCGGCATCTCCGACTTCCACACCTTCTACGCCGGCACCGAACCGTGGATCGCCGCCGCCGCCGTCAGCAAGTACGGTGACCCGCGGCGGGACGCGGACCTGCTGCGGGACCTGTCGCCGCTGACCCACATCGACCGGCTGGACGTGCCGGTGCTGCTCATCCACGGCGCGAACGACACGAACGTGCCGGCCGGCGAGTCGGCGCAGGTGGCGCGGGCCCTCGCCGCCCGGGACGTGCCGCACCGGCACCTGGTGCTCACCGGCGAGGGGCACGACTTCCTGGCGCGGGCCAACCAGGAGGCGGCCCGGACGGCCACCACCGCGTGGCTGACCCGGCACCTCGCCGCGACCGCGGCCACCGTGGGCTGAGGCGTTATCCTGCGCCGGTGGAGGTCACGACGCAGGGCGAGCGGTTGGCCGCGGACCTGGGTCGCTGGTTGGCCGAGCTGACCTTCGTCGACCTGGACGTGGACGCGGTCACCGCCCGGGTGATCGACTCGGTGGTGCGGTGGGCCGAGGCGCAGGGCTGGCGGGTCTACCGGCGGGCGCCGAGCGTGCTGCCGTTGCCACCGCCGATGGAGCAGCGACACTCGGTCCTCGACGTGGCGTGTGCCCGCCCGGACGGTCCGCCGGTCGTCGTGGAGGTCGACCACACCGACCGCGCCCGTACGGTGCAGAAGCTGCACGCCGAGGCGGACGCCGGTCGCATCCCGATCTGGGTGCGGTGGGGGGTCGGACGGTTCACCGCGCCGCCACCGCCGGTGCGGATGGTGACCCTCGAGGTGACCCGTCGGGCCGGTCCCGCCGGGCGCGGACGGCTGCACAGCCGCGGCGGGGACCGCCCCGCGCCGGCGCACTCGACCGGCGGTGGCACGGTGGCCGCGCAGGCGCTGCCCATCCCACTGACCGACCCGGACGCGGACGCCGGTAAGGGCGTCGGAAGCGAATCGTAAGCGCGGATCGGCAGAGTTCTGGGTGTCACCGGAGAACACGACACAAACCCAGGAGAATCCCGATGCGCAAGCTCATCAACTCGACCTACATCACCCTCGACGGCGTCATCGACAACCCCATGTGGACCATGCCGTACTTCGACGAGGAGGCCGCCAGCCTCGCCGGGGCGCAGACCACCGAGGCCGACGCGATGCTGATGGGCCGGGCCACCTACGACGGCTTCTCCGCCGCGTGGCCGAACATGGACGAGAGCGACCCGACCACGGGCGCCGCGTTCTTCAACAACGTCAAGAAGTACGTCGCCTCGACCACCCTGACCGACCCCACCTGGAACAACACGGAGGTGCTCCAGGGCGACCTGGTCGAGGCGGTCACCGCGCTCAAGGCCCAGGAGGGCAAGAACATCATCCAGTACGGCTTCGGCTCGGTCACCGCCCAACTGATCAGGGCGGGTCTGGTGGACGAGGTCCGGTTCTGGATCCACCCGGTGCTGGAGGGCGGTCCCAGCCTCACCGCGCCGCTGACCGACGTGAAGGCGTCGTTCGACCTGGTCGACACCCGGGTGCACAAGAGCGGCGTGATCGTCGCCTCGTACGCGCCGAAGACTCCGGCCTGAGCCGAGATCAGAGCTGAGCCCGGGCCTCGCTCGGGCTCAGCTTCGCGCCCTCGGCGAGCAGCGCGTCGAACCGTTCCGGCCCGAGTTCGGCCCGCAGCCGAGCGGTCGTCCGGTCGGTGTCGTCGCGTTCGGCCGGCGCGGCGGGGGACTGCGCGGCGAGTCGGGCGGCGGCCGCGGCGCCCAGCAGCCGGGCGGCGACCTCGGGGGAGCGCGCCGCCGCCGCCATCCCCTCCAGGGGGCCGACCGCGTCGCGCATCGTCGCCATCGCCTCGGCGGCCTCGAACGCCTCGATGTGCAGGGCCAGCGCCGCGTCCGGGTCGCCGCCCTGCTCGACCGCGTAGCCCAGCTCGACCAGGACCATGGGCAGGTAGAGCGCCGGTTGCGTCTCGCTCCGGCCCAGGTCGACGAGTCGGGTGAGGTGGGTGACGGCCAGGTCGAGCTTGCCGTCGCGGCGGGCGGCCATTCCGAGGCTCATCTCCGCGAAGATCACCGCACCGGGCGAGCCCTGGTCCACCGCCAGCTCGTACGCGCGTTCGGCCAGCTCCCGACCCTGGGCGTAGTCGCGGGTCTGCACGGCGAGCCAGGCCAACCAGGACAGCTCCGCGCAGACCTGCGGCCAGAGCGCCAACTCCTCCGCCCAGCGCAGCCCCTCCCGGTGCAGCGCGACGGCGCGTTCGTGCTCGCCGCGCATGTCGGCGAGCCCACCCACCCACTCGGTCGCCCGGAGTCGACCCCACCGGTCGCCGAGGTCCGCGAACAGTGCCGCGCTGCGGGTCGCGGTGCGTTCCAGGGTGGCCTGGTCACCGTTGGCGTGCGCGAGGTGGGCCCGGGAGGTGAGCACCGCCGCCTCGGTCCACCTGTCGACGGGGGCGGTGGGCAGCAGCTCCGACGCCAGGGCCAGGTCGCCGTGCTCGATCACCGCGTTGGCCGCGAACCAGGCGGCGTGTCCACCCGGGTCGACGGCCACCGCGGCGCGTACGTCGTCGGGTGCGATCACCTCGCCCTGCGACAGGGCGAAGCCGACCCGCCAGAGGGCCGCGCGGGTCTCCTGTCCCGGGTCACCGGGCGCGGTCAGGGCCTGCCGTGCCTCGGTGAGCCGGCCGCGCAGATACCAGTACCAGCTCAGGGCGATGGCCAACCGCAGCCCGCCACCGTGGACAAGTGCCGCGCGCAGGTTCGCCGTCTCCGCGTCCAGCAGCGCCAGCCACCGTTTCTGGTCGGCGCCGCGCAGCTCGGGGTCGGCGCGTTCGGCCAGCTCGGTGAAGTAGGCGGCGTGCCGCGCGCGTACCTCCTCGGCGTCGGTCAGCCGGTCCAGACCGAACGCGGCCACCGATTCGAGCAGCCGGTAGCGCGGCTCCGCGCCGGAGTCGTCGAGCACCACCAGTGACCGGTCCACCAGCCGCGCGAGGGTGTCCAGGTCGGTGCGGCAGACGTGCTCGGCGGCCGGCGGGGTGCAGCCGTCGCGGAACACCGCCAATCGGGCCAGCACCTCCCGGTCGGGCGCGTCGAGGAGGTCCCAGCTCCAGCCGATCACCGCGGTCAGTGTCCGCTGCCGGGTCGGCACGTCCCGTTGGGCGGTGCTGAGCAACCGGAAACGGTCGTCGAGCCGGTCCACCACACCCCGCACACCGAGGGCGCGGACCCGGGTCGCGGCCAACTCCAGGGCCAGCGGTAGCCCGTCGAGGCGGCGACAGAGCTGCGCCACCGCCGGCGCGGTCTGCTCGTCGAGCCGGAAGCCGCGCTGCTGCGCGGCGGCGCGGGCGGCGAACAACCGGGCCGCCGCCGAGCGCCGGACCGCGTCGAGGTCACCGTCGACCGGCACGGGCAGCGGGGGTACGTCCCAGAGCAGCTCGCCGGTCAACCCGAGTGGCTCCCTGCTGGTGGCCAGCACGCTCACCCCGGGCGCGTCCCGCAGCAGGCGGGCCACCAGCTCGGCGGCCGGCTCGACCACGTGCTCGCAGTTGTCCAGGACGAGGAGCAGGTGCCGGTGTCGCAGAGCCGTGACCAGCCGGTCAGTGGCCGACAGGTTCGTGCCGGCGGCCTCGTGGGCGCCCAGCACCGCGAGCACCTGCTCGGCGACGCGCGGGTCGCCGGCCGACAGCGGGGCCAGCTCCACCAGCTGGACGCCGTCCGGGAAGGACTGGGTCCGGGCCGTCTCGGTGGCCAGGCGCGTCTTGCCGACCCCGCCCGGCCCGACGAGTGTGACAAGCCGTTGCCGGGGCAGCAGCGTCCGCAGCTCGGCCAGCGCCTCGGCCCTGCCGACCAGTTCGTCGAGCTGGGCCGGCAGGCTGTTGCGGATGAGCGCGGCCTTCGGAGGTGCGCTCAGGCCGGCGTCCTGTTCGAGGATCCTGCGGTGCAGGGCGACCAGCTCCGGCCCCGGGTCGAGGCCCAACTCCTCGGCGAGCCGCTCGCGCAGGTCGGCGTAGCTGTCCAACGCCTCGGACTGGCGGCCGGCCGCGTACAGCGCGCGTAGCTGCACGGCCCGCAGGCCCTCGCGCAGCGGATGCCGGGCGACCAGCTCGGCGAGGTCGGCCGCGACCAGGTCGTGCTCACCCCGGGCCAGGCGGGCCTCGGCCAGCCGTTCGTGCACGGCGAGGCGCTGCTCGGCGAGGCGGCCCGCCTCGGCGCGGACGAACTCGGCGTCGGCCACATCGGCGTACGCCTCGCCGCGCCACAGCCCGAGCGCCTCGGCCAACCGGTCGGCGTCGCTGCTGCGGGCCAACTCGGCGAACCGGTCGGCGTCGACGGTGGCGGTGCGCAGCAGGTAGCCGGGCGGTCGGGACTCGACCACCTCGCGGGCGCCCGGCTCGGCGTCGTTGAGGGCCTTGCGCAACTGGGACACCCGCACCTGGAGAGCGCCGAGCGGGTTGGCGGGGGCATCCGCGCCCCACAGGTCGTCGACGAGGCGGTCCGCCGACACGACCTGATTGCGGTTGGCCAGCAGGTCGGCCAACAACGCGCGCACCTTCGCGCCGGGCACCACCACCGGCTCGCCGTCGTCGGTGGCCACGGCGAGCGGCCCGAGCACCCCGAACTGCACGGCGGTCATCCTAGCGTCGGTAAGGCTGCCGGAAGTGAACCGTAAGCGCGTCGGCGCATCGTGTGGCCATGGACATCTATTCCGAAACACACGGCAACGGAACCGCTCGCCCCCTGGTGCTGATCCACGGCGCGCTCTCCGGCATCGGCACCTCGTTCGGCACGATCCTGCCGCTCCTGGCGAAGACCCGACAGGTGATCGCCGTCGAGTTGCAGGCCCACGGCCGCACTCCGGACGCGGACCGCCCGCTGACCGTCGAGCACTTCGCCGCCGACGTCGTGGAACTGCTCGACCGGCTGGGCGTCGCGCGGGCCGACGTGTTCGGCTGGAGCATGGGCGCCGCCGTCGCGCTGCGCCTCGGCACCGATCACCCCGACCGGGTCGGGCGGTTGGTGCTCGCCTCGGTGAGCTTCGACGACGACGGCCTGCACCCCGGGCTCCTGGACGGGATCCAGGACCTGCAACCCGAGCACCTGCACGGCTCGGAGTTCCACGAGGAGTACCTGCGGACCGCGCCGGACCCGGCGGGGTGGGCCAACCTGGTCACCAAGATGAAGGTGCTGGACGCGAACCTGCCGCAGTGGACGCCCGAGCAGATCCGCGCGCTGGCCGCACCGACCATGATCGTCCTGGCCGACTCGGACATCGTCCAGCCGGAGCACGCGGTGCGGATGTTCCGACTGCTCGGCGGCGCGGTGCCCGGCGACCTGACCGGTCTGCCGGCGTGCCGGCTGGCCGTCCTGCCCGGCACCACGCACACCTCGATCCCGCAACGCGCCGACTGGCTGGCCCCGATGATCGACGAGTTCCTGACCGAGGAGTAGAACGGCCCCCACGAAGCGTCGATCATGGACTTGTGGTGCCCACCTTGTCGGCCCGATGCCCTTTTGTGCACCACCACAACTCCATGATCGACCGAGTGGGGCGGGCGGGGTGGGGTGGGGGTTATGGGGATTGTTCGGATTTGCGGCGGATTGCGGCAAGCAGTCGGCGGACGGCGATCACGTGACCGCCCGAGGTCAACAGGATCTGCCGGTAGAGGCCGCCGGTCAGGCCGGGGAAGACGGCGCGCGTCTCGGCTCGTAGCCGGGATCGGCCCGGCCCGGCTGGGTCGAGGCGGAAGATCAGCGCGTAGGTCGAGAAGCGGTGACTGCCGCGCAGTGCCAGTTCCTGACCGGGGATCGCGGTGGCCACCCGGAACCCGGGGAACGTCGAGCCGGCGGCGAGTGGTCGTGGCCCGGACGTGACGGGGTCGGCGGCGCTCACCAGGCGGGCGTACCCGGTCATCCCCAGCCGCGCGAAGGACCTCTCCACGATGTCGGTCAGGTGGGGCCAGATCCGGTCGGTGTCCGCCGCGATGAGAGTGGAGTGTTCGTCCAGGTGGGGCAACGAGTCGATGGCCATCAACGCCTCCTCGCGTCGGCTCCATTCTCACCCGTCCCTCCCGAAGTTCGCCGCCCGCGGTCATGGCGTGTGATCGATCCAACGGGTAGAAACATGTCTACGCGTCAGAGAGCGCTCTCACGCCCCAGCTGTGCCGGTGGTACGCCTCCGGCCAGCGGAGAGGACGAACCACATGACAACCCCGTCCCGACGTACCCTCCTGCTTGCCCTTCTGGTGACCACCGCGGTCGTGACGACGAGCACGGCCGCCACCGCGGGACACCCCACGCACGGCGCACCCGACTTCGGCCCGAATGTGACGATCTTCGACCCGTCCATGCCGGTCGACGAGATCCAGCAGACCCTGGACGCGGCGCACGCCCGGCAGGTCGACAACGAGATGGGCACCGCGCGGCACGCCTACCTGTTCAAGCCGGGCACGTACGGCACGGCCGAGCAGCCCCTACAGGCGAAGGTCGGCTACTACACCGAGGTGTCCGGCCTGGGCGCCTCGCCCACCGACGTCACCGTCAACGGCAAACTCGAGGTCTACAACCGCTGCCTGGCCGACGGCGGCACCGGCAACTGCCTCGCCCTGGTCAACTTCTGGCGCACCCTGTCCAACCTGTCGCTCACCATCAACGCCGCCGGTCAGGACGACTGCCGCTCGACCGCGAACTTCTGGGCGGTGTCCCAGGCGGTGTCGATGCGCCGGCTGAACATCGGCGGCGGCGGTCTGTCGCTGATGGACTACTGCACCGCCGGCCCGCAGTACGCCAGTGGCGGGTTCATCGCCGACTCGCGGCTGCCGGCCACCACGAACGGCTCCCAACAGCAGTGGCTGACCCGCAACAGCGAGGTCGGCGGCTGGTCCAACGCGGTGTGGAACCAGGTCTTCGCGGGCGTCGAGGGCGCGCCGGACGACGCCACGTTCCCCGACCCGCCGTACACGACCCTGGAGACCACCCCGCTCAGTCGGGAGAAGCCGTACCTCTTCGTCGACGCCAAGGGTCGCTACCAGGTGCGGGTGCCCGCCGCGCAGCGGGACAGCCGGGGAGTCTCCTGGGCCGACGGCGTGACGCCGGGGCGGACCCTCGACATCGGCGACTTCTTCATCGCCAAGCCGACCGACCCGGTACGCGTCATCAACGCCCAGCTCGCGCGCGGCAAGCACCTGCTGCTCACGCCCGGCACGTACGACATCGCCCGCAGCATCGAGGTTCGGCGGCCCGGCACCGTGGTGCTCGGCATCGGGCACGCCACCCTCACGGCGGTGAACGGCGCCATCCCGCTGGACGTCGCCGGCGTGCCCGGAGTGATCGTCGCGGGCGTCACGATCGACGCGGGCCTCGTCGAGTCGCCGGTCCTGTTGCGGGTGGGCCGCCAGCACGGTCACGACGCCAGCAGCCCGACCAACCCGACCACGCTGTCCGACGTGTACTTCCGGGTCGGTGGTCCGCACATCGGGCGGACGAACACCGCGTTGGAGGTCAATAGCGACCACGTGCTCATCGACCACACCTGGGTCTGGCGTGGTGACCACGGCGTGGAGGGCTTCACCGAGGGCGTCAACGGGGACACCGACCGCTGGCGCACCAACACCGGTCGCTACGGCGCGGTCATCAACGGCGACCACGTGACCGCGACCGGCCTGTTCGTCGAGCACTTCCAGCGCTACAACACGGTGTGGAACGGCGAGCACGGCACCACGATCCTGTACCAGAACGAGCTGCCGTACGACCCGCCCACGCAGGCCGACTGGATGAACGGCGCGGTCGAGGGCTGGGCCGGGTACAAGGTCGGTGACCGGGTGCGGCACCACACCCTGTACGGCGGCGGGGTGTACGTCTTCAACCAGAACAACCCGTCGATCCACACCGAGAACGGGTTCGAGGTCCCGAACCGGCCGGGTGTGCGGCTGCACCACATCATGACCGTCAACCTCAGTGCCGGCACGATCGACCACGTGGTCAACGGCGTCGGTGCGGCGGCCGACATGACAAAGGTCGGCGCGCCGGTCTACCTCGCGCAGTACCCGACCCCGTAGGGATCTCGGGCGCACCGACGGGGCCGGAGCCGGCATGGGCTCCGGCCTCGATGGGCTGATCCGCTACGGCCTGGCTCGCCGGTCCGAGCGGTCGGCTAGCTCGACTCGTAGTCCGGCAGCGGCAGGGCTCTGGGCTGTAGGCGGCGCTCCACCGCGGCCATGGCTGCGAGCAGCGGCAGTTGGGCCATCGTGTTTCGAGCCCAGATGCCCGGGCGGCTCTTCGGCGCGATCATACCGATGAAGAGGCTCGACTGACTTCGCTCGACCATTTTTCGATGGCCCTGCTCGTAGCGCCGAAACGCGATCCGATGATCCCCGCCGGCGGACGACAACTCGCCCGCGAGTCGGTAGGCGCCGATGAGCGACAGCGTCGCCCCGGCGCCCGCCGCCGGTGACGCACAGTGCGCGGCGTCTCCAACAAGCGCCACCCGCCCGGACGACCACGACCCCATCCGCACCTGGCTCAGCGCGTCGAAGTAGAAGTCGGGATCGGCGAGTGCGCCCGCGAGGAGTTCCGGTACGACCCAGGGCAGACCCCCGAACGCCTCGCTCAGCAGCCGCTTCTGCTGCTCGACGTCCCGGTGGTCGTACGTCAGCGGCCTGCTGCGGAACAGGAAGTTCACCTTCGCCCCGGCGTGGGTGCCTGAGCGGTAGATCCCGGCCACCCTGCCCGGCTGGTTGTAGAGCGTCACCCACCGCTGCTCACCCAGGCCCGGGTCCGCGTTGGCGGACGCGAAGTAGTGGCCCAGGTGGGTAAGGAACTGCGACTCCGGGCCGAAGGCCAGATGTCGCACCGTCGAGTGCGTGCCGTCGGCGCCGACGACCAGGTCGAACCGCCTCATTCGACCGTGCTCGAAGGTGACGGTCACACCATTGTCGTCCTGCTCCATGGTGCGGATCGAATCACCGAAGATGTACTCGACGTCGTCCTTGGTCGTCTCGTACAGGATGGCCGCCAGGTCGCCGCGCATGATCTCGACCTCGGTGCCGGCGACTCCGCCCCGGATCGCTTGCATGTCGATGCGGGCCACGCTTCGGTTGGCCGCGTTCACAAAGGACATACCGAGGACGTCCGCCGCCACCGCACGGGTCTGCGACATGATCCCCATCCGCTCGGCGACGTCGACGGCCTGCCCACGTAGGTCGACGCCGTTGCCGCCCTCACGCAGGCGAGGTGCCCGCTCGACCACCGTGGGCGCAAAGCCGTGCCGGGCCAGCCAGAACGCCACGGTCGGCCCCGCGATGCTGGCACCGGAGATCAGGATCCGCCGGTTCATCGACTCCTCCTTCGTGGCACAGCGAGGAGCACGCCAGTGGCAGGTACGCCGCTTGCGTGGTCCGGTGGGGGTTTCGTAGGCTAACTGAAATGCATGTTCCACATGACGATATGGAATGGTCGTTTCAGATGTCAACCCCGGCCGCGAGCGGTGCCACCCGACGCAGAGCGGACGCCGTCCGCAATCGCCAACGCGTGTTGGACGCGACGAAGACGCTCCTCGCCGAGGGAGGTGCCACTCCCACGGTCGACGCGATCTCGCGGAGAGCGGGGGTGGGGGCGGCTACTGTCGTTCGCACCTTCGGCAGCAAGGAGGCGCTCATCGACGCCGCCGTGGCCGAGTTGCTCGTACCGCTCGTCCAGCGAGGCCGTGACGCGCTGCTCGAGCCGGATGCCGAACAAGCTCTTCGCGGCTTCCTCGTCGAGGTGATCGCGTTTCAGTCCACGTACTGGATCATGGGCGAACGACTCGGGGAGATGGACTTGCCGGCGACGACCGCGCAACGGGCCGCCCTGAACGCCGCCGGGCTCGACCTGATCACCAGGGCCCGCGACGACGGTGCGATCCGTACCGATATCGAGGCCTCCGTCGTCACCGTGCTGATCGGTGAGGTGACCTACGCGGTCGCGAGGTCGCAGTCGGCATCGCCAGCCCTCTCCGAGAGCTATGTGTCGGTCATCATGGACGGGCTTCGCCCGCAGCAGGTCAGGCCCTGAGTCATCCTCCGGGCGGACAATCACGCCAAGAGTCTTGAATTCCTACTGGGATGGTAGGAAAATAGGCGGATGCCGGCTGGTCCGTTCCTCACCTCGCGTCGGGCCGTCGACCTGATGCGGGTCGCCTCCGAGCTCTGTCCGGGCCGCTGACCGCCGACGAGCGCCGGTGCCACCCGCACCCCTCATCCGGCCTCGGCCGCAACTCACCCGCCACCCCGTGGCCCAACCGACCCCGGCGGTCTGCGCGTGGTCGCCCAGGGCACCCGCTTCCTGTCCCGCCCCCCACCGAACCCGCCACCACGGGATCGGTTCACCCCCATGGAGGTACGCCATGACATCCGACCAGTCACCGTCCACCCGACCGACCGCCGGCGAGTCCCGGCTCGCGTTCAACGAGGACTGGGTGGCGACCGTCCTCGGCCTGGCGCTGCTCGCCCTGGTCCTGATCGGCGCCATCCCCGCCGGGCTGGTGCCCTGATGACCACGGACGCGACCCGGGCGGGCGACGCGACCCGGGCGGGCGACGCGACCCGGGCGGGCGACGCGACGGGCACCGTCGACGCCGTCGGGCCGGCCCCGGCCAGCGGCCCACCCACCACCGTGGACCCGGCCGGCCCCACCCACACGGCGCGCGACGGTCGGTTCTGGGCGTGGACGGCACTCGGCCTGGTGATCGTGCTCGGCCTCGCCGCGCTCACCCGCTACCTGGAGCAGAACGTTCCCGGGTGGGCCGAGGGCACCGCCGTCGAGGACATCGGGGCGGCGATCGAGTACCCGGTCTACGCCATCCTGCTGGGCCTGCTGGGCAACGTCGCCGTCACGCTGCTCGGGTGGCGGGACCGGATAGCGGCCGCGTTCCGGACCGAGTTCTTCATCAAGACCGGCCTCGTGCTGCTCGGGGCCTCGATCAACCTGGCCGTCATCGCCAGTGCCGCCGGCCCGGCGATCGCCCAGGCGATCCTGTTGATCAGCGGGGTCTTCTTCTTCACCTGGTGGCTGGCCGGCAAGTTCGGCCTCGAGGACAAGCTGCGCGCCTTGCTCGCGTCGGCGGTGTCGATCTGCGGGGTCAGCGCGGCGATCGCCGCGGCCGGCGCGGTCCGGGCGCGCCGGGAACAGTTGGCCTACACGGCGAGCCTGGTCATCATCTTCGCGCTGCCGTCGATCTTCATCCTGCCCTGGCTGGCCGACGTGTTCGGGCTGTCCGACGCGGTGGCCGGCGCCTGGATCGGCGGCAACATCGACACCACCGCCGCGGTCACCGCCGCCGGAGCGATCGCCGGTGAGGAGGCCCTCCAGATCGCCAGCATCGTCAAGGTCACCCAGAACGCGCTGATGGGTGTGGTCGCGGTCGCGCTCACCGCGTACTTCACCCTGCGGGTGGAGCGGCGGCCCGGCGCGGAACGGCCCGGCCTGCGCGAGCTGTGGACCCGGTTTCCGAAGTTCGTCCTGGGCTTCATCGCCGCCTCGGTCATCGCCACCTGGTATCTCGACGGGGCCGGCGCGGACGGCAAGGCCACCATCGCCATCGTCAACGACCTGCGCGTCTGGTTCCTGATCCTGGCCTTCGTCAGCATCGGCCTGGAGGTCCGGGTCGCGTCGCTGCGGGAGGCCGGGTGGCGGCCGGTGGCGGTGTTCGCCAGTGCCACCGTGTTCAACCTCGCGTTGGCGCTCGGCCTGGCGTCCCTGCTGTTCCGCAACTTCTCGGCCTGAACGGGGTGAGCGCCCCGCCCCCGGCCCGTTCGGGGGCGGGGCGCTCACTACTTCCGCTCCGCACGCGAATAATTTCATCGATCAGTCGAACTCTTGCGATACGGCAACCACTCCTGCCACGATGGCCGTCAATGCCTTCCGTCCCGAAGGAGTGGTCCCCATGGCGGTCTCCCGCCGCAGGTTCGTCACGTCGGTGCTGGGCGGTTCCGCCCTCGCCGCCGCCTCCACCACCGAGCTGCTCACCACCCTGGCCAGCCCCGCCTCCGCCGCCAGTCCCCCCGGGGACGTGGTCGGCAAGGTGACGGTCGGCTACCAGGGCTGGTTCAGTGCCCCTGGCGACTCCGCGCCGATCGGCGGCTGGTGGCACTGGAGCCGCGACCGGTTCCAGCCGCCCTCGCCCGCGAACACCACGATCGTGTCCTGGCCTGACATGCGCGAGTACACGCGCAGCTACCCCACCGCGTACCCCAACCTCGGCAACGGATCGCCGGCGACCCTCTTCTCCTCCTACGACCAGCAGACGGTGGACACCCACTTCCGGTGGATGCAGGAGTACGGCTGCGACACCGCAGCCCTGCAACGCTTCAACCCGACGGGCGACGAGGGGCCGACCCGCGACGCGATGACGCTGAAGGTCCGCTCGGCGGCCGAGCGCCACAACCGCAAGTTCTACATCATGTACGACGTCACCGACTGGCTGACCATGCAGGCGGACATCAAGACCGACTGGACGACGAAGATGTCCACGCACACCGCGTCCAGCGCGTACGCCCGGCAGAACGGCAAGCCGGTCGTCTGCATCTGGGGCTTCGGCTTCAGCGAATCGAGTCGCCCCTTCACCCCCGGCCCCTGCCTGGAGGTCATCAACTGGTTCAAGGCGCAGGGCTGTTACGTCATCGGTGGTGTGCCCACCTGGTGGCGGCTGGGCCGAGAGGACTCCCGCCCCGGTTTTCTCGACGTCTACCACGCGTTCAACGCGATCTCGCCCTGGATGGTCTACCGGACCGACACCCTGGAAGGGCTCGACTCGTACTACAACAACGTCAACATCGGTGACATGGCCGACTGTGCGGCCCGTGGCATCGACTACCTGCCCTGCGTGATGCCCGGTGACCTCGCCGGTGGCCACCGGCGACACGGCGACTTCTACTGGCGGCACATCTACAACATGGTCCGGCTCGGCTCCCAGGGCCTCTACGTGTCCATGTTCGACGAGTACAACGAGGGCAACCAGATCGCCAAGACCTCCGAGACCCAGGCCACCACCCCGGCCGGCGCGAACATCCGCGCCCTGGACGAGGACGGCGTGGCCTGCTCCTCCGACTACTACCTGCGGATCACCGCCGACGGCGGCCGGATGCTCAAGGGCCAACTCGCGCTCACCGCGGTCCGCCCCACCCCACCGACGACCGGCACCCCACCCCCGACCGGCGGGAACCTGGCCGCCGGCCGGTCCACCTCGGCGAGCAGCCAGGGCGGCGGCTTCCCGTCCGGCAACGCGGTGGACACCAACGCCGGCAGCTACTGGGAGAGCGGCGGCGGCGCCTTCCCGCACTGGTGGCAGGTCGACCTCGGCGCCAGCCACCAGGTCAACAAACTCGTGGTACGACTGCCCGCCGGCTGGGGCTCGCGTACCCAGACCATCACCGTGCAGGGCAGCGTCGACGGCGGATCGTTCAGCACCATCGCCGGGGCCTCCGCGTTCGCCTTCGACCCGGCCACCGGCAACACCGTCACCCGCACGCTGACGACCACCACGACCCGCTACGTCCGCCTCAGCATCAGCGGCAACACCGGCTGGCCGGCCGCCCAACTCGCCCAGGTCGAGGTGTACGCCTCAGGCGGCACCACCGACAACCCGCCGAGCACGCCGAGCGGCCTCACCGTGACCGGCAAGACGTCGAGCAGCGTGTCCCTGGCGTGGACGGCCTCCACCGACGACACCGGGGTGACCGGTTACCAGGTGCGTCAGGGTGGCAACGTGGTCGCCACCGTCACGGGCACCACGGCTATCGTGAGCGGGCTGAGCGCGTCCACCGCGTACACCTTCACGGTCACCGCGCGCGACGCGGCCGGCAACACCTCGGCGGCCTCGAACTCGGTCACGGTCACCACGGACGCTGCGGCCAACGCGGACCTCGCTCGGGGGCGGTCCACCTCGGAGAGCAGTCACGTCCAGAGCTACGCGTCGGGGAACGTGGTCGACGGCGACGCGAACAGCTACTGGGAGAGCGCGAACAACGCGTTCCCGCAGTGGGTGCAGGTCGACCTGGGTTCCGCGCGCGCGGTCGGGCGGGTGGTGTTGAAGCTGCCGCCGTCGTCGGCCTGGGGCAGCCGGACGCAGACCATCGCGGTGCAGGGCAGCACGGACGGGGGCAGTTTCGGCACGCTGTCGGGTGCGGCGGGGCGCACGTTCGACCCGGCGTCCGGCAACCAGGTGACGATCACGTTCAGTGCCGCGCAGACGCGTTACGTCCGGGTCACCGTCACCGGGAACACCGGCTGGCCGGCCGGGCAGTTGTCGGGCCTGGAGGTGTACGCGAGCTGAGCCGAGGTGGGCGGCCGCCGGACGCCGACCGGCGGCCGACACCCACCAGGCGAGTGGGCGCAGCGCCATTGCCTTCGGCCGCGACTGCCGCGACCCTCCTCGCTGAGCTGCGTGTACCGAGCACGCTGTATTGCTCGGTCCTGCTTCAATGATGCTCATGACGCTTGATCCGACGATTGTTGTTGGCATAATCGCAGCGGCCACGGCGTTGGTGGGCTATCTCCTCAACAGCGCTGCAACAAGGCGCGGGGAAAGAGCTCAGCGATACGCGGAAGCGCTAGAAATGGTCGAGCACTACAGGCAGTTGCCCTACACTTTCTTGCGATTGCATGACGGTACGCCCGAGACTCGGACCAAGCTCGCAGAGATGCTCGGTGAGACGCAGAAATCACTGTCTTTCTATCGCCGCTGGCTCACGCTAGAGTCCGCAGAGATTGGCGCCGCTTATGACAATCTGGTCGACAAGGTGCGCGAAAGGAACAGTGAATTCAGGAAGGATGCATTGTCCAGGCCGGCCCCGGCCGCTGATATCGACATCGAGGCCGGGTACTTGTACACCTTTGATGACAGGGCGGAGCGGCTGGCATGTATCCGCCTGATGCGGAAGCACCTGGGCCTCCTCAGGAACCTGCTGTAGCAGTCCCCGATCATTACGAACCTGCGGATGTGGGCGCAGACCGTGGAACGGCTAGGGCTAGCGGACGGGCCGAGGTGGATAGGGGCGGCCCAACCCAAGTGGAGCCTCATAGAATTCCCGTGTGGGTACCTACTCAGAGCTAGCTGCGGCAGTCTCGCAGCGTCACCTGCGGAGCTACCTACCCCGTCGGTGGCTGCACGTACAGGCCGTGGCGGCCAAGGCGGAGCAGCTTGCGTACCTGGTCGGAGACGATGCAGACCTGCTGGTCGCGGCTGCCTGGCTCCACGACATCGGATACTCCCTAGCTGTCGCCGATACGGGCTTGCACTCGCTGGACGGCGCGCGCTGGCTTCGGCGTCGAGGCTTCGATGCTCGAGTCGCTGCTCTGGTTGCCCATCACTCCTGCGCCGCGTACGAAGCAGACGAGCGCGGTCTGGGTCAGGCTTTGGCCAGCGAGTTTCCCCGTGAGGAGACGGCCACCTCGGACGCACTCTGGTACGCGGACATGACGACCGGTCCAGACGGTCAGGACTTGACCGTCGATGAGAGGTTGGAGGAGATCCGAGAGCGCTACGGCCCGGACGACGTGGTGACTCGGTTCTGGCACAAAGCGGAGCCGACGCTTCAAGACGCGATACGCAGGACCAAACTACGCATGTCAGCTCAGCAGAGGTAGGGCTCGGGACTCCACTGAAATCCATGGTCGACCCGAAGCCGCATGGAGGGATGGATCGAAAGGTGGTCCAGATGGTCTTGCGCCACCCAACGCACTGACGATGACTCATTGCTGGTCGTCGGGTCGCCCGACAGGTAGCGGCCTCGGAAGCAGATCGAGAACTGCTGCCGGACCTCGCCGTCGCTGTACTGCACCACATGGTTCGGATTGCTGTAGACCCCTACCAGCCCGGCTACCTCGATCTCGACGCCTGTCTCCTCACGCGTCTCCCGTACGGCCGTCTCGGTGATGTACTCGCCGAAGTCCTGTGCGCCGCCGGGGAGTGCCCACAGATCGTTGTCGGTGCGTTGGATGAGGAGCACGCGCCCCTGGTCATCCTGGACGAAGACGGTCACAGCTACGACGATGCTGTTCGGCTTCGGGGCGCTTGGGTTGTTGAAGTGCTCGATCCGGGCCATGCCGTCAACCTTCCACTGGACGGATCAGTGCTCGGGCCAGACGGCCCGCTTCTTGCCGAGGACGCGGTTGAAGCTGGCGACGTAGCTGTCAAACAGATCCCCGCCGCCAAGGCGGCGCAGGTGCAGCACCGGCGCGTATGCAGCCGGGGTGCCGTACAGGTGAGTGTTGATCAGCATCTCGTCGTCGAAGCGGTAGATGGAGTTGTAGAGGATCGTGTCGTGGTAGTAGATCCCAACGTTGTCCAGGTCCCGAAGATCTTTGTAGAAGGCCAACGCGTTCAGGATCTTGTTGGACATGGCTGGGCCGAGGCCCTCGGCATCTCCACGCTCGGCGATGTGCTCGCCCTCCGGGTCGCCGAACAGCAACTCCACCTGCGCCCCGGCCAACGCCTTCTCCCGAAGCGTCGGGATCCAGCGGTGGTTGAACTCCGGCAGGAACAGGCCTCCGTAGACCAGGACGCCGACTTGTCGGGTGGCCTGCTCCAGGAGTCGCTGCCAGAGGTCGGTGGGGACGGCACCGCGACGCGGGTAGATGTGGACTAGTTCCGACTGGCTGATCTGCACGGCCCGCTGCGTCGGAAGTGCGTCCGGCCAGAGGTACGCCTCACTCTCGTTGAGCAGCTCCGCGATGGAGTGGCGATAGCGCGGGTACGGGTTGCGGGTCTGCGTCACCCACCGCTCGACAGTCTTCGGGTCGACACCGAGCTTGTCGGCCAGCGTCGACGCCGTCAGGCCTTTCTTGAGCATCCCGTGGCGAAGACGGTCGTTCGGCATCACACCTCCTGCTCACCGGGGTCCGAGGACGACATTGGGACGACTCAACCTAGCAAGGACGTCCCCACTCGTCCGTAACTCGCGGTGAAGTTGTCACTACCAATTCGCAGAGCCTGGTTCTGCAGGACCTGTCGTCCAGACAGGACAATCGTGCGCCGGTTGACGGAGGTGGGAATGTAGGGCGACGAGGCGGCGAGCAAGAGCGAGCAGGCTGAGGCGGCCGAGCGGGAGGCCGCCAAGCAGCGCCTCCTCGCGCAGGCGGAGGCAGACCGCGTACCGGTGGAGGACACGACTCGCGCGGTCCCGGATCGGCGGTGGCGGCGTGGTCAGCGATGACCTGCCGATCGGCCGTCGGGTCGCGCGGTGGCGGGTGCGGCGCGCGATGACGCAGCAGCAGCTCGCGGACCGGCTCTGTCGGTCGAAGAGCTGGGTCGACAAGGTCGAGCGGGGTGTGCGCGCCCTGGACCGGTACTCGGTGATCCAGGAGTTGGCCGAGGTGCTGCGGGTCAACCCCGAGGTGCTGCTCAGCCAGCGGCCGCCGCGCACACCGGTCGGCACTGTCGATGGGGTCGACGGCATCCGGGCCGCTCTTGCCCGCTACGACACCCCGCAGGCACCAGAGCACACGACGGATGAGGCAAGAAGGCAGGTCGGGTACGCCTGGTTGACCTACCAGCACGCGGACTACGCCCAGTTGGTGCGGGCGATGCCGGGGCTGCTGGACGTCGTCCAGGGCGCGCGGTCACCGGAGTTGCTGGTGCAGGCGTACCGGATCGCCTCGTCGTTGCTGGTCAAGCTGGATGAGGCCGACCTCGGGTGGCTGGCCGCCGATCGGGCGATGGCCGCTGCCGGTGACGATCCGCTGTTGTCGGCGGCAGCGGTCGTGTCGATCGCCCAGGCGCTCCGGGCGCAAAACCGCGACCACCTGGCTTTGGCCGCGCTGCTCCCGGCCGCCAACCTTGCCCTTCCACCCTCAACCCACTCCGGTGATCAAGAGGTTAGCGGGACTTTTGTAGATCAAATTTCCCGCAAACCTCTTGATCACCGGGGTCAGACCGATCGCCGGGACCAGGCTGTGGGTGGGACGTTGCTGGTGCAGGCCGCCCTGGCCGCTGCCGGGTGTGGTGAGCACCGCCGTGCTGGCGAGCTGATCGACCGGGCCGCTGGCATCGCCGCAAACCTTCGGGGGTACGACGATCCGCACCGCACCAGCTTCGGGCCGGTTGCCGTCGAGTTGGCCCGGGTGCTGCTGGCGGCGCAACGAGACGATGCCGCCGAGGCAGTGCGTCGGCACTCGACAGTGGTGCGGCGGGAGGGGTGGCGGCGTTTGCCGGCCGAGTATCGGGACGCGTACCTGCTCGACGTCGCGCGGACGTACCTCAGGCTGGGTGACCTGCGCGGGGCCGCCCGCGCCCTCGTCGACGCGGACCACGTCGCGCCGGCCGAGGTCCGGTGCCGGCCGTTGGTGCGTACCGTGATCGCCGAGATTGCCCGCGCGCAGCCGACACCGGCCGGCGTCGCGCGACTGGCGGCGGTGGTCGGCCTTACCCGCTGACCGGCCGCACCGGAAAGCAGGGCGGTATGGCTACCACGGCCAGTGCTTGGCGAGGTTGGTCGGGTCGTCGCCCGGCGACACCACGAACGCGCAGGTGCCGCTGTCGTCGAACAACAGCAACGGCCCGGCCCGCGATGCCAGCGCCACCGACGCGCTCAGAACGGCGAGGCCCGATGGCTTGCGGAATCCGATGTCGGTCACAGCCTGGTTCAACGCCACCGGCTCGTCGCGGGTGGCACCATCGACGCCCAGCGTGACCTCTCCCAGGTCCAGGCCACCCGTTGACGCGCACCTGGCGGGGTTCGGGCAGCCGGGGAGGTCGACGACCGGTTCATGCCCCGTGACCTGGAACCACGGAGTGCCGTGACAGCCAGCCTCCCGAAACGCCGACAGGACCTGTTCCACTGTCGGCAGCTGACGGACTGGTGGTGGCTCCTCGGGCAGACCAAAGGAAGACTCGGCGCCGGCCGCCCACTCGAGTCCACCATTCTCGGCTGCCTGATGCAGGGGCGTCACCACCAAGAACCAACCCACAGCACGCATCGTGCCACCCCGACGTCCGGACAGGACGTGAGGCGGACCAGTTTGAGGCGGCTGCCTCGCTGGCGGGCACCCACGTAACCAGATGGACGGGCCGGTTGGGCAACGGGCAGCATCGCGTGGTGCACATCGCGACGGACGGGGAAGCCGTCGACATCATCACCGCTGCCGACCACTGGCAGTCCTCCTGGTATCCGCCGTCGAACCCTCCCGCGGGCACTCCACACGGATCGACCGGGGTCTGCGTGGTCGCTGGTCAGGTGATCCTGGTCAGCGATGACGGCAAGCACTGGCAGTTCCGTCTCGTCCCTCCGGAGGGCGTGTGGGACGCGGTGACCGTTCCGACCGGCTGGGGGCCGATCTACCGCCGAATCCTGGTCGAGGCAGATATCCCAGTTGGCCAATCGCCGAGAGGCGGACCGATACACCCCTGACTGCGCCCGAGTTGGCTGGCGACAGCATCTCCGTTGGTCCTGGTAGGGTTGGCGTGGGAACCAATGTTTAGGAGCTTTCGGCTCCGAAGGGATCGAGTCTTCGATCCTCCAGCGAGTCTCAGACTCGCCTCGCAGGATTTCCGCCAGGCGCACATTCGTGCCACGGCCCCTGCGAAGCCTCTTCGTAGTGGGCCTGCCTGGCCCTACGAGCCGAGGGGCTCCCCATGACCGCCGCCGTCAGCTACGCCGACGAGGCCGCGATCCGCGCTCACTACCAGCACATGCTCGACAGTTGGGGCGATTCATCCGCCTACGCCGAATGCTTCACCCCCGACGCCGACTACATCATCGCGAACGGGATGATCGAGCACGGCTGGCAGGAGATCGTCGACGGCCACGACATCATCTTCTCGGCGTGGGCACGCAACAGCCGTTTGGTCGGTCGGATCGAGAGCATCCGCTTCATCACCAGCGAGGTGGCGTTGCTGATCGCGCACGGGCACATCGAATACCTGGACAACCGTTCCAGCGACGGCAACAAGCGCACCGTGTACTCGCTGGTGGCCCAGCGATTCGAGGGCCGCTGGCTGTTTGCCGCGTACCAGAACACACCGCTGGCCGGTCACTGACCGCCCCGCCCCACTGCCCCGGTGATCATGGAGTTGGCGGGCCTTGTGTAGATCAAATCGTCCGTCAACCTCATGATCGACGGGGCGGGGCGGGGCGGGGCGGGGCTCGGCTGGGCGACGGTGGCGGTCTTAACCGTTGACCGAGGCGCGCTGGCGGAAGTCCTCCGCGGGGTCGATGGTGCGCACCGGGTCGGGCACCGGGCCGCGTCGCCGCCACTCGCGCGGGTAGCCCAGCGAGACCTCCTCGAACCGCACCCCGTCATAAAACGTGGTGCGGGGGATGTGCAGGTGCCCGTAGACCATCGTGGCCGCACCGAAGCGCAGGTGCCAGTCGCGGGTGCGGACGGTGCCGCACCACTGGGCGAACTCCGGGTACCACAGGATGTCGGTCGGCTCGCGCACCAGCGGGTAGTGGTTGACGAGCACGGTCGGCAGGGTCGGGTCGAGTGCGGCCAACCGGCGTTCGGTCTCGGTGATCCGGGCGTCGCACCACGCCTCCCGGCTCGGGTACGGGTCGGGGTGCAGCAGCGCCTCGTCCCTGCACACCACCCCGGCCCGGTACGCCAGGCCCAGTGACTCCTGCTTGGTGCTCGCCCCGGGCACCCGGAACGTGTAGTCGTAGAGCACGAAGAGGGGGGCGATCGTGGCCGGGCCGCCCACGCCGTCCCAGACCGGGTACGGATCCTCCGGGGTGACAACGCCCAGCCCACGGCACATGCGGACCAGTGCCTCGTAGCGCGCCACGCCGCGCAGCTGCACCGGGTCTTTGGGTGGCGTCCACAACTCGTGGTTGCCCGGCGCCCAGACGACAGTCGCGAACCGGGTGCTCAGCAGCGCCAGTGCCCACTCGATGTCCTCGTACCGTTCGGCCACGTCGCCGGCGACGAGCAACCAGTCGCCGTCGTGGTCCGGGTGTAGCTCCTGGACGAACGAGCGGTTCTCCGGGTGGGCGATGTGCAGGTCGCTGACGGCCCGCAGCCGCGGAGATGGGCTCACCCCTTCGAGGCTAGGCGTCGCGGCCCGATCCGAACAGGCCCTGTCCGGCGTTCCTGGGCGAGTCCCGTCGCCGGCATATCCGCCGACTCGGCGGGAAAGCCGCGACGTCCGACAGCCCGAGACCGGAGCAGGAGACAAACATGCCTTTCATCACCGTGGGTACGGAAAACTCCGCGCCCATCGACCTGTACTACGAGGATCACGGTTCCGGTAAGCCGGTCGTGCTGATCGCGGGTTTCCCGTTCAACGGGGCAACCTTCGAGAAGGCGACAAACGCGCTACTGAACGCCGGATACCGGACGATCACCTACGATCGGCGCGGCTACGGCAACTCGGCCCAGCCGACCTTCGGCTACGACTACAACACGTTCGCGGCCGACCTGGACGTGTTGATGACCGAGTTGGACCTGAAGGACGCGACCCTGGTCGGTCACTCGATGGGCACCGGCGAGGTCGTCCGCTACCTGGCCAACTACGGCTCCCAGCGAGTGAGTCGCGGTGTGCTGCTCAGCCCGCTGCAACCGATGCTGGCCAAGGCGAAGGACAACCCGGAGGGTGTCGACACGAGCCTCTTCCAGGGATTCCAGCAGGCCATCATCAAGGACCGCTACGCCTACCTGACCCAGTTCTGCGACGCGTTCTTCAACTACAGCGAGAACAAGGGCAAGCTGGTCAGCGAGGACGCGTACCGGGGGCACTGGCAGATCGGCGCGATGGCCTCGGCCAGGGCCACCCACGACAGCGTGACCGCCTGGCAGGAGGACTTCCGTCAGGACCTGCCGAAGATCGACGTGCCGATCTTGATCATGCAGGGTGACAAGGACAACGTGCTGCCCTACCCGGTGACCGGTCAGCGGCTCGGGCCGATGATGCCGACCGCCAACCTGATCACGATGAAGGGCGCGCCGCACGGCATTCCGTGGACCCACGCCGACGAGGTCAACAAGGCGATCATGGACTTTATGAAGCAGCCGGCCAAGGCTCGCGCCTGACCCGTACCGGTAGCCGATCGGACGCCCGCGCCTTGCGGCGCCGCGGCACCCGGCCCACGGTTCGCACCGGGGCCGGGTGCCGCCGTCGGTCAGGGTCGGCGGGCCACCACCGCGCCGTTGGCACCGGGGGCGTCGAACGGCACGGTACGCACGTCGACGAAACCGGCGTCGGCGAGCCAGGCCATGTACTCCGCGCCCGAGTAGTTCCGGCCGCCCTCGGTCTCGACAAGCATGTTCATGCCCATCAGCGCCGCCTCCGGCGGACCGGTGCGCTCGTCGTTGAGCAGCAGCTCACACACGACGATCGCCCCACCGGGCGGCAGCGCCGCGTGGCAGCGGGCCAGCAGCGCCCGGTTGGTGGGCTCGTCCCAGTCGTGCAGGATCATGCTGAGCAGGATGACGTCGTGCCCGCCCGGCAGCGCCGGGTCGACGAGGAAGTCCCCGGCGACCGCGTCGATCCGCCCGGTCAGACCGGCCTCCGCGATCCGCTCCCGCGCCCGTACACAGACGTGCGGCAGGTCCAGCACCGTGGCCCGCAGGTCGGGCAGGCGGCGGCAGAACTCGATCGGGAACGCCCCCGCCCCGCCGCCCACGTCGAGCAACCGGCGATGCGCGGAGAAGTCGTACGCGTCGGCCAACGCGCTGGCGGTGAAGCTGGACGTGGAGAACATCGCGTCCCAGAACTGCGCCAGCATCGCCGGGTCCTCGGTGTCGAACATCGACTGCTGGGACTCCGGGTCCCAGGTCAACGGCCGATCCGTGCGCAGGGCCTCGCCGATGCGGTGCCAGGGCAGGTAGGTGCGCAGGTCCGAGTAGCGCACCTGCGCGCCGAAGTAGTACGGGCGGCCTTCGACCAGGAACTGCTCGGCCAACTCGGTGTTGCGGTAGCCGTCGCCGGCCTTCTCCAACAGGCCGAGCGAGGCGGTGGCGGCCAGGAACAGGTCCGCGGGCCGGTCGGGCAGCCCGAACTCGGCGGCGACCTCGTCGACAGTCATCGTCCGACCGCCGGCCAACCTGGTGAACAGGCCGAGTTCGACGCCGACCGCGAGGGTCTTGAACCCCCAGACACCGGCCACCAGGCGCATGAGGGGAGTGGGAGTGGTCACGGAAACATCAGATCATAGGTTGTCGAAGTCCACGACGGTCGATTTCACGCCCGGATGAGGGTCACCAGTCCGGCCGCGACCAGCACGCCGGCCCAGAGCCGATCCACGTTGAACCACGCCCGACGCAGCACCCCGACCCCGAGCACCTGGTAGACCAGCACCGCCACGACCAGGGCCGTGGCGAGCATGGCAACGGTGTGCACCCCCGCCGCCGCGAGCCCGGACAGCGCGCCCACCGGCGCGGCGGCCAGGTGCCCGGAATGACTCCCGGACACCGGCGCGGTCACCAGCAGCGGCAACAGCATCAGGCCCGCGCCGTGCGCCGACGACATGAGGAACGACCAGCCGGCGAGCTGGGCGGGGGACAACCGCATCCCCGCCCAGCGGAAGTGCCGTTCGGAGAGCAGCCGCCACAACCCGAACCCGACGAGCAGCAGACCACCGACCACCGCCACGGCGGTGCTCGCCGTCACCGACCGGGTCGCGCTGACCAGCGCCGCGACGATGGCCACCGAGGCGAGATGCCCCGCCGCGATCGGTGGCAGCGACCGCAGCAGGGCCGCCCGGCTGCGTTCCTGCAGGCCCCGGGCCACCGCGAAGAGCCAACCCATCGCCGGGTTCAGACCGTGGAACGCGCCGAGCGCGACGAGCGTCACCCAGGTGGCGACGGTCACGGGAAGCAGTACGAGTCGGAGGACGCGTCCCCGCCCTGCAACCGGGTCTGGTGCACCCGCAGCCCGCGGAACTCCTCCCCGTGCGGGAAGAACCGCTCGTCGGGGGTGAGCCCGCCGGCGTCGGTGTCGACGTCGAGCTTCGCCAACCAGGCACCCACCCCGTCGGGGTAGAACTGGTCGTCCCACGCGCCGTAGAGGGAGTTGCTGACGTAGACCCGGCGGCCGTCCCGGCTGACCTCGACCATCTGCGGCCCACCCGCGAGGGCCTCGTTGGGCGCGGACGGGTGTGCGGTGCGACGCACGATCCCACCGAGGTGCACCGAGCCGGTCTGCACGGGGTGCAGCGGGTCGCTGACGTCGTACTGGCGCAGCTCTCCGGTGCCCCAGCAGGAGACGTAGAGGAACCGGTCGTCGACCGACAGGTCGATGTCGGTCACCAGTGGCGGCACCGCGCCGAACGGCTTGAGCAGGTCGGGCAGATCTGCCGGGTCGGCTGGCTCGGCCGGGATGTCGATCACCTTGGTGACCGCCCAGGCGTCCCCGTCGGAGTGCCACAGCCAGACCGAGGCGGACAGGTCCTCGACACTGATCACCACGCCGACGAACCCGTACGACTTCGTCGGGTCGTGCGCCGGGCGCAGCTCCAACGGCATCTGGTACGCCTCGCCCAGGTCGACGCGCTGCACGTGTCGACGCTTCGCGAGATCCCAGAAGTGGATCGCGTGGCCGTAGCGTCGGCCCAGCAGCAACTCACCGATGATGCCGTCCTCGATCATCGACGGGGTGCCCCACTCGCTGGTGACCAGCACGTCCTGCGTGAGGTGCCACCACACGTCGTACGCCAGGAACTGTGGACCCCGGTCGGACTCCCACGCTCCGCGTACCTCGAACGTGGTGTGGTCGAGGATGGCGATGCCGCCCGGCCCCTCCGCGCCGTCCGCGCCGCCGAGGGCGGAGAGGTAGATGCCGTCCGGGCCACAGTGCACGGTGTGCGGGCGCGAGTAGCCGGCCTTCTTCGCCAACTCCTCCGCCTCGATCACCTTGACCACCTGCGGCTGCCGCGGGTCGGGCTGCGTGTCGAGCACGTGGATGCGCGACGACCGCAGGCCGGGCACGATCAGGTAGCGCCGCTCCACGTGCGGGTGCGGGGCGGTCGGGCAGAGCGCGCTGCTGCACGCGTTCCACCCGAAGTGGTGCAACTCGTCGCCGAGGTGCGGCAGGTCCGTCCAGCCGACCACGGTGCCGTAGGCGGGGGAGTCGGGATCGGTGTCCAGCACCACGATGGCGTCCGGACGGCTGGCCGTCCGGTCGAAGGCCGCCACGTAGGCGAGCTTCTCCGCCGGCGCGGTCGCCGCCTCCGAAGGGGAGGGGTAGAAGGTGGGATCGGGGGTCCAGCGGGTCATCGGATCTCCGCTCGTCAGGTGGTGGGAACGCCGAGTCGGTCGAGCAGGTGCCGGCGCAGCACGCCGAAGGCAGGATCGTCCGGCGTACGGGTGGGGGCCAGTTCGACGGGCAGGTCCGCGGCGATGCGGCCCTCGTCGAGGAGCAGGATCCGGTCGGCGAGCAACAGGGCTTCCTCCACGTCGTGGGTGACCAGCAGGGCGGCGAAGCCGTGCTCGGCGCGCAGCCGACGCAGCAGGACCTGCATCCGCAGTCGGGTCAGCGCGTCCAGGGCGCCGAACGGCTCGTCGAGTAGCAGCAGGTCCGGTTCGCGGACCAGGGCCCGCGCGACGGCCACCCGTTGCGCCTGCCCACCGGACAGCTCGGCCGGCCAGGCGCGATCCCGTTCGGCGAGCCCGACCTCGGCCAGCGCGCGCTGGATCCGACCGGTGGTGTCCGCGCCGGACAGCCCGAGCCCGACGTTGGGCGCCACCCGTTTCCAGGGCAGCAACCGGTGCTCCTGGAAGACCACGGCGGCGGTGCCGTGCACGACGATGTCGCCGGTGGCCTCCCCGTCGAGCCCGGCGAGAATCCGCAGGAGGGTGCTCTTGCCGGAGCCACTGCCCCCCAGTAGGGCCACCACCTCGCCCCGCGCGATGGTCAGGTCGACTCCGGCCAACACGACAGTCGGCCCGAACGCCCGGTGCACCGCGTGCGCGGTCAACACCGGCGTCGTACCGGTCAGGTGGCCCGCAGTCCGCGACGCCATGTCAACATCCTCCTCTCCAGGACCCGCAACGCAAGGTCGGATATCAGCCCGAGCAGGGCGTAGACGAGCAGGCCGAGCACCACCACGTCGGTCTGGCTGAACTCCCTCGCCTCCATCATCAGAAAGCCGATTCCCGTCTGGGCGTTGACCTGTTCACCGACGACCAGGCTGAGCCAGGCCGCCCCGATCGCCAGGCGCAGGCCGAGGAAGAGCGACGGCAGCGCCCCGGGCAGCACCACGTGCCGCAGCCGGGCGGTCTGCCCCAACCCACAGGTACGGGCGGCCTCCACCAGCCGTTCGTCGATGTCGCGGATGCCGGCGTAGGTGTTGAAGTAGATGGGGAAGAACGCGCCCAGGGCCACCAGGCTGATCTTGAGCGACTCACCGATGCCGACCCAGATGATCAGCAGCGGGACCAGGCCCAGGTGCGGCAGCATCCGGGCCATCTGCACAGGTGGGTCGACCAGGTCGTCGCCGAGGCGCAGCAGCCCCGCCACCGTGCCCAGGACCAGCGCCAGGACGCCGCCGATCAGCAGCCCCGCCCCGGCGCGGGTGAGCGAGTCCAGCAGGTGCACGAGAAGCGTCCCGTCCCGGGTCAGCCGCCAGCCGGTGGCCAGGACGTCACTGGGCGCGGGCAGCTTCTCCGGTGCCAGCAACCCGGTCCGGGCGGCCAACTCCCAGCCCAGGACCAGGACCACCGGGCTGATCAGCCGCCGGTAGCGCCGAGTCGATCTCGGGCGCCGAGGCGTGACGGGCGCGGCGGTCACGACCTCGGTGGGAGGCTCGGCGAGCGTGGTCCGGCTCACTGGAAGACCGCGCTGAACCGGTCGTCGACCCGGGATCGCAGGTCGACCGGCCCCGGAATGAGCTCCAGGGCGATGAAGCTGTCGGTGATCGCCTGGAGCTCGTCGCCGATGGCCGGGGTCACCGGGGCGAGGGGCCGGGCGCTGCGGGCCAGGGCGCGGGTGGTGACGTCCTGCGGGATCTTCAGCTCCGGCGCGAGGGTGCTGGCCCGCTCGTCGGGGTGGGCGATGCCCCAGTCGGTCACCTCGCGGTAGCGCTGGAGGAACGCCCGGACGTCGTCCGACCGCTTCGAGACCGCGTCCGGGGCGGCCAGGACGTACTCGCGGTTGCTGGCCAGACCTGTCGCGTCCGCGAGCACCTGGACCCCCGGTTGCTCGGCCAGCGCGAAGTACGGGTCCCAGATCACCCAGGCGTCGACCTGGCCGCCGTCGAACGCGGGCCGCCCCTCGGCGGGCTTGAGGTACTTGACCTGGATGTCCTTCAAGGTCATGTTGTTCGCCTTGAGGAGTTGGACCAGCAGCCAGTGCACGTTTGACCCCTTGTTCAGGGCCACCGTCCTGCCCTTCAGGTCAGCGAAGGTGCGGTAGCCGCGGTCGGCCTTGACGAGCACGGCCTCGCCCTGCGGGATCGGCGCCGAGGTCCCGATGACGGAGAACGGGATCTTCCCGGCGGCGGCGAAGACCGGTGGCGCCTCGCCGACCTGTCCGATGTCGATGGACCCAGCCTTGAGGGCCTCGGTGAGCGCCGGACCACTCTCGAACAGCGACCACTCCACGTCCGGCGCGGCGCCGCGCGCCTTGACCAGGCTGAGGCCGCCGAAGCGCTGGTACCCGATCCGGAGCTTGCCCCCGCCTTCCCCGGCGTCGGCGGAGCCGCCGCAGGCGCTCAGGGCGGCCGTGGCGAGCAGGGCCACGGTCGTCAGCGCGGCGGTGACCAGGCGACGGTGGTGCGGGGGACGGCGGACCGAGGGGGTACGCATGGCGGCTCCTTGGGGTGGGCAGGTATGCCGGGCCGCGTCGACCGGCGTGAGTGCGTGGGCGGTAGCCTACTAACCCGATAGGTTTTATGGGTAGGCTGTCGGCGCGATCGTCCCACCCCTCAGGAGGTGCCCGCCGCAGTGCGTGCGCCGTCCGTCCCCGTTGGAGGAAAGAGCCGCCATGACCCTCACCTTCCACTGGTTCCTGCCCACCAACGGCGACAGCCGGGACATCGTCGGTGGCGGACACGGCGTACCGACCGGCGCCGCCGGAGGATCCCGACCGGCCAGCGTGGCGTACCTGGGACAGATCGCCCGCACCGCCGAACAACTCGGTTTCGTCGGCGCGCTCACCCCGACGGGCGCCTGGTGTGAGGACGCCTGGCTGAGCACGGCGATGCTGACCGAGGTGACCGAGCGGCTCAAGTTCCTGGTCGCCTTCCGACCCGGCCTGACCTCACCCACCCTCGCCGCCCAGATGGCCTCGACCTTCCAACGGCTGTCCCGGGGCCGGCTGCTGCTCAACGTGGTCACCGGCGGCGAGTCGCAGGAACAGCGGGCCTACGGTGACTTCCTGGACAAGGACGCCCGGTACGCGCGGGCCGACGAGTTCCTGCACGTGGTGCGCGCGCTGTGGCGCGGCGAGACGGTCGACCACGCCGGCACCCACGTACGCGTCGAGCAGGCGCGGCTGCACCGCCTGCCCGACCCGGTCCCGCCTGTCTACTTCGGTGGCTCGTCCGCAGCCGCGCTGCCGGTGGCGGTGCGGCACAGCGACGTCTACCTGACCTGGGGTGAACCCCCGGCGCTGGTCGCCGACAAACTGGCGCGGGTCCGGGCGCTGGCCGCCGACGCCGGGCGCGAGGTGCGCTTCGGCATCCGGTTGCACGTGATCGCCCGGGACACCGCCGAGCAGGCCTGGGCGCAGGCCCACCGGCTGCTCGACGGCATCGCCGAGGCCGACATCCGGGCTGTGCAGGACGGGCTGCGCCGCAGCGAGTCCGAGGGGCAGCGCCGGATGCTCGACCTGCACGGCGGCTCCCGCGACGGCCTGGAGGTCGCGCCCAACCTGTGGGCCGGGGTCGGGCTGGTCCGTGGCGGGGCCGGCACCGCGCTCGTGGGCAGCCACACCGAGATCGCCGACCGGATCGCCGAATACCACGCCCTCGGCATCGACGAGTTCATCCTCTCCGGCTATCCGCACCTGGAGGAGGCGTACTGGTTCGGTGAGGGCGTCCTGCCGATCCTGCGCGACCGCGGCCTGTGGCGACACCCCGACGGCCAGCCGGGGCCGGCGGACCACGTCGACGTTCCCTTCGCCGGGTCGGCGACGCCGCAGCCCGCCGGGGTCCGCTGACCGCCCGACCCGCGCCACAGCCGCTCACAGTGGCTGTTCGCCAACCCCGCACTGTCCCGTCGATCATGGAGTTGTGGTGGGTGACAAAGTGCCCATATTACACAAAACCAGGCATCATAATTCCATGATCGACGGGGGCGGGCCGCCGCTCCTCCGCGATCTTGCGCTTTCTATCGCGACATATGAGGGCGTTCTCCTCATACCGGCGACCGAAACTGCAAGATCGGCGCTGGCTTACAGGTCCACCGCGTAGACCCGGACCTGGCGGCCGGTGTCCGGCTGCACGGTCTCGCGCTCCAGCGACATGCCCAGCTTGACCATCACCCGCGCGGACGCCTCGTTGCCGACGACGTGGATGCTGACCAGCCGCCGCAGGTCGAGCTCGGCACGAGTATGGGTGACAACGGCCTGGGCCGCCTCGGTGGCCAGGCCCCGACCCCAGTACGCGCGGCCGAGCCGCCAGCCGATCTCCACGGCCGGCATGATCTCGGGCAGGAAGGTCGGCACCGCCAGTCCGGTGAAACCGGCCAGCTCGCCGGTCTCTCTGATCTCCACCGCGTACAGGCCGAAGCCGTGCTCGTCCCAGTGCCGCTGATAGGTGGCTAGACGCTCCGCGGTCGCGGCCCGGTCCAGGGTGCGGCCGTCATGGATGTAGCGCATCACCTCGGGCTGCGCGTTGACGGCGGCGAACCCGTCCAGATCATCGCTTCGTAAGCGGCGCAACAGCAGCCGCGGAGTCTTGAGGGAGGTGGCATCAAGGGAGTTTGTCAGGTTAGGCACGTCCCCTTCGTAGCATTTCGGCACCCACGAGGCGATGGGTAATCTCTCGTTTTCCGGATCACCGCCTCGGGCGGCGGCTGCCGCCGTGGAGGGCTGCGGTGAGTTCGGCGTGCAGCTGGTTACGGGTGCGCACCAATATCCGCCCGAGCATGTTCTTGCCGTTCCCGGTTCTGCCCCGACCCCAGTAGTGATCGGTGGTGGTGTCTTCGACGATCTTTTCCTCGCCGGTGGACAGCAGAGTGTCACGGATATCGGCATGCGCGCGGAACTTGGTTACCACCGCACGGCGCATCACGTCGTCCTTGACCCGCTCCCAGTCCCTCCGCAGAGGTTTGGACGAGTCACGGCCCAGCTCCGCCGCCCGCAGCGGCGTGCGCGCACGCCGGATGAGATCCGCGTGGCGGTTACCCTTGAATTTCTGCGCCTGGAAGTAGTGCTCCGAGGTTGGCCACCACGCCCCGTCGAGGTCGAAGCCATGATCGGAAAAGTTCGAGAAACATCCATAAGGGACTTCATCGGCGGCGTAGAAGTGAATCGTCACGGAAAACCTCACGGGTGTTACGGAAAACCGCACCGTGTCAGGCATGCCCTAGCCCTCGCAAGCAGTTTTCCTCGCCCTGCCCGACCCTTCAGCGCATCAGCGGCCCGGTGAACCTTCCCGGTCAGATCTCTAGCCGGGTCGGCTGGTGAACCGCTGGCCGACCCGCCGTGCGGCGAGGCTCACCACCGTGCTGCCGACCGCCATCCCGACCAGCACCAAGATCCCCCCGACCGCCCACAACCCACTGTCGTCGGTCCCCGCTGCCCGCCACGACCAGACCGCCGTGAACGCCACAGTCATCACCGGCGCCACCAGCCACGGGCTGAGCCGCGTCCCGGCTAGCGCGGCCAGCAGCACGAGCGTCAACACACAGCCGATCACCTGCCACGGCTCGTACGGGCCGCTGGTCGCGCCGGTCTGCTCGTCGACCGTGTACCGGGTGTCCCAGCCCAGCCAGAGGACCCACGCCCCGACCGTGGCCGCCGCCAGGAACAGAACACCGAGCAGTGCCCGGGTACCCCTCGTCGCCGTCATCCGGCGATCATGCCCTGCCCATCACCGCACCGGTATCCGGCCACCGGCGGCGCTCGGGCGCCGGTGGCGTCCCAGACCAGGACATGGACGACGAACACCTGATCCTTGCCGGACTGTTGCCTTGGTCGGTGGCGATCCTCTACGGTCTGCTCAGCGGTGGGCGGTGCGGTCCGCATCCGACCGGACACCGCCGGTTGCCCGTCGTTCGGGCCGGGGTGGTGGAGTCCCGGGTCGACCCGTCGGCGGCGGCTCGGCGGTCGTGTGACTCCAGCTCGTAATCCCGGGTGCGTTGCTGCCCGGCGTGGCTCACTGCGGAGCCGACGACGAGCGGGGCACGCTTACCCACCGGGAGAGCCCCGTGTTCCTCAGCCCGCACGAGCAGGACCGCCTGCTCGTCCACGTCGCGGCCGATGTCGCCCGCCGCCGCCGCGAGCGCGGCCTGCGCCTCAACTATCCCGAAGCCGTCGCGCTGATCACCGCGTTCCTGCTCGAAGGTGCCCGCGACGGCCGGTCGGTGGTCGACCTGATGTCGGCCGGCCGGACGGTGCTCGGCCGCGACGACGTCCAGGACGGCATCCCCGAGCTGCTGAGGGAGGTGCAGGTGGAGGCGACGTTCCCGGATGGCACCAAGCTGGTGACGGTGCACCACCCGATCCCGTGATCCCGGGGGAGATCCTGCCGGCCGCCGGCCCGGTCGAGATCAACGCGGGTCGCCCAGTGACCACCCTGCTCGTGGTGAACACCGCCGACCGACCGGTGCAGGTCGGTTCGCACTACCACTTCGCCGAGTGCAACCCGGCGCTGGCGTTCGATCGGGCCGCCGCGTGGGGGCAACGGCTCGGGGTGCCGGCGGGGACCTCGGTCCGCTTCGAGCCGGGCATCAGCCGCAGCGTCGACCTCGTCCCGTTCGGGGGAGCGCGCATCGTGCCAGGACTGCGCGGGGAGTGCGCCGGCCCGCTGGACGCGCCGGCCGACGGGTCCCCGGAGTGAGCGCCGTGCGGCGGGACCGCTACATCGACCTGTACGGACCTACCACCGGTGACCGGATCCGGCTGGCCGACACCAACCTGCTGATCGAGGTGGAGACCGACCACTGCGTCGGCGGCGACGAGGCGGTCTTCGGCGGCGGGAAGGTGATCCGCGAGTCGATGGGACAGTCCCGGGCGACCCGCGCCGAAGGCGCGCTGGACACCGTCATCACCGGCGCCGTGGTGCTCGACCACTGGGGTGTCGTCAAGGCCGACGTGGGGCTGCGCGACGGACGGATCGTGGCACTCGGCCGGGCCGGCAACCCGGACACCATGCCCGGCGTCCACCCCGACCTGGTCATCGGCCCGGCCACCGAGGTGATCGCCGGCAACGGGCGGATCCTCACCGCCGGCGCGGTGGACACCCACGTGCACTTCATCTGTCCGCAGATCGTCACCGAGGCGTTGGCCAGTGGCATCACCACGATGGTCGGCGGCGGCACCGGGCCGGCCGAGGGCACCCGCGCGACCACCGTCACGCCGAACGCCTGGCACCTGGCCCGGATGCACGAGGCCCTGGACACCCTGCCGGTCAACGTGTTGCTGCTCGGCAAGGGCAACACCGTCTCCACCGAGGCGCTCTGGGAGCAGTTGCGGGCCGGCGCGGGCGGTTTCAAGCTGCACGAGGACTGGGGCACCACTCCGGCGGCGATCGACGCCTGCCTGCGGGTGGCGGACGCCTCCGGGGTCCAGGTGTCGATCCACACCGACACGCTCAACGAAGCTGGTTTCGTCGCCGACACCCTGCGCGCGATCGGCGGCCGGGCCATCCACTCGTACCACACCGAGGGGGCCGGCGGCGGGCACGCACCGGACATCATCACCGTGGCGAGTGAGCCGAACGTGTTGCCGTCGTCGACGAACCCGACCCGGCCGTACACCGCCAACACACTCGCCGAACACCTGGACATGTTGATGGTCTGCCACCACCTCAACCCGTCCGTGCCGGAGGACCTGGCCTTCGCCGAGAGCCGGATCCGCCCGTCCACGATGGCCGCCGAGGACCTGCTGCACGACCTCGGCGCGATCTCCATCATCGGCTCCGACGCGCAGGCGATGGGCCGGGTCGGCGAGGTGATCATGCGAACCTGGCAGAGCGCCCACGTGATGAAGGACCGGGTCGGCGCGCTGCCGGGCGACGGGGCCGCCGACAATCACCGAGCCCGACGGTACGTCGCGAAGTACACCATCTGCGCGGCGATGGCCAACGGGTTGGAGGACGAGGTCGGCTCGGTCGAGCCGGGCAAGCTCGCCGACCTGGTGCTCTGGGACCCGGCGTTCTTCGGCGTCCGACCGCACCTGGTCATCAAGGGCGGCATGATCGCGTACGCCCAGATGGGTGACGCCAACGCGTCCATCCCGACGCCGCAACCGATGTTGCCGCGGCCGATGTTCGGTGCGTACGGGGCGGCGGCGGCCGCGACCAGCGTGGCCTTCGTGGCGCCGGCGGCCCTGGACGCCGGGCTCCGCCTGGACGTACGACGCCGGGTGGTGCCGGTGCGTGACGTGCGGTCGCGGGGCAAGGCCGACCTGCCGGAGAACAACGCGATGCCCCGCATCGAGGTGGACCCGGACACCTTCACGGTCCGCATCGACGGGCAGGTGGTGGAGCCGGACCCGGTGACCCGGCTGCCGATGGCCCAGCGGTACTTCCTGTTCTGATGGCGACACCGAGCCTGCTGTTGCTGGTGGCCGACGGACGCTTTCCGGCCGGGGCGCACGCGCACTCCGGCGGCCTGGAGGCGGCCGTCGCCGCCGGGCGGGTCAAGGACCTGGCCACGTTGGAGGCGTTCCTGGCCGGACGGTTGGCCACCGCCGGCCTGGTCGGCGCGGCCTTCGCGGCGGCCGCACACCGGGCGGCGAAGCCCGGGGGCACCGACGTGGTCGAGGCCGCGGGTCCCGTCGACGTGGCCGACGCCGACGGGTCCGCGGCGGGCGGGTCGGCAGCCGCCGGGTCCGCCGCGCGGTCGCGCATGCTGGCCCAGCTCGACGTGGAGCTGGACGCCCGTACCGCGTCGCCGACGTTGCGGACGATCTCCCGTCGGCAGGGTCGAGCGCTGCTGCGCGCCGGCCGGGCCATCTGGCCGGACGCGCCGTTCGGTGACCTACCCGCGACGTCCTGCGGCATACACCAGCCGCTGGTCCTGGGGCTGCTCTGCGCGGCGGCCGGGCTGTCCCGCGTCGACACCGCCACGATCGCCGCGTACGGGACGCTGACCGGAGCGGCCAGCGCCGGCGTACGCCTGCTCGGCCTCGACCCGTACCAGGTGCAGGCCCTGCTGGTCGGCCTGGCCGACGCCTGCGACCGCACGGCCGCCGACGCGGCGCGGGCCGCCGACGACCCACCGGAGCGGCTGCCCGCCGCGGCCGCTCCACTCGCCGACATCCATGCCGAAATCCATGCCACCTGGGAGGTGCGTCTCTTTGCGTCCTGACACCGTTGTGCCGAACGCTGTCCCCGCCACCGACTCGACCACGCAGCCGGTCACTCCACCCCACGACGAGACCGTCCCGCATACCCACCCAGAGCCGGGGGTGGACCCGCATCCGTCGCTGGCACCCGCGGATCGTGCCCTGCGGGTCGGCATCGGCGGCCCGGTCGGGTCCGGCAAGACGGCACTGGTGGCCGCGCTCTGCCGTGCCTTCGCGGGCGAGTTGCGGCTCGGCGTGGTGACCAACGACATCTACACGACCGAGGACGCCGACTTCCTCCGGCGGGCCGGAGTGCTCGACCCGGCGCGGATCCGCGCGGTGGAGACCGGGTGCTGCCCGCACACCGCGATTCGCGACGACATCGGCGCCAACCTGGACGCCATCGACGAACTGGCCGAGGCGGTCGGCCCGTTGGACCTGGTCCTGGTGGAGAGCGGCGGGGACAACCTGACCGCGACCTTCAGCCGGGGGCTGGTCGATCGGCAGATCTTCGTGGTCGACGTGGCGGGAGGGGACAAGGTGCCGCGCAAGGGCGGGCCGGGCGTCACCGCCGCCGACCTCCTCGTGATCAACAAAACCGACCTGGCGCCGATGGTGGGGGCCGACCTCGCCGTCATGGATCGCGACGCGCGGGCCCGGCGTGGCGACCTCCCGACCGTCTTCCTGTCCATCGTCGGTGACACCACGGCGAGTACGGTCGCCGCCTGGATCCGGCACGAGTTGGCCCACCATGCCACCGCGCACCCACGTGCCGTACCGGCCGTCGCGGTCTGATGCGGGCGTCCGCCCGACTGGTCGCTCGGGCCGACGGCCGGGGTGGGACCGTCCTGGTCGAGGTGCACGGCGAGACGCCGCTGCTGCTGCGCCAGACCCCGGCCGACCGTGGTGTCGCCACCGTGCACCTCGTCGGTGGGGCAGCCGGGCCGCTCGCCGGCGACGATCTGCGCCTGGACATCGAGGTGGGGCCGGGCGCGGCGGTCCGGGTGCACACCGTCGCCGCGTCGATCGCCCTGCCGGGCCGGCCGGGTGCCGTGTCCCGGATGGCGGTGCGGGCGGTGGTGCACGCCGGAGCCACGCTGCACTGGCTGCCCGAACAGCTGGTCGCGGCGGCCGGCTGCGCGCATCTCGCCGAATCCCGGATCGACCTGGCCGCCGGCGCGAGCCTGCGCTGGCGTGACGAGCTGATCTGCGGCCGGTACGGCGAGGCGCCCGGCGGGGCCGTCGTGCACACCCAGGTCGACTACGGGGGCCGGCCGCTGTTGCGGCAGTCCCTCGCCGTGGGACCACAGGCACCCGGCTGGGCCGGGCCGGCGGTGCTCGACGGCGCGCCGGCCACCGGCTCACTGCTGGTGGTCGACCCGTCGCGACCCGCCGAGCCGGCGCACGTCCGGTCCGACGCGACCGTCGCCCGACTGCCACTGGCCGGCGGTCCGGCAACACTGTGGACCGCCACCGCCCCGGACGCACACACCCTGCGCGCCCACCTCACCGGCTAGCCGGAACGGGTGTCGGGTGCGAGGGTGGCGGGAAGGCCCCACCCGCGCCCGGCGGCAGCCAGACATCCCCAAGAGCCTGATGCCTGTGAGTCATCATGATGACGCACAGGCATCACGCTCTCCATGGTTCGGCCGTCGCGGTGCCGCCGATCGGCGGGTGTGCGGTCTCGTCCGTGCAAGCGGTCGGCCGTCGCCTGGTCCCGGATCATGGGCAGTACGGCAGGTGGGACTGGTGCGGCGAGAAGGCGGGTCAGCGGCGGGGGCGGCCCACGTCGGCGTGCTCGCGACGACGGGCCGGGTCGAGGCGGCCGACCAGGTCGTCGAGCTGGTGGATCAGTGGGGCCTCCGGCGAGACGCCCAGTTCCGCGAGGCTGGCCCGGATGCGCTGGTCGAGGCGGTCGTGCTCGCGGCGGCCCCGAGCGGTCAGGTACGCCCGGATCCGCCGACGGTCCAGCGGATCGATCCGGCGGAACACGAGGTTGCGGTCGACGAGCTGGTCGACGAGCTTGGTGAGGGTGCCCGGCGGCAGTGACGCCTCGGCCGACACCTCGCTCATCGGATGACCCTGGCCGTCGGCGAGCAGACAGAGCACCCGCCACGCCTCGATGGTCAGCGCGTCGTCGGCCAGGACAGCGCCCAGCCGGCGGGAGAGCAGCCGTTCGGCGCGGGTGAGCGAGCGCAGCAGGTCGGCTGGCGCCCCGGGCACGTCTGACATGAAACTCCCTGGTCCGGTGGCCCTGTCATCGTAGCGAGTCGTCCCGGTCCGTGGTGAGCGCTGGTCTTCCGCCCAGGGCCGGGCAATCATGTGCTCATGTCCGCGCCGGCACCGCCGTGGCTGACCGTCGACCGTGCCGTGGTCAGCATCGCGCTGGTCTACCCGATGCGCGGGCCGGCCGGCATGTTCGGCCCCACCTGCGAGCTCTGCGCGCAACTCGCGGTCGAGGAGATCAACAGCTGCGGCGGGGTGCTGGGTCGGGAGGTGCGGCTGGTGCCGGTCGACGGTGGCGCACCGCCGGTCGAGGTGGCCGCCGAGGTCGAGGCGTTGGTGTCGGTGGGGGCTGTGCAGGGGGTGACGGGGTGGCACATCTCCTCGGTGCGCCAGGCGTTGGCGCCCCGCGTCGCGCACCGGGTGCCCTACGTCTACACCGCACTCTACGAGGGCGGTGAACGTACCGAAGGGGTCTTCCTGACCAGCGAGACGCCGGATGCCCAACTGTGGCCCGCGATGCGGCTGCTCGCGGGTGAGCAGGGCGTGCGTCGCTGGTTCGTGGTCGGCAACGACTACGTGTGGCCGCGCCGCACGGCGCGGGCGGCCCAGCGGTACGCGCTGCGCGGCGGTGGGCAGGTGGTGGGTCGGCACTTCCTGCCGTTGGACGCCCACGACTTCACCGAGGTGTTGCGCCGCATCGAGCACAGTGACGCGGACGCGGTGTTGATGCTGCTGGTCGGTGCGGACGCGGTGCGTTTCAACCGGGCGTTCGCCCGGTCCGGCCTGGATCAGCGCTGTCTGCGGCTGAGTACGCTGATGGACGAGAACATGCTGCTGGCCAGTGGTGCCGGCGCGACGCGGCGGCTGTACAGCACGGCGGGTTTCTTCGCCGGGCTGGTGACCCAGGAGAACCTCGACTTCCACGGTGAGTTCGCCCGCCGGTTCGGGGTGGAGGCGCCGCCGCTGGGCAGCCTGGGGGAATCCTGCTACGAGGGCGTCATGCTGCTGGCCGCGCTGATCGGTCAGGCCCGCACCCTGGACGTGCGGGCCATCGAGACGGCCGCCGACACGGTGGCCTACCACGGGCCACGTGGGCGGTTGCGGCTGCGCCAACGGCACGTGCGTCAGCGCATCTACCTGGCCGAGGCCGACGGGCTCGACTTCACCGTGCTCGCCCAGCTCTGAGACCAGGCGTTGCCGGCCGGCCCGGCCGGACCCTTGACAGCGCCACCCGATCCCGCCCTAAAATACTTCCTGCGTGAAGTATCTGGCCGGTGGGCCGGATGTCACCGCCGTGTCCCCACCGTCGACAGAATTGCCCGTCGACCATTGTGGCGGCACCTATTCCGCATCTTTCCGAACGGCCGGCACCGTTTCCTCCCCAACGGTGCCGGCCGTTCTTTGCGTGTGCCGGTCGTCCGCTCGGAAACAGTCAATTAAGGACTGGGAAACACCCGCGCAATCATGCCGGTCGACGCTTTCGGTGCCCATATCCGAGCCGGTGCCCGAAGCGGCGTCCACCCGTCGACCCCGGCATCGCCCACCTCAGCTCCATCGGACCGCACCGACCGTCCTTACGCCACTTGAGCGCACCGCAGGGAGAATAGATGTCATTATTCCGGGGCCGCCGCATCCTGGCGGGTGCCATGACCCTGGTCGCCGCGGCCGCGTTGACCGCGTGCGGCAGCAAGACCTCCGACGAGGGCGGCGCGACCGGCGTCACCGCCGACGTCTCCGGCGACACCGTCAAGGTCGGCCTGCTCAACTCGCTCTCCGGGACCATGGCGATCAGCGAGGTCACCGTCCGCGACTCCATCATGCTCGCCGTCGATGAGATCAACGCGGCCGGAGGCGTCCTCGGCAAGAAGATCCAGCCGGTCGGCGAGGACGGCGCCTCGGACTGGCCCACCTTCGCCGAGAAGGCGGAGAAGCTCATCTCCGAGGACCGGGTCGCGGCCGTCTTCGGCTGCTGGACGTCGGCCAGCCGCAAGGCGGTCAAGCCGGTGTTCGAGAAGAACAAGGCGCTGCTGTTCTATCCCGTGCAGTACGAGGGTCTGGAACAGTCGCCCTACATCTTCTACACCGGTGCGACGACAAACCAGCAGATCGTTCCCGGGCTCGACTACCTCAAGGCGCAGGGCGCGAAATCGGTCTATCTGGTCGGCAGCGACTACGTCTTTCCCCGCACCGCCAACAAAATCATCAAGGCGTACGCGGCCGCCAATGGGATGACCGTGTCCGGCGAGGACTACGCGCCGCTCGGATCCACCGAGTTCGGCACGATCGTGAACAAGGTCAAGTCGGCCGGAGCCGACGCCGTGTTCAACACCCTCAACGGTGACAGCAACGTGGCCTTCTTCAAGGAGTACAAGTCGGCCGGTCTGACCGCCGCCGCGATGCCTGTGGTGTCGGTGTCGATCGCCGAGGAGGAGGTCAAGGGGATCGGCACCCAGTACCTGGAGGGCCAGCTGACCGCCTGGAACTACTACCAGACCACGCCCGGGGCGGCGAACTCGAAGTTCGTGGCCGCGTACAAGGCCAAGTACGGCGCGGACAAGCCGACGAGCGACCCGATGGAGGCCGCCTACGTGGCGGTGCACCTGTGGAAGGCGATGGTCGAGAAGGCCGGCGCCTTCGACGTGGAGAAGGTCCGCGCCGCCTCCGGGGGGATCACCCTCGACGCGCCGGAGGGCATGGTCACGGTCGACGGCCCGACCCAGCACATCGCCAAGACCGCCCGGATCGGCAAGATCGGCGCGGACGGCCTGATCAGCGAGGTGTGGAACTCCGGCAAGCCGGTGCAGCCGGACCCGTACCTCAAGACCTACCCCTGGGCGAGCGGCCTGAGCTGACGATGCCGGCCCGGGCAGACCGCGTTGCCGCGCGGTCCGCCCGGGCCTCCCGACCAGCAGTACGGAGTACCCACCGTGACAGTCCTCTTCGGACAACTCTTCACCGGCATCAGCATCGGCGCGGTGCTGCTGCTCATCGCTCTCGGCCTCGCGCTGACCTTCGGCCAGATGAACGTGATCAACATGGCGCACGGTGAGTTCATCATGGCCGGCGCGTACACCACCTACGTCCTGCAACAGAGCATCACCGGGGCCGGCCTGTCACTGGTGGTCGCACTGCCGGTGGCGTTCGTGGTCGCCGGCACGATGGGCGTCCTGCTGGAGATGCTGCTCATCCGCCGGCTCTACGCCCGACCGTTGGACACCCTGCTGGTCACCTGGGGTGTGTCGCTGATGCTGCAACAGTTGGCGCGCGACGTGTTCGGCAGCCCGAACGTGCAGACCCGCGCCCCCGAACTGCTCACCGGCAACGTGGCGCTGCCCGGAGGGCTGACCATCGCCAACAACCGGTTGTTCATCCTGGCCCTGGCGTTGGCCGCCGTCGCGGCGCTCACCCTGGCGTTACGGCTCACCCCGCTGGGACGCCGCATTCGCGCCGTGGTGCAGAACCGCGACCTCGCCGCGGTGTCCGGCATCCCGACCGCCCGGGTCGACCGGACGACCTTCTTCGTCGGCTCCGGCCTGGCCGGGCTGGCCGGGGTGGCGCTGACCCTGCTCGGCCCGATCGGCCCGACCATGGGCACCAACCTGATCATCGACGCCTTCCTGGTCGTCGTGGTCGGCGGGATCGGCCAGCTCAAGGGCAGCGTGATCGTCGCCTTCGCCCTCGGCGTGCTCCAGGCCACCGGGGAGTACCTCACCACCCTCAGCGTCGCCAAGGTGATCGTGTTCGTGGCGATCGTCGCGTTCCTTCAGTGGCGGCCACAGGGCCTGTTCACCCTGCGGACCAGGAGCCTCGCATGACCGCCGTCACCCCCGCGCCCCCCAGCGCCGCCACCGGTCCGGAGGCCACCCGCCCCGCACCTCCGGCCCGGACCGGTGGTCGCACGCGGCTACGGACCGCCGCCGGCTTCGCGTTCGGCGCGGCACTGCTGTTCGCCGTGGCGCCGCTGCTGCTGTCGGACTTCCGGCTGGCCCTGCTCGCCAAGTATCTCTGCGTCGCCATGGTGGCCGTCGGCATCGGGATCGCCTGGGGCCGGGGCGGGATGCTCACCCTCGGCCAGGGCGTCTTCTTCGGCCTCGGCGGCTACGCGATGGCCATGCACCTCAAGCTCGCCGACGCGGGTCCCGGTGGGATGCCCGACTTCATGCAACTGTACGGGCAGCTCGACGAACTGCCGCTGTGGTGGCGGCCGTTCGCCAGCCCGTGGTTCGCGCTGCCCGCGACGGTGCTGCTGCCGATGGCCGTCGCCTTCGGGCTCGGCTCGCTTGTCTTCCGCCGCCGAGTCCGGGGCGCGTACTTCGCCATCCTCAGCCAGGCGCTCGCGGCCGCCATGGTGATCCTGCTGATCGGACAGCAGGGCACCACAGGTGGCACCAACGGGTTGACCGACATCAAGGGTTTCTTCGGCTACAACCTCGACGACCCGGTCAACCAGCGAATGGTCTATTTCATCATCGCCGGCACGCTGCTGGCGTTGCTCGCGCTGGCCCGTCAACTCATCCAGAGTCGCTACGGTGAGCTGCTGGTGGCGGTCCGCGACGGTGAGGAGCGGGTCCGGTTCCTCGGCTACGACCCGGCGTCGGTCAAGCTCGTCGCGTACGTCGTGGCGGCCGGGATGGCGGGGCTGGCCGGGGCGCTGTTCGTGCCGGCGGTGGGCATCATCTCGCCCGCGCTGATCGGCATCGTCCCGTCGATCGAGTTCGTCATCGGCGTCGCGGTGGGCGGCCGGGCCACTCTGCTCGGCCCGGTGCTCGGCGCGGTGGCGGTGGCCTGGGCGCGTACCGCCCTGTCGGAGCGGTTCCCCGGCACCTGGACGTACCTGCAGGGGTTGCTCTTCGTGGTGGTGGTGGCGTTCCTTCCCGGTGGCCTGGCGTCGCTGTGGGCGCTGGCCCGCCGCCGGGAGGAGGGCGGCGGCGTGGCAGCGCGTCGGCGTGGGTGGTTACCGACGGGTCGACGACGCGCCGAGCGGGCGGAGGTGCCGGCGGCATGAGCGACGAGCGGCTGGACGGGTTGTCCGTCCGTGACGTGCGGGTCAGCTTCGACGGGTTCACCGCCGTCGACGGTGTCTCGTTGGAGGTGCCCGCCGGTGACATCCGGTTCCTGATCGGGCCGAACGGCGCCGGCAAGACCACCCTGGTCGACGCGATCACCGGCCTGGTCCGGGCCACCGGTTCGGTCCGCTTCGGCGAGCACGAGCTGTTGGGCCGTCCGGTGCACCGGATCAGCCGGTTGGGCATCGGGCGCACGTTCCAGACGTCGACGGTCTTCGAGGAGCTGTCGGTGTTGCAGAACCTCGACATCGCGGCGGGCGCCCGTCGTAGTTGGGCGACCCTGGCCCGTCGTCGGCGCGCCATTCCCGACGAGGTGGCCGCGGCGCTGGAGACCATCGGTCTGACCGGGCGGGCCGGGCACCTCGCCGGGACGCTCGCGCACGGCCAGAAGCAGTGGCTGGAGATCGGCATGCTGCTGGTGCAGGACGTCCGGTTGCTGCTGCTCGACGAGCCGGTCGCCGGGATGAGCCACGAGGAACGCGACGCCACCGGCGCCCTGCTGGAGGCGGTGAGCCGGGACCGCACGGTGGTGGTGATCGAGCACGACATGGACTTCCTGCGTCGGTTCGCGCGCACCGTCACGGTGTTGCACGCCGGTCGGGTGCTCAGCGAGGGCACGGTGGCGCAGGTCCAGGCGGACCCGCGCGTGCAGGAGGTCTACCTTGGCCACCCGGTCGACGCCGGGTCGGCCCCCACGATCCGGGAGGCATGATGCTGACGCTGCGCGGGGTGCACGCCGGGTACGGGCGCTCTCAGGTGCTGCACGGGGTCGACCTCGCCGTCCCGCCCGACGGGGTGGCCGCCGTGCTCGGGCACAACGGCGCCGGCAAGAGCACCCTGTTGCGGGTCGCGGCCGGACTGCTGCGCCCGAGTGCCGGCACCGTCGAGCTGGACGGCGAGGACGTCACCCGTCTCGGGCCGCACGAGCGGGTGGCGCGGGGCATGGCGTACGTCCCGCAGGGCCAGCAGAGCTTCCCGCACCTGACCGCCGCCGAGAATCTGCGGCTCGTCGCCGACGGGCGGCGCGACGGTGCGGTGGCCACCGCGGAGGTGCTGGACCTGTTTCCGGCGTTGCGGCCGTTGCTGCGGCGGCGGGCCGGGTTGCTCTCCGGCGGTCAGCGGCAGCAACTGGCCATCGCCCGGGCACTGATCACCCGGCCGAGGTTGCTGATGCTCGACGAGCCGACCGAGGGCATCCAGCCGTCGGTGGTCGCCGAGATCCAGGAACGGATCGTCGAGCTGACCCGGCAGTCCGGGTTCAGCGTGCTGCTCGTCGAGCAGCACCTGGGCTTCGCGTTGCGGGTGGCGAACCGCTACCACGTGCTGGAGTCCGGCCGGGTCACCTCACACGGCGACGGGGGTGTCACGGCGGAACGGGAGGTCCGGGCAGCCCTGGCCGTGTGAGCCGGCGGCGGGGTCTGCCGACCTGACCCGGGAAGTCCTCCCCGGTTCGTAGAATCCCTGCCATGCCGGAGATCGTCGAGTTGCTGGCCTCGCCCGTGCACCGCTTCCTGGGCCGGCCCGCCGACGGCCCCGCGCCGGCCCCACCCGGTGAGCTGGTCGACGCCGTCCGGATCCGGGCACACCTCGGCATCGTCGGCGACCGGTACTTCGGCCAGCAGGCGCACCGCGACGCCAGCGTCACGGTCATCGCTCAGGAGTCACTGCCGGTCGGCATCGGCCTGGCGGAGGTGCGGCGCAACATCCTCACCACCGGCATCGCGGTAGACGAGCTGATCGGCAGGGTGCTGGTGCTGGACTCCGGCGACGGCCCGGTGAGCCTGCGGGTCAACCGGGCGGCCCGGCCCTGCGCCTGGATGGACGTCACCGTCGGCCCCGGGACGTGGAAGGCGCTCCGCACCACCGGCGGCATCCGCTGCACGCCACTCAACGACGGGACCCTGCGCATCGGGCCGATCGACGCCACGGTGAGCTGAGCAAACGCGATTCGGTGAGGTGGCTCCGGCATCCGCCGGCGCGTGGTAGAACCAACACGCGCACCGGGGTTCGCGGAGCTGAGGGCAGCTCGGAGGAGGACCTGATCCGAACAGAGGTGGTGGATTGATCCACGAGCTGCGGCAGCTCATCGAGGAGCTGCGGGTGGATCTGGCCGACCAGCCGGCGAGCGTGGCGTTCGCCGAGTTCGGCGAGGGCGCTGCCATCGATGCCGTTCCGGCGGGTCTGCCGGACGACCTGCGGGACCTGCTGCTGGTCGCCGACGGGCTGCGCGCCGGTCGGGTCGAGCTGGCGTCCGCGTCGACCCTCGCGGGGATCCAGTACCACCTCGACTACGCGCCGGACTTCTCGTCCATCCCGGAGGACCGGGCGGGCTGGCTGGTGGTCGGCACCCGCAGCGACGAGCCGATCTTCCTGGACCGCGGCACGGGCGCCGTCTGGTATTTCCCGCCGAACGGCACCGAGTGGTTCATGTCCGACACGTTCGAGGAGCTCGCCCCCGACCTCGGCTCCTTCGTGGACTACTACCTGCTCGGCCCGGGTTATGCCGAGTTGACCCCCGGCGACGACAGGTGGTTCGCGTTCCTCGACGAGCAGGGCCTGCTCGACACCGACGACGAGACCTGACGGGTCAGACCGGGCTGACGTGCGCGGCGAGGACCCGCCAGCCGTGCGGGTCGTCGTGGACCCAGGTCCGGGTGTAGCGCAGGCGCGCCGCGAACGCCGCCCCCTCGTACACCCCGGCCACCCGGCCCAGGAAGAACGTCACCCCGGTCTTTCCGACGACGAGCAGGTCCAACTCCTCCTCGACCAACTCCTCCACCACCGAGCGACGGTCCCGGTGGGCGGCCAGGTCATCCTGCTTGGTGTACGTCCCGCCGCCCGGGCCGACGGCGATCAGCTGGTCGACGAGCAGTTGGTCGAGGGCGGCCACGTCGCCGGCCCGCTGGGCGGCCTGCAGGGTCCGCTCGGCATCGAGCAGCTCTGCCTCACGTGCGCTGTCCGGCATTGTGGCGTCCTCCCGATCGGTGTCGGCCCGGTGTCACCATCAGCCCGGGCTGTCCGCATTGTGGCAGCCGGCGCAGCCCGCGGCGGGTGGATCGCCGGCGGCGGTCACAGGCTCAGGCGGATCCGTACGACCGTCTCGTCCGGGCTGGTGAGCACGGCGACCTCGTCGCAGATCTGCTCCACGATCGCCAGCCCTCGACCCCGTATCGCGTCGGCGGCCGGCATGCGCCGGCCCAGCGCCCGGGTCGGCCCCCGGTCGACGACGTCGCAGAACAGCTGACCCGAATCGACCCAGAGCCGGACCCGGCCGCCGCCGGTGGTGTGCTGCAACGTGTTGGTGGCCAGCTCGCTGACCGCCAGCGTCAGCAGCTCCACCCGCTCGGGCGGCAGGCCGCGGGCCAGCGCCCCGACGCTGACGAACGCGCGGAGCGCTCGCACGTCCGTGGCGACCTGGTACGACATGGTGTCCGCGAGAGGGGCGGGGACGCTCTGCTCGGCCACGACCTCTGGTCGCTCGGCCGGCATCAGCCCGCCATCGGCGGGTTGTCGGTGAGCGTCACCACGACAGGCCCGGGTGCGGGGATCATGCGAGCCGCGAAGTGCGCCATCGGGCAGCAGCAACCCTTCTCCTAGCGACAGCTGTTTGTCGGCACATCATGTCACCTGTTGGTGCGCGGGCTGTCCCACCCGTTCGGCGGTCGATCCGGCGACGCCCGGTCATGCCTGTCGCACCCCCGTCCGATGGTGGTGTCGGTCGGGGGAGCCGCGCCGGTCAGGGGGCCGGGTCGAAGGCGATGGACTCGCTCAGCTCGCGCCACCGCGCGTCGGACGCGGCCAGCGCCTCGGCGGCAGCCGAGGCGCCCGCCACGGCATCGGCGCCGAGCAGCAGCCGCAGGGGCGGGTCGTCGAACCGGGTGATCTGGATGATCGCCTGGGCGGCGCGGGCCGGGTCGCCCGGCTGGTTGCCGCTGGCCTGGCGGAGCCGTTGCACGGCCGGATCGATGACCGACCGGTACGGGTCGCTGATCGGCAGCATGCTCATCGACGAGCCAGCCCAGTCGGTCCGCAACGCGCCCGGCTCCACGCTGGTGACCCGGATCCCGAACCCCTCGACCTCCTTGGCGAGTACCCCGGACAAGCCGCTGACCGCCCACTTGGCGGCCTGGTACGCGCCCAGTCCGGTGCTGGCGACCCGGCTGCCGACGCTGGAGATCTGGAGGATGTGCCCGCGCCCCTGGGAGCGCATCGCCGGCAGGGCCGCGCGGGAGAGATTGACCACTCCGTAGAAGTTGGCCTCGATCTGGGCCCGGAAGTTGTCCTCCGGCATGTCCTCGATCGCGGCGACGTCGGCGTATCCGGCGTTGTTGACCAGGATGTCGAGGCTGCCGAACGTGTCCACGGTGGTGCGGACGACGGCGTGGGCGGCGGCGGGGTCGGTGACGTCGAGGGCCACCGTCCTGACCCGTTCGCCGTACCTGTCGCTCAGGGCGTCGAGCTGGGCCGGGTTGCGCGCGGTGGCGACCAGGTGGTCGCCGTCGGCCAGCACGGCCTCGGCGAGCGCCCGACCGAGGCCTCGGGAACAACCGGTGATGAGCCAGACTCGCGGCACGTGGTCTCCTCCTGGCTGGCGGATGGGCGGCTGCTACGGGCGGATGTCCAGCGCTCCGACCAGGTCGTCGCGCAGGGTGAACCGGTAGCGCAGTTCGATCGGGCTGCCGGGGAAGTCGCCGGACACCCGGGTGCGGACCAGGTACGAGTCGCCCGCCTGCGGCGTGACACCGACCGGCTCGGCAGAGTACGAGTAGGCATCCATCGTCTTCTGCCGCCAGGAGCGGATCGAGGCCCGTCCGTCGTAGAGCCGGTCCTCGTCGGCGACGCTCGCGGTGTCCGCGAAGCAGGCGACGAAGGCATCCAGGTCCCGGTCGTTGACGGCCCGGAAGTACCTGTTGATCACGTCGGGCAGGTCCACCGCCATCTGCTCCTCCTGCGGCACGGGCCGCCGTCGGGCAGCCGTCGGGTTCCCGGTCCGACCTCACCGTACGAGAAGCGGACGCCACCGCGCGGGGCAACGATTCAGAACGACCGGGCGGGCGGTCAGGACGTGCCGTGCACGCCGTCCGGGCCGCCGGGCGGGGTTTGCCGCCGGTGGTCCCGGGTAGCCACGCCTTTCCGAAGCGAAGGGCGGGGGCATGGCCGAGCTGGGGTTCGTCGACAAGGTCGCGGCGCGGGCGGGCATCCCGCCGGAGCAGGCGCGCACACTGACCGAGGCTGTTCTACGGACCCTCACCGAGCGCCTCAGCGGCGGTGAGGCGGGCGCGTTGGCCCCCCACCTCGCCAACGAGTTGAGCCCGCTGCTGGTCAAGGCCGCGGAGCCGCCGGAGGCGTTCGGCTGCGACGAGTTCCTGCGTCGGGTGGCCGACCGCGCCGGGATCGACCGACCCGCCGCCGAGCGGGGCGCCCGCGCCGTCCTACAGACGATGCACCGGGTGGTCGGGCACCGGGAGTTCGAGGATGCCCTGGCCCAACTCCCGGCGGAGCTGCGGGCGCTGGCGCAGCCACTGCCACACGGCCCCTGAGGGGCGCGGCCCGACCCGCCGGTCGGGCCACGCCCCCGCCGAGGTCAGCCGGTGACCCCGCTGCCGATCACCCACTTCTGATGCGCGCCGCCCGAGTACGTGCCGAGCTGGATCTGGGTGCGGTCGGCGCTGCTGCCGCCGGCTGCCTCCAGGACCTTGCCGGACTGCGGATTGCGGATCGACCCGTCGGACTGCGGCTGCCAGACCTGCGCCGCGGTGCCGTTGCACGTCCAGAGCTGAACCTTCGTGCCGTTCGCGGTGCCGGCGTTGTCCACGTCCAGGCACTTGCCCAGCACCCGGTACGTGTCGCCGACCTTCGTCCACGACTGCGCCGTGGTGCCGTTGCAGGTCCAGAGCTGGATCTTCGTGCCGTCGGCGGTGCCCGCGTTGTCGACGTCCAGGCACTTGCCACCGACGCCGGTGATGCTCCCGCCGGCCGGCGGCGGAGGGCTGCCCGGGATCGAGTTGAGCGTGTACCACGCCTCGGTGCTCCACAGTGACTGGCCGGTGGTGGAGGCGAACGGGCGCGGCGAGCGCAGGTGCACCACCCGGCCGGCCTTGCGGCCGGGCACCGTGAGGCTCACCTTCTTCCCGTCCGACGAGAGGGTGGCCGAGGTGACGGTCAGCGTCTCCTCGTCGATCTTCGGCCCGCCGTAGTTGGACGTCGCCACGTACCGCCACTGCTTGATCTTGTAACGCGCGGCCAGTCCGGCGGCGGTCTCCGTCGAGACGGGCTGGGTGTACTCGACCTCGAAGCCGGTCGTGGTGGCCCGCATGGCGAGCATCTCGAACGTGGTGGCGGTGTTCGGGGTGAGCTTCTGCAGGCCGTACGACAGCTTGCCGGTCTGACCCCAGTTGCCGCCCGCGCCGAGCCCGCCGACGTAGATCGCGCCGTCCGGGCCGACGTTGACCTCCGAGACGCCCGCCTCCAGGCCCTGGGTGAGCCGGAACAGCGCGCCCTGGTACTCGCCGTTGACCTTCTCCACGTTGGCCCGCTGGAGGCCGCCGTACGTCACGTCGCCGATGACGAACTGGCCGGCGTATCGGCCGCTGGTCAGGTACAGCGGCGTGCTGGGCGAGTTGGCGATCTCGTTCTGCGGCATCCAGAGCACCGGGGACGTGACAGGTGCGGTGTCGAACGGGCCGGCCGGGTTGGTGTAGTGGTTGAAGAAGCGCCCCTGCTTGATGTGCACCAGCTTCGACGAGGGCAGCCAGCCGCCCTGGTTGTCGGTGACGAAGATGCCGCCCTCCGGACCCCAACCGATGCCGTGCGGGGTACGCAGGCCGCCGGCGACGTAGCTGACCGCGCCGGTGTCCTTGTTGACCTTGAGGGTGTTGCCCCGGTTGACGGCGGGCTGCGGGTTGGTGGTGGCACCGCCGGAGTTGATCGACACCGACAGGTTCAGGTAGAAGAACCCGTCCTGGTAGAGCAGCCCGAACGCGAACTCGTGGAAGTTGCCGCCGTACGGCCAGGTGGCGACGGTCTCCAGGCGCTCGGCCACCTCGTCGCCGCCGGTGTTGACCAGCCGGGTCAGCCGCTGTTTCTCCGAGACGTAGACCACCCCGTCGACGACCTTGAGCCCCTGCGGCTCCTTCAGCCCACTGGCGATCCGTTTGGTGGTCACGGCGCCCGGGGTGGTCGCGCCGCCGGTGTTGCCGAGGATCCAGACCTCACCGTCCTGGGAGGTGCCGGACTGGTCGCTGCCGCCCCAGGTCGAGATGACCAGCCGGCCGTCGGTCAGCCAGTCCATCCCGGTGACTTTCGGCTGGAAGCCGCTGGGCCGCAGATTGGTGAGCGTGTAGCCGGGGTGCACCCCGGTCAGCGGCAGGCCGTCGCCGGGGGTGTCGGCGATGCCCTCGCACTCCTTGCGGCCCGGCGCGGTCACCCGGACCACTCCGGCGTCGGTGCTCAACGCCGAGTTCGGTACGACCACGAAGGACGACGAGCCCGGCGTCTTCCACTCCAGGGTGATCTGCTGCCCGCCGCCTCGCTCGAAATGGTCGATGCGCAGCGGGTGCAGGCCGGCGGTGAGGGTGACCGTGCCCTCCTTCGGCGGCGTCGCGCCGTGCAGGCCGTCGTGGTTGATCACGACGGTGTTGTCGATCGCCAGTTTGGATCCGTCGTCGCTGCTGAGCCGGAACGTGTAGCTGCCGGCCTGGGTGGTGGTGATGTTGCCGAGCACCTGCGAGACGAAGTTGTCCTCGAAGCCGAAGTCGGACGCCGAGGTCCAGTTGATGGTGGACATGAGCGTGTCCACGTTGGGGGTCTGCGCGGGCTTGAGGGTGCACAGTTCGGAGAGGGGCACCTGCACGTCGAAGACGCGCAGCGTGACGCCGGGCTCCTGCGCGGGCGCGGCGGTGGCCGGAGCGGCCCAGAGGCCGGTGGTGAGGACGAGTGCGAGCGCACCCAGGACGGGATGGGGGAGTCGGCGTTGCAGGCGTGGGCCCATCGTTCCTCCAGGAGGCAGTGGAGTGTCCGACGGCCGGTGCGAGGCAGCGGTGAGGATGGCCGTCGGCCCCGGCTCCGTAACGTCCTCGACGCCGACGAGTGACATTGTGGAAACACCGGGTTGATGAGTCGAGACATTAAGGTGTTTCGATTGGACTGTCCATGGCTTCGCATCGATACATCAAAAGTTCCCGATGTCCGTGCGAAAGTTCGCGGTGATACGCGAAGAGTGCCGGCTCTGGGGGCGGCTCACCGCCGCCCGCGCCGGGCCGAACCACCCGTCTTACGCGGGGGAGCGGCCTTGCCGCTGGCGGCGCGGGACTTGCCAGCAGCGCCGGACTTGCCGGCGGTGGCGCCGGACGGCCGACGGCCCGGTGTCGGGGCCCCGCGCGTGACGGGTCGGCGGCGCGCCGCCACCAGCACGAGCACTGCGACCGTGACGACGATCAGGGCCGGGACCAACCAGGCCGGAAACCCGCCACCGGCGCGCTCCTCGCTGGCAGCGGGCGGAGCGCCGGTAGGACCCGCCGGACTGCCGGTCACCGCGGGCCTGGCCGATCCCTCGCCCTCGGCCTGGGCGAGTAGCGCCGGATCCGGCCCCGCCGTGGGTGCCGTCCAGCCGGCCGGGGCCGGTGTGCTCCGTCCCTGGTAGTCGAAGGTCACCTCGCCCCGCACCGCCTCACCGTCCGAGGCGACGGAGAGGTAGCTGGCGGTGTAGCGACCCTTCGCCGGCCAGTGCGCGACGGTCACCATGGCCGGGAAGCCGGTGTGGTAGAGCCGGGGCTCGAACACGCCGTTGACCATGAAGTATTCCGTGACCGGCTTGTCGAGTCGCTTGGGCTCACCGTTGGACCAGCCGTTGTCCACTCGCGACCCGTCCGGGCCGCTGATGGCGAAGTGCGCGTTGGCGGCCGGCTTCTCGGTGAAGTACAGGGCCAACTGGGTCAGGGGCTCGCGCACGACGGTGCCCTTGAGCGGAGTGGAGGTCGCCAACTGGCCGTGCGCGGACGCCGGCGCGGCGGGCAGCAGCAGCGACACCACAAGCGTCGCGGCCACCGCCGCCAGCATACGGCTCAGGGTGTTACGCGCAGTGACCAACCTCGATCGCATTCGTTCATCATGGTCATTTCCCCTCTGCCGAACAAGACGTAGAGTTCTCCTCCCCGACTCTCACCTCGACACCCGTCCCCCTCGCGTCGTTCGGAGTCCGCCCGTGTTCGTCCGTACCCCCGCCACCCGCGCCTGTGCCGCCCTCGCCGCCGGCGTCCTCACCGCCCTGCTGGTCACCGGTTGTGGGCACGACGACGACCCGTCCGTGGCCACCCCCTCCGCGCCAGCCACGTCCGCCGCACCGCCGAGCGCCGCCACCACCGCGCCGAGTCCGACGGCAAGCCCCACCCCCAGCGCACCGGCCGCGGACCGCGAGATCGTCGTGACGATCGCGAAGCGGCGGATCACTCCGCCGACCGGACGGATCACCGTGGGTAAGGGAGAGTTGTTGCGCATCACGGTCACCTCGGACGCGGCGGACGAGCTGCACGTGCACGGCTACGACCTGGGCGCCCGACTGCCGGCCGGCAAGCCCGGCTCGGTGGAGTTCCGGGCCGACAAGACCGGTCTGTTCGAGGTGGAGACGCACGAGACCGAGCTGGTGCTGTTCCAACTCGTCGTCCGTTGACCGACATGACCACCCCCGCAACGGTGCTGGCGCACGGCGTCGGCGGCCGACAGGACCTGCCGATCACGCTGCCGCAGCTTGTCGTCGCCGCCGCGCTGACCCTCGTCGTCACGTTCGTGGCGCTGGGCCTGCTCTGGCGCGAACCCCGGCTCGACCGGGACGCCGTCGGCGGTCGCCCGGTGCCGCGCTGGCTCGCCCGGCTCATCGACGCGCCCGCGTTCCGGTGGGCGCTGCGCGGACTCGGCCTGCTCGCCGCCGCCTGGTTCTGCCTCGGTCTGCTGGGCGGGCCGGACACCGCCGACAACCCGACGGCAGGTGCGCTCTACGTGCTGCTCTGGGTCGGCCTGGCGCCCCTGTCGCTGCTGCTCGGCCCCGTCTGGCGGGCGCTCAACCCGCTGCGTACCGTGCACCTGCTCGCCGCGCAGGCGCTGCGCCGCGACCCGGACCGCGGGCTTCGTGAGCTGCCGCCCGGTGTGGGCCTGTGGCCGGCCGCCGCCACGCTGTTCGGGTTCGTCTGGCTGGAGCTCGTCGCACCCGACCGGGCCACCCTGCCGGTCATCACCGCCTGGCTCGCCGCGTACGCGGTGGTCCTGCTGGTCGGGGCGGCGCTGTTCGGCGCCGCCTGGTTCGACCACGCCGACCCGTTCGAGACGTACAGCTCCCTGATCGGTCAGCTCGCCCCGATCGGCCGTGCCGCGGACGGCGTGCTGGTCTGGCGCAACCCGCTCGACGGGATCGCCGGGCTGCGCCCCCGCCCCGGGCTGGTCGCCGTGGTGATCGTGCTGCTCGGCTCGACCATGTACGACAGCCTCTCCAACGCGCCGGCCTGGCTGCGCTTCGGCCAGGAGAACGGCCTGCACCCGGCGGTCACCGGCAGCGGCGGGCTGGTCCTGGTCATCGCCGCCGTCGCGGTGGCGTACCTGCTCGCCACCGCGGCCGCGGCGCGCATCGGCCGGGCCGACCCGGCCGACGCCCGGGCGGTGCCGGGCGAGATCGCCCACTCGATCGTGCCGATCGCGGTGGGCTACGTGGTGGCGCACTACTACTCGCTGCTGATCCTGGAAGGCCAACGCACCGTCGCGCTGCTCTCCGACCCGCTGGGCACCGGCGCCAACTGGCTCGGCACCGCCGGCTGGGAGCCGCACACCGGGCTGGTCACGCCCTCCGGGGTGGCCACCCTCCAGATCACCGTCATCATCCTGGGACACCTGGTCGGTACGCTGCTCGCCCACGACCGCGCCCTGTACCTGTTCCCCCGGGCTCGGGCGGTGGCCGGTCAACTCCCGCTGCTGGCGCTGATGGTCGCGTACACCGTCGGCGGTCTGCTGCTGCTCTACGCGGGGTAGTCCCGCCCGGCTCCGACCAGTGCGTCATGATGACCCGTGGACACTGATCTTCAGCACTACCTCGACGACCTGGTCGCCGCCGCCCGCGACGTACTCGGAGCCGACCTGGTCGGCGCGTACGCGGCCGGTTCGGTGGGGCTCGGCGCGTACCAGGCCGGCCGCAGCGACGTGGACGTGGCGCTGGTCAGCGCCGGGCCGCTCAGCGACGGCACCAAACGGACGCTGGTGGCCCGGCTGCGGCACGAGGCCCTGCCCTGCCCGGCGCGCGGGCTGGAGCTGGTCGCGTACCGGCGTGCGGTGGCCGCCTCCGGGACCCCCGAGCCGGGCTTCGAGGTCGAACTGAACACCGGCCCCGGCATGCCGTTCCGGTGCACCCTCGACCCCGCCGACCGGCCGGCCGGTGACGGCCGCTTCTGGTACGGCCTCGACCGCAGCATCCTGCACCAGAGTGGACTGCCGCTGCTCGGCCCGCCGGCGCGGCAGGTCTTCGCCGACCTCGCCCCCGCCGACCTGCGCCGCCTGCTCGTCGACGCGCTCACCTGGTGGCTGGCCCTGCCGACACCGCCGGACGACCAACCCGCACCCGGCGCGGAGGACGCCGTGCTCGGCGCCTGCCGGTCGCTGGTGCGCCACCGCGACGGCGTCTGGCTGGCCAAGATCGCGGCCGGTCAGCGGCTGATCGCCGCCGACGACCCGGCCGAGGTGATCCGTCAGGCGATCGCCGCACGGCACGGCGGCCCGCCACCCACCGGGGCGCAGGCCCGCGCCTTCCAACAACGGGTACGCGACGAGATCGCCGCTGCGTAGGCGGGTCTTGCGGCACTCAGCGGACCGGGCGGGACTGAAGCGAGGCGAAGAGCAGGTTGAGCCCCTCGGTCATGGTCGGGTGGGTGATGATCGCGTCACGCAGTGCGGTCCACGGCATCCCGGCGAGCATGGCCAGCTGCACCGAGGTGATCACCTCACCGGCCTCGGCGCCGAGCAGCGCCGCGCCGAGGATCCGGTCGGTGCTGGTGTCGATGACCGCCTTCCACATGCCCTGGGTCTGGCGCAGGGTGCGCGCCCGGGGGATCGCGGCGACCGGCAGGTGGGCGACCTGGATGTCGTACCCGGCGCGGCTCGCCTCGGTCTCGGTGAGCCCGACCCGGGCCAGCTCCGGGGTGGTGAAGACGGTGTACGGGATCACCCGGTCGGCGGTGCTGCGTTCCCCACCCGCGAGGTTGGCGCGGATGATCCGGTAGTCGTCCAGCGAGACGTGGGTGAACTGCGGGCTGCCGGCGACGTCGCCGGCCGCCCAGGTCCGCTCGGCGCTGGTGCGCAGGTACTCGTCGACGAGCACGAAGCCCCGCTCGTTGAGGCGTACGCCGGCCACGTCCAGGCCGAGCCCGTCGGTGACCGGTTCCCGCCCGGCCGCCACCAGCACGTCATCTCCGGTCACCAGGCTGCCGTCGTCGAGCGTCACCCGGAGCGTGCCGTCGACGTCACGGTCGACGCGGGCGACGGCGATGCCGACGCGGACGTCGATGCCGTCGTCGAGGAACACGCGCAGCACCGCGTCGCTCATGTCGGGATCCTCCCGGGGGAGCAGCCGCGGGCCGCCCTCGACGAGCGTCACCGCGCTGCCGAACGACGCGAACATCTGCGCGAACTCCATCCCGACGGTGCCGCCGCCGAGCACCACCAGTCGGGCCGGCAGCCGATCCAGATGCAGCAGCTCGTCGCTTGTCAGCACCCCGGCCTCGGCCATCCCGGGCACCGAGGGCAGATGCGGACGCGTACCCGTGTTGATGACCACGTCGTCGCCGCGCAGCAGCCGCTCACCGCCGTCGGCGAGGGACACCCGCACGGTCCGGGGGCCGACGAACCGGGCCTCGCCGATCACCAGGTGCAGGCCGGAGTCGAGGAACTGCTGCCGGTTGGCGGCCACCATCCCCTCGACCACGTCCTGCTTGTGCGCGCGCAGCAGGTCCACGTCGACCCGGCCGCCGTCGACCGTCAGGCCGAGCGCGGACGCGTCACGTAGCAGGCGCGCCGCCCGTGCGCTGGTCACCAGGGCCTTCGTCGGGATGCACGCGACGTTGATGCAGCTGCCGCCGATCATGCCGCGTTCGACCATGGCGACCCGTTGCCCGGAGCGGGCGACGTCCATGCTCAACGTCTTCCCGGCCTTGCCGCCGCCGACGACGAGCAGGTCGAACTCCTCCGGTTGGTCGGTCACCGGGTGCTCCTCTCGGTCACCGGGCAGACCGGCGGCCACCGCTGGTGCGCGGCGGCCAGCCCAGCCTGCCAGTTGAGAGCAGGTCGGCGGCCCCGTTCCGCGCAGAATCGTCCCAGGTCGCCGCCGTCGAAGGCGGTCGTCAAGGTTTCCGGGTCGGCACCGCTCTCGACGTGGTCAGGGCGGGCGGTGCCAGTGTTGGTAGGGGATCATGCGTGGATGGGTGACGTCCCGCTTCGGTTCCGGGCCCGGGTCCGCCACGAGCCGGACCGCTCCTACGCGGTGCTTGTCGAAGGACCCGAGGGAGAGGTGCAGGTCGGCGTCACCCGCAGCACGAGGGAGGTGCGCACGCTCGCCCGCGAGGGCGCGGCGCGACTGTTCGACGTGCCGACGGATCGGATCGCCGAGCGGCACCTGGACGTGGAGATCCCGCAGCCGCCCTACGGGCGCGACGGCCAGTGGGTGCGGATCGTCTCGGCCGGTGCATCCACCGCCGCGGACGACCTCGCCGACCTCGGGGTGGCGGGGCAGGCGCACTGGTTCGGGCACGAGGGCGCCTGGTTCGTCACGGTGGCCGGCTCCGGCACCGCCATCCACCCCAGCGAGCACCTCGACTTCGCCCCCGTCCTCACCGCTGCGGAGGTCGCCGAGCTGCGGAGCTATCTGGCTCGGTCAGCCCCACCTCCCTCGTGAGGCGGGGCGTCGGCCGACGAGGCACCGGTCCGGGGTGCGGCCGCGCTGTTCTGGGCAATCAGAGCCATCCACCTCTCCTGCGTCGACCGGGAGGGCGAGCGCTGATTCACACGGCCACCACGGCGCGGTTGATCGTGTCCAGTTCGGTGGCTGGCGATCGGGTTGTCGTCCCGGGACCGTGCGAGTTCGCTGCGGACCCGGGACGACCGTGGTCGAGGTCAGTGCCGGGCCGCGCCGTTCTCGCTGACCGGCTGTCCGAAGGCGAGGAACGGCACGGGCGTCGGGGCGTCCGGTCGGGTGAAGATCCGCTCGGGCTCCTGGACGTGCCCGTCGGGGCCGGTCGCCCGGTCGGCGGACGCGGTCACCGGCTCGTCCACCGTGGTCGGTCGGTCGGAGCGCTCACCGTCGGACGGGTCGGCACCGGACCGGTCGCCCCTCGACTGATCAGTAACGGACTGGTCGTTGCCGGGTTGGTCGCTCTCGGCCCGCCCGCCCCCGTCCCGGTCGACGAAGGGCCGGTCGGTGCTCGGCCGGTCAGCGGTCGGCCGGTCGAGGTGGGACCGGGTGCCGACCATCGGGTACTCGGCGGTCTCCGGACCACCGGCTGCCGCCGCCATGACCGCGGCGGCGGCGAGGTCGGCGACCCGCTTCGCCTCGCGCTGCACTCGGGCGCGTACCTCCTTGGCGTGCCGCTCGGCGGAGTCGCCGGCGCGACGGGCCTCCTCCAGCCGGGCGCTCTCGGCGGTGAGGTCCCGGCGGACCTCGCTGAGCCGCTGCTGCATCCGCGACAGCTCGTTCTCCAGCGTCTCACCCTCCTGCTGGATCTCCGCGAGCTGCTGGCGGGCGGTGTCCAGTTCGGCGTGCAGCTCCTCGGCCTCCTGCCGGCGCTCCTCGATGTCCTGCTGGAGGGCGGTGAGTTGCTCCTGGTGACTGGCAGCCTGCTCGTCGGCCCGGTTACGCAGTTCGGTGACGTGCTGCTCGGCCTCGGCCAGCAGAGCGGCGATCTGCTGCTCGGTGGCGCTGCGCTGCTCGGCGAGCTCCTGCTCGGTGGCTGCCTGCTGCTCGGCGATGTCCTGCTCGGCGGCGGTCCGCCGCTCGTTGACCTCCCGCTCCACGCTGGCCTGCCACTGGGCCATCTCCTGCTGGTTCTTGGCGCGGGCCGACTGGAGTTCCTGCTGGATCTGGGTACGGGCCGACTTCATCAGCGCGTCGGCGGCGACCCGGGTCTGGTTGAGCTGCTGGGCGCTCTGCTCGGTGATCCGTTTCGCCTCGTGCTGGGCGCGCTCGTGGGCGGCCTCACCGTCGGCGCGCAACTGCTCGGCGTGCTCGCGGATCGCGGTCAACTCGGCCTCGGCCAGCGTGCGCCGCTCCTCGTGCGCCTGCTCCTGTTCGGAACGTCGCGTCGCCAACTCCTCGGACAGGTCCTGCCGTGCCTGCGCGGCCCGCTCCCGGGTGTCGGTGAGGATCCGCTCCGACTCGCTGCGCAACTCGTTCGCCCGGTCGGTGGCCGACTCGATGATCATCGCGGCCTGCTTGTCGGCGAGCGTCATGATCTCGGCGACCATCGGACCCAGATCGTGGATCGAGGCGCGGTCCACCTGCACTGGTTGCTCCCGCATCTCGGCCAGTTCGGTGCGCAACCGCTGCACCTCGGCGGTCAGCTCCCGGACCCGGACCGCGGAGCGGCCGTGCTCGCCGCTCAGCATCGTGATCTGGCCGTCGAGCTGCTCCAGGTGCCGGTCCACCTGGCGTTTGTCATAGCCGCGCAGGGCGAGCTCGAAGCTCGGCCGCGAGGCCGCATCGTCGCGTGCTGCGTGCGGCTCAGCGCCGATGGACATGCACCATCCTCCGTACGATCGGGGGCGTGCGGGTGGGCGGTCGCCTGCCCCGCGGGCCGTCAGTGTGGCGCAACGCTACCGCCGAGCCCACCACATGCGAAGTCCCGCCCCACCACGTCTCGTATCGTCCCCCGCTCCCGCATCGATCATGGAGTTGTGGTGGCTGACATAGGTGGTGGACCACCATCATTCCGGCACCACCACTCCATGATCGACGGGTTTCGGGTGGGGCTAGCGGCGGCGGGCCAGCAGGACCGCGTCGTGCAGGGTGAGGGGCTGGCCGTCCGGGTCGTTGGCTGGGCGGGGGCGGGCCTCAGCGGTCAGCACCTCCCAAACCGTCGGGTCCAGGGTGGCGGCCACGTCCTCCGCGGTGAACATCATGTCCGGCATGTGCATCCGGCGCGCCGACGTCCACAGATCCGACGGGTGGTGCCCGACGATCAGCAAAAGGCCTCCCGGCACCACCGCCTCGGCCAGCCGGGCGAACAACTCCCGCCGCTGCACCGGGGGCAGGTGCATGAACTGCGACGACACCAGGTCGTACGCCTGCTCGGCGGGCGGCTTGTCGCGCAGGTCGGCATGGGTGAACTCGATCCGGTCGCCGACGCCGACGGTGTCGGCGTGCGTGGCGGCCCGGCTCAACGCGGTGCTGGAGATGTCCACCGCCGTCACCCGCCAGCCCCGCTCGGCCAGCCACACCGCGTCACCGCCCTCACCGCTGCCCACGTCCAGCGCGCGCCCCGGCGTCAGGTCCGCGACCTCGGCGACCAACTGCGGGTTGGGCCGGCCGCTCCACACCGAGGGCCGGGACTGGTAGCGCTCCTCCCACGCCGGCTCCTCGAACGCCGTGGCCACCACCTGGCGGTACGCGGTCACCGCCGCACGGGTGTCCTCGGCGATGAGATCGGCGTTGATCGCCGCGGCGGCGGTGAGGCCGGCCGCGGCGGACGTGATCACCTGGCCACGGATGTCGGCCACGTTGCCGGCCACCCAGACGCCCGGGACGCTCGTCGCGCCGGTGGGATCGGCAGGGATCTGGGCGCCGATGACGTGCTCGCCCATCATCAGCTCTTCCGGCGCGAGGCCCAGCCCCACCAGCAGGCTGGCGCGAGGAGTCAGCCGGGTCGCGACCACCACCGCGTCCAGCGCCACCACCCGGCCGTCGGCCAGCCGTACGCCGGTCAGCTTGTCCTCGGTCACCTCCAGCGCGGCGACCGGACCCGGCACCACCGCGATGCTCCGGGCGGCGAGCCGTTCGGCGGTCTCCGCATCCGGCGCCGGGGCGTCGTGCAGGAGGAGCAGCACGCTGGAACTCCACTGTCGCCACATCTCGGCCTGGTGCACGGCCAGCGGCCCGGTCGCCAGCACGCCGATGCGCCGGTCCCGGACCTCCCAGCCATGGCAGTACGGGCAGTGCAGCACGTCGCGGCCCCACCGCTCGGCCACGCCGGGCACGCCGGGCAGCTCGTCGGTCAGCCCGGTGGTCACCAGCAGCCGACGGGCCCGCACCGCACTCCCGTCGTCGAGGTCGAGCCGGAATCCGTCGTCGTCGCGGGTCGCGGTCTCCACCCGTCCGGCGCGGAACTGCCCGCCGTACCCGGCGACCTCGGCCCGCCCGACCGCGAGCAGCTCGCCCGGCGGCGTTCCCTCCCGTCCCAGGTAGTTGTGCACGTGGCCGGCGGGCGCGTTGCGCGGCTCGCCGGCGTCGATCAGCAGCACCGACCGTCGCGCCCGGCTCAGCGCCAGGGCTCCGCTGAGTCCCGCGGCGCCGCCGCCCACCACCACCACGTCGTATGTCTCGTCCACCGGTATCTCCCTCTGGCCTCGTCGGCTGAGCCCACCATCCGTCGTCTCCGGCAAGGTGGCAACTAATCTTGCTGTTATGGCAAACGAGGACACTGCCGCGCTGGCGGCCGTCGGCCCACGACTGCGCGCCCTGCGCCACCAACGCGGGACCACCCTGACGCAGCTCGCCGACCTGACCGGCATCTCCGTGAGCACCCTGTCCCGGCTGGAGTCCGGCAGTCGCCGGCCCACCCTGGAGCTGCTGCTCCCGCTGGCCCGTGCCTACCAGGTGGCGTTGGACGAGCTGGTGGACGCGCCGGCCACCGGCGACCCCCGGGTCCGCCCCAAGCCGATCGTCATCCACGGCATCACGTTCCTGCCGCTGACCCGCCGACCGGGTGGCCTGCGGGCGTTCAAACAGATCTTCCCGCCGGATCCGACGGCGGGGGAGCGGACCCCGCAGACCCACGAGGGGTACGAGTGGCTCTACGTGCTCTCCGGCCGGCTGCGCCTGCTGCTCGGCGACCGCGACCTGACCCTGGCCCCGGGCGAGGTGGCCGAGTTCGACACCCGCATCCCGCACCTCGTGCTCAACCCCGGGCCCGGTGTCGCCGAGGCCCTCAGCCTCTTCGGGCCGCAGGGCGAGCGGCTGCACGTCCGGGCCCGACCGGCCTGATCCACAGATCTACCTTGGCGGCCTGTTCGTACCCTCCGGGCATGACCACGGGACGGGCGAGCGGGCTGAGTTCGGCGCAGGGCTACTACTGGCACGCCGTCCTGCTCGGAAATCGCTCGCTGGCGCGTCGCCTGCAACCGAGGGCGTTCCTGGACCGACGAGCCTTGGGGGGTGTGGTGAGGGGGATGTTCCGGGTCGCGCTCGAATGGCTCGACCCCGACCCACGCAACCATGCCGAGATTCGCCAGTTCGCCGAGCGGGTGACCAGGTACACCTACGCGACGTACGGCGTGCCCGCGGACGAGGTGTCGCAACTCATCCTGTGGGAGATGGGAGAGGTGCCGGACGACGACGTCCCATCCGCGCATCCGGGCATCGCGGAGTTGGTGGTGGTCATGACCGCCGTGCGTGATCTGGAGCTCAAGCCCGGCCACCTCGATCGGCTGATCAGCGGCGCGGAGGAATACGTGAGGCAGTTGGGCATCAGCCTCCCCGCCTATCGACCCGGGCTCATCACGCGGTTGCGCTTCGAGTTGGCAGAAGGTCGACGGTACGGCTACCCGGCCCGGAGACGCTGGAGCGCCGAGCGAATGGGCGCCTTCGTCGACTGGTTGCGGGACGACAGCGCCGGCTGAATGAGAGAGTCCGCCGGTGGTGACGTGGCGCGAGGGCCGGACCGGTTCCCCTCCGGTCCGACCCTCGCGATCGTTCCGCGCTAGGCGCGGGCCCTACGCTGCCGGACGATCAGCAGCAACGTGGCGCCGAGGAGTACCGCCAGCAGGCCGGCGGTCATCCAGCCCCCGATCGGGAACGACTCGCCGGTCACCGGGAGCTTGCCCTTCACCGGGATGGTGATGGTCGATTCCGGGGAGACCGGTGCCGGACCGTCCGGCGGGGTGCCGGTCACGGTCGCCGTGTTGCGCACCGACCCGTGGTGATAGTCGGCCTTGCTGACGGTGTAGGTCGCCGAACAGGTGACGGCGGCGCCCGCCGCGAGGGTCACGGCCCCGTTGGGTGTCCGGTCTGGACCGCAGGTGATCGCGCCGAGGTTCGTCGGCGCGGCCGGCGCGGTGAGGGTGTCGGTGACCGTCACGTCGGTCAGGGCCACCTGCCCGGTGTTGGTGACCACGAACTGGAACGGCACCTGCTGGCCCGGCCGACCGATCTTGTCGGTGCTGCTGGACTTCACCACGGCGATCGCCGCACCGCGGGTGGCCGTGACCTCGGCGGTCGCCGGCTGGGAGCGTACCGGCCCCGGTGGTTGTTGCCCGGGGATGGTCGGCGGCGTGCCGGCGGCGACGGCGGTGTTGGTGATCCTGCCGGCCTCGATGTCGGCCGCGGTGACGGTGTAGGTCGACGTGCAGGTGGTGCTTCCTCCGGCCGGCAGGGTGACGTCGCCGCTGGCCACCGGCGGCGTGCCGCAGGTGATCGCCCCGGGTGTGCCGGTGCCGGAGAACTCGGTCTCGTCGACCGTCACCGCGCTGAGCGAGGTGTTGCCGGTGTTGGTCACCACGAATTGGTACGTGACCGTGTCACCGGCCGCGGACACCACGCTTGGCGTCACCGCCTTGGTGATGGCGATCTCCGGGTGCGGGATCGGAATGTCCAGCGACGACGGCGGGGAGACCGGAGGCGTTCCGCTCGGTGGTGTGCCCGTGGCGGTGGCGACGTTGATCAGCGCCGTGCCGGCGAAGTCCTCCGCGGTCACCGTGTAGGTCGCCCGACACTGGATGTCAGCGCCCGGAGCCAGCGTCACCTCGCCGTTCGGGGTGTTCTGCGGACCGCAGGTGATCGGCCCGAGCCCGTTGCCCACGGACGGCGGCAGCACGGTGTCGTTGACGGTCACGCCGGTGAGGGTGAGGCCACCGGTGTTGACCACCAGGAAGGTGAACGGCACCTGCTGCCCCGGCGCGGTGATCGCCACCGTCGTCGACGACTTGATCACCTCGATGTCGGCGGTGAGCCCCGCCTCGGGGATGGTCAGCGTCGAGGGCGGCGAGTTCACCGGCGCGGCGCCGGGCGGCGTCCCGTGTGCGGTGGCGGTGTCGGTGACCCCGCCGTTGTCGAGGTCGGCCTGTGTGACGGTGTACGTCGCGGTGCAGCCGGTGGCCTCGCCCGGCGCGAGCGTGGTGGTCGCGCAGGTGATCGGCCCGAGGTTGGCGTTCGACGACGGCGGTGCCTGAACGTCGGTGACGTTGACGGTGGTCAGCGTGAGCCCGCCGGTGTTGACCACGTGGAACCGGTAGGGCACCTGCTGCCCGACCGCGCCGATCATGACGGTCTCGGAGACCTTGACCACCGAGATCGCGGCGACCAGGCCGGTCTCCGGGATCGTCAGCGTGGACGGTGGCGAGTCGATGGGCGTGTCACTGCCCGGCGGGTTGCCGTGCGCGGTGGCGACGTCGACGACCGTGTTGTTGTCCAGGTCGGCCTGGGTGACGGTGTAGGTGGCGGTGCAGGCGGTCACCGCACCGGGCGCGAGCGTGGTCTGCGGGCAGGTGATCGGCCCGAGGTTCGCGTTCGACGAGGGTGGGGTCTGCGCGTCGGTGACATTTACGTTGGTCAGCGTGAGGTTCCCGTTGTTGATCACGAGGAACTGGTAGGGCACCTGCTGCCCGACCGTCGTGATCGACGTGGTGGTGGACGACTTGACCACCGCGATCGACGGGGTGACGTCGGCCGCCGGAATGGTCAGCACCGACTGGTCCGAGTCGACCGGCTCCTCCGTGCCCGGCGGGGTGCCGTGCGCGGTGGCGATGTCGGTCACCTCGTCGTGGTCCAGGTCGGCCTGGGTGACGGTGTAGGTGGCGGTGCACGTGGTGGTCTGGCCGGGGCCGAGCGTGGTCTGCGGGCAGGTGATCGGCCCGAGGTTCGCGTTCGACGACGGGGGATCCTGCACGTCCGTGACGTTGACGTTGTTCAGGGTCAGGCCGCCGGTGTTCGCGACGAGGAACTGGTAGGGCACCTGTTGACCCACCGACCTGATCGCCTCGGTGGTGGAGAACTTCACGATCGCGATGGCCGGGGACACCTCGCCGTTCGGGATGACAAGCGTCGACGGCGGCGACTGCACGGGCGGACGGCCGCCGGGCGGGGTGCCGTGCGCGGTGGCGGTGTCGCGTACCGAGCCGGCGTCCAGGTCGGCCTGGGTGACCAGGTACGTGGCGGTGCACGCGGTCCGCGCTCCGGGGGCGAGGGTGGTGGCGGCGCAGGTGATCGGGCCGAGGTTCGTGTTCGACGACGGCGGCGTCTGAACGTCGGTGACGCCGACGTTGGTCAGGGTGTACCCGCCGGTGTTGACCACGTGGAACGAGTACGGCACCCGCTGCCCGATGGTGGTGATCGTGGTGGTCGTGGACGTCTTCACCACCGCGATCGAGGCGACCAGGCCGGTCTCCGGCAGGGTCAGCGTCGAGGGCGGCGAGTCCACCGGTGTGCCACCCCCGGGCGGGGTGCCGTGGGCGACGGCGGTGTTGGTGACGCCGTCGTTGTCGAGGTCGGCCTGGGTGACGGTGTAGGTGGCGGTGCACCCGGTCCGCGCGCCGGGGGCGAGGGTGGTGACGGGGCAGGTGATCGGGCCGAGGTTGGCGTTCGACGACGGCGGCGCCTGTACGTCCGTGACGTTGATGTTCGTCAACGTGAGTCCACCGGTGTTGACCACGTGGAACGAGTACGGCACCTGCTGTCCGACCGTGGTGATCGACGCGGTGGTGGAGGTCTTCGTCACCGTGATCGACGGCGTCAGACCCGCCTCGGGAATGGTCAGCGTCGAGGGTGGTGAGGTGACCGGGGTGCCACTGGGCGGCGTGCCCTGCGCGGTGGCGGTGTCGGTGACCCTGTTGTTGTCGAGGTCGGCCTGGGTGACCGTGTAGGTGGCGGTGCAGGTGGTGGTCTGGCCGGGAGTCAGCGTGGTGAGCGGGCAGGTGATCGGGCCGAGGTTCGCGTTCGACGACGGCGGTGCCTGCACGTCGGTGATACCGATGTTGGTCAGGGTCACGCCGCCGGTGTTGGCGACCAGGTAGCGGTAGGGCACCTGCTGGCCCACCGAGCCGATCGACGCGGTGGTGGACGACTTCACCACGGTGACGGCGGCGGTGAGCCCCTGCGCCGGGATGGTCAGGGTCTCCGGTTCGGAGACCACCGGGGAACCACCTGGCGGAGTGCCCTGGGCGGTGGCCACGTTGGTGACCCCGTTGTTGTCGAGGTCGGCCTGGGTGACGGTGTAGGTGGCGGTGCACGCGGTCCGCGCCCCGGGGACGAGGGTGGTGGCGGCGCAGGTGATCGGTCCCAGGTTGCCGTTCGACGACGGCGGGGTCTGCGTGTCGCTGACCGAGATGTTGGTGAGCGGGACGCCGCCGGTGTTGACCACGTGGAACGAGTACGGGACCTGCTGGCCGACGCTGGTGATCACCGTGGTGGTCGACGACTTGACCAGCTCGATGTCCGCCGGGGTGCCACCCGCGCAGGCGAGCGTGGTGCTGAACGGGAAGTAGTGGATCTCGCCGCCGCGGTGGTCCAGCGTACGGGTGATGACGCTGCCCTCGGTGTTGCTGGCCGAGAGGTCGGTGAGGCTGGCGTTGGGGGCGTAGATGGTGCCCTCGACCGTGGCCGCCCCCTGGGTGAGGGTGAGCGCGGTGGCGGTCGGGAAGTTGAAGAGGATGTAGCGCGCCTGCGGGCCGCCGATGCCGGAGAAGTTCGGGGCGGTCCAGGCGAAGTCGTTGCCGACACCGCTGGTGTCCACGTTGACCAGCAACGGAGTGTCCGCGGTGGGCTGGCTGGCGAAGGTCAGCGTCTGGATGTTGCTCAGATCGCTCGCGCTGAGGTTGAGCACGTTCGTCACACCGGGTGTCAGGGTGACCACGGCGTTGCTGCCCGCCGAGATCGGCCGGGGCAGCACGTCACCGTTCGGTGTGCGTAGCACCACCGTGTTGTTGCAGGTGGCCAGCCCGGCGGTGGTGTCGCGGAAACTCGCGAAGGCGCCGACGAAGTTGATCGGGGAGGCGGGTCCGACGCTGGCGACCGGCTGCCGGGTGACCAACTCGACGCGAGGTGCGGCGTCGTAGTTGTCCGACGGCAGGATCCGGGTGTTGACCTGGGCGCCGTTGTTGTCGGTGTCCCGGACGAACGTGCCGGTCAGGTCGCCGACCTTGGCGTACCCGCCGTTGAGCACCTGGAGCCGGCTGCCGCCGACGCTGCCGGCGAAGTTCACCCGTCCACCCACGACCAGCGCGGTCGGGTTGGCGTCGCCCGGCACGACGAACGACCCGGCGGTGGCCCCGGCCAGTTGGTAGCCGCCGAAGGTGAGGTCGCCACCGACGGCGAGGGTGCCCTCGTTCTCGTCGCTGAACACACCGGCGTTGCCTTCGGTCATCACCCCGAAGCTCAGCGCCTCGGCGACCGGGTTGACCGGTCCGATGTCCTCGGCCGCGACCAGCACCTGGCCCAGCGGGGGTTCGGCCGGCGTCAACGCCAGCAGAGTGTTGACTGCCAGCAGGCCGCCGACGGCGACCAGCGCCGCGCCCCGTGACCTGCGCCTACCCCACGAAGAAATCCTCATCACGCCCCCGTTGGTTCGAATGTGCCAGGGGAGCGTATAGGGGTAAAAGAGTATTTGATGGGCTTTTGTCCGTTTAGCCGGGCGGCTGGCCGTAGCCGAGATCGTCCCGGGTCGCGGGCCGCGCGGGCCGGATCGGATCCCCTCCGGTCCGGCCCGCGCGAGTTCGCACCAGCCCAGGTGTCACCCCTTGTGCTTCTCCTGGCACGGCACGCAGAAGCGGGCATGCGGGAGGACTTCGAGGCGCTCGGCCGGGATGCTCGCGCGGCACCTCTCGCAGGCGCCGTAGGTGCCATCGGCGATCCGGCTCAGCGCAGCGGTGATCTGCTCGATGTGGCGGCGGGTGGCCACCAGCAGGGCGGCCTGGTTGTGGGCCTCGCCCGGGTCGCCGGTGTCGGCGTTGAGTTCGGTCAGTTCCCGTAGCCGAGCCGTCTGCGTCGCGAATTCGTCCGTCAGGGACGCTCGTAGATCAGCCAGCCAACCGTGCTCGACAGCGCGTTGATCGATGCTCATGGTCTGCCCTTCAGAAAGACGAGGAAAAAGAAAAAGGGCCGAAGCCTGAGTAGCTTCGCCCTGCGGTCGTTCTGGGATGCAACGATTCCGCGGGAGGGCCTCGGCCGGTGCGCGCCGGGCTGGACGTCCCGAGCGTGGGCACGATGTAGAGGGCACCGACGACCGGAACCCCCATGCACGCCTTGCCGCGCGCAGCCGTCACGACGCGGGCAGCACTGCCAGCCGTCACGTCGGTGACGGCTGGCGAGCGGAAGTTCACCCACGGCATGCCCCCACCATAGGGCGGCCAACGCCCGGAAGCCAACGCCCCTTGATCCACGCTCAACGCATCGGGACAGGCGATGGCACCCCGGGCGGCATCGGACTTCTGAGCACAGTCGAGGCACGGGACCGGTGACGCGTCGCCAGCACGGCTGGCAGCGCCCTGGGCCGATCACCGGAGACCGTCGAACTGTGGACTCGGTACCTCCGTGCTTATGATCGACGACCCGACCGGGGACGGCCGCGCTGTGCGGCCGGGAGTACGAGGTGAGGTGTGCGACGGTGATCCGCGAGGCGTACGCCTGCTGGGTGCGCGAGCCCGGCACGGCGGAGATCCGGCCGGTGTCGCTGCCGACGCCCGGCCCCGACGAGGTGCTGGTCCGCGCCCGCTACTCCGGGGTAAGCCGGGGCACCGAGACGCTCGTCTTCGCCGGCCGGGTGCCCACCGACCAGTACGCCGCGATGCGCGCGCCCTTTCAGGAGGGTGACTTCCCCGGCCCGGTCAAGTACGGCTACCTCAGCGTCGGGGAGGTCGAACAGGGTCCGCCGGAGCTGCTCGGGCGCACGGTGTTCTGCCTGCACCCGCACCAGAGCGCGTACGTCGTGCCGGCCACCGCCGTGGTGCCCGTGCCGGACGGGGTGCCGCCCGCCCGGGCGGTGCTCGCCGGCACGGTGGAGACCGCGATCAATGCGCTGTGGGACGCCGCGCCGCTGGTCGGCGACCGGGTCACCGTGATCGGCGCGGGCATGGTGGGCTGCTGCGTCGCCGCCCTGCTCGCCCGGTTCCCCGGCGTGCAGGTCGAACTCGTCGACGTCGACACTCGCCGGGCCGGGGTGGCTGGCGCGCTCGGCGTCGGGTTCGCCCAACCGGCCGACGCGAGCGGCGACCGCGACCTGGTCGTGCACGCCAGCGCCACCGGCGCCGGCCTGCAACACGCCCTGGACCTGCTCGCGCCGGAGGGCACGGTCATCGAGCTGAGCTGGTACGGCGACCGCCCGGTGCAGGTGTCGCTGGGCGGGTCGTTCCACTCCGGTCGGCTCACCGTACGCAGCAGCCAGGTCGGCATGGTCGCTCCCGCCCGGCGGGGACGGCGCAGCTACACCGACCGGCTGGCGCTCGCCCTGGACCTGCTCGACGATCCGGCCTTCGACGCGCTGATCACCGGCGCGTCCCGGTTCGCGGAGTTGCCCGACGTCCTCGCCAGACTGAGCGCGGGCGACCTGACCGCCCTCTGCCACCTCATCACCTACGACGACGGGGAGTGACCGTGTTCAGCGTGACCGTTCGGGATCACATGATGATCGCCCACAGTTTCCAGGGCGAGGTGTTCGGTCCCGCCCAACGCCTGCACGGGGCGACGTTCGTGGTGGACGCGACGTTCCGCCGTGCCGACCTGGACGCCGACGGCATCGTGGTCGACATCGGCCTGGCCACCGAGCAGCTGCGGGCCGTCCTGGGCGAGCTGACCTACCGCAACCTCGACGACGAGCCGGCCTTCGCCGGGGTGAACACCACCACCGAGGTGCTGGCCCGTACGGTCGCGGACCGGCTGGCCGAGCGCGTGCACGCCGGCCAGTTGGGGGCCGGTGCCCGCGAGCTGGCCGGCATCACCGTCACCCTGCACGAGTCGCACGTCGCCTGGGCCAGCTACGAGCGGTCACTGTGATCGATGCGGGCCGGGCGACGCTCTCCGCCGGCTCGGGTAGCACCAGCCGTACGGTGCACGTCGTCCTGCCCGGCGACATCGACGACCCGGCCGCACCCAGTGGCGGCAACACCTACGACCGGCGCGTCTGTGCGGGGCTCACCGACCGAGGCTGGGCGGTGCACGAACACGCGGTGCCCGGGGCCTGGCCGAGCCCCGGGCCGGCCGATCGGGCGGCCCTGGCCGCGGTGCTCACCGCCGCCCCGGACGACGCCGTGGTGCTGCTCGACGGTCTGGTCGCCTCGACCGTGCCGGACCTGCTCGCCCCGCACGCCGACCGGTTGCGCCTGGTCGTCCTCGTGCACATGCCGTTCGACGACGAGGCGGAGGGCCGGGCGCTGGCCGCCGCGCGGGCCGTCGTCACCACCAGCGAGTGGACCCGCCGCCGCCTGCTGCTGCGCCACCCGCTGCGCCGCGACCGGATCCGGGTCGCGCCGCCGGGCGTGACGCCCGCTCCGCTGGCGCCCCCCGGCTCGGCCGCCGGAGACCGGCTGCTCTGCGTGGCCGCGGTCACCCACCACAAGGGCCACGACGTGCTCGTCGACGCGTTGACCATCCGGGCCGAGTCGACCTGGACGCTTGTCTGCGCCGGCACGCTGACCCGGGAGCCCGAACTGGTGCACCGGCTGCGCGACCGGCTCGTCGACGCGGGCCTCGCCGACCGGGTGCGGTTCGCCGGGCCGCTGACGGGCGCCGCGCTCGACGCCGCGTACGACGCCGCCGACCTGCTGGTGCTGCCGTCGCGGGGCGAGACGTACGGCATGGTCGTCACCGAGGCGCTCGCCCGGGGCCTGCCGGTGCTGACCACCCAGGTGGGTGGCCTGCCCGAGGCGCTCGGCCGGACCGCCGACGGTGACGTGCCGGGGCTGCTGGTGCCACCGGACGATCCGGCCGCCCTGGCCGGCGCGCTGAGCTGGTGGTTGGGCGACGAGCTGCTGCGGGCCCGGCTGCGCTGGTCGGCCCTCGCCCGGCGGCACACCCTGACCGACTGGACGGTGACGACCGCGTCGCTGGCCGCCGTACTGGAGGAGGTGGCGGCATGACCGTCGAGGAGACCCTGCCGTTCGCCGACTGGTTGCGGCTGCGGGAGCCGGCCGACGCGGCGGCGCGGGCCGAGGACCTGCTGGACGCCGTCCGCCCCCGGCTGACCGGTGCCACGCCGACCGTGATCCACGACCTGGGCAGCGGCACCGGCTCGATGAGCCGCTGGCTGGCCACCCGGCTGCCCGGCCCGCAGCACTGGGTGCTGCACGACCGTGACGCCGATCTGCTTGCGCGTGCCGCCGCGGGCATGACCGGCGTGGTCGCCGCCGACGGCGCCCCGGTCACCGTGGACACCCGGTGCGGCGACCTCACCCGGCTCAGCGCCGCCGACCTGGCCGACGGGTCCCTGGTCACCGCGTCCGCCCTGCTGGACATGCTGACCGCCGAGGAGGTCGAACGGGTGGTGGCCGCCTGCGTCGGCCGGCCCACCCTGTTCGCCGTCTCGGTGACCGGGCGGGTTCGACTCACCCCGGCCGACCCGTTGGACGCCGCGGTCGAGGCCGCGTTCAACGACCACCAACGGCGTACCGTCGACGGCCGACGACTGCTCGGTCCGGACGCCGTCGCCGCCACCGCCGCCGCGTTCGCGCGACGCGGCGTGGACGTGCGGGAACGGCCCAGCCCGTGGCGGCTCGGCCCGGAGCAGGCCGACCTGGCCGCCGAGTGGTTCCGGGGCTGGCTGAGTGCGGCCTGCGCGCAGCGTCCCGACCTGGCCGGCCCGGCCGAGGCGTACGCCCGGCGGCGGCTGGCCGACGCGGCGGCCGGTCGGCTCGGCGTGCTTGTCGAACACAGTGACCTCCTCGCGGGTGGATGAACCGTTCCCACCCTGGGTACGTGCACTAGAACAAGTGGACGATCTTCAAGGGGAGGGCCGGCGTCGATGTTCTGGGCCTGGGCACGAGTGGTCGGCGGGGTGGGTCTGCTCGCCGTCCTGCTGTGGCAGGTGGGCAGCGGCCCGTTCGTCGCCGGCGTCCAGCTGATCGACGCGCCGGCTCTGGCCGCCGCGCTTGTCATCGGGGTGCTCACCACGGTCTGCGCGGCGTGGCGGTGGAGTCTGGTCGCCGGTGGCCTGGGCGTGCGGCTGCCGCTGGCGACCGCGGTGGCGCACTGCTACCGGGCCGTGTTCCTCAACGCCACCCTGCCCGGCGGGGTGCTCGGTGACGTGCACCGGGCGGTCCGCCACGGCCGCGACGCCGGGGACGTCAGCCGGGGCATCCGCGCGGTGGTCTGGGAACGTACCGCCGGGCAGGTGGTGCTCGTCGGCGTCGCGCTCGTGGTGCTCGCCGCCTTCCCGTCCCCGGTGCGGACGTATCTGCCGCTCGCCGCCGCGCTGCTGGTCGCGGCCGGACTGGTCGCGGTGCTGCTGGCCCGGGCCGTGCCGAACGCCGGCCCGTCGCGCTGGGCGCGGGCGCTGCGCACCGCCGGGGCGGACGTGCGGTCCGGGCTGCTGTCCCGGCGCACCTGGTTCGGCGTGCTGATCGCCTCCACGGTGATGGTCGCCGGTCACCTGGCCACCTTCCTGGTGGCAGCCCGCACCGCCGGATCCGACGCCCCGCTGACGCGGCTGCTGCCGTTGACGCTGCTCGCACTCCTCGCCATGGGCCTGCCGCTGAACGTCGCCGGTTTCGGACCGCGCGAGGGAGTTGCCGCGTGGGTTTTCGGCGCGGCCGGCCTCAGCGCGGCCGAGGGCGTCGCCACCGCCACCGTCTACGGTGCACTGATCCTGGTCGCGAGCCTGCCCGGAGCCGCGGTGCTGCTGGTGCGACGGAACCGACATCCGGTCGCCGCCCGGGAAGCCGCCCCCGTTGGCGGTTGTTGAGTCGGTGGTGAGGAACACGCGTCGCCGCGCGCCGGTGACGCCGGACAGAGGAGTCCCATGCCCGAAGCATTGCCGGTAGCCACGATCCGTACGCAGGTCACGGTGCCGTTGACGTTTCCCGACGGCTACACCACGACGGTCCGGGTGTTCTCGTTCAAGGGCCTGGTGGACGGTCGGGAGCACCTCGCGCTCGGCCTCGGCGACTGGGCGGGCGCCCTGGACCGGCTCGCCGCCGGGGGAGAGCCGCCGCTGGTCCGCCCGCACAGCGAGTGCCTGACCGGCGACGTGTTCGGCAGCCAACGTTGCGACTGCGGGCCGCAGTTGCGCGAGGCGGTGCAGCGGATCACCGAGACCGGCGGTTTCCTGCTCTACCTGCGGCAGGAGGGCCGCGGCATCGGCCTGTACGCCAAGCTCGACGCGTACGCGTTGCAGGACGCCGGGCTGGACACCTACCAGGCGAACGTCGCGCTGGGCCGGGGTGAGGACGAGCGGGACTACACCGCCGCCGCGCAGATGCTGAGCACGCTGGGGGTGCCGCGGATCCGACTGCTGAGCAGCAACCCGGACAAGGCCGTGCAGCTGACCCGCCTCGGGGTGGACGTCACCGAACAGGTGCCCACAAGCGTCTTCCTCTCGCCGGCCAACGCCGACTACCTGGCCGCCAAGGCCGCCAAGGCGGCGGAGGTCGTCTCGGTCGCGCCCGACCTGCCCGTCGACAAGTGAGCCGCACCCCGGCGCCGACGCGGCCGTACGTGCTGCTCAGTTGCGCCGCCTCGATCGACGGGTACATCGACGACACGTCCGACAAGCGGTTGCTGCTGTCCAACGACGACGACCTGGACCGGGTCGACGCGGTTCGGGCCAGCTGCGACGCGATCCTGGTCGGCGCCGGCACCGTCCGCCGTGACGATCCTCGACTGCTGGTGCGTTCCGCGAGCCGCCGGGCCGAACGGGTGGCGGGTGGTCGGCCCGCCTCGCCCGCCAAGGTCACCCTGACCGCCCGCGGTGACCTCGACCCGACCGCCCGGTTCTTCACCGCCGGCGACTCGACCCGGCTCGTCTACTGCGCCACCGGCGCGCTGGAGAAGACCCGGGAACGTATCGGTCGACTGGCCACGGTGGTCGACGCGGGGGAGCCGGTCGACCCCGCGTGGCTGGTGAGCGACCTGGCCGCGCGGGGCGTGCGGCGGCTGATGGTGGAGGGCGGCGGGACGGTGCACGCCCAGTTCCTCGCGGCCGGTCTCGCCGACGAACTGCACCTGGTGGTCGCCCCGTTCTTCGTCGGCGACGGCCGGGCGCCCCGGTTCGTCGGCGAGGGGAGTTTCCCCTGGCACCCGGGCCGCCGCGCCCGGCTGGTCGAGGCCCGCCAGATCGGCGATGTGGTGCTCCTGCGCTACGCCCTCTCCGACCGCTGCACGGAAAGCTGACCCGGGGGGAGCGGGGGTTGCGGCGTGGGTAGGCGGCGGGCGCCGGGACCCTCGCGGCCCAGCACGTCGCGGGGGTTGGTCAGGTGGCAGTCCCGCAGGGAGAGGCAGCCGCACCCGATGCACGCGGTGAGGTCGTCCCGCAGCGCCCGCAGGTGCTCGATGCGCTCGTCGAGGACGTTGCGCCAGTCGGCGGACAGACGAGCCCAGTCGTCGCGGGTCGGGGTGCGTTCGCTCGGCAGCTGATCGAGGGCCTCCCGGATCACCGTCAGCGAGATGCCGACGTGTTGGGAGGCCCGGATGAATGCCACCCGGCGCAGCGTGTCGCGGGCGTACCGGCGCTGGTTGCTCGCCGTCCGGCTGCTGCTGATCAGGCCCTTGCGTTCGTAGAAGTGCAGCGCGGAGATCGCGACGCCGCTGCGGTCGGCGACCTGGCCGACGGTGAGTTCGTGAAACGTGGTGCGCGCCCTGGGCATGGGACCAAGCCTAGGACTTGACCTCAATCGAGGTTGAGGCCAGAGACTCGGCGGCGTCCACAACCGCGAGTCAGGGAGCACCCTCATGGCACACGTTCTCGTCATCGGCGCCACCGGCAAGCAGGGCGGCGCCGTCGCCGACCTGCTGCTCGACCACGGCCACGACGTCGTCGCCTACGTGCGGTCGCCCGATTCGCCCGCCGCGGTGGCGCTGTCCACCGCCGGAGTCCGGCTCGTCGCCGGGGACCTGGCCCACCCCGAGGGCCTCGCCGACGCCGCCAAGGACGTCGATGCGATCTTCGGCCTGTCCGTCCCGTTCGGATCCGGCGGGAAGGACGAGGAGGTCGCCCAGGGACGCCACCTCGTCGACGTCGCGGCGCGTGTCGACGCGCACCTGGTCTACTCGTCCGTACGCGGTGCCGGCCGGTTCGTGCCCACCGAGCTCGACCATGCCGACAGCAAGCAACTCGTGGAGGCGTACCTGCGGGATCAGCAGGTCCGGGCCACAGTCCTCGGGCCGGTGTACTTCATGGAGAACGCGCTCAACGTCGGGTTCAGCCGCCTGACCGACGGTGTCCTGGCCAATCCGCTGACCGCCGGCAAGCCGCTGGACCAGGTGACCGTCCGCGACATCGCCGGTCTCGCCGTGCACGCCGTCGAGCACCCGGACCGGTTCGTCGGCGAACGGATCGACGTCGCCTCCGACCGGATCACCGGCGACGAGGCGGCCGGCATCCTCAGCGACGTGCTCGGCCGTGAGATCCCGTACCAGCAGATGCCGTTGGACCAGGTCCGGCAGTGGGCCGGCGACGAGATCGCCGACATGTTCCAGCGGTTCGAGGACAACACCGACTTCGTCGACATCGACGGGCTGCGCGCCAGGTACCCGGAGGTGACCTGGCACCGTTACGCGGAGTGGGTCCGCACGGTCGACTGGGACCGCGTCCTCGCCGAGCGGCCGAGCTGGCAGTAGGCCCGCACCGGCCCGCCCCGATAGGGTGGCCGGCGTGCCGCGACTCGTGCAGATCACCCCGGACAACGTCGAAGCCGCCTGCCGGGTGAGCGTGCGACCGGAGCAGGAGACGTTCTCGTCTCCGGTCGCCTGGTCTCTCGCCGAGGCGTACGCGCAGCCCGACGTCGCGTGGCCACGGCTGATCGTCGAGGGGGACGACATCGTCGGCTTCCTGATGGGCTTCTTCGACATCGTGTGGGACCCGGCCAGCCCGGACGACAGGCGCTCGGGCCTGTGGCGGCTGAACATCGCCGCCGAGCACCAGGGTCGCGGGTACGGCCGTTTCGCGGTGCGGGCCGTCTGCGCCGAGGCGCGCGACCGCGGGCACGACCGCGTGTTCACGACGTGGGAACCGGGGACGGACGGCCCGGAGCGGTTCTACCTGAAGCTCGGCTTTCGCCCCACCGGGGAGACCAGCGGCGGCGAGATCGTCGGGGTACGGCACCTGACCGACTGATCAGCGGGGCGGCGGGGCCTGCGTACGATGCGGGGTCGAGTTCCCCTCGTCGCGGCGGAGGTATCGGGCAGATGGCAGGCCAGCACGAGGGTTTCGCCCTCGGCGTCGACCTCGGTACGTCCAACACGGTCGCGGTGCTGCGCTGGCCGGACGGGCGGACCCGTCCGCTGCTGATGGACGGTCAGCCACTCAGTCCGTCCGCCGTGTACGCCGACCCGGACGGCACCCTGCACACCGGGTGGGACGCCCGCCGGTTGGCCCAGACGGACCCGGCCCGGTTCGAGGCGAACCCGAAGCGCCGGGTGGACGAGCCGACGATCGTGCTCGGGGACCGCTCGTACCCACCGGCCGACCTGCTCGCCGCGGTGCTGGCGGCGGTCGCGCGGGCCGCCGTGGGCGCCGTGGGGTTCCTGCCCCCGGCCGTGCTCACCTGCCCGGCCGCCTGGGACGCGACGCGGCGGCAGGTGCTCGCCGACGCCCTGCTGCTGGCGGGCTGGCCGCAGGTGGCCGAGCACACCCTCGCCGGGCCGACGCCGCCGGGCACCCGGCTGCTGCGGGAACCGGTGGCCGCCGCCCGCTACTACACGCAGGTGCTGCATCGTCCGGTGCCGGTCGGCGAAGCGATAGCGGTGTTCGACTTCGGCGGCGGGACCCTCGACGTCGCGGTGCTGCGCAACGAGGGAGCGGACCCCTGGGGTGACTCCGGGTTCAGCGTGGTCGCCGACGGTGGCCTGCCGGACCTGGGCGGCCTGGATCTCGACGCCGCGTTGGTGCGGCGGGTCGGCGAGCTGGTCGGGGAGCGGCACGCCGCGCAGTGGACCCGGCTGATCCGACCGGAGGACCCGACGCAACGCCGCGACCAGGTAAGGCTCTGGGACGAGGTACGAGGTGCGAAGGAGACCCTGTCCCGCTCGACGGTGGCGCCGGTCGCGGTGCCGGGGGTGGCCGAAGCTGTCCAGCTCACCCGGGCCGACGTCGAGCGGGCGGCCACGCCGCTGCTGCGCCGCGCGGTGGACCGGGCCCGGGAGGTGATCGCCGCCGCCGGGCTCAGCCCCGACCAGCTCGCCGGGCTGTTCCTCGTCGGTGGCTCGTCGCGGATCCCCCTGGTGGCCCGCATGGTGCACACCGAACTGGGAGTGGCGCCGACGGTGCTCGACCAGCCCGAACTGCCGGTGGCCGAGGGTGCGCTGACCGACCTCCCGCTGCGCCGACAGGTGCCGACACCGGCGTACGCCGGGCCGCAGCTCGCTCCACCGGCCGCGGTGAGTCCGCCCGCGCCGGCGGGGCCGGCGGGGGCCGTGCCGGCGCAGCAGCCCTGGCCGGGCTCGCCCACGCCGCCGGGACCGGGCTGGGCGGGCGCCCCACCGGCCGGTCCGCCCCCGCCGGGCTGGGCGGGCGCCCCACCGGCCGGTCCGCCCCCGCCGGGCTGGAAGGGCGGCCCGCCCGCCGGTCCGGCGGGCGCTCCGCGCTGGCGGCGGGCGCGCTGGGTGGTGCTGGGCGCGGTGCTGGCCCTGCTCGGGGTGGGCGCCGCCGCGACGCTGTACCTGACCCGGGACCGCTACCCGGACCTGGAGTTCGCGTCGTCGCTGCGCGAACTGTCCCGGCCGACGGCTGGCGGCGAGCGACCGCCCGAGATGTGGACGGCGGTCCTCGGCAACCGGGCCTACCTCGGCTTCCCCCTGCCGGACGATCGGCTGGAGGTGGTGGCGGTCGACACCGGCACCGGCGACGAGCTGTGGCGCAGGGCGACCGACGTGCGGGCCGACGACTGGAAGGCGATCATCGCCGCCCCCGGGGCGGTCGCGGTCCTCGGCGACGCACCGGGCGACAGCACCCCGCGCCCGCTGGCTGTCCTGGACGGTCGTTCGGGCACCCAGCGCTGGCAGCGCACGGTGCGCGGTGACGACGACATCTACGTCGCGGACGACACGGCGGTGCTGGTGGACCGGGGGGCGGCCCGGCTGGTCGGGCTGCGCCTGAGCGACGGCACCGAGAAGTGGAACCAGCCGAACCCCCGCGACCAGTACGACGGCAGTCGCACCGTGGTCCGGCCGGTGGGCAGCGACGAGGCGGCGGGTGGACCCGCCTTCCTCGACGGGACGCCCCGCCACCCGTGGGCGGGCAAGGGGCGGCGACTGGTCCAGGTGGGTGCGGACCGGTCGGTGCGGGTGCTCGACCTGGCATCCGGCAAGGTGCTCCGCCAGTGGGGCAACGTCGCCGACCTCGACGATCTGGTGGTCGCCCACGAGGACCGCCTGTTCGTGGCCGCCAACGAGGGCGGTTACCAGCTGCTGGCGTACGACCTGGGTTCCACCGCGGAACCGGTGGTGCTCTACCGCTCCGGCAACGACGAGCAGCGCCCGAAGGCACTTGTGGCCTGCGGTGAGCGGCGGGCCTGCCTGTTGCAGGTGCCGAACAGCGACGTCCAGCGCACCGAGGTGGTGGCGGCCACCGAGGGCGAACAGGCGGACCACTGGCCGGCGCCGGGTGTGACCGACCTGGTGCCGGTGGGGGAGCAGTTGCTCGCCCAGCGGGAGTACCCGGAGCCGGCGTTCACCCTCTTCGACGCCTCCGGCAAGGCGGTGTTGCGCGACCGGAGCGGTGTGGGGGTCCGGCTGGACGCGGGCAACCTGCTGGTCTTCGCCAAGGCGCCCAGCGTCGTCGCGGACAACCGGGTGCTGGCCGGTGTGTGGGCCGAGTCCGGGGAGGTGGACGAGTTGGGCGAGCTGAAGGACGTCCGTAGCTCGTCCTGTTCGTGGAACACCCACGTGATCGCCTGCGGCGCGGAGAAGGACTTCGTCCTGTACCGCTTCACCACGGACTGACGTCACCGGCCCCGAAGCCGGCTCGTACGATGCTCCGGTGAATCTTCGGGGTACGGTCCGCGCCGATCGTCCGTTGGTGGTGCTCGCCGTCGGGGAGGAGGCCCGCTACCTCCCGCCCGAGCTACCGGTGCTGCTGACCGGCATGGGCAAGGTGAACGCCGCCAGCGCGGTGGCCGCCGTGCTGGCTGCCGGGCCGCGCCCCAGCCTGCTACTCAACCTGGGTACGGCGGGTGCGTTGCGCCCCGGATGGGCCGGCATCCACGAGGTCGCCACCGTGCTCCAGCACGACCTGGACACCGACCTGCTGCGGACGCTCACCGGCGAGACCTACGGGGCGCCGCTGGCCCTGGCCGCCGAGGGTGCGGTGCTGGCCACCGGTGACACGTTCGTGGCCGACGACGCGGCGCGGGACCGGTTGGCGCAGCGCGCCGACCTGGTCGACATGGAGGGGTACGCGGTGGCGTGGGCGGCCGCCCAGGCGGGTGTGCCGTGCCGACTGGTCAAGCAGGTCAGCGACGAGGCGGGGGACGGCGCGGCGCGCACCTGGCGGGAGTCGGTGGACGCGTGCGCCCGGGACCTCGCCGAGTGGGCCGGCCAACACCTCGGCTGACCGGGCCGCGTCAGTCGTCGGGTTGCCGCACCCGCAGACCCGGCGTGGTCTCCCGGGCCGCTCCCGGTATCAGGATGTGCGCGGCCAGCCCGAGCGCCACGGTCGTGGTGACCAGCAGCGGCGGCCACCGGCCGGCCCAGGGCAGGGTCAGCAGCGGCAGGGGGAGGCAGAGCATTCGCCGCCACGGCACGACCATGGACACCAGCAGGGTGAACAGGACGCGGCCGAGCACGAACAGCGCCGGACCACCCAGGATCAGCAGGAGCCACCCCACCGGTGTCGTGCCCGTCGGCCGGCTGACGACCCGGTCGAACGAGGCCGCCGTGGCGACCACGCCGGCCAGCATCACCAGATGGGTGTACGGGGCCACCCGCGCCGGCCGCCCCGCCCTCGCGCCGGCCTCCAGCAGTTCGCCGGCCCGGAACACGTAGACCTGCCAGAGCAGCAACATGATGGCGAACGCGCAGAACAGCGCGGCGACCCGGAGCCCGGCGAACTCGCCCCGGCTGACCTGCAGGGTGGGCACCAGGATGATGTCGCCGAGGGCCAGGATGACGAACTGCTGGTACCGCTCTCCCAGGTGCGCCGTGGTCCGCTCGTACTGGTCGAAGGGCACCCGACCCAACCCGGGCGTGGGGTAGCGGGCCGCCGCGGAGACCAGGTCGATCGTGATGGCGATGGTCCAGAGGGTCCAGAGGGCCGTGTCGGACAGCGCGCCGCTGATCCAGAAGACGCCGGACACCAGGAACCAGAACAGGAACCGGGTGGCGCGGATCATGGCGGACCGGTGCCGCTGCTGGTGCAACTTCGTGATCAGGATGATGCCGCGAATCACGTGCGTGCCGACGTACGCCGTGGCGAAGACCAGCGCGTGCCCGCTGGTGACCTTCGGCAGCGAGGCGCCCATCCCCACCGACCCGACCATGGCGACCATCAGGATGGTCTGGATGGGGCGCTGCTGCGGGTCGTAGAACTCGGTGGTGGTGGAGGTGACCGACCAGGTCCACCAGATCGCCGTCAACATCAGCAGCACCGTCGCCGCGCCGGCCCAGGTGTGGCGTTCCGCGAGCAGCGTCGAGGTCAGCGCGAGTGAGGCCACGAAGACCACGTCGAAGAGCAGTTCCAGCAGCGTGGCCCGAGTTGACCCGTCCGGCCGGCGTACCAGTGCCGCGGTGCCTCCGGTGGTCATGCCCGGCCTCCCGCCGTGTCTCCCGAGAATTATCGGCGGTGCCGGTGGAGACCGTCCCCGGATCGGCGATTCCCGCCGGTCAGGGAGGTGGGCGGTGCCGGCCGGCCCGCACCTCGTCCGAGGTCAGTCGTCGGTTCGCCGGACGTCCAGCCCCGGCGCGGTCTCCCGGTCTCCGACGGGGACGAGGATGTGACCGGCCAGCGCGAGCGCCACGACGGCGGCGACCAGCAGCGGCGGCCAGATGCCAGCCCACGGCAGCACCAGCAGGGGCGTGAGCTGCCAGGCCACCCGCCGCCACGGCACGGTCCAGCCCACCAGCAGGGCGAACAGGACGCGACCGAGCACGAACAGCGCCGGGCCGCCGATGATCAACACGAGCCACCGCACCGGTGTCGTTCCGGTCGGATGGCGAACGACCATCTCGAACGAGGCCGCCGTGGCGACCACACTGGCGAGCAGCGCCAGGTGGGTGTACGGAGCCAGCCGTACCGGCCGGGGCGCCCTGGCCTCGGCCGCCACCAACAACTCGCTGGCGCGGAACACGTAGATCTGCCAGAGCAGCAGCATGGTGGCGAATGCGCAGAGCAGGGCGACGACCCGGAGAAATTCGAGTTCGCCGCGGCTGACCTGCAGGGTCGGCAACAGGATGATGTCGCCGAGGGCCAGGATGACGAACTGCTGGTACCGCTCGCCCAGGTGCCCGGTGATCCGCTTGTACTGCTCGATGGGCACCTTGCCCAGCCGGGGGGTGGGGTAGCGCGCTGCCCCGGCCACCAGGTCGATCGTGATGGCGATGGTCCAGAGCACCCAGTTCGGACGGTGGGACAGCGCCCCGGCGAACCAGAAGACGCCGGACACCGTGAACCAGAACAAAAAACGGGTGGCCCGCTCCCTGGCCGTCCGGTGCCCCTGCCGGTGCAGGGCGACGACCAGGATGATGCAGCGCGTCACGTGCGTGCCGACGTACGAGATCACGAAGAGCAGCAGGTGGGCGACGCTGACCATCGGCAGCGCCACCGCCATCCCCACCGAGCCGACCATGGCGATCATCAGGACGGCCTGGATCGGGCGCTGCCGCGGATCGTAGAACTCGGTGGTGGTCGCGGTGAGCGACCAGGTCCACCAGATGGCGGTCAGCATCAGCAGCACCTTGGCGCTGCCGGCCCAGGTGCGCTCCTCGGTCAACAGTGTCGACAGCAACGCGAGGGCGGCCACGAAGACGACGTCGAAGAGCAACTCCAGCAGCGTGGCCCGGGTCGACCCCTCCATCCGGCGTACCAGCGCCGCGTCTTCTCCGGTGGTCATGCCCGGCCTCCCGCCGTGTTCCCGAGGATTATCGGCGGCGTCGGTGGGCTCCGTCTCCGGATCGGCGATTCCCGCCGGTCGGCGAGGGGACGGCCGGAGGTTGCCACGGCGGCGGACCCGGGGCGATGCTTGGGGGCATCCATCATGCTCGATCCTCGCGGAGGTTCGGATGCGCCGCTCCCCGCTCGTCGCCCTCGTCCTGACCACCCTCCTGCTCGGCACGCCCAGCACGGCGCGGGCCGCCGGCCCCCACCGGGCCGCCGACGCGGCCGCCGTGCTTTCCGGGGTACGCACCGCCGGCACCGCCTGGGGCCTCGACCCCGCCACCGGCCGGATGACCCTCACCGTCGACGACACCGTGGCCCCGAGCGAGCTGGCCGCACTGCGGGCGGTGACCGACCGGGCCGGCGTGGCGCTGCGCCGCGAACCCGGAACGCTGCGCCCCCTGATCGCCGGTGGGCAGGGCATCTACGGCGGTGGCGCGCGCTGCTCGCTCGGCGCGAACGCGCGCAGCGGCAGCACCTACTACGTGATCACCGCCGGGCACTGCACCACCGCCGCCGCCACCTGGTACACCGACAGTGCGCAGACCACCGTGCTCGGCACCCGCACCGCCACCAGCTACCCCACCAACGACTACGGGCTGATCCGCTACACCGGGCGGATCGCCCACCCGAGCGCGGTCTACACGTACCCGGGTCTGCTGACCATCCACGGACCCGGCACCGCGTACGTCGGTCAGGCGGTCTGTCGCAGCGGCGTCACCACCGGCGTGCGGTGCGGCACCGTCACCGGCCTCAACCAGACCGTCAACTACGCCACCGGCGTGATCTACGGCCTGATCCGCACCAACATCTGCGCCGAGCCGGGCGACAGCGGCGGGCCGCTCTACGTGGCCTCCACCGGCACCATCCTCGGCATCCTCTCCGGCGGCAGCGGCAACTGCACCTCCGGCGGCACCACCTACTACCAGCCGATCGGGGAGGTGCTCGCCGCTTACTCGTTGACATTGCCCTGAGCGCCGATGGGTGTGACGTATGACGGGTTGCTCGCCTCGCGTTCCAACACCTAGGCTCGGCGACGCCCAGCACCCCCGCCGCGAGGACGTGTGCCCGATGCCGACCGACTCCCCACCTGACGACGCGACCGTCCCGGGCTCCGCGCCGATCGAGGTGGCCACGGTCGGGGAGACGATGGTGGTGCTCTGCCCCGCGCCGGGCGAGCCGTTGGAGCACGCCGACCGGGTCGCTGTGTCGGTCGGCGGCGCGGAATCCAACGTGGCCGGTTACCTGGCGCGGCTGGGGCACCGGGCGGCCTGGGTGAGCAGGGTCGGCGACGACCCCTTCGGCCGGGCCGTCGTCCGGCACGTCGCCGCCACCGGCGTCCACGTCGACCAGGTCAGCGTGGACCCGGCCGCCCCCACCGGCCTGTACGTCAAGGACCCGAGCCCGGAGGGCACCGCCGTGCACTACTACCGGGCGGGCTCGGCGGCCTCCCGGATGGATCCCGGCACGCTTGCCGCACCAGAGCTGACCGGTGCCCGGGTGCTGCACCTGTCCGGCATCACGCCGGTGCTCTCCGCCTCCTGCCGGGCGCTTGTCGAGCACGCCGTGGCGGACCGGCCGCTGGCGGGGGCACTTGTCAGCTTCGACGTCAACCACCGGGGCCGGTTGTGGCCCGCCGCGCAGGCCGCGCCGGTGCTGCGCGACCTGGCCGACCGCAGCGACCTGGTCTTCGTCGGGCAGGACGAGGCGGAGACGCTGTGGGGCACCGCCGACCCGATGGCCGTACGCCGGCTGTTGCCCGGGCCGGAGACGGTGGTGGTCAAGGATGGCGCGGTGGGTGCCACCGCACTGTGCCGGGACGCCGAGCCGGTCTTCGTATCCGCGCCCCTGGTGGCGGTGGTGGAGCCGGTCGGCGCGGGAGACGCGTTCGCGGCCGGCTATCTGGCCGGGCTGCTCCGTGGCCTCGATCCCGTGCGGCGCCTGCGCCTCGGGCACCTCGTCGCGGCACAGGCGTTGACCAGCAGCGGCGACAACGCCCCGGTCCCGGCATGGGCCTGGTTCGAGAGGCTGATCGACGCCCCCGTCGAGGCCTGGTCGCCGCTCGACCTGACCGGCGCCCTGGCGACGACCTGAGTCATACCGTCGCAGTCCGACCCGGCCAGGTCGGCGTTCGACCCGGCCAGGTCGGCGTTCGACCCGGCCAGGTCGGCGTTCGACCCGGCCAGCAGGCAACAGATTCACCGCGATCTCGGATGGAGTGCACCATGACCACAGCGGACTTCGAGCACATCTTCGGCAGCGCCCGGGTGATGGCGATCCTGCGCGGCCTGCCGGTCGCCGAGACCGTTCGGCTCGCCGAGCGAGCCTGGGACCTCGGCATCGACGTGGTGGAGGTGCCGGTGGCCACCCCGGACGCCGTAGCGTCGCTGCGCGCCGCCGTCGAGGCGGGCACCGCGCGGGGCCGGATCGTGGGCGCGGGCACCGTGCTCGACGTCGAGCAGGTCGCCGCTGCCGCCGACGCGGGCGCCCGGTTCACCGTGGCGCCCGGCCTGGACCTCGCGATCGCCGACGCGGCGGCCGCCCGTGGTCTGCCGCACCTGCCCGGTGTGGCCACCCCCACCGAGGCCCAGCAGGCGCTGCGGCACGGGCTCACCTGGCTCAAGGCGTTCCCCGCGATCTCGCTCGGACCGGCCTGGTTCAAGGCCATGGCCGGCCCGCTGCCGCAGTTGCGCTTCGTCGCGACCGGCGGCCTGGACGCGGGCAACGCCGAGGCGTTCCTGCAAGCCGGCGTACGGGTGGCGGCGGTCGGCTCAGCCCTGTCCGACCCGACCCAACTCGACCGGCTAGCCGCCCTGCTAACCCGCCCCTCCAGCTAACCCACCCACCCCCACCCACGACCGGGTTGATCAAGAAGTTTGCGTCACCGGAAGCCGGAATCCTGACGCAAATCTCTTGATCAACCCGGTGGGGCGGGGCGCGGCCGCCAGGGCGGGTGGCGGGTTTGTGCCATGGCGTAAGTGCGTCGGGGGTTGGTGGGCGTCGGGGGTGGGTGTTGCGTCGATGCTGTGCGGCGTACCACTTCTCGACGCAAAGAGGTCATCTTGGCTCTGTCTCGCCGGCGTCGCCGATCCGGGCTGATCGCCCTCGGCACCGCCCTCACCCTGGCGGCCGGGTTCACCCCACCCGCCGCGGGGGCGTCCGCCGCCCCGCCGACCACCCCCGACCGCCCGGTCGGCCTTCCTCCGGCCGCCGCCGGACGCGCGTCCACCGTCACGCTGATCACCGGTGACACGGTCACGGTGACCACCGCGGCGGACGGCAGCACCGTGTCGACCGTGCGCCGCCCGGACGGCAGCACGCCGACCTTCCACCGCACCGTGCAAAACGGCGACACGTACGTCTACCCGGACAGCGCGCTGCCGTACGTCACCAGCGGCGTGCTGGACCGGCAGCTGTTCAACGTCACCGAGCTGATCGCCGACGGCTACGACGACACCCACACGGACAAGCTGCCGCTGATCGTCACGATGACCGACGCGGCGGTCCGCGCCCGCACCCGCCCCACAGTGGACGGCTCCGAGCTGGTCCGCCCGCTCGACAGCGTGCGGGGTGCCGCGCTGACGCGCCAGCGCGCCACCGCCGACCGGTTCTGGACCGCCCTCACCGCCGGCACCGCCCGGCGTACGGGTGCCGCCCCGACCCTCGCCAACGGCATCGCCAAGGTCTGGCTGGACGGACGGGTCCACGCCGACCTGGCCGACTCCACCGCGCAGATCGGCGCCCCGACGGTCTGGGCCGGGGGCAACACCGCCACCGGTGTCGACGTCGCGGTCCTCGACTCCGGCGCCGACGCCGAGCACCCGGACCTCGCCGGTCAGATCGCCGAGTCCAGCAGCTTCGTGCCCACGGAGCCGGACATCCTCGACTACAAGGGCCACGGGACACACGTCGCCTCGACGATCGCCGGCACCGGCGCCGCGTCCGGCGGGGTCGAGCGGGGCGTCGCCCCCGGTGCCCGCCTGCACATCGGCAAGGTGCTCAACAGCGAGGGCAGCGGGCAGGACTCCTGGATCATCGCCGGCATGGAGTGGGCGGCCCGCGAGCAGAAGGCCCGGGTCGTCAGCATGAGCCTGGGCGGCGAGGCCACCGACGGCAGTGACCCGATGAGCCAGGCTGTCGAGCGGCTCAGCGCCGAGACCGGCGCGCTGTTCGTGATCGCCGCCGGCAATGGCGGGCCGAACAGCATCGGCAGCCCGGGAGCCGCGGACTCCGCGCTCACCGTGGGCGCCGTCGACGCCACCGACCACCTCGCCGACTTCTCCAGCCAGGGACCCCGGGCCGGCGACGGCGGGCTCAAGCCCGAGATCACCGCGCCCGGCGTGGACATCCTGGCGGCCCGCTCCCACCACGTACGGGGTGGGTCGGGGGACTACACGCTGATGAGCGGCACGTCGATGGCCACCCCGCACGTGGCCGGCACGGCGGCGCTGGTTGCCGCGGCGCACCCGGACTGGACCGGTCAGCGCATCAAGGAGGCGCTGGTCAGCACGGTCAAGACCACTCCGGAGTACACCCCGTACCAGGCGGGTGCCGGCCGCGTCGACGCGGTCGCCGCCACCCGGGCCACCGTCTTCGCCACCCCGAGCGCGTACTCCGGCTTCCAGGCCTGGCCGCAGCAGCCGGGCAGGACCGTCGACCGGACGGTCACCTACACGAACCTCGGCACCGCGCCGGTCACGCTGAAGCTGGCCCTCGACGCGACCACCGCGCCGGCCGGCCTCTTCGCCCTCTCCGCCGACCGGGTGACCGTGCCCACCGGCGGCACCGCCACGGTCACGCTGACCGCGGCGTACGACAAGCTGCCGGTGGAGAAGCAGGTCAGCGGCATGGTCGTCGCCACCGACGACGCCGGTGTGGTCCGCGGTCGCACCCTGATCGGCGCCGGCAAGGAGGGTCAGCGGCAGAACCTGACGCTCGTCGCCAAGGACCGGGACGGCAAACCGCTCGTCGGCAAGGTCATCCTCACCACCGACGGGCTGTTCACCGCCGTGGACCTGCCCGAGAGCGGCACCGCCACGCTGCGGCTGCCGGTGGCGAGTTGGACCGGCTGGATCACCGCGGACGTGCGCGGCGTGAACGGTCCGCGTTCCAGGGGCATGGCGATGCTCAGCTTCACCGACGTCAACCTGGACCGCGACCGCACCGTCACCCTGGACGCGCGGGCCGCCCGGCAGGTACGGGCCACGGTGCCACAGCAGGTCACGGCCACCTCGCTGCGGATGGACATCCACCGGTCCACCGCGAACGGCCTCACCGAGAGTCAGGTGCTGCCCAACGACTCGTACGACAGCATGTGGGCGTTGCCGACGAGCCGCAAGGTCACCGACGGCGAGTTCGAGTTCGGTGCCCGGTGGCGGCTCGAACAGCCGGCGTTGACGATCTTCGCGGCCGGCCGCGCGTACGACGATCTGCTGGTGAAGCGGGCGACCCCCGCGCTGCCGGCCGGTCGTCGCCAGCTGGACGCGGTCTACGTCGCCGACACCTCGGCGGCCGGGCTGGCCAAGCGTCCGGTCCGGGACCGGGCGGTGGTGGTGCGGCGCAGCGACACCGTGGACATCGCCACCCAGGCGCGGGCCGTCGCGGCGGCCGGGGCGACGCTGCTGCTGGTGGTCAACGACGGCGTCGGTCGGCTCGACCCCTGGGACGAGACGCCGTGGAGCCCGCAGAGTCCGGCCCCGGTGACCGTGGCGACGCTGACCGCCGACGAGGGCGACCAGCTCATCGCGGCGCTGGGCCACGGCCCGGTGCGGCTGACCGCCGAGTCGCACCCGGAGACCACCTACCTGTACGACGTGGCGCACCACTGGACGGGAACGGTGCCGGCCGACCCCACCTACCGGCCGGCCAAGCGGGACCTGGCCCGGGTCGACGTGGAGTTCCGCAACTACCGCCCGGGCAAGGCGCTGGAGTTCCGCACCGACGTCTGGAAGGGCATGGCCTCGGGCAACCAGGAGACCGTCCCGGCCCAGGGTCGGCGCACCGACTGGGTGACCGCCGGCGAGCGGTGGATCGACGACGCGTACATCGTCGGCGAGACGGGCCAGCACCTGATGGAGGTGGCCACCTATCCGGCCGGCCGGCCGAGCGCCGTCGAGTGGTTCGGGCCGATCCAGCGACCCCGGATGGGTGGGGGTTACGTGCCGGTGCGCTACCTGGACACCCTCTACCTGCCCGCGCCCGGCTGGGGCGACGGGGGTGGTCACATCGGTGAGGCGCGCGCCAACTACGACATGGTCAACCGGACCACCCTCTACCAGGGTGACCGGGAGCTGAACTGGGGCAACGCCGAGTATCTCCAGGTCTCCGGCCTGGCGGCGCAGCGTCTGCCGTACCGGTTGGTGGTGGAGAACGACCGGGCCGCCTGGACCAACCCGTACTCCCGGCAGACCCGCACCGAGTGGGGCTTCACCTCGGCCGCCACCGGGGAGGAGTCGTCGGCGGTGCTGCCGATGATCCAGGTGGACTACCGGGTGGCCCTCGACTCCGCCGGCACGGCGTCGCGGCGGGCACCGTTGACGGTGGTCGCCGCCCACCTGCCCGGTGTCTCGGGCACGGTCGGCGCGGTCACCGTCGAGGTGTCCTACGACGACGGGGCGACCTGGCAGAAGCAGCGCTTGAGCCGGCACGGGGACGGTTGGCGTACCTCGCTCGCCGCACCGGCGAAGGCCGGCTTCGTGAGCCTGCGCACCACCGCGCGGGACGCCGCCGGCAACACCGTGAGTCAGCACATCACCCGGGCGTTCGGTCTGCGCTGACGCCCGTGTGACCGGCCGCCGGTCGGGTGCCTCGGCATCCCGGCCGGCGGCCGTGTCAGTCCCGCTCCTCGATGAGCTGGTCCCAGGAGGTGGTCACCGGCAACAGTCTTCCGGCCAGCCAGGCGGCGGTCTGGTCGTCGTGGTGCGGGTCGCCGGGCACCCCGCTGGCGCCCAGCGGGACCACCCAACGGCTGTCCTCGCGCCGGGCCAGGTCCCAGACGAAGCGCGCCGCCGGCCCCCGGAAGCACCAGTGGGTGACCCCGGGCACGCTGGAGGTGGCCAGCACACAGTCGTGGTCGCCGTCGAGTCCGGGGCCGGGTCCGAGATCCGGGTCGGGCAGCGCCCGCCACGCCGCGAGCCGGTGCAGGTCCCCCCACCGCACCGGGCAGTCCGCCGCTTCGGCGACCTCCTCGGCCGCGGCGCGCACCAGCGCGGCCACGTCCACACCAGGCAGCGGGGCCGCGCCGACCAGGTGCTCCAGCGCGTGACCGACGCGCGGGGTCAGTGCCAACCAGGGCGCGAAAACCTCGGGGTACGCGGGCGGCTCGGCCAGCGCGGCCAGCGCCGGGTGGGCGGCGAACCGGCGGACGACCGCGGCCCGCAGGAGGGCGAACTCCGCCGCGTCGGTGCTGTCGGCGGCCATCCGCCGGTCCCAGCGCAGCAGCCGTTCACGCAGCGCGGCGGCGGTCGGACCGAGGCCGGTCGACTCGGCCAGCACCGCCAGCAGCGGTCCGGCGGAGCCCAGGTGTGTGTCGGTGTGCACCGCGGCCACCGCGTCGGCCGTCCAGGCGTGCCCGGCGTCGAGCAGTTCGGCGATCCGGTCTGCCCGGTGCGGTGGGGCGAACTCGACGCCGAGCGGCGCCGCCAGCCCTCGCTCGTTGGCCATCACCGCCCGGCCGACCACCTCGGCCCGGGGCATCGGCGCGTACCAACCCTGCCAGGCGTGCGCGGCCTCCCAGGCGGGGACCACCCGCCGGCCGTTGTCCGGATGCCGTACCGGCACCGCCCCGGCGACCCGGTGCAGCAGCCCACCGGCGGTGTCCGCCGCCTGCACCACGTTGACCGGCTCCACCCAGTGCCGCAGCGCGTGGTCCACATCGGTCACGGTGCGGGCGCGCAGCAGCTCCGGCAGCGTCGCGAAGCCCAGCTCGGCGCGGACCCGGGGCGGGTAGCGCAGGCTGATCGCCGTCGCGTCGTCCGGCCCGCCGCTGATCACCGGACCCCGGTCGGTCTCCACCACCTCCACCTGGACCGGGTCGGCCCCGGCCACCAGGATCGTCTCGACGTGGACGTGCACCGGCCGCCAACCGTCCGGGCCGAGGGCCTGCACCTGCTCGCCGTCGCGGCGCAGTTGCTCGACGTACAGGTCCTGGTAGTCGGCCATCGCGTTGGTGATCGACCAGGCCACCGCGCCGGTGTGCCCGAAGTGCGCGATGCCCGGCACGCCCGGCACCGCCAGCCCGACCACGTCGTACTCCGGGCAGGCCAACCGGATCTGCTGGTAGACGCCGGGATCCTCCAGGAACCGGTGCGGGTCACCGGCGAGCAGCGCGGCGCCGGTGCCGGTGCGCGCGGCGGCGAGCAGCCACCCGTTGCTGCCGGCCACGGCGGGACCGTCGGTGGCGAACGCGTCGACCGCGTCCGGGCCGAGCCGCTGCGCCACGTGCTCACGCCAGAGCTTGCTCGGGAACCCCGCGAACAGGATGTGGTGGCCCAGCCAGACCGCCAGCGGTGTCCACGGCTCCCACCGGCCCGGTCGCAGCCCGGTCTTGGCGAACTCCGGCGCGCGTGCCGCCCCGGTGGCGAGGCTCTCGTTGACCCCGTCCACGTACGCGCCCACCCACTCGGCGGTCGCCGGGTCGAGTGTCGCGTGGCAGCGGCGTGCGGTGTCGTCGAGCCGGACCTGCCGGGCGAACCGGTCCCAGCCGAGCGCGTCGACGCCGAGGAAGGTGGCGCTGCTGCCCTGGGCGCGGTGCCGTTCCACCTCGAGCTGCCACGCCCGGTCGTACGCGGTCACCCGGCCCTGCGCCGCCGCCAGCGCGAGGGGGTCGTCGGCCCGCAGGTGCGGTACGCCCCACGGGTCGCGGAAACGCCGAGCATTCACGTGTGGGGCTCCCCAGTGGTGTGACGGCGAACCGCTGTTGACAATGACCGAGGTTAGGCTAACCTAACCCCGCTGCCTCGGTCGACCCGACCACCCCTTGATCGACAGCACTGCCCCCGGGAGGCGCGCGACCGCCCCGGGGGTGGTTCCGGCTGCCCTCGTCGAGAACGTGGAAGGACATCCAGTGACCGTGCCGACGTACCCCGTCGAGACCACCGCGCCACGACCGGCGCCGGCCGCCGCGCGGGCCCACCTGTTGCAGGACGGCTCGGTCGAGCAGTATCGGCGGGCCATCGCCGAGGGCGTCGACCGGGTCGCCCGCCGGGTGGCCACGGTGGACCGCCCGCTCACCGGCATCACGCCGGCCGAGCTGGCCCCCCTGGTGGACCGGGTAAACCTGGACCGGCCGCTGGGCGACGCGAGTGCCGCGCTCGACGAGCTGGAGGACGTCTACCTGCGCGACGCCGTCTGGTTCCACCACCCCCGTTACCTGGCCCACCTCAACTGCCCGGTGGCGATCCCGGCGCTGCTCGGCGAGGCGGTGCTCACCGCCGTGAACTCGTCGCTGGACACCTGGGACCAGAGCGCCGGAGCGACACTGATCGAGCGGCGGCTGATCGACTGGACCGCCGAACGGATCGGCCTCGGTCCCACCGCGGATGGTGTGTTCACCAGCGGCGGCAGCCAGTCCAACCTCCAGGCCCTGCTGCTGGCCCGGGAGGAGGCGTGCGCCGACGCGATCGGGCCGGCGGCGCGCGCCGAGTTGCTGCCCCGGCTGCGCGTGCTCACCTCCGCCGCCGGTCACTTCAGCGTGCAGAAGTCGGCCAAGCTGCTCGGCCTCGCCCCGGACGCCGTGATCGCGGTGCCCACCGACGCCCGGCGGCGGATCCGCCCGGCCGCCGTCCGCGAGGAGATCGCGCGGTGCCGGCAGGCCGGCCTGGTGGTGATGGCCGTCGTGGCCACCGCCGGCACCACCGACTTCGGCTCCATCGACCCGCTCCCGGAGCTGGCCGAGATCCGCGCGGCGACAGGCGTCTGGCTGCACGTCGACGCCGCGTACGGCTGTGGGCTGCTCGTGTCGCCGACGCGGCGGCACCTTCTCGACGGCATCGAGCGGGCCGACTCGGTGACCGTCGACTTCCACAAGTCCTTCTTCCAGCCGGTCAGCTCCAGCGCGCTGCTGGTCCGCGACCGGCAGGCGCTGCGGCACGCCACCTACCACGCCGACTACCTCAACCCGGCCCGGATGGTGCAGCAGCGCATCCCCAACCAGGTCGACAAGAGCCTGCAGACCACCCGCCGCTTCGACGCGCTGAAGCTCTGGCTGACCCTGCGGGTGATGGGGCCGGACGCCCTCGGCGCGCTCTTCGACGAGGTGATCGACCGGGCCGCCGACGCGTGGCAGTTGGTCAGCGAGGACCCCCGCTTCGAGGTGGTGACCCGCTCCGATCTGAGCACCGTGGTCTTCCGGTACCTCCCCACCGGGGCGGGCCGGGGCCTCGCCGACGCCGCCAACCTGCACGCCCGGGAGGCCCTCGCGGCGTCCGGTCTCGCCGTGGTCGCCGGCACCCGGGTCGACGGCCGACACTTCCTGAAGTTCACCCTGCTCAACCCGGCCACCACCGTCGACGACGTCGGCTACGTGCTGGACCTGATCGCCACCCACGCCGGCCGGTACGTGCACGACCACGTCGCCGCCGAGCTGACCTGCCACGTCGGCTGATGCCGACCGACCTGCCACGTCGGCTGATGCCGGTGAACCCGAATTCGCGCCTGGAGACCCGGATGTCCACCCACGACTTCATCGCCATCGGGCTGGGCCCGTACAACCTGGGGCTGGCCTGCCTCACCGCGCCCATCGACGACCTGGACGGGGTGTTCCTGGAGGCCCGGCCGAGCCTCGCCTGGCACCCCGGCATGCTGCTGGAGTCGGCCCGGTTGCAGACCCCGTTCATCGCCGACCTGGTCAGCCTCGCCGACCCGACCTCGCCGTACTCCTTCCTCAACTACCTCAAGGAGATCGGCCGGCTCTACCCGTTCTACATCCGGGAGAGCTTCTACCCCCTGCGCAGCGAATACGACGCGTACTGCCGGTGGGCGGCGGCGAAGCTGCCGAACCTGCGCTTCGGTCAGACCGTGACCACTGTGGAGTTCGACACCGCCGACCAGCGGTACGTGGTGCGGGCCAGCACCGGCACGGGGGAGACCGTCGAATATCGCGCCCGGCACCTGGTGCTCGGCACGGGCACGCCGCCGCACCTGCCCGACGCGGTCGCCGACCTGCCCGGCGACGCCGTGCACAACTCGCGCTATCTGGAGCAACGGACGGCGCTGCGCACCAAGCGCAGCATCACCGTGGTGGGCAGCGGACAGAGCGCCGCCGAGGTCTACCACGACCTGCTCGGCGACATCGACAGGTACGGCTACCAACTCAACTGGGTGACCCGGTCGCCGCGGTTCTTCCCGCTGGAATACACGAAGCTGACGCTGGAGATGACCTCACCGGACTACGTGGACTACTTCCACGCGCTGCCCGAGACGACCCGCTACCGGTTGGAGTCCGACCAGAAGGGCCTGTTCAAGGGGATCAACGCCGACCTGATCAACGACATCTTCGACCTGCTGTACGCGCTGAGCGTCAACGGGCCGGTGAACACCCGCCTGCTCACCAACACCGAGTTGGTCAGCGCCGCGCACCAGGACGGCGCGTACACGTTGGGGTTGCGTCAGGTCGAGCAGGAACGGGACCTCACGCTGCGTACGGAGGGCCTCGTCCTGGCCACCGGCTACCACTACCGGGTGCCGGAGTTCCTCGCGCCGGTGCGCGATCGGATCCGCTGGGATGCGCACGGCCGCTTCGACGTAGCCCGCAACTACAGCATCGACCACAGCGGGCGGGGCATCTTCCTGCAGAACGCGGGCACCCACACGCACAGCATCACCTCACCGGACCTGGGGATGGGCGCCTACCGCAACTCCTGGATCATCCGGGAGCTGCTCGGCCGGGAGCACTACCCGATCGAGAAGAGCATCACCTTCCAGGAGTTCGGGGTGACGTCGTGAGCGCCGTCTTCACCCGCGTCGACGATCGGCTCGGTGAGTTCGCGCTGCGTCCGCTCGACGCCGACGCCGACGCCGCGCTGCTGCACACCTGGGTAACCCACCCGAAGGCGGCGTTCTGGCTGATGCAGGACGCCGACGTGACCCGGGTGGCCGACGAGTACCGGCGGATCGCCGCGCACCCGCACCACGACGCGTACCTGGGGCTGTGGCGGGGGAGTCCGGCGTTCCTCGCCGAACGCTACGACCCGGCCCACGTCGAGCTGGTCGGCCTCTACGACCACCAGCCCGGTGACGTTGGCATGCACTTCCTCTGCGCGCCGGTCGGCACTCCGGTGCACGGCTTCACCAGGGCGGTGCTCACCACCGTCATGGCCTGGCTCTTCGCCGACCCGGCGACCCGTCGGGTCGTGGTCGAGCCGGACGTCCGCAACACCGCGGTGCACGCGCTGAACGCCGCCGTCGGCTTCACCGTCGTCGGCCCGATCGTCAAGCCCGAGAAGGACGCGCTGCTCAGCGTCTGCACCCGAGCCCAGTTCCAGGCCGCTGCCGACCGCGCCGCTGCCACCCGAACCGAAGGAGCCCCGGCGTGACCGCCACCGCCGTCCCCGCCCAGACCACCGTCGCCGCCGCGTACGACAGCCCCGGCGACCCGGTCGCGCATCTCACCCCCCAGCGTTGGGCCCGGGCCAACCGGCTGCTGGTCCGCAAGGCGTTCGCCGAGTTCACCCACGAGCGGCTGCTCACCCCGCAGCCGGTGCCGGGTCCGGACGACCGGCAGTGGTACGAGGTGCGCAGCGACGACGGCACGGTCACCTACCGGTTCGCCGCGCGGGTCCTGGCCCTGGCGCACTGGCAGATCGACGCGGACAGCATCACCCGGCACCGCGACGACACGACGCTGCCGCCCGACGCGGTGGACCTGATCGTCGAGCTGCGCGGCACCCTCGGGCTCTCCGCGCGGGTACTCCCGGTCTACCTGGAGGAGATCACCTCGACGCTGGCCGGCACCGCGTACAAGCTGGCCCAGGCCGCGCCGAGCGCCGCCGAACTGGCCGACGCGGACTTCCAGACCATCGAGACGTCGATGACCGAGGGTCACCCGTGCTTCGTGGCCAACAACGGCCGGCTCGGCTTCGGCGTCGACGAATACCACAGGTACGCGCCGGAGGCCGCCGCCCCGGTCCGGCTGGAGTGGCTCGCCGCGCACCGGGACCACTCGACGTTCAGCAGCGCCGCCGACCTCGACTACGACACGCTGATCGAGAGCGAGCTGGACGCCGAGACCCGGGGCCGGTTCGCGGCCACGATGACCGATCTCGGGCTGGACCTCGCCGACTACCACCTGATCCCCGCGCACCCGTGGCAGTGGTGGAACAAGCTGGCGGTCACCTTCGCCGGGGAGTTGGCCGCGCGCCGGCTGGTGCACCTCGGCCCGGGGCCGGACGTGTACCTCGCCCAGCAGTCCATCCGCACCTTCTTCAACGTCACCGCGCCACACCGGCACTACGTGAAGACCGCGTTGTCGGTGCTGAACATGGGCTTCATGCGGGGGCTGTCGGCGGCGTACATGGCGGCCACCCCGGCGATCAACGACTGGCTGGCCGAGCTGATCGCCTCCGACGAGGTGCTGACCGGCACCGGCCTGACCGTCATCCGGGAGCGGGCCGCCGTGGGTTACCGGCACCGGCAGTACGAGGCGGCGACCGACCGCACCTCCCCGTACCGCAAGATGTTGGCCGCCCTGTGGCGGGAGAGCCCCGTGCCCGACCTGGCGCCGGGACAGCGACTGTCCACCATGGCCGCGCTGCTGCACGTCGACGACGAGGGTGGCTCACTGGCGGCGGCGCTGATCGCCCGGTCCGGCCTGGCCCCCGAGGTGTGGCTGCGCCGCTACCTGGATGCCTACCTGACCCCGCTGCTGCACAGCTTCTACGCCCACGACCTGGCCTTCATGCCGCACGGCGAGAACGTCATCCTGGTCCTCGACGAGCACGACACGGTCCAGCGGGTGATCTTCAAGGACATCGCCGAGGAGATCGCGGTGATGAGCGACAAGGTCGAGCTGCCCGCCGAGGTGGAACGGATCCGGGTCGACGTGCCCGACGACACCAAGCTGCTGACCATCTTCACCGACGTGGTGGACTGCTTCCTGCGCCACCTCAACGCGGTGCTGGTCGAGGCCGGTGTGCTCGCCGAGGACGACTTCTGGCGTACGGTCGCGACCTGCGCCGCCGACTACTTCGACCGGGTGCCGCACCTGGCCGAGCGGGTCCGCCACTACGACCTGTTCGCACCGGAGTTCACGCTGTCCTGCCTCAACCGGCTCCAGTTGCGCGACAACCAGCAGATGATCGACCTGTCCGACCCGTCGGCGGCGCTGCAGTTCGTCGGCACCCTCGTCAACCCGTTGGCTGCCCACGCTCCGACCCGGTGACCATGATCGGGTCTGGTCAGCAGGCGTGCCAGCGGGTGCAATGGTGCCCATGGGATTCCTGAGTACCGCGAGCCTGTTCGTCGCCACGGTGACCACCGGCCTGACCGCCGGGTTGTTCGCCGCCTTCGCGTACGCGGTCATGCCGGGCCTGGGCCGCACCGACGACCGGACGCTGGTGCTCGCCATGCGACGGATCAACGAGTCCATCCTCAACGGGTGGTTCGCCGTCTGCTTCGGCGGTGCGCTGCTGTTCACGCTGCTGGCGGCGGCGCTGCACCTGGCCGCCGACCGCCGGGCGGTGCTGCCCTGGATCGTCGCCGGGCTGCTGCTGTACCTGGTGGTGCTCGGTGTCACCGCCGCGGTGAACGTGCCGCTCAACAACGTGCTGGCCCGCGCCGGCGACGTGGACGGGGGCACCGACCTCGCGGCCCTACGGGAGCGTTTCGAGGTGAGCTGGGTACGCGGCAACGTGCTCCGCGCGGTCGCGTCGACCGGCGCCTTCGGGCTGCTGGCGTGGGCGCTGGTCGTGGCGGGGCGGCTACCCGGTTGAGTCGCCGGACGACCGGCTGGGCGGGGCCGGGCTCAGTCGGTCGTCTCGGTGCTCTCGGCGGTGCCGGCCCGCTGGAACGCGCGGGTCAGCTGGGCGAGGTCGAAGCTCTCGAAGTGCTGAAGGAAGCGCCGGCGGACGGCGTCCAGGTGGCTGGGCCAGGACTCCTCCAGGCGGGCGAACCCCGCGTCGGTGAGCACGGCGTTCCAGCCGCGCGCGTCCTCCGCGCAGCGCTCCCGCTTGACCAGGCCCTGTGTCTCCAGCCGGATGATGGTGCGGGTCATGCCGCTGAGCGAGAGGTAGCAGGCCGCGGCGAGCTCGTTCATCCGCATCCGCCGGTCCGGCGCCTCGGATAGGTTCATCAGAGCGGTGTATTCGGTGAGCGGTAGCTGACGGTCACCGACCATGTCGGCGTCGATCGCGCGGGGCAGCACGTGCATCACCTGACCCAGGGCGCGGACCAGGGCCTCCTCGTCGGGGTTGAGGGGTTGCAGGGGTTCTGCGGCGGGGTTGGACATCCTCACAGCATACTTGCTTGATTGAGCAACTGATTACTCAGCGTGTGACCACGACCATAGAGGCGACATTTGCTTGACCAAGCAATCACCGGCTAGCGTCGGGCCGTCAGCCCAAGCACCGAGGAAAGGCGCCACCATGACCAGGATCGGGATCATTCTCGGCAGCACCCGCCCGGGGCGTAACGGTGAAGCCGTTGCCCGCTGGGTGCTCGAGATCGCCAAGCAGCGCTCCGACGCGGAGTACGAGCTGATCGACCTGCTCGACTACCAGCTGCCGCACCTCGACGAGGCGTACCCGCCGTCGATGGGCCAGTACTCCCAGCCGCACACGAAGCGGTGGGCCGAGACGATCGCCTCCTACGACGGGTTCATCATCGTCACCCCCGAGTACAACCACTCGACCTCGGGTGCCCTGAAGAACGCGATCGACTTCCTGTACGCCGAGTGGAACAACAAGGCCGTGGGCTTCGTGAGCTACGGCTCGGTCGGCGGCGCGCGGGCCGTTGAGCACCTGCGGTTGATCTCCGGTGAGCTGCAGATGGCCGACGTGCGTTCGCAGGTCGCGCTGTCGCTCTTCACCGACTTCGAGAACTTCAGCGTGTTCAAGCCCAACGAGTTCCAGCGCGACGCGCTGACCACCACCCTTGACCAGGTGGTCGCCTGGAGCGCCGCGCTCGCGCCGCTGCGCCAGGCCTGATCGTCTCGAGCACGTCCGTAGGCGGCCGCGGGATCCCTCCCGCGGCCGTCTGCGTCTGTCCGCCTCCCGGGCGGTCAGGCCCGCCCCGCGTCGGCGAGCAGGTCGAGCGAGACCTGCCACAGCCGCGCCGCCGCCACGGGATCGGTCGCGTGGTCGGCGACGCCCTGCAGCGGCGTCTCCGGGCGGTGGCGTGCAGCCTGGTTGCAGTCCTCGAAGTAGCGACCGCCCACGCCGTCGAGCTGCGGCCAGGCGGCGAGCAGCACCGAGGTCGCCGCCCCCTGCTCCGGGGTCTTGAAGTCGAACGCCGGCAGCCCCGCGTAGTCCTCCTCGGTGAGGTGCCGCCCCAGGTTCGTGGCGACCGCTCCCGGGTTGGCCGCGTTGACAGTGATGCCGTCGTCGGCCCAGCGCCGGTTCGCCTCGACCGCGAAAAGCGCGGTGGCGGTCTTCGACTCGCCGTAGGCGAGCATCCGGTCATAGGGGCGTGTGCGGAAGTTGACGTCCTCGAAGACCATCGGCGCCTGCACGTGGGCGATGGAGCTGAGCGACACCACGCGGGCGCGGCCGGCCGCCGCGAGCGCCCGGTGCAGCCCGGTGGTGAGCGTGAAGTGGCCGAGGTGGTTCGTGGCGAACTGCAACTCCCAGCCCTCCGGCGTGCGCGTCTCGGGGGTCGCCGACACACCGGCGTTGTTCACCAGGATGTGCAGGGGACCCGCCCAGGCCGCGACGAAGGCCGCGATCGACCGCTGGTCGGAAAGATCCAACGGTACGACCCGGATGGACGCGCCGTCCCCGATGTCCTGCGCTGTCCGCTCCCCGGCCCGGATGTCCCGTACCGCCAGGGTCACCTCGGCGCCCGCGCTCGCGAGGGCTCGGGCCGTCTCCACGCCGATGCCCGACGAGGCGCCGGTGACGACGGCGCGCTGCCCGCTGAGGTCGACACCGGCCACCACCTCACTGGCGGTGGACCGGGCGTGGAACGGCGTGGTGAGTCGTGTTGCACTCATGATCGGCTTCCTTCGGTGGGTGTCGTCGCGAGGCCGTTACCGCCTCCCGAACGATCCTGCGCGGAGGTCCGACGAGACGGCCAACACACGCTTCCTGACCTGGCTACAGTCTGTCCCTGTGGCCACCCCTGAGCTGCGGCAACTGCGATACTTCCTGGTCCTCGCGGAGGAGCTGAGCTACACCCGTGCCGCCGCCCGGCTGATGATCGCCCAGCAGTCGCTGTCCCAGCAGATCACCGCACTGGAACGCACCCTCGGGGCGAAGCTGTTCGACCGCGACTCCCGCGGCACCACCCTGACCGACATCGGTGCCCTGTTCCGGCCCGAGGCGCAGGCCGTGACGGACCGCGCCGACGAGGCCGTCGCCGTCGTGGGGCGGGCCCTGCGGGGCGAGGTCGGCAGCCTGCGACTCGCCTTCCTGACCACCGTCGCCAACCACCTCCTGCCCCCGGTGGTCCGGGCCGTGCACCAGCAATTTCCCGATCTTCACCTGGCCACCGAGTCCACCGCCATCGCGCCGCTGGTGCGGGGCGTGCTGGGCGGCCACTACGACGTCGCCTTCACCCGGACCCCGCTGGTCCCCGGCCTGGCGTCCCGGAGGCTGACGACCGAACCGGTGTGCGCGGTGCTGCCCGAGGGCCACCCGCTCGCGGACCGCGCCGAGCTGACGCTCGCCGACCTGGCGGACGAACCGTGGGTGACGACGCCGCGCACCTCCTGGGAACCCTGGCACCGCACCTTCGAGGAGCAGTTCCGGGAGGCCGGGTTCGTGCCGAACGTCGTCCAGGAGGACGCCAGCGTGCAGAGTCTCCTCGGCCTGGTCGCCGCCGGAGTCGGCGTCACCCGGCTCGCCAGCTCGGCAGCCAGCCTTCGCCGCAGCGGCGTGGTGTTCGTCCCACTGACCGGCGCCTACGCCCACACCGAGATGGTCTGGCTGCCGGGCGACGCCGCGCCTGCCCTGCGCCGGCTCCTGGACGTGGTAACCGACCTCGCGGCCACGACCGACCTCACCAGGACCGGCTGACCGGCCGGCCCGTCAGCGGCTCAGCCCGTCCGGAGATGGTGGGTGGTGCCGTCGGCGACCGCTCGGAGCTTGTCGGGGTTGGCCACGTTGTGGATGGCGGTGACGCGGCCAGCGGCGTCGATGTCGAGGCAGATGGTGGCGACCACGCGGCCCGCACCGCTGAACACCAGGCCCGGACGACCGTTGATCTCGACCAGGGCGGCGTGCATGTCGTGCGGCTCGACGCCCTGGTAGGTGACGGTGCCGATGGCCGCGAACCAGGCGGCGACCGACTCCGCGCCCCGGACGGGACGTCGGGCCTGGCGGACCTTTCCGCCACCGTCGGTCCACAACGTCACGTCCGGGGACAGCAACTCCAGCAGGGTGTTGAGGTCCCCGCCGGTCGCGGCGGCGAGGAACCGCTCGGTCACGCTGCGCTGCTGCGACCGGTCCACGGTGAAGCGGGGCCGCTGGGCCCGTACGTGCTCGCGCGCACGGTGGGCGGTCTGGCGGACCGCGGCCTCGGAGCGTTCCACCGCCACCGCGATCTCCGCGTGACTGAACTCGAACACCTCCCGCAGGACGAACACCGCGCGTTCGAGCGGGCTGAGCGTCTCCAACACCACGAGCATCGCCATCGACACCGACTCGGCGTCGGTGACGGCGTCGGCGGTGTCCCCAGCGGTCAGGACGGGCTCGGGCAACCACGGTCCCGGATAGGTCTCGCGGTGCCGTCGGGCCGAGCGCAGGCGCTCCAGCGCGAGGTTCGCCACGATGCGGGCCAGGTACGCCTTGGGGTCGGCGACCTGGGCGCGGTCGGCCGAGGACCACCTGATCCAGGCGTCCTGCACCGCGTCCTCGGCATCGGCCGCGGTGCCGAGGATGCGGTAGGCCACCGAGAACAGCAGGTTGCGGTGACGGTGGAAGACCTGCTCGTCCGGGTCGGGCGGGTGCGTCACCGCGCGTCGTCCCGCCGACGGGTGAAGCGGCCGCCACGCGGCCAGAAGACGCCGGAGGAGGGCATGGTCGTCATGCGCCGGTACGTCGGCCAGGGTGAGGCGCTCACGGTCTCCTTGTACCAGACCGCCGGACGCCCGGTCAGGCACCCGCGGCGAGGGCTGTCGTCGGGGCGGGTGAACTGCACGACCGCGTCGTTTCGGCCCAGGCTCACCGGCGTGTGGTAGTAACCGAACCGGAACTGCCGGGGTTGCCTGCCCCGCAGCGAGCGGACGATCGACACCGCCGCGTGCACTCCGGTCGGCATGCCGCTCTGGCAGGTTCCGTGCAGGACGCCGTAGCCCTGCCGGATCGCCGCCGCGTCGCCGATCGCGTACACGTCGGGGTGCGACACCGACCGCAACGTGGCGTCGGTGACGACGCGACCGCGTTCGTCCACGGTCAGCCCCGCGGCGACGGCCAGCGGCGACACCCGCGTACCGGCCGTCCAGAGGACGACGTCGGCCGCGATGGTCCGCGCACCGGCCAGTTCGACCCCGTCGGGCAGCACCTTCGTGACCGCTGTCCCGCTGATCACCTGGACACCGAGGCGGGTGAGCGCGGCCCGCAGGTGCGACCGCGCCCTCGCGGTCATCCTCGCCCCGGGATCCTGCCGGCCCACCAGCACGACGTCGAGTTCCGGGTGGCGTTCGGCGATCTCCGCGGCCGACTCGACGCCGGTCAACCCGCCGCCGACCACGACGACCGTGCCGCCGCCGAGCCGCGCCAGCCGATCCGCCAGCGTCGTCGCGTCGCTCGGACCGTCCAGCGTGTACGCGTGCTCCTCGACACCCGGCACCACCGCCGTGTCGGTCACGCTGCCCAACCCGTACACCAGGGTGTCGTAGCGCAGCACCCGACTGTCGTCGATCCGGACGGTCCTCGCCTGCGCGTCGACAGCCGTCACCCAGCCGCGGACGAAGTGTGCGCCCGTGTCCGCCAGCAGCGTGGGGATGTCCAACTCGGCGACGCGTTGCCCGGTCGCCGTCAGGTGCAGCCGGAGGCGCTCGGTGAACCGCTCGTGCGCGTTCACCAGGGTCACCCGCACGTCGGCCTTCCTGGTCCGGGCCGCGAGCTGGGTCGCCGCGGCCATGCCCGCGTAACCCGCACCGAGCATCAGGACGTGGTGCGTGCCCGCCGGGCCGGTGGTGTGCGCTGTGCTCATTGTTGTCGCCTCTCTGCGGGGATTGACGACCACGAGATGCGCGGCGGCCCCGGCTTCGTGACATCGGGTCGGTGTGACGCCCGCCACGGCCAGCACCGGGTGGCCGGGTCCACTACCCTCGTCGCGATGAGCCGATCCGCCGCCCTCGGCCGGCCTCCGCTGTGGCGGGACCGCACCTTCGGCACGTACTGGGTCGCCCAGTCGCTCTCCGCGGCCGGTGACTCGTTCGCCTACCTGGCGGTGCCGCTGCTGGTCCTCCAGGCCACCGGGTCGGTGGCGCAGATGGGCCTGCTCACCGCCGTCGCGGGCGCGGCGTCCGTCGTCGCCGGGATCTTCGGCGGGGTGCTCGTCGACAGGTACGACCGCCGCACCCTGATGATCGTGGCGGACCTGGCTCGGTTGGTGCTCTACGGCCTGGTGCCACTTGCCTGGCTCGCCGGCCCGCAGGTCTGGCTGCTCTTCGTCGTGCTGCCGATCTGCGAGGCGGCCGGCATGCTGTTCCAGGTCGCGGCGGTGACCGCGGTCCGCAACCTCGTCGACTCCGACCGGATCACCGAGGCCAACGGCCGGTTGCAGGCGACGTACGCGGCGGCGGCCGTCCTCGGGCCGCTGCTCGCCGGCGTGGTGTCGGCCAGCTTCGGCCCGGCGCTCGCCATCGCCGTCAACGCGGCGAGCTTCGCCCTCTCGGCAACCGGTCTGTGGCTGATCCGGCTGCGACCCGTACGAGCCGACGCCGCCGCACCGGCGACCCGCGAGCGGCCACTGGCCGAGTTCCTGGCCGGTGCGCGGTTCCTGTGGCGGCAGCCCGTGCTGCGCGCGCTGACCGTCCTGTTGTCGGTGTTCATCTTCCTGACCTACGGCTTCACCGACGTGCTGATCTACCACGTCACCCACGACCTCGGCGGCTCCGAGGGCACGGTCGGCGCGGTGCTCGGCCTGGCGGCGCTGGGCACGGTCGCCGGTGCGCTGCTGGTGGCCCCGCTGCGCCGTCGACGTGGCTTCGGCGCGACCTGGATCGGCGCGCACTCGGTCTGCGGTTTCGCCGTGGCGGGCGTCGGCCTCGCGACGAGCGTGCCGGCGGTCACCGCGCTGACCGCGGTGTACCTGTGCTGCCTGAGTGTCGGCGGGATCTGCTCGATGTCGCTGCGCCAGGAGATCACCCCCGACCACCTGCTCGGTCGGGTCACCTCGGCGTTCTGGAGCACGCACTACGCCCTCGGGCCGATCGGCGCCGCCACGCTGACCTGGGCCGCCGGCCGGTACGGCGTCCAGGCGGTCACCCTCGCGGCCGGCGCTGGCTGCCTGTTGGTCGCGGTCGGTGGCCTCTTCACCCCGGTCCGCCGCGCCGGCGCCGAGGCGCGTCGTCCGCCGGCCGTGGCCGAGGCCGGTCAGCCGCCGGTCAGAACTCCTGGTACATGACGTGCAGACCGACCCGGCCGAGGGTGGGGTGGCGGAACGCGCCGGGCACGGTGCCGACCACCGCGAAACCCTCCCGCCGGTACAGCTCGACCGCTGAGCTGTTGCTCTCCACCACGGCGTTGAACTGCATGCCGGCGTACCCCTGAAGGCGGGCCCAGGTCAGGGCGTCGCGGCACAGCGCGGTGCCCACGCCCCGGCCCCGGGCCTCGGCGGCGACCAGAAAGCTCGCGGTGGACACGTGCGCTCCCGGCCCGGGCCGGTTGGTGCCCATCTTCGCGGTGCCGAGCACCCGCTCGCCGTCGACCGCGACGACGGTCCGACCCGGCGGCGTCTCCACCCACATGCCGTACGCCTGCTCGGTGGTCATCGCCGGGTCGTAGGGGAAGGTCTCCCGCGCCCGGATCACCTCCTCGACGATCGGCCACACCTGCGACCAGTCCTCCGCCACGAACTCCCGAATCTGCACGCCGAGAAGGGTAGGAGCGGCGAGCCGCCCGGACAAACGGAATTGGGGTCAGGCCGTGAGCGCGCGAAGTTCCGCGTCCAGCAGCGTTGCGAGCCGGGCGTGCCGCTGCGGATGGCTGCTCGGGGTCATGCCACGGCTGGGCATCTCCACGGTCATCAGCAGGTACAGGTGCAGTCGATAGAGACCGAGGCGGCGGCGTGCGGAGGCGTCCAGCACCAAGGGTGTGTCGGCGGCGTCGCGGTAGCCGCGCAACAGCGGATGCTCCGGGTCGTCCTCGACGCGCCGGAAGAGCAGCGGCGAGACCAGGTCCAGCAGGGGGTCGCCGTAGAGGAACCGTTCGCCGTCGACCAGGCCGCACAGCCGAAGGCGACCCTGCGCGTCGGGCGCGGCCAGCACGTTGCCGTCCCAGCAGTCGAAGTGCAGCAGCGCCGGTCGGCGTACCTCGTCCAGCGCGTCGGCGTGCCGTCCGACGAGCGTGTGCAGGCGATCCGGGGTCACCGGCAGCCGCACGTGCCAGTCGGTCGCGTCGGCGAGCAGCGCGTCGAGCATCGCCGTGAACGCCACCCGCCAGGTCGCTGCGCCGGCCCGGTCGCCGTCGTACCCGAACCGGTCGCCGGTGACCCGATGCAACGCGGCGAGGGCGACGCCGAGGTCGTAGCGCGCGTCGTCGACGGCGACGTCGGCCTTGGCCAGCTCGGACAGGGACCGGCCGGGCAGCAGCGCGGTGACCAACCACTCGCCGTACGCGGGGTCGGTGCCGTGCCACAACACCGGGGGTACGGGTACCTGCGGGGCGTGCTCCGCGACGAGGCGGAAGTATCGGGCCTCGGCGGCGCAGAGTCCGCGTTCGTAGCGCAGCAGCGGCGTACCGGCCGGCGGGGCGAGCTTCAGCACCACCCGGCGGTCGTCGTCGAGGCGTGCCCACCAGACCGTCGCGTATCCGCCGCCGGCCAGCGGTCCGGCGTCCCGGACCCGGGTGTGCGGGCCGAACGACGCCCGGACCAGATACGCCACGTCGTCACCGGTGAGCAGACGCTGCGTCGGGCTGACGCCGGTCACGAGACGGTGTCACCCGCTCGAGCGCGCGGCGCGGCGCCGACGGTCACCGGTGCGGCGGGCGGAACGGGACCGGCGGTGTCCCTGCGGACCAGCTCGGCGGGGAGCACCTCGACCCGCGGGGTCGGGGCCTCCGCACCGAGCACCAGGGACATCGCCCGGACTCCCAGGTCCACGAGCGGCAACCGCACGGTGGTCAGCGCCGGGGTGACGTCCCGGGCGATCGGCATGTCGTCGAACCCCACCACGGAGATCTGCTGCGGCACGGCCAGCCCACGGGTCCGCAGGGTGGCGAGCGCCCCGATGGCCATCGAGTCGTTGAGGGCCACGATCGCGGTCAGCTCCGGGTCGGCGTCGAGTAGTCGGGCGGTCGCCTCGGCGCCGCCGTCGCGGTCGAACCCGGCGTACCGGATGCGCCGTTCCGGCAGGTCCCGGCCCTGCTCGCCGAGGGCCTGCCGCAGGCCGGCCAGGCGGTCGGTCGTGGTGGTCAGGATGCGCGGACCGGCGGCCACCCCGATCACCCGGTGCCCCAGCCCGCACAGCTCCCGTCCGGCGAGGTAGCCGCCGGCCCGGTTGTCCGGCATCACCGCGTCGCCGGAGTGTTCGTGCCGACCGATCACCGCCACCCGCCCGCCGGTGGCCTCGTACGCGGCGAGCTTCTCGTTGAGCTGCCGGGTGAACGCCTCGTCGTGGTAACCGGACCCGGCCAGGATCAGCGCCGCGACCTGGTGGCCGCGCAGCAGCTCCACGTACTCCAGCTCGCGGTCCGGATCCCGGTAGCTGTTGCAGATCATCAGCAGCCGGCCCTGGTCGGTGGCGACGCGTTGCAGGCCGCGGGTGATCTCGGCGAAGTACGGGTCGGAGACGTCGTGCACGATCACGCCCACCGCGCTGCGGTGCGAGCGGGCCAGCAGTTGAGCGTGGGCGTTCGGCACGTACTGCAACTCGGCGACGGCGGCGAGCACCCGCTCCCGCAGCTCGTCGGTCACCGGTTTGCTGCTGCAGTTGATCACGCGGGAGGCGGTGGCGGGTGAGACGCCCGCCCGGCGTGCCACATCGGACAGGGTCGCCATGGCCCGCCCTCTCGGTCTGTCGACGGCGTCTCGCCGTGCCGGCTAGCGCCACGGTACCGCAGAGAAAGCCCTTTCCCGCGGGGTGACCGGGCACTGTCGCAGGCTAGGCGGCGGGCGGGATGGTGGCGTCGATGAGGTGTGGACCGGTCCGGGCCAGCGCCTGGGAGAACTGCTCCGCGAGTTGCTCTGCGGTGGTGGCGCGGGTCGCGGGCATGCCGAACGCGTTCGCCAGCCCGACGAAGTCGATCTGAGGGTTGGTCAGGTCGAACATCGGATTGGCGCCGGGCTCGGCGCGGCCCGGGCGGTTGCTGAAGTATCCCCACTCCTGGCGCAGGATCGCGTACGCGTGGTTGTTGAGGATCACGTTGGTGATGTTCAACTGCTCGCGTACCTGGGTCCAGAGCGCCGTGGCGGTGTACATGACGCAGCCGTCGGCCACCAGCGCCACCACTGGCCGGTCGGGTGCGGCGACGGCGGCGCCGACGGCCAGGGGCAGGCCGTCGCCCATGGCGCCACCGGTCTGCATGAGCACGTCGTGTCGGGGAGCGCCGGCGGTGGCGGCGGCGAGGGCGATGCCGGAGCTGACGGATTCGTCGATGATGATGGCCCGCTCGGGTAGCAGTGCCGCGATGACGTCGACCCAGTTCTGCAGGGTGAGTGCGCCGGTGGGCAGCGCCGGTCGGTGCGGGTCGGTGACCGGGGCGGCGGTGTCCGGTGCCACCAGGTCGGCGAGTCGGACCAGCGCGGCGACGGCGTCCTGACCGACCTCGGCCAGCACGTGCGTCTGGGCGCCCTCGGGCACGAGGAGGCTCGGCTGGTCGGGGTAGGCGAAGAACGAGACCGGCGCCTTGGTGCCCGCGACGATGACGTGCCGCACGCCGTGCAGTTGGTCGAGCACCTGGTCGGGATAGAAGCCGAGCCGGGGAAACGCGGGTAGGCCCGCTCCTCGTTCGACCCGGTTGGAGTAGAGCTCCGAGAAGACACGTGCACCGGTCGCCGCGGCGATCCGGCCGGCGGCCAGCAGGCCCGCCTCCCGCAGTGCCGCTCCGCCGATCACCAGCGCGGTCGGTTCGCCGCTCCGAAGAGCCGCCGCGACCTGGGTGATCACCTCCTGGTCGACGGTCGGTGCCGGCCGGGGCGGCACGGGCGTACCGGCCGCGCCTCCGTCGGACCAGGACACGTCCGCCGGCATGATCACGGTGGCGATCTGCCCGGGGGGCTCCAGGACGGCGGCGAGGGCTGCGGCGGCGTCCGGGCCGGCGCCGGCCGCGTCCTCGGGGCGGCGGACGGGGCCGCGCAGCCATCCCGCCAGGGCGGCGATGTCGGAGTTCAACGGTGGGTCGAAGGCGGTGTGGAACGTCGCGTGGTCTCCGACGATGTTGACCACCGGCGAGTTGGCGCGTCGACTGTTGTGCAGATTCGTCAGGCCGTACGCGAGCCCCGGCCCGAGGTGCAGCAGTGTCGCGGCGGGCTTGCCCGCGATCCGGGCGTAGCCGTCGGCCGCGCCGCTGACCACGCCCTCGAAGAGAGCGAGTACGCCGCGCATCTCGGGCACCGACTCCAGCGCGCCGACCAGGTGTAGCTCGGTGGTGCCGGGGTTCGTGAAGAGCACCTCGACCCCGCCGTCGACAAGCGTCCGCAGTAGTGCCTCTGCGCCGTTCACACACGTCACCCCGTCGCCGCCCGGATCAACAGTGATTCGATACTAAACTCGCATTTCGGACTAGTGCTGCTAGGTTCCAGGAAGTAGCCCGGTAGGTGAAGGGGATCTGATGGAACAGGGATGGGCCGAACGTGGCTACCAGGCCCGGTGCCTGGACATCGCCGTCGATCGCTCCTACCAGGACTTCCGGCGGCAGTACGAGCAGGCCGTCCCGCCCTACGACGCGGCGGCGTTCAACGCACTGGTGGCCCGCGGCGCGCCCTGGGACGACGTGGTCGCCCTCATGCGCGAGCGGGCGCCACACGACTTCCTCATCTACTGGAGCAGCGGCGACCTGCGACCGATGATGAATCTCGCGGGCGACCCCAGGCACTGCGTCGAATACCTGATGGGCAACCACACCACCGCTGAGCGCATGTTCCGCCACGACCCGGCGGTCATGCTGTACGCGCCGCTGCGCACGTTGATCAGCGACAGACCCGACGGCGGAGCGCGGTTCGTCATCGAGCAACCCAGCCGCGCGTTCGGCTCCCTGGGGGTGGACGCGATCCACGAGGTGGGCCGGGAACTCGACCGTGAGGTCGCCGCCCTCCTGACGCACCTCACGGTGCCCGTACCGGCGGGCCTGTCCGACTAGCGCCTCGGCTCGCCTAGTCGGCTGGCCGGTCCGGAGCGCGCGAGCCGTACGCCGGGCCGAACACCACGAGCAGCGCCAGGTCCTCGGTCACCTCCTCGAACCGGTGCTCCTCGCCAGCCGGCACGAAGATCACCGAACCCGGGTGCACCTCGGCCGCGCCGTCCGGGGTCACGATCCGCGCCCGACCCGCCGTGACCACGTAGATCTCATCCTCGGTGTGCGGGCTCTGGTCGTCGCGGCCGCCCGCCGGGATGCAGTACGTCCCCACCGACAGGTCCGGCACTCGCAGCTGTTCGACCCAGTCGTTGGCGGCCCCGGCGGGCGCGGTCCACCGGCCCGCGCCATCGATGATCAGCATGGCGAAAGCCTAGTACGGCAAGGGGAGTAGGCGGGGCCGCGGAATTCGAGGACCCGGGTTCAATGGATCGACTCGACGAACCGATGACGGATCGATCCGGGCGCCGATGTCACGTCAACGACGATGACGGTGACGTTGTCGTGCCCACCCTGATCGATCGCCGAGGCCACGAGTTGATCGGCGACGTCCCCCGAGCTGCCATCGGAGTCGAGCGCAGCCCTTATCTGCTCGTGTGGCACGTACGAACTCAGTCCGTCAGAGCACAGCAGGACCCGGTCGCCGGGATGGAGCCGGAGTGGCGTCAGGTCGGCCGACCGGCCGTCGTTGCGGCCGTCGAGGAAGCGGGTCAACTTCTCGGGGAGGTTGGGCACCTTTCGAGCGCCGGCGACGAGATGATCGTAGGTGTGGTCCTCACTGATCTGGAGCAAGGGATTGTCGTGGGAACCATGGCGTCGGATCAGGTAGGCGCGGGAGTCCCCGACGTTCGCCACGACCGCCTGACTGCCGGATCGCAGTAAAGCGACAAACGTGGTCCCCATCCCCGCCAGCTTCGGGTCCTCGCGGACTTTCCGGCGTAACGCCTCGCTCGCTTCGTTGACGGCCCGTCCCAGGACATCAGCAAGATCCTCCGGATCTACCGGGCGGTCGTACGGCTGCACGGCAGCGATGGCTGTGCTGCTGGCGATGTCACCGGCGACGTGGCCGCCGAGACCGTCGGCCACGACATAGAGCCATTGCCCTTGGCTGTAGGAGTCCTCATTCCGTTTGCGGATGAGGCCCTGGTGCGTGCGGCTGGCGGCTTCGACCGTGAGGGCCATGGTCATGACCCATTTCTCGGTTCGGCGTCGGGCCACGGCTCCTTGGCGTTCGAGTCGCGGTGCAGGACGTGGACCGTTTCGACTCGGTCGCTCGCCACGACGTACTCGGTCACCTCGACCGGCTTCTTGTCGCCTCCCGAGGTGCCGACTCGCACGATCTCCAGTACGGGCAGGTTGGTGGGGATCTCCAAGAGGGCTGCTTCGTCTTTGCTGGGCATCCGGGCGCGGTGAATCTCCATCCAACTGATGGGCCAGTGGCCGGCGGCCTCGATGTGGTGCAGCCACTCGCCCGCCGCCGGGTTCGCGTCCAGGTCGGCGACGATGTCGGCGACACGTGGATGAATCCACGAGATGTTGATCTGAAATGGGGCTTCCGACACTGGTCCGGTAACCCGAAACCGGCGAAGCACTTCGGTGCCGGGCTGCACGCCAAGAAGCTTGGCGATGCGGGGATCGTCCAGTGGGGCCGGCGCATTGATGGCCTTGCCGTGGCGAACCCATACCTCCTGGCTGCTAGCCGAAGGGAATGAGTATCCGGTTGCTTGCTCGTTGCGCTTGACCAGATCGCCGCGGGGTCGACGTGGACGCATGGTGCCGTATCGAACGGCGATGCCCCGCCCCTGCACAGCCCACACGTAGCCCTCCGTCTCCAGCAGGGCGATGGCCCGCCCGACGGTGTCGCGGTTGGCGTCGTATGCGGCAGCGAGTTCGTTGAGGGTCGGAAGCCGCGCGCCCGGTTCCCACTCTCCGGCTTCGATCCGCTCGCGGATCATGGCCGCGATGTTCAGGTAGCGCGAGTGCACCGGCACGCCCACACCCTTCCCGGTTGTCCCGTGACAATCCTTGACTCTGAGCCAGATTGTCCCCAGACTATCTTGTATCGATTGTCCCAAGACAATCTGGCGTCCGGAGGCGCGAGGGTGGGTCAGCCGTCGAAGCCGGGCGCACCGGCATGTTCAGGAGGCGGGCGTACATGACTGGAAATCGTCGCGAGCCAGGCTAGCTGCGACCCGCGAGCAAGCCGCCGATGCCTGAGATCCCGACGGTTGTCGTGGCGGAAGTGCCGCAGGTCTTCGTTCTCATCAGGGACGAGGAGGTTGTCGGCTACCTTTTCGACCTCCCGTCCGGGGCAGTCGCCATCCTCGACGGTGCGCGGGAGATCTTCCGATCGGACTGCCTGGAGGACTTCACCAGGTCCTTCGGCCTCCGGCTGGATCTGGACATCGCGAAGGTCAGACAGGACCGCTGACCGTGCGCCTCGAGGGCTTGCCGGGGTCCGCCCTGCTCAGGCCGCATCGGGGAAACTTGATCTAGGCACGGCCGACCGAACGTGATCTTATACGCACCGGCGATCCGTAACACCGCGCAAACCATCGATTAACCATCGGCGGCTTAGGTGGGGGAGCGCTCCCATGAGCGGATCGTGATCGTGGAACAGCTCCACAAGGGAGCCATCGAAAGGAGCCTCGTGGCTACAGGCACGAGCGGAAACAGGCTGCGACGACTAGCGATACCGACGCTTGTCGTCGCCCTGATCACTGGCACCACCGGGGTTGCGGGATCGGCGTCGGCGGCGCCCGGAGGGGCATCGGGCAGCGGCACCGGCTACTTCACCACCGGGCAGGACAAGAAGGTCACCCTGACCGACGGGGCCGATCGTCGACCCGGCGGCCGGAACGCGGCCAGCCAACGGGCCGCCGTGGACGCAACCGGTTCGGGCATGTACGTCGTCGAACTGGCCGAGGACCCGCTGACCGCGTACGCCGGCGGTGTGTCCGGGCTGGCGCGGACCCGTCCGGAGGTGGGCGCCCGGCTGGACGTGACCTCGGCACCCTCGCGGGCCTACCGCGGGCACCTCGACGCGCAGCGTAAGGCCGTCGCTGCCGCCGCCGGGGTCACCGTCAAGGCGGCGTACACCGCCGCCTTCAACGGGTTCTCCGCGAAGCTGACCGCCGAGCAGGTGACCGCCCTGCGGGCGGACAAGCGCGTGCGTGCGGTGACCGCCGCGCAGGCACTCGGCACCAGGACGCCGCCGCCCACCGCGCCGTCGCCGACCGCCCCGGCACCCACCGCTCCGACCACGCCGGAGCAGCCCCCGGCGGGAGGTCCCGCCGGCAAGCCGGTCAAGCCCGGCCCCGGCACGGGCGCGGGCATGGTCATCGGCGTCCTGGACACCGGCATCTGGCCGGAGAGCGCGTCGTTCGCCAAGAAGGTGCCGGCCCCCTCGACCTGGCACGGCACCTGCCAGACCGGTGTCGCCTTCGTGGCCGAGCACTGCAACGGCAAGATCGTCGGCGCCCGGTACTTCGCCGACACGTGGCTCGCGGGCGGCGGCTCGGTGCCCGAGGGCGAGGTGCTGTCTCCCCGCGACATGAACGGGCACGGCACGCACACCGCGTCCACGGCGGCCGGTCTGCCGATCCCGAACGTCACCATCGACGGTCGGCGCTTCGGTCCCGTCTCCGGGGTGGCGCCGGACGCCCAGATCGCCGTCTACAAGGTGCTCTGGAACGGCATGGGCTTCGACGCCGACATCATCGCCGGCATCGACGCCGCCGTCGCCGACGGCGTGCAGGTGATCAACTTCTCCATCGGCAGCGAACTCGGCGACTGGGAGGCCAACACCCCCATCGGCATCGCGTTCCTCAACGCCACGCTGGCTGGAGTCTTCGTGGCGGCCTCGGCCGGCAACACCGGCATCGTGAGCGGGGCGATCAGCAACGCGGCACCGTGGGTGACCACGGTCGGCGCGGCGGTGACCAAGCTCGACGAGGCGACCGTCAAGCTCGGCGACGGCACGAAGCTCGTCGGCGGCTCGCTGGACGCGCTGCCCGGCGGCGACACGCCGATGGTCTTCGGCGACCAGGCCGGATCGCCGGATCTGGGCGCGGTCTACTGCGAACCGGGCAGCCTCGACCCGGACAAGATCAAGGGCAAGGTGGTCGCCTGCGCGCTGTCCAACATGTTCGGCTCGGCCGCCGAGATCAAGGCCAAGGGCGGCGCCGCGATGGTCGTGTTCGAGCCGACCGGCAACTACCGGATCAACTCGATCTTCAACTTCCCGGTCGTCTACCTGCCGACCGAGAAGCAGGCCGGCACGCTGTTCAACTACCTGATGCGCCACCCGACCGACGCGCGGGTGTCCCTGCGCAGCGGCGGTGACGGCTCCAGCGTCCCCGGCGTGCCCAGCGTCGCGGACTTCTCCTCCACCGGCCCGAGCAGTGTGGCCGTCGGTATCGCGAAGCCGGACCTGGTCGCGCCGGGTTCGGACATCATCGCCGCGGTCTCCCCGGCGGGCAACTTCGGGCGGGCGTACGACGCGTACTCGGGCACCTCGATGGCCTCGCCGTACGTGGCCGGCGCGGCCGCGGTGCTGCGTGCCGCGCACCCGACCTGGTCGCCGGGCGCGGTCGCCTCGGCGCTGCGCACCACCGCCACCGACACGGTCGGCACCAGCAGTCCCCTCGACCAGGGCAGCGGTTTCATCAACCTGGCCGGGGCCGCCGACCCCGGACTGGTCATCGCGCCCACCGCGGCGGATCTGGTCACCTTCAGCGAGACGGCCGCGCCGGACGGCAAGGAACTCAACCTGCCGGCCATCTCGCTGCGCGAGTACGACGGGACCCGTCCGGTGACACTCACCCGCACCCTGACCAACGTGGGCAAGGCGCGGGAGACCTACCGCTCGTCGGTGTCCGGGCTGGACGGCATGAAGGTCACCGTGACGCCGGCGTCGGTGACGCTGGCACCCGGCACGTCCGCGACCGTGACCATCACGCTGCGTCGGGGCAGCGCGCCCTGGGACCGGTACGTGACCGGGTCGATCGGCTGGCGCGGCAAGGCCCACAGCGCCCGGATCCCGGTCACCGCCCGTCCGTGGGGAATCATGCCCCGGCCGTACGCCGACGACGGGGAGGAATTCGGTCGGATGACCAGCGGCTCGTTCGGCGCGATCCAGCCCGGCTTCACCGGATCCCTGTCCGGTCGCAGCACCGGCTACACGCCGATGCGGCGCGCGTCGTACTCGATGCCGGCCGGGGTCTCCGGCGGCGTGTTCGACCCGGGCGCCACCGGAGTGAAGAAGTTCGACTTCACCGTGCCGGCGAACACCGCCGGCATCATGGCCGAGGTCAACACCGACGATCCGAACACGAACCTGGACCTCTACCTGTACAAGGGCGACAAGCTGGTCTACAGCAGTGACAGGTACTGGACCAGTCTGGAGCAGGTGTACAAGTTCCTGCCCGAGCCGGGGCGCTACACCGCGTACGTGTTCGCCCAGTACCCCGGCGGCCCGGTCGTCGACTTCCAGTTCAGCCACGCCATCATCGGCCGGAACGCGAAGTACGCGGGTGCCACGCTGACGCTCCCCTCCACGGTGGAGCGCGGCTCGACGCAGGGATTCACGCTGAAGCCGAACAAGCCGCTGCCCGAGGGCGACTTCTGGTCGTACACGGAGTACAGCACCAGCGGCACGGTCATCCCCGGAAATCTCGTCTACACGCAGCAGAGTTCCTGGGAATAGCCGGTAGTAGAGGGTGGGGCGGTGCCGACGTGCGCCGTCCCACCGTCGCTCCGCCACCGTCCGCTGCGGCTATCTGTCGTACCTGCCACCGTCCATCCGGAGGGTGGCGCCGGTCAGATAGCCGGAGACCGGGCTGGCGAGGTACGCGACGAGATCGGCGTACTCGCGAGGAGTGCCGATGCGACCGACGTCGGTACCAGCGCGAATCGGGGCAGCGTTGCGCTCGACCTCCTCCCACGTCTCACCCCACCCGTTCTCGCGGCCGAGTTCCATGAGGTACTCGCGGGTGGCGGGGACCAGGATGGCGCCGGCCGCGATGGCGTTGGAGGTCACCCCCGTGTGCTTGAGGTCACGTGACAACGACCGGGCGAGGTTGAGCCGGGCGGCGTTGCTGGCCGCATAGTGCGGCTGCCCCGCCGACGGCGTCTCACCGGTCACGCTGCCGATCTGGATGACACGGCCCCATCCCTTGGCCCGCATCGCGGGGACCAGGTGTCGGATGAGGCGGACCGAGCTGAGCACGTTGAGGTTGTACATGTCGGCCCACGCGTCCGCGTCCAGGTCGGACCACCCTGATTCGGGGTCGTATCTGCCGGCGTTGTTGACCAGGATGTCCACCTCCCCGGCCTGGGTAGCCACGGCCTCGGCGCCGACATCAGTGGTGAGGTCTCCGATCACGGCCTGACCGCCCACCTTCTGCGCGGTCTGCTCGGTGCGGGTCTGGTCTCGGCCGTGAACGACCACGGCAACGCCTTCGGCGGCCAGGGCCGCCGCGATCTCCGCACCGAGACCGCTGCTCGCGCCCGTCACAAGGGCGCGCCTGCCAGCAAGTTGCAAGTCCATGATCTTCCCCCGTTACGTCCGGGACGGCCGGGCCAGTGCCCGACGCCGTATCGGACTCTGACTCGCAGATAATGGACCCGCAAGTCCAGAATCGGGTCGACGATTCACGCAACCGAGGGTCCCGTCGGTCTGCACCCCTCGGCCGAGCCTGGTCGAACGGTGGGGCGATCAGCGAAGCTCGGGAACGCCGAGCTCGGGGTGGTCCCGCCGGAACGCGGCCAGTCTGGGAAACCGTCGGCGGACGGCAGCCCAATCGTTGAGGTCCGTGCGCTCACCCAGCAGATCCTCGGGTCCGTCCGGGTCGTAGCCGGGCGGCCAGGTGCCGCTGACGACGATATGCGCCTCCGTGGTGAACTCGTCGAACCACTGCGCCCGGGCGTTGCCCGCATCCGCGGCAAGGTCCGTGAGGCTGTCCGGATCCCGAGCGATCCGCTCCGCCACCGCGCGACCGTAGGAGATTATCCAGTCCTGGATGTGGCACAGGTCTTCCTCCTCGACCGGGCCGAGCAGCAGGCAGGCCGCGTCGGTCACCGGCCAGGAGTACAGGCGGGACCGTGTCTGTTCCCAGAGCCGGACGAACTCGACGACCTTGGTCGCGTCGAGCGTGCGGAGGCGGCGGAAGAGAACGCGTGAGGCGAGTTCGGTGTTGTCTCCGCTCTCCCGTCGGGACTCCTCGACAAGCGCCCAGAAAGCGTCCTCGTCCACGAACGGACCGTAGCGCGGGTCAGGGGAGTAAGCCAGTGGTGCGGGCCTGGTACAGCTCGCGACGTGCTTGTTTGGTGTCGAGCCGTTCGAGGCCTCTGGCAGCCCAGTCCCGCAGCGATTCGTCGTCGCCGTGGAGTTGGTCGACGAGTACCGGCAGGGCTTGCTCGGCGCGGGCGTCGCCGATCAGTTCGAGTAGCCAGCAGCGCAGGCCATGGTCAGTCTCGCGGTCGAACTCGACGATCAGCTCGTCGAGGTGCTGCGCGACGTGGGGCCGCAGCTGGTGGAACCCGTCTTCCTGGGTCTGCGCGTCATTGCTGCGCATCAACCGCATGGCTTGCTGGAACTGGTTCACCACGTCGTCTCCAGTGCGGTGTCTCAATTAGGCGCGGTCACGGTTCCTGAGGACAACCGAAGATCGTGCGACGGCACGATACCGGCCTGCTCGGCCGATCCTGGAATGGACGCCGTGGCCGGGTCTCTTGAACCACCCTGGTATCTGGTCAAGAATCGGCGCGGTGGACGACGGGGATTTTTCGCAGGACTGGGTCCAGTTACTGAGCCACCTTGACCGGCAGGTGTCCTCCGGTCAGCTCTCGGCGGACACGGCCTCGTTGCCCGACCTGATGAGCAGCTACCAGGTCCCGGGGGTCAGCATCGCCGTCGGGCACCTGAGCGGGCAGGTGTGGGCGGCGGGGTACGGCGTCACGGGTGGCGAGACGTCAACGCCGGTGACCGAGCGCACGATCTTCGCGGCCTGTTCGATCAGCAAGCACGTCGCCGCGTTCGGCGCACTGCGACTGGTCCAGGACGGCGTGCTGGATCTGGACACCGACGTCCGCGACTACCTCACCTCGTGGCGACTGCTCGACCGCGCGGGCCGGCAACCAGCGGTCACCGTACGGCAGCTGCTGGCCCACACCGCAGGCCTGTCCGACACCTGGTATCGCGGCTACGCCGGGGATCGCGCCCCGTCGCTGGTGCAGGTCCTGGAGGGCAGCGGCCCGACGACCACCGCACCGGTACGGTCGACCCTGCTGCCGGGCAGCCGCTTCCGTTACTCGGGCAGCCACTACTGCGTACTTCAGCAGGTGCTGATGGACGCGACCGGTACGCCGTTCGAGGATCTGATGCGGACACTGGTGCTGGACCCGGTGGCCATGGCCGGCAGCAGCTTCGACCAGCGGTTTCCACACCAGCGACCGCATCTGGTGGCGCGGGGCCACCACATCGGCGGCACCGGGATCCCCGGCGGGTGGCGAACACAACCGGAGTTGGCGGCGGCCGGGCTGTGGAGCACCCCGACCGACCTGCTCCGGCTCGACCTGGAGATCGCCCGGGCGGCCTCGGGGAATTCGACGCTGCTCGACCGCGACCTGGCCACCCAGATGTGGGCACCGCAGATTCCGGGCGGCTCCTACGGTCTCGGCACCGAGATCGGCGACCGCGCCGGGTGTCGGCGGTTCGGGCACACCGGGTTGAACGTCGGATACACCTGCTTCTCCTACGTGTGGCCCGACAGTGGCACCGCGGTCGCGGCGATGACCAACTCGGAGGACGGCTGGGAGCTGCTGGCCAGCATCCGCGCCGCCGCCGACCGTCGGTACGCCAGCAGTCTCGCCACCGCACCCCTCGACGACGTCGCGGGCCACTACGTCCTGCGTGACGACTATCCGATCGACGTCGCGGTCACCGACGGTCAGCTGATCCTCTCCGCTCCCGGCCAGCAACCGGTGACGCTGGTGGCCGCCCCGGACGGTCGCCACCTCCACCCAGGACTCGACCTGGAGATCCGCTTCCTGCCGTCCGACGGCCAGCCACACATCCTGGAACTGCGGCAGGAAGGAGTTACCCAGACCGCGAAACGGTCGTGAGGGCGACGGACACCAAAAGGATCTTGGTTGTACTAGTCTTCCCGCCATGGCTTTGAGTCCAGACCAGTTCTATGACCACGCGATGTCCGTCGCGGACAGCGAGCGGCGGCTTCCGCTGGCGGCGGGAATGACGGGTTGGGACATCAGCCCCTTCGACCAGGACGGGTTGCGTGTCGCGCCACTGCGCCCGCCGGTGCTGCCCGAGCCCGCCCGACACGGTGAGGACCCGGCGGAGTGCCGCAACTGCGAGGAGCGGGACGAGGGGATCTGGTTCAACGAGCACTGGCGGCTGGCCCGGGTCACCGGAGGGGGCGTGCCGTTGGCGTTGATGCTGTATCCGCGCGACCACTACGACATGGCCGACCTCCCCGACGATCTCGCCGCGGAACTGGGACTGCTGAGCACGCGAATCGTCCGCCACGTGCAGGCCCTGCCGCACATCTCGCGAGCCCACGTCTACCGCGTCGGTGACGGTGCCGCCCACCTGCACGTCTGGTTCTTCGCGCGGCCCGAGGGCCAGGGGCAGCTCTTCGGATCCTGGTTGGTCATCTGGGACGACCTCCTGCCGGAGTATCCCGCCGACCTCGCCGAGGCGGACGCCGCGATCGTGGCCGACGCCCTGGTCGCCTCGCACGGTGGCCGCCGAACGGCCGCCCCCTGACCGCCCGCCGGACCGGCTGATCCGACCGGAGATGCACCGGCAGCGGGTAGGGACTTGACCGCTAAACCGAGATGGCTATTGCGCCACGCCGGCGAGCAGCCACCGCCGGACGGGGATCTCCAGCAGGACTCGCTCGCCCTCCGGGCTGACCTGTGCGCTGACATCCCAGCCGCCGTACTTGCTGGCGAACACGGTGACGATGGCGCTCGGTAACGCGCCGCGGTGCACCCGGGCGGCACCCTCCGCCACGACGGGAGCGTCGCCGCCCTCCAGGGCCAGGGAAACCCGCGGGTCGGCCAGAATGTTGCGAACCTTGACGCTGCGGCTGTCGCAGCCGATCCACCAGGTCTCGGCGGCGTAGACGAACCAGACCGGCGTCAGGTGCGGGGAGCCGTCGCGCCGCAACGTACACAGCCAGACGTTCCTCTCCTGCGCCAGGCGAAGCTCGACGTCTCTCGATGGTGTGGTGCGGGGTTCGGTCACCTGGCAAGTCGATCACACCGCCGCGATCGGCTACCCGATCGCGGTGATGTCCGCGCGCAGCTGCCTGCGGGTTCAACGCCTGGACGACGACATCGGCACCGGCACCCTCAGGTGGCCGGTGCCCAGGAGGGGCGCCAGGTCGCGGCGGGGAGCGGAGTCAGGCTCGCGACGTGGTCGATGACCGCCCGCAGGCCCGGGTGCGGGTTCGCCCGGGGCAGGAGGAGCGACAGCGGGTACGCGAGCGTCGGACGCACGATCGGGATGCGGCGCAGGTCGTGGTTCGCCGGCCAGAGGTACCGGTCGCGCGAGCCGACGAGGGTTGCCACGTCGGCGGAGTCCGCGAGGATGTCGAGGAGGACCTCGTCGCCGAAGTGCGGGCCGGCCGCGTCGATGCGGAGGTCGAAGTCGGTCGCGAGCTGGTCGTAGAAGTCCGCCCATTCGCTGCGCGGCGCGATGCCCGGCACCCAGATCCGATGACCGCGTAGCTGTGCCGGTGTCAGTGAGCGTGCGCCGGCGAGCGGGTGCCGCGGGCCGACGAGGAGTTCCGTCGGGGAGTCGAACGCGCGGATCATCCGCACGTCGCGCGGCAGGGCGGCCGGGTCGGTGACCGAGCGGAACGAGGCGTCGATATCGCCGGCCTGGACGGCGGCGGCCGCCGCACGGGGGTCGTTGACCCGCAGGGTCACCACGTCGAGGGTGATTTCCGGATGCGACCGCCAGTAGTCGTGCAGGACGACGGCCTGCGCGGTTCGCAGTCCGAGGACGTCGATCCGCAGGGCCCGCGAGCCGGGCCTGATCGCGGCGACGGCACGGTCGACACCGGCGACGACGTCCCGGGCGTGCGCGAGAAACGCCTGGCCGTCGAGCGTCAGCTCGACCCCTCGGGCGGTACGGGTGAACAACCGCACGTCGAGTTCACGTTCGAGGGCCGCGATCCGCTTCGACACGGCCTGTTGCGTCACGCCCAGCTCGTCGGCCGCCTGTTGCAGCTGCCCGAGGTCCGCCGCCCGGACGAACGATCGCACCGCCTCGGTATCCACCGACCCATTATGCGCACGCACAACCGCTGGTTGTGGCTCGCCCGAACATCGGTTGTTTGATTCCGCGCTGGCCCGTGGGGTGGGATGCCCCGATCCGAACACCGCCTGTCAAGAGGGAGTCACATGCGCGTCCGGTTGGGGCCCGACTTCGGGTGGCTGTGGTCGGCGTACGGTGTCAGCGCCTACGGCACGTGGCTCGCCTTCGGCGCGTTTCCGCTGCTCGCGGTCCAAGTGCTGGACTCGTCGGCGTTCGCCGTGGCACTCCTGGAGGCGGCGGGGCTCGCCGTCGCGGCGATCCTCGCCCTCTCGCTCGGACCGTGGGTCGAGCACCGGGCCAAGCGTCCGGTCATGATCGCGATGGACCTGGTCCGGTTCGCGGCGATGGTCAGTGTCCCGGTCGCGTACGTCCTCGGCGTCCTGTCGTACGGTCAACTGCTGGTTGTCTCGGTTGTTTCCGGGACGGCGAGCATCGCGTTCGCCGCCGCCTCCGGCGCGTACCTGAGGTATCTGGTCCGTGGTGAGCACCTGCTGGTGGCGAACGGGCGGTTCGAGGGCACGACCTGGTCGGCGACCGCGGTGGGTCCGCCCGTCGGTGGCGCGCTCGTCGGGTTGCTCGGCCCGGTCGTCACAATCCTGGCCGACGCGCTCAGCTACCTGCTGTCCGCGCTCGCGGTCCTGCGTATTCGGGGCGGCGACGTCGCGACTCCCCGCGACCGGGTCACCCGGCTGCGCCCAGCCGACCTGCTGCACGGCTGGCGAGTCATCCTCGGCGACCGCGTCCTGCGGGGTCTGTTTCTCAACTCGGTGCTGGTCGGCGGCCTCATCATGGCCACCGCCCCGCTCCTGGCCGTTCTCCTGCTGGGCGAGTACGACGTCCCGGCCTGGCAGTACGGTCTCGCCTTCGGCATCCCGGCGCTCGGCGGGTTCGTGGGTGCCCGCCTGTCCGCGCGCCTCGTGCACCGCCACGGCCGGCACCGCGTCCTGATGGTCACCGGTTGGCTGCGATCGGTGTTCCCTATCGGTCTCGCGTTCGTCCAGCCCGGCATCCCCGGGGTGGTCACCGTGATCGTCGTCGAGGGTCTGCTGATCACCTGCATGGGCATCTTCAATCCGATCTACGCGACCGAACGCCCGCAACGGACTCCGGTGGTGCACACCGCCCGGGTCCTCAGCACCTGGAGTGCCAGCAGCAGACTCCTCCAGGCCGTCCTGATGGTGATCTGGGGTGTGCTCGCCACCCGCACCAGCGCGCTCGCCGCGATCACCGTCTCCGGCGTACTCCTGCTCGCCACCCCGCTCCTGCTGCCCAGGCGGAAGGACTGGTCGGCGTCGGAGCCGGTCCGGCCGGCCGAGCCCGTCCGCGTCGGCGGGCGCGTCGATGGATGATGGGTGGATGGAGGGACGGGCGTACCTGGAGAAGTACATTGTCGATCGACTGCCCGCCGGTGCTGGTCAGCCGCCGCACGGGCTGACGGTGGACCGTTCGGAGATCCGTGGCGTGGCGGTGGGACTGGTGGCGGCCGGTGCCCTGGCTCAGGAGGACATGGAACGCATCCTCGCCGACCTGGATCGGGAGTTGGAGCGACGTGGCCGGTTGGCCCGTCTCGAGACGCGCATGTCGACCGAGAAGCGCATGTCGACCGAGGGTCGCCTGACGCCCGATCACTGGGCGCCGCTGTCGGTCGAGACCCGGCAACAGTTGGCGTTACAGCACGGTCGTGACCGCGCGCGGTGGCAGGAGCCGGGTGTCGACCCTGCCCGGTTGCGGGAGGTGATCTCGCTGGCCGGTCGCACGCTGACGCTTCACGCGGTGCCCGCCACGCTGATCAGCCTGGAACGCTGGTCGACGATGGTCCTGGTGAGGCTGGCGTACGCCGGCACCGACGCCCGCGACCCGGGTTCGCTGGACGGCATGCACGACCGGTTGCGGCGGTGGCGCGGGTGGGACGACGCGGGAACGCAGTACCGGGCGGGCGGCGGCAGCGGCGAACAGCGCGGGGGACTGTCCATGGAGACGGTGGTCTTCGAACCCGGCCCGCCGGACGAGGCGCGCACGCTGACGCTGGCGTACGACCGGGACGGTGGGTCGGAGCGCTGCACAGTTGCCCTCGGCGGCCCGACGACGCCAGCCTGATCGGAAGCACCGTCGGCTCAGGATCATCGGTCCTTGCGGAGCAGGACTGTCACCGCCTGGCCGTCGGCCGTGCCGAACATGCCGTCGGTGGGGTGGCCCAGCGCGGCGGCGAGGGCGCGGACGTGCAGATCGACCACCGCCTCCACCAGGTCGGCCAGCACGGACACCGTGCCGCGGCCCTGTCGCCAACCCGCCACGCACAGGCCGAGGCCGATGACCGCCGCAGGCCACCACAGCAGGCCGAGCGCCAGATACAGCAGCCCCCAGCCCACCCGCCGGGCGGCGGCGGTGAAGTCGGCCTGCGCGAGGGCGAGCGGGTCCCGGCTCTCCTCGGGCAGCAGCAACCACAGTCGGGGCCAGGCCGCGGCCAGGTCCAGGCCGTAGCAGTCCCGCACCCGTACCGCCGTGGCGATCATGCGGTCACCGATCCAGGTTGGCCGGTCCGGCTCGGTCAACGCGATCCGGTCGCAGGCGCGGGCGAGCGCCTGGGTGTCCGGCAGCGGTCCGGTCGCGCCGTCGGCGGACCGCAACCGGCGTGCCTTGTCCCGCAGGGCGTTCTCGTAGCGGTCCACGGCGGCGTGCCACCGGCGGCGCCGCCGACGGGTCACCGCCTCGCCGGCCCGGCCCCAGCCCTGCGTCCACAGGGTCACGACCAGGCGTTCCAGGCTCTGAGCGGCCGTCGCGGCGACGACGCTGGCCAGCACGACACCGAGTACGATCAGCAGCGCGGAGCCGGTGCCCGGGGCCGGTGACCCGAGGGCGAGCCGGTCCACCTCCCGCGCCAGCAGGCGCAGGTCCCACCAGTGGGCGTGGCCGAGTCGCACCGCCACGGCGGCCAGCGCCACGAACACCACACCGGGCAACGCCAGCCCGGCGAGCCACCGCTCCGCCAGTTTCCCGCCGAGCGAGGCGATGACCGCGTTCACCGGTCCATCCGGAACGTCGGCAGCGAGCAGTCCCACACGGCGCAGTGCGGCGGGCCGGCGTCCGGCCGGGGGATCTCCACCCGGTCGCACAGGTCACCGGGGCACACCTGGACGATCTCCGGGCGGCGGCCGTGGATGCCGGCCAGTGGCAGGTAGGGGTGGCCCCGGGCGGTCGTGTCACCACCGACCAGCCCGCTACGGCGCATCAACTCGGTCACCTCGGCGAGCACCGCGTCCACGCCCTGGTCGGACAGCGGCCGGTCCCGCAGCCGCGCCAGGGCCCGGGCCGGCTCCGGCCCGAGCAGGTCGCCCACCTGCGCGATGTCCGCGCAGACCCGGGCCAGCCGGGCCGCCCGGTCGTCGTCGAGTCGCCTGTCCGGCGCCGATTGACTCATCGGCTGATTATCTCCTGTCGATGTGGACGCGCGGCTGGCAGGCTGGGGAGCGACCGCGACGGGGAGGTGTGCCGGTGAGCCGCTACGCAGGGGACGCCGTCGACCACTGGCGTCGGGCCGCGGCCGGGCAGCCGCGTGGGGACCGGCGGTGGGCCGAGGCCCAGGTGGAGTTGGGGGCCGCGCTGCTCGACAGGCACCACGCGGACCAGGCGCGGGAGGACCTGATCGAGGCCACCGTCGTGCTGGAGGCCGCGATCCGCACGATGGCCGACTCCTTTCTGGCCGAGGAGTTGGGTACGGCGCACGGTGTCCGCGCGCTGGCCACGTACACCGATGTGCTGCTGGCCAGAGCCCGGATCGACAGTGATCCGCAGCTACTGGACATCGCCGAGCAGTATCTGCAGTTCGCCGAGGACGCCTCGGCCGACCTCGGCAACAGCGCGTTGCTGATGCTCAAGACCTGCCAGGTCCATCGAGCCCGGCACACCTTCGACGGCTCGGTCGACACGCTCTACCGGCTCACGGCCATCGCCAAGCTGGCCGAGTCGTGGATCAGCGAGGAGCACCGGCCCGTGTTGCGCGGCATCCACGCGGAGGCGCTGTTGCGCGCCCACCAGCTCACCGGGGTGGAGGACTACGTCGACGAGGCGATGGAGCTGGTGTCCTCGGTGGACACGACCGGCCCCAACCAGGACCAGATCGTCATGCTGCGAGCCCGGTGCCTGCTGGCCAGGGCGGCCGGGACCACCCACACCGCCGATGCCGAGCGGGCCGTCGCGGTGCTGCGGGGGCACACCCCGCAGAGCAACGGCCCGCGCTTCCTGGCCGGGCAGACGTTGCTCACCCTGGTCGACCGCACCGGCCGCGCCGAGTTGCTCGGCCCGGCGTGGGAGGAGTTCACCGCCGCGCTGAACACCGTCGGAGACGGGCATCCGGAACATCGGATGGCGCTCGCCAGCCTCGCCAGCGTCGGCATGAAGACCCACCAACTGACCGGCGACATCTCCGCCCTGGAGTCGGCGATCGGCCTGCTGCGCCGGGCGCTCGCACTCTCCGTCCGCGGCGAGGCCAACCACGCCCTGTACCTGGACCAGTTGGGCTACAGCCTCCGGCTGCTCTACGACGCCACCGGGGAGCCCGCCTACCTGGAGGAAGCGCTCGTCCTGCTGCGCAGGGCGCTCGACGCCCTGCCCGCGCGCGATCCGCAGCGTGTCAAGACCGGGTTGTCCATCGCCCAGGCGTTGCGGGCAACCTATCTGCGTACCGGTGAGCCCGCCCTGCTCACCGAGGCCGCCGAGCGGGCGCGCGCCGCCGGCCGCATCGACTCCGGCGCCGTGCCGGTCCGGATCCAGGCCTTCGACAAGGCGGCCTACACGCTGACCACGCTGGGCCGGTGGGACGAGGCGACGGAGGCCTTCGACGAGGCCATCACGTTGCTGCCCCGGCTGGCCTCCCGGGGGCGTACCCGCCACGACCAGTACGCCGACCTCGGCTCGACGGCCGGGTTGGCAGCAACGGCCGCCTCCTGCGCGATCGGCGCCGGGCAGCCGGAGCGCGCCCTGGAGCTGCTCGAACGTGGCCGGGGCCTGCTGCTGCACCAGCGGTTGACGGCGGACGGCGAGTGGGCGGCGCTCCAACGCGCCGACCCGCGTCTGGCGGTCGACTTCCAGCGGATGCGCCAGGACTTCGAAGCGCCCGCCCCCGAAGCGCTCCGACCCACCACCTTCGGCCGGGACCGGGAAACCGAGTGGAACGTGCTGCTGGCGACGATCCGGGAGCTGCCCGGCCTGGGTGACTTCCTGTGCCCGCCCAGCGCGCGGCAGCTGCTCGACCAGGTCGACGGGACCGTGATCGTGCCGATCGCGAGCGAGTTGCGCTGCGACGCGCTCATCCTGCGGCAGCACCGCGTGACGGTGCTGCCGCTGCCGGATCTGTCGCTGACCGACGCGATGACGCAGCTACGGCTGCTCCAGGAGGCCACCACCACGGCGTACGACCCGACGGCGGACGCGCGGAGCAGGCTGCGCGCCCAGTCGGTGCTCACCGGCGTACTGGAATGGTTGTGGCATGCCCTCGTCGGGCCGGTGCTGGACCGGATCGACGCGCCCGGGGCGGCCGGTGAGCTGCCCCGCGTCTGGTGGTGCCCGGTCGGCCCGCTGGCGTTCTTCCCCCTGCACGCCGCCCAGGCCGGTGCCGGCCGATCCGCCCTCGACCGGGTGGTCTCCTCCTACACCCCGACCGTGACCGCGCTCGCCCGCAAACGCACCGGGCCGCGACAGTCCCGGCCCGACGCCCGGTCCTGCGTCGTGGCGATGCGCGCCACCCCCGGCGGCCCGCAGGCGCTGCCCAGCGCCGAACGCGAGGCCGTGGCGGCGGCGGGGGCGCTGCCCGGAGCGTGGCTGGGGCTGGACGCGACGGCCACCCGGCAGCACGTCCTGGACCGGTTGGCCGGCTCGGCCTACGCGCACTTCGCGTGCCACGCGGTGGCCGACCCGCACGACCCGGCGCAGGGCCGACTGCTCGTCCACGACCACCAGGACAGCCCCCTCACCGTGGCCGACGTGTCCCAGCTCGACCTGGACGCGGAGTTCGCCTTCCTGTCGGCCTGCGCCACCGCCCAGGCCCCGCCGACCCTCGTCGACGAGGCACTGCACATCACCGGCGCCTTCCAGCTCGCCGGATTCCGGCACGTCATCGGCACCCTGTGGGAGATCGACGACGCGGTCTCCCTCGCCCTGACCACCGCCTTCTACCAGCACGGCGACGCGACCGGGGCGGCGGCGTACGCGCTGCACGCGGCCGTGCGGGCGCTGCGGGACCGCTACCCGCTGGCACCGACGCTGTGGGCGGCGCACATCCACACCGGCGGCTGACCACCGCCCGTCGGCGTCAGCGGGTGCGCCGGACCAGCGCCCGGGCCTTCTCCGTGTGGGGATGGGTCGGGCCGTGTACGCGTTCGCACCCGGCCAGCGCGGCCCGTGCCTCCTGGCCCGCCCGCCGGTCACCCGCCTCGACCAGCAGCAGGGCGAAGAGCGTCCGCATCTCCAGGGTCGCGGGATGGTCGACGCCGCGACCCCGTTCACTGTCCGGCACCGTGTCCGCCAGCAACCGGATCGCCTCGGCCCGCCGGCCCACTCCGTCCAACGCTCGGGCCAGGGAGTGCCGGGCGTGCAGGAGTACGCCGTCGGTGTTACTCAGGACTCGACCGGCGTCGTCCGCCAGTGACCGGGCCGCGTCGACCGCCTCGGCCGCCCGGCCGTTGTCGAGCAGGACGACCAGCAGGTTGCTGCGGGCCTGCAGCGTCACCGGGTTCGTGGACCCCACCGCCCGGCTCAGCCGCCGGGCCACGTCCCGCAGAGCCCGTTCGGCCTCTTGGCTGCGGCCCTGTAGGTGCTGGAGCCCGGCCAGCTTCATCTGGCAGGTCAGGGTGTCCGGGTCGTCTCGGCCCAGCGTCCGGGCCATGCCGTCGGCGACCCGCCGCAGCAGCGGCTCGGCCTCGTCCATCCGACCCAGCTCGATCAGCAGCCAGCCGAGGTTGTTGCCGCTGCGCAACGTCTCGACGTCGTCGTCGCCCAGCACCCGGCGCCGCGCCTCGTAGGCGTCCCGTTGCACGCGCTGCGCCTCGGCGTGGGAGCCGCGCTGCCAGAGCGCGAAGGCCAGGCTGTGCTTGCTGCGCAGGGTGTCCGGATGCTCCGGCCCGAGCGCCGAGCTGCGCAACGCCACGACCTCCTGATAGAGGGCCACGGCCTCGTCGATGTCGTTGTCGCGCATCAACTCCTGCGCGTAGAGGGTCCCCGCCTCCAACGTTCGCGCGTCGGTCGCGCCGTACTGCTCGTGGTAGGCGTGGTACTGCAACCCGAAGGCGGTCGGACCACCGAGGGTCGTGGTGCTTGAACGACCGCCCTGGGTGACGGTGATCTCGATGACCGGGCCGGACGGCTTCGACTCGCGCGGTGGCTCGTCGTCGCGTTTACGGCCGCGGTTGAACCATCTGCCCACCGCTCGCACCTCCCGCAGTGTCGACAACCACACGGCCCGTCATCGACAGCAGACTACGTGTCAATGTTCCGCCCCGTCATCCCTCGGCAGCTGGGAGCCGGACGCCCGGAATGGCGACGACGTATGGTGAGTTCTCGTTCACGCGGCCACGGGGGTAGGTCAATGACGAATCTCAGCCACAAGCCGACCCTGACCGGGCGTCTGGTCACGTTGCGGCCCGTGACCGCCGATGACGCCGAGGCGATGACCGCGATCATGATCGATCCCGAGGTGGCCCGGCTCACCGGCAGTGTCAGCAGCAGCGCGGAGCTGGGGGAGGCCCCGCCGCTGGAGGTCAGCCGCGACTGGTACGGCTCCCGAGGCGCCACCGACGACCGGCTGGACCTGGCCATCGTGGACAACGCGACAGGCGCCCTGGTCGGCGAGGTCGTCCTCAACTGTCACGACCCCGACGCCCGCAGCGTCAGCTTCCGTACCCTCATCGGGCCGGAGGGGCGCGATCGTGGCCTGGGCACCGAGGCGACCCGGCTGCTGCTCGGCTACGCCTTCGGCCAGCTCGAAATGCACCGGGTCGGGTTGGAGGTCTTCGACTTCAACCCCCGCGCCCGCCACGTGTACGAGAAAGTCGGCTTCGTCCACGAAGGCACCCGCCGCCACGCCCTGCGCTTTGACGACGATTGGATCGACGCCCACGACATGTCGATTCTCGAGCACGAGTGGGCCCTGCACCAGGGCCACCCCTGACGGGGATCGACGGCCGGGACGTCAGGAGTTCGAGAGTGCACGTCAGCATGGCGACGAGCCCCGGCAGGGCCAACCGGCGCAACGAGGACTTCGTCGGCGCGGTGCCGGGTGCTGTCGTCCTGTTGGACGGCGCGGGCATCCCGGGAGCGGAGTCGCTCTGCCGCCACGGGGTTGCCTGGTACACCCATCGCCTCGGCGGCGCGCTGCTCGGCCGGTTGTCGCCCGACGACGGCCGGGACCTCGCGACCGTCCTCGCCACCGCCATCGACGAGATCGCCGCCGCGCACCGGCACAGCTGCGACATCGCGGATCCCAGCAGCCCGCAGGCGACAGTCGTGCTGGCCCGCGTCCATCGGGGTCGGCTCGACTACCTGCTCCTCGCGGATTCCTATCTCGTCCTCGACCAGGCCCACGGCGGCCCGCAGGTGATCACCGACGAGCGTGAGGTGATCGCCCGGCGCGACTGTTCCGTCCCGCTGAGCGGTGTAGCTCGGGACACGCCCGAGTACGACCGCATTCGCGCCTCCTGTGCCAGCGCGCTGCGTGCCCGCCGGAACCGGCCGGGCGGCTACTGGATCGCCAAGGACGACCCGCACGCGGCCCGGGAGGCGGTGACCGGCAGTCGGTCCCTTGCCGACCTGTTCGGCATCGCGCTGCTCAGCAACGGCGCCAGCCGGATCGTCGATCCGTACGGGCGGACCGACTGGCCCGGCGTGCTGGCCCTGCTCGCCGCCCACGGCCCGGCCGGCGTCATCCGGGCCGTCCGGGAGGCCGAAGCCGAAGCCGACCCCGACGGCCAGGTCCCGGACGACGCCACGGTGGCGTACTGGACGCACCTGCCGCGCTGAGGGCTCGCCCCGAGACCCGTTTACCGAGATGCGGCCCGGGGAGCGCTCGTTCGACTCAGCGTGCACTCGGGTTTGGTCAGGCTGAGGTACGAGCCGGCGGCGACCAGCAGTCCCAGACCCCACAGCGTGTACGCCGGCAGCACGACGGCCAGGAACCACGCCGGCCCGTCCACGTTGTCGCCGGTGGCCCAGGCGGTCATGCCGGCGATACCGAAATAGGTGGTGAGGCCCGCGCCGACGAAGAGTCCGGGGCCGGCCACCAGCCAACGTGGGACCTTTCGGCCGGCGAGCGGCAGGACCCAGCCGGGCCAGATCCGGCCCCAGCGGTGTACCAACGCCAGCGGCAACAGTGTGCCCGCGAGGAGCATCAGGACGACGAAAGTGATCATGAAGGTCCAGGGGATCTCCGGTGCCTTGCTCGACAGGAAGCCGTGCACCCGCTCGGCGGTGAAGCGCGCCAGGCAGGCGGCGACCGTCAGGTATCCGGCGAACCACGCCCAGGATGGCGTCGGAGCGTCCCGCCCCTCGGGCCGGCGGCCGTGAACCCGACCGCAGCGGTGGCAGGCCCCGCGTGCCCGCCGCTGCTCGGCGTTGGCGGTGACGATGGTCAGGGCGCCGCCCAGGGCGCCACTGCCCTGTGCCAGCAGCGTCACCCAGTCCATCGCGTCCAGATCCATCCCGAACAGGCCGCCGAGGATCATCAGGAGGGTCAGCGGGACCATGAACGAGTACAGGACCATCGACACACCGGACACCCAGCCGAGTACGGCCAGCGTCCAACGGACGCTCGTGCTCCGGTCGTGTTCGACGCCCGAGCTGATCAGCAGGATCGCCGCCGCCGACAGCACCGCGGGCACCACCGGAAGCCACCCGCCGGGGAAGAAGGATTCGCCCGGCTCGGCGAATCGGGGCGCGCCCCGGAGCGCCCACCAGGCGTGCACGACCGCGTACGCGGTGACCCACAGCGCGGCGGCCGGTGGTACCCACAGCTGCCCGCGAGATCCGGGCGAGCGGGGCCGGAGGTGGGCGACCACGGGGACCGTCATGGACCGATGATCTCTGGCGATGGGTCGTCTCTCCTCCCCTGCGCAGGGGATCCCCTGCCCCGGCCGGGGGAGTGGCCGTGGGGTGAGCACGACCACGGCCGGGCCGACTCCGGCCGGAGCGCGTGCCGACCGCGGTGCCCACCCCAGTACGCTCGGCGCACGGTCAGACGCGATGGAGGCGGGGTTGGTGGCGGTCCTACGGGTGACAACTCGCAATGCGCGGTTCCAACAGTGGGAGGCGCTGTTGGGCAACCGCACCAAGCGCCAGCGCAGCGGCGAGTTCCTCGTGCAGGGCGTCCGACCCATCACGCTCGCGACCCAGCTCGGGTGGCAGGTCCGCCAACTCCTGTACAACGCGGACGCACACCTGTCGAGCTGGGCGCACGAGACCCTCGACGCGGCCCGCGCGACGAAGGTGGCCGTTGCCGGCGAGCTGATGCTCGAGCTGGGTGGCAAGGCGGACGTCGCCCCGGAACTGCTCGCCGTCGTGGCGTTGCCCGATGACGACCTCGGTCGCATCCCGACCGGTCCCGACCTGCTCGCGGTCGTGTTCGACAGGCCCACCAGCCCCGGAAACATCGGGACGCTGGTCCGCTCGGCGGACGCCTTCGGCGCCCGGGGCGTCATCGTCACCGGCCATGCCGCCGACGTCTACGACCCCAAGTCGGTTCGGGCCAGCACGGGCTCACTCTTCTCGGTCCCCGCGGTGCGGGTGCCCTCCCACCGGACGGTGCTCGACTGGGTCGAGGCCATCCGCGCGGACGGCGTCGACGTGCAGGTGGTGGGGACCGACGAGAGCGGTGCGGTGGAGGCGGCGGAGTACGACTTCACCCGGCCGACGCTGCTGGTGGTCGGCAACGAGACGTCCGGGCTGAGTTCGGCGTGGCGCGACGCCTGCGACCACCTGATCCGGATACCCATGGTGGGCATGGCCAGCTCCCTGAACGCCGCCACCGCCGGATCCGTCGTCCTGTACGAATCGGCACGGCAGAGGGCGCGCGGGTAGCGGGTCAGGGGATGAGCCGGTCGAGCAGCTCGAACCGCTCGTACGGCTGGTCGTAGTCGCCGAAGTGCCCGTCGTCGCGCACGATCTGGGTGCCCCCGAGCCGCTCGAACATGGCGCGCCCCTGGCGGTCGTCGCAGCCGTACGGGTCCTTGCGTGAGTTGATGAAGTAGATGTCGCGCACGTGGGACCGGATCGCGGCCCAGTCGTAGCTCTGCTGCAGGACCGGTTCCTCGCTGGTGTTGGGTCGGGTGCAGTAACCGGCGACCAGGATCGCCTGCGCCACGGTCACGTCGACGTGTTCGAGGAGCGCCAGAAGGAGCGCCGCGCCACCGGAGTGGCCCACCAGGATCGTGTCCTCGTCGAAGTGGTGCCCGTCGAGCACCGTCGGCAGGAACGTGGCGATCGGTTCGACGTTGATGCCCGGGTGGTGCGGGACCTCGACGGTGTAGCCCCGGGCCTCCAACCGTCGCGCCAGCCAGCGGTACCAGACGACGTCCGGGTTGCCACCGGTCCCGTGGAAGATGATCGCCCTGCGCCCCACCCTGCCCCCTTCGGATCGACGTGCAGATCAAACCACGTGATCCTCGGAGGCGGGGCAGGCGACGCCCACGGCATTCGGCAGGGCGGCCGGGCGCTCAGTCCACGGGTGCCGGCAGCGGCGCGGCCCGGTCACCGTCACCGCCGGCGCGCGCCCCGACGGGAGCGACGATCGGGGCGGCGACGATCCGGCTGGGCAGCACCGGCGCGTCCCGGCCCGTGCCGCGCCGGTCGCCACCGGAGGACTGCTCGTGGTAGTCCTGCTCGACGTTGACCGTCCAGACGTCGTGCGTACTGCCGGTTGCGATGTTCTCGACCGTGAGCATCGCGGTCAGCATCGAGTGGTCCTGGTTGTTGTAACGGTGCATGCCGTTGCGCCCCACCGGGTGCACGTTCGGCACCGCCTCGGCCAGCCACGCCCGGATCACGTCCACGTTGTGCTGGTAGCGCTCGTCGTACACCGGGTAGGCCTTCGGCATCCGCACGACGTAGCCGGCCTCCACCACGCCGGGCCGCGCCAACCCCAGCCGCTCGAGCTCCGCGGTGGCCAGGGCCACGAGGTCGGCATCCGGGGTACGCCACATCTCGTCGTCCTCGAACACGAAGTACTCCAGGCCGAGGCAGGTACGGCCGTCCTTGACGAGGTACGGCGACCAGGAGCCGAAGTTCTGGATCCGGCCCACCCGTACCCCCGGATCGTGCACGTAGATCCAGTTGTCCGGGAACGAGAACTCCGCGGGCACCACCAGCGCCACCGTCAGGAAGTCGCGGTAGCGCAGGTCGGCGGCGCAGGCCAGCACCTCCGGCGGCGCCGCCGGACGCAGGACGGACACCAGCTCCGAGATCGGCATCGACGAGATCACGTGGTCCGCTGGCTCGGTACGCTGCCCGTCGGCGCCGTTGACCGTCACGCTGATCGCCCGCCGTCGCCCCGGGTCGCGGTGCACGGCGGTGACCCAGGTGCCCGTCGACACCTGCCCACCCCGGTGGCACACCTGCTCGGCGCAGCGCTCCCACATCATCCCCGGCCCGTACTTCGGGTACTGGAACTCCTCGATCAGGCTTGTCACGTCCGTGCGTCGCCGCCGGGGCAGCAGCGCGTTGCGGATCGCCGTGGCCAGGGACAAATTCTTGATCCGCTGTGCGGCCCAGTCCGCCTGCAACCGGTCCGCCGGCATTCCCCAGACCTTCTCCGTGTACGTCTTGAAGAAGATCGAATACAGCCGCCAGCCGAACCGGGCCGACACCCAGCCCTCGAAGTGCGACTGGTCGCGTGGCGGCCGGAGCCGGGCGTGGGCGTACGAGCCGAGGCAGCGGACCGCCTCCGCCAGCCCCAGGTTGCGCAGCGCGTTGACGGCGCTGAGCGGGTAGTTGAACAGCGCGCCCCGGTAGAAGATCCGGCTCATCCGGGGCCGGGTCAGGAAGTCCTCGTCCGGCAGGATCTCGTGCCAGAACGCCTCCACCCGGGGCACCTTCGTGAAGAACCGGTGCCCGCCGATGTCGAACCGCCACCCGTCGCGTTCCACGGTCCGGCTGATCCCGCCGACCACCTCGTCGGCCTCGAAGACCCGGACCGTCCGGCCGTGCCGGAGCAGTTCGTACGCCGCCGTGAGCCCCGCGGGCCCCGCGCCGATGACCACCGTGCCGTGCTGCTCGCCCATGCTGCCGCACTCCCCGCTCTGCTGATCGTCGGTGGCGCCGCGCCTACCCGTTCTGCGCCGAATGTCACTCCCGGTCAACGATCGATTCCACTCCGGAGTGGCGTCTGGCGGCGTACAACGGGTTGGACCACACTCCTGAGCGGCGGGTGGGCCGGCGAACCGGGGGGCGGGGCGGATGCACCGGTGGCGGAGCGGCGCGGCGACGCTGGCCGTCCGACTGGGCGCTGCCGGGCGCGCCGGCCTGGTGGCCGCTGCCGGCCGTGCCGGCCTGGTGGCCGCTGCCGGCCGTGCCGGAGCGCGCGCGGTCCGTCGGGTGCCGGCGCCCTGGCCGTACGTGATCGGCCTGTTCCTCGGCGCGAAACTGCTGCTGACCCTGCTCGGGTTGCTGGTCCTGCACGCCTGGGACGACGTGCCCGGGGCGCCGCCGCCCGACGAGGCGCTGATGTGGGCCCAGCAGCGCGAGATCTCCGGGCACCGGTGGATCTCCCTCTGGTTCGCCTGGGACGGGCTGCTCTACCTGCGGCTGAGCGAGCTGCCCCTGACCGGGCCGTGGCGGGACTTCGGCTTCCCGCTGCTCTACCCGTTCCTGGCCCGGCCGGTCGGCGCGCTGCTCGGCGGCGACAATGCGCTGGCCCTGCTGGTGATCAGCAACGTCGCGTTCCTGCTGGCGCTCTGGTACGGCTACCGGCTCGCCGAGGTGCTGCTCGGCGACGTACCCGCGGCCCGCCGCTTCACCAGGTACCTCGTGCTGCTGCCGACCGCGTTCCTGTTCCAGGCCGCGTTGACCGAGTCGCTCTTCGTCTGTCTCGCGTTGGCCGCTTTCTACCACGCCGAGCGACGCCAGTGGCTGCTGGTCGGTGTGCTCGGCTACTTCCTGGCGATGAGCCGCTCCGTCGGCCTGCTCGTCGCGCTGCCGCTGGCCCTGGTCCTGCTGCGTCAGCACGACTGGCGGCTCGGCCCCCGCGCCCTGCTCGGCTGTCTGCGAATCGGCTGGCCGTTGCTGCTGCTGCCCGCCGGCTGGTTCACCTTCATGGCGTTCTGCCGGTGGCGCGGCGGCGACTGGTTCGCCTACCAGCACGCGCAACGGACCGGATGGGGCATCGAGACGCAGAACCCGGTGCCGGTGCTGCTGAACGGGCTGACCGGGGAGCCCCGCGACGCCGCGCGGGTCCTCTTCGCCGTGGCCGTGTTGGCCGTGCTGGTCGCCGGGTTCCGCCGCCGGGAGGTGGCCTACCTGGTGTACGGCGTCCTCATGGTGCTGGTGCCGCTGTCGATCGGCCCGGCGGTGTACCGGAGCCTGCTGCGCTACCTGCTCGCCGCGTTCCCGGTGGCCCTGGTGCTGGCCCGCTGGGCCCGCCACGGCGGCGTCGACCTCTGGCTGACCGCGACGCTCGCCGTGGTGCAGGGCGTGCTGTTCGTGCTCTGGCTCACCTACTGGACCCACATGATCATCTGATTGGGCCGGCCGCCGACGGGGCAGAATGACGCGGTGACCGAGCCGCGGGTCCGCCTCGACAACCTCGGGGCCTGGCTGATCAAGGGCAACGCCGACCAGGTCGACCTGACCGCCCGGTTCGCCCAGGGTCCCCGGGTGACCAGCTGGTGCGTACGCCCCGGCTACCGGGCGCGGATGATGAGCGCCGGACAGGCGATCGTCTTCTGGGCCAGCGGCAGTCGTGGTCGACTGCCCTACGGGCTGTGGGGGATCGGTCGGGTCACCGGGCCGGCCGAGCCGGGGCCACCGGGGCAGCCCTGGTCGGTGCCACTGGACCTGCCCATCCTCGCCGAAGGGGACCGGGTGCCCCGGCAACGACTACGCGCCGATGGGCGGCTCGCCGCCCTGGAGGTGTTCCGCCAACCGCAGGCCGCCAACCCGTCGTACCTGACCGTGGCGCAGTTCGCGGCGCTGCGTACCCATCTGCCGACCTGAGCGCGTGCCCGGCGCGGGCACATGCGTGGGGCCTGTGCGAGGCTGTTTTCCCGCATCTGACTGGAGGCCCGGTGTTCGCCCTGCCGCTGACCGAGGAGGTCGAGCTGCGCCCGCTGGACCCGTGGCGGGCCGAGGAGTTCCTCGCCCACCTGGATCGGGCGCGGGAGCACATCCAGCCCTGGGTGGCGCCGTCGTTCGTCGCCACCGACCTGCCGTCGGCCCGCGCGGTGTTGCAGCGGTACGCCGACCGGTGGGCCAGCGACACCGGCGGCATCTGGGGGCTGTGGTGGCGCGGCACGCTCGTCGGCGGCGTCATGTTCGTGTCGTTCGACGCGACCCGGGGCGTCTGCGAGGCGGGTTGCTGGGTGGAACCGGCCGCGCAGGGAAGGGGAATGGTCGCCCCGGCGATCCGCCGGATCGTCGACTGGGCCGTCCGCGAGCGCGGCATCCACCGGGTCGAGTGGCGTACCGCCGCCGACAACATCCGCAGCAGGGCACTCGCGGCGCGGCTCGGTTTGCGCCTCGACGGCACCCTCCGCCAGGTCAGCCCAGGCCCGCACGGCCGCATCGACCTTGAGGTCTGGTCGGTCCTGGCCGACGAGTGGCTGGCCGGACCGGACGCACCGCCGACCATTGTCCACTGACGACCGCGGGTTTTGTCGTACCCCGGCGGCACCATTCATCCATGGCCGTCCCCGCGCTCACCCCCCACCCCGACCCGCCGCGTTCCGTGCCGCTGCGTGAGGCGCGCACCCGGTTCAGTCAGCTTGTCGCGCTCGCCGAGCTGACCGACGCGGTCACCGTCGTTACCCGCGACGGCGATCCCCGCCCGGTCGCCGCGATCGTCCCCGCCGCAGCCGCGCGCAGCGGCGCCCAGGCCCGCGCCGACGCCGACCGGCTCGCCACGGTCACCGCAGGCTGGGCACGCCGTCTCGAGGAGCAGCACCGACGCAGCACCCAGCGGCACGCCGCCGAGCTGGCCGCGATCCGCGCCGCGCTGGCGCAGGCGTGGGCCGAGTTGGATCGCCGGGTCGTCCCGGGCGGCGACCCCACGCTGGCCCGGCTGCGCGCGGCGCACAACGACCTGCTCGCCGGCTGACCGCGTCCGCGCGGCCAGCTGTCGGCGGGATCCTCCACAGCTGGCGAGCCACGGCGAGCGCGCGGCGCCGTATCCTTCGTCCGTGGGGCTGCGGTTCACGACACGCGGATCGGACTCGCCGTGGGTGGACACCGTCTGGACCTGCACGAGCGACCAGGTCACCGCGATGACGTCGGTCGCGGGGGTGCGGTGGGGCCTGGTGTTCTGGACACAGGCCGGCCGGGCGCACACGGGCATCACCGGTCCCGAGACCCGGACCGGCACGGCGCCGGTGCCGGAGGGCGCGACCTTCACGGGCATCGAGTTCGCCGTGGGCACCTCGTTGCGGGCCGTGCCCACCTCGGCGCTGACCGACGGTGGCATCGCGCTTCCCGACACCACGCGTCGGACGTTCTGGCTGGACGGAGGGCACTGGCAGACGCCCTCTCCCGACGACGCCGAGGCTCTGGTCGACCGTCTCGTCCGGGCCGGGGTCGTGGTCCGTGACGCGCTCGTCGCCGACGTGCTGCGGGGTCACCGCCCGCCCGTGTCGGGGCGCACGCTCGAACGCCGGTTCCGCGCCTCGACCGGATTGACGCGGAGCGCCGTCCGGCAGATCGAGCGTGCCCGCACGGCGGCAGAGTTACTGGCTGCCGGCGACCCGGCCGCCGACGTCGTCGGCAAGCTCGACTACTTCGACGAGCCGCACCTGGCCCGAGCGTTGCGCTCCTACGTCGGCCGCACCGCCCGGCAGTTGCGCGAGGGGTCCGGCGGCGCGATCGCCCTCGACCTGGATCACCGCCGGACGTCGTAGACCAGCTTGACGATCCCGTTCGGGTAACTCTCCGACTCCCGCAACGTCAGCATGTGCTTGTCCCGGTCGGCCCGGCCGAACAGGCTCTTGCCGGCACCGAGCAACACGGGGAAGACGAGCAGGTTGTACTGGTCGATCAAGCCCGCGTCGGACAGCCGCCGAGCCAGCTCCGCGCTCCCGTGGATGAAGATCGCGCCGCCCTCGCTCTCCTTGAGCGCGGCGATGTCCCCGGTCGAGCGCAGGATCGTGGTCGGCCCCCACCCGTCGACGACGGCGTCGTCGGACAGCGAGGTCGACACGACGTACTTGGGCAGCTCCTTGTAGCCGGCGTGGTCCTCCGAGCCGGGCCAGACCGGCGCGAACGCCTCGTAGCTGCGCCGGCCGAACATCAACGCCGTCGTGTCGGCGAGTTCCTCGCCCTTCAACGACCAGGCTTCCGGGACGAACTCGAGGTCCTTGAACACCCACCCACCGCTGCGGTGCTCCTCGGTTGGGCCGCCGCCGGGCGAGTCCACGACGCCGTCGAGCGACATGAAGCCGGTGTAGACCAGATTGCGCATCGTGCTGTCTCCTCGTGCTCGGGCGAGCTGCCGGGTCCACGCTAGATCGCGACGGCGGTGGTTGTCTTGGACGAAAACGACAGCGGACCCACCACCGCCGCGGCCGGCTCGTCGTCCGTGTCTGTGGCGACCCGACGTTCAGCCGGTGGCCGGGTAGGCGTGCGTCTCGGCTGCCTTGACGGCCACCCAGACCCGCTGACCGGGAATCAGTCGCAGTTGGGCGGCCGCGGCAGGCGTGACGTCCGCGGCCACCCCGATCGGCCCGTCCAGCTGCACCCGTAGGTTGTCGCCGTGCCGCTGCACGCCGGTCACCGTCCCCGCCCAGGTGTTGCGCGGGCTGCCCTCCGGCTGGGACGGGTGCAGGGCCACCGCCGCGGGGCGGAACGCCACGAAGGCCTCGCCGTCCAACCGGTCGGCGACGGTGAGGGTCAGGGCCGGCGCGACGCGTACCCCGTGTCCTTCGGCCCTGCCCCGGTAGAGGTTGAGCCCGACCAGCCGGGCCACGTAGTCGGTGCGCGGCCGGGCGGTGACGCTCGGTCCGTCACCCTCCTGGACCACCCGACCACCCTCGACGATGACCAGCCGGTCGGCCAGCGCGAGGGCGTCCAGCGGGTCGTGGGTGACCAGCACCGTGGCGCCCGGGTGCGCGGACAGGTGCCGGTGCAGCTCCGCGCGGGTGTCCAGCCGGGTACGCGCGTCCAGCGCGGCGAGCGGCTCGTCCAGCAGCAGCAGCGACGGCGCGACGGCCAGCGCGCGAGCCAGCGCCACCCGCTGCGCCTGGCCACCGGAGAGTTGTCGGGGACGGCGGTGCGCCTGCGCGTCGAGCCCCACCCGAGCGAGCCAGTCCCGGGCGGTGGCACGCGCGCCCCGCCGGTCCACGCCGTGCCGGCGTGGCCCGAACGCCACATTGTCCAGGGCACTGAGGTGCGGAAACAGCAGGTAGTCCTGGAAGACCACGCCGATCGGCCGGCGCTCGGTGGGTACCCATCCGCGCGTCTCCGGGCGGTCCAGGTCGACGCCGTCGAGCGTGACGTGCCCGGCGGTGAGGGGATGCAGCCCGGCCAGCGCGCGCAGCGCGGTGGTCTTGCCGGCGCCGTTCGGCCCGAGCAGCGCGACCACCTCACCGGGCGCCACGCGCAGCGGGACGTCCAGCCGGAAGGCGCCCCGCTCGACGACGAGCCGGGCGTCGAGCAGCGCAGGCTTCATGCGCTGGTCATCCAGCGGTCCCGCAACGCCACCAGAATGCCCACCGACACGACGAGCAGCACCAGGCTGAGCACGATCGCGGACTCCAGGTCGGTCTCCAACGCCAGGTAGACCGCGAGCGGCATGGTCTGTGTCCGACCGGGATAGTTGCCAGCGAAGGTGATGGTGGCACCGAACTCGCCCAACGCCCGCGCCCAACAGAGCACCGCCCCGGCGGCCAGCCCCGGTGCCACCAGCGGCAACGTGACGTGGGTGAAGGTGGTCCACCGGCCCGCACCCAGGGTGGCGGCGGCCTCCTCGTAACGGTGGTCGGCGGCGCGCAGCGCCCCCTCCACCGCGATGACCAGGAACGGCATGGCGACGAACGACTCGGCCACCACGACGCCCGCGGTGGTGAAGGGCAGGGTGATGCCGAACGTGGCGTCCAGCCAACCGCCGAGCAGCCCCCGCCGGCCGAAGACCAGCAACAGCGCCACCCCGCCGACGACCGGCGGCAACACCAGTGGCACGGTGACCAGCGCGCGGACCAGTCGCCGGCCGGGAAACTCGACCCGGGCCAGCACCCACGCGAGCGGCACCCCGAGCAGCAGGCAGAGCGCGGTGGCCAGGGTCGCGGTCTGCACCGACAGCCGCAGCGCGGTCAGCGCCCCCGGCGTGGTGAGCCGTTGTGGCAGGGTCGCCCAGGGCGCCCGGATCACCAGACCGACGAGCGGGAGGACGAGGAAGAGCAGCCCCAACCCGGCGGGGATCAGCAGCGCGATCGGCACCCGCCCCCGCCGTCGGGGCGCGGCGTGCTCGAGGACCCGACTCATGGCGCCTGAAAACCGGCCTCGGCGAGGACCGCCTGCGCCGGCGCCGAGCGGACGTACGCGACGAAGGCCTTCGCGCCGGCCGGATTCGGGGCGTCCCTCAGCGCGACGATCGGGTAGTCGTTGACCGCCCGCGCCGACTCGGGAAACTCCACCCCGGTCACGTCGGCGCTCGCCGCTCGTGCGTCCGTGCGGTAGACCAGGGCCGCGTCGACCTCACCGAGCCTCACCTTGGCGAGCGCGCCCTTGACGTCCTGCTCCAGGGTCACCGGGGTCAGCGCGACGCCGGCCGTGTCCAGGGCGGTGCGGGCGGCCGCCCCGCAGGGCACCTGGCTGGCGCAGAGCGCCACCTTCACGTCGGACCTGCTCAGGTCGGCCAACCCGGTCACGCCTGCCGGGTTGCCGCGGGGCACCGCGATCACCAACTGGTTGCGGGCGAAAGTTGTCGGCGTGCCGTCGGCGTTGCCCGCCGCGGTGACCGTGGCCATGTTCGCCGGGGCGGCGGAGGCGAACACGTCCGCCGGCGCACCCTGGTTGATCTGGTTGGCCAGCGCGGAGCTGCCGGCCACGTTGAGAGTCACGGTGCTGCCGGGGTTGGCGGCCTCGAAGTCCTTACCGATGCGGCGGAACGACTCGGTCAACGAGGCGGCCGCGAAAACCGTCACCCGGCCGGTGACCCGGCCGTCGACGGCACCACCGGAGGCTTGGTCGCCGCTCGCGCCGCAGCCGGCGACGGCCACCGCCACGAGTACGACCACCACCGCGCGCAGCGCCCGCGCGCTCATCCCGCCGACCTTCCCCTGCTCGGGGCGGGTGCGGCCCGCTCCACCACCACCGTGGTCGACTTGATCACCGCGACGGCCATCGACCCGACCCGCAGGTCCAGCTCGTCGACCGCCTCCCGGCTCATCAGCGACACGACGCGGAACGGGCCGGCCTGGATGTCGACCTGAGCCATCACCGTGTCCTTGCGAACGTCGACGACGATGCCGCGCAGCCGGTTACGGGCCGAGGAGAACTCGGCGCCCGCGTCCGGGTCGCCGGCCTGGGCCCGGGCGAACACGGCCAGGTCGACCCCGTCGATCACCCGGTGGCCGTGCTCGTCGCGCCCGGCCGTCAGCCGCCCGGCGTCCACCCAGCGCCGGATGGTGTCGGCGCTGACGCCGAGCAGGTCGGCGGCCTCCCCGATCCGGTACGTCGTCACCCGCTCACCCTAGCGCCCGCAGATGCGAGCCCATAAGACCCCCACGCCATCATCTGCGCAGGAAAGGGGCGTCAACGTCAGCAGTTGCGGCAGCGAGCCCGAGACGCACCGCCTCCGCCCGTCTCGCCCCTCGCCCGTCTCGCCCCTCGCACGTCTCGGTCCCTCGGCGCCCTCGCCGCAAGATCGTGCTCGATTCAGGAAGTAGTGGCATCGGTGTGTTGGTGAGGCCACTACTTCCAGGATCGAGCGTGACCAACGGATGTGAGCCGCCCGAAGTCGCTCCCGGGGCCTGGCTGAGCACGGTGCTGGTCATCAGGACCCGCGCAACTACCCGGATGTTGCTGCCTCGCGCGCCTCTGAGGCAGCAACATCCGGGATGTTGTGACGATCTTGGCGCGGGGCGCGGGGCGCGGGGCGCGGGGCGCGGGGCGCGGGGCGCGGGGCGCGGGGCGCGGGG
>NZ_JBEZDC010000015.1:95363-199862 GCF_040647935.1 Micromonospora sp. NPDC049204 | reverse complement strand
CCCCGCGCCCCGCCGCGCCCCGCGCCCCGCGTCGCGCGCCGCGCGCCGCGCGCAAGATCGCGCTCGAACATGGATGTAGTGGCATCGAGGCGTGATGAGGCCACTACATCCCGGATCCAGCACGATCTTGGGGCGGCGCGGTGGTGCGGGGCGGCGCGGCGGTGCGGGCGGCGCGGGGCAGGGCGGCGCGGGGCAGGGCGGCGCGGGGCAGGGCAGGGCGTGAGGCGTGGGGGTGTGCGGGTCAGGCGGCGACGGGGGTCGGGCCGGGAGACACCGCGGCGGCTGTCGCGCGGCCGTCCTGCTCCGCGGTGAGCAGTCGGCGCAGGGAGAGCGCGATCAACGAGGCGACCAGGCAACCGCCGACCACCGTCGCCACCCAGACCCTGCCGTCGGCGGCGGCGATGAGCGGTCCCGCGGTCACCGGGCCGATCACACCGCTGATTCCGAAGATCATCGAACTCATCGCGTTGTACCGACCACGAAGCTCGTCCGTCGCCAGGGCGTTCGTCAGGGCGGGCATCACCGGCGACAGCATCGTCTCACCGAAGCCGAAGATCGCCGAGCAGGCCACCACGCACAGGGCAGCCAACACGGCGCTCTCCCCGGTGACCAGGCCGGCCGCACCGAGGACCAACCAGGCGGCGGCGAACACCGCCCCCACCACCGCCAGTGCCCGGGTACGGCTGCGCCCCTCGATCCGGCGGATCACCAGCAGTTGCGCGAGCACGATCATCACGGTGTTGGCCGCGAGCGCCCAGGCCACCACGCGGGGGTTCACCTCGACCACCCGCACGGCGTACGCGGCGAAGCCCACCTCGATCTGCGCGTACCCGCAGGTGGTGAGGACCAGCCCGAAGATCACCAGCCGCCGGAACGGGCGGTCCCGCAGCACGGTCAGGTAGCCGCCGGGCGACGGATCGTCGACCCCTCGACGGTTGCCGAGTCGGTGGCCCACGCTGGGCAGGGTGAGCAGGATCAGCGCCGGCAGCAGGTACGTCACCGCGTCCAGTAGGTAGATCGCCTGGAAGGTGCCGGGTCGGGCGGTGTCGACGATCGCGCCGGAGGTCATGCCGCCGACGCCGATACCGAGGTTGAGCAGGGCGAAGTTCAGCCCGAACACGCGTTGCCGCTCGTCGTCGTCGGTCAACGACGCGAGGATCGTGTTCTGCCCGGACCAGATCGCCGAGCTGCCGATGGCGATCACCGTCATCACCAGCAGGGCCGAACCGGTCGAGTGGACCAGCGCGAGCGAGCCCGTGCCGATCGCCTCCAGCACCAGGCAGGGCACCACCACCCAGCGGGCGCCGAACCGGTCGATGAGCGTCCCGCCCAGCGGTGACAGCGCCAGGGTGACCGCGCCGTACCAGCCGATCACGAGCCCGGCGCGGGCGTCGGTGAGCCCGCGTACGTCGGTCAGGTAGATGAACAGGAACGGCAGGGTCAGACCGCGCCCGATCGCCGACAGCAGAGTGCCGAGCATGATCCGGCGGGCGTCCGCTCGGCGGGGCAGGGCACGACGCAGCATGTCCGGCATTCTGATCCCCAGGTGTGACACCGCGCGAACCGTTTCGGCCGCGCTCCGCCCTCGCTGGTGTCCTCGGGTGACCAATCCCACGATGATCCACTGGTCTCGGTGGCGGTCGGTCGTTGTCCCCCGGGTCTGCGATGCTGGCTCGATGACCGGCACCTGGCGACACCTGCCCGCTACCGCCCGCGCCATCGCGGTGACCGCCACCGCGGCCGTCGCCGCCGCGCAGGCGCGCGACGGTCAGGCGTACGACGAGGCGGTCGGTGGCCTCGCCGCCGACGAGCGATCCGGCCTGGTGCTCGGCGCGGTGGTCCGGCTGCTGCTGGAGGAGAGCCATCCGGAGGGGCTGACCGGCGACGACATCCGCCAGGTGTTGACCCGATGCGTGCAGAGCGCGACGCGGTGGCGGTCGGACGTGGACCCGCACGTGGTGCTCGTGCTGCTCGCCGGCGCGCTCGGCGTGTACGACCCCGAGGGCGACGAGTCCCGTCCGGACGCGTCGGCGCTGGCCCGGCATGCACCGCTCCTGGTGGCCGACCTGTTGGCGACGACAGGCGTGTCGTTCGACGACTACCTGGCCGCCGCGTTCGCCGAGATCGAGCGCACCGAACGACAGGACTGACCGGCGGGGCGGCCACCTCTGTGGTGGCCGCCCCGGTGGCGTACGGCAGGGGCCGGCAGTTGTCGTGTCAGTTGGAGTTGGTGAGCCGTTGCGCCACGACCTCCAGGTACTCGGCCGGGATCCGTACCGTGCCGTCGGTGGCCCGGTTGTGCGTACGCGCCAGCTCGACCAGGTCGGCGTGCAGGTGCGGTCGCCGTTCCTCGGGCAGCGCCTCGAACGCCTTGAGCGTGGGCCCGTAGTTCGCCCGGAAGAAGTTGGCGAACTCCTCGGGTGTGCCGAAGCGGAAGACGAACTCCCGGCGTACCGCCCGCAGGTCGCCCACGGCCTCGCCGAGCAGCTCGCGGACCCGGGCCTCGTCGCCCCACTCGACGGGCGGGCGCAGTCCCGGTGGCGGGGGCACATGCCGGGCCACCGTGCGGAACAACTCGCCGATGAACCCCTGCGGCGTCCACGAGACCAGCGCCACCGTGCCGCCGGGGCGGCAGACCCGGACCAGCTCGGCCGCCGCCCGCTGCTGGTCCGGGGCGAACATCACGCCCACGACGGAGAGCACCGCGTCGAACGACCCGTCGGGGTGCGTCAGGCGCTCCGCGTCCCCGGTCACGAAGGTGACCGCGAGCCGTTCGGCCGCCGCCCGCTGACGGCCCCGTTCCAACAACTCGGGTACGTAGTCGACGCCGGTCACGACGCAGCCGCAGCGGGCGGCGGCGATGGCGGCGTTGCCGGAGCCGGTCGCGACGTCCAGCACGCGGGCACCGGCCGACAGGTCGGCCGCCGTCACCAGCAATTCGGAGATCGGATGGATGAGTGCGGCGACCGCGCCGTAGTCGCCGCTGGCCCACGTCACCTGCTGGCGTGTCTTCACGGCGTCGAAGTCGAGTGCGGTGCTCATGGGCGTCCCCCTCGGACGGTAGTGGTGCCCTTGACGCTAGGTGACCCACCGCCTCTGGGGATCGGCTGAAGTACCTATGTTGGCGGCGGTTTCCGCAGGCAGCGTCACGATCAGTCCTGGTTCCAGGTGTCCGTCTCAAGTGTCGACGGCGCACCGTCGGTGGCCACCTGACCGGTGGCGAGCGTCCGGCCGGACGCGTCGAGCGCCTCGACGACGAGGTCCGTCATGGCGGGGTGCACGGGCACCACCGCCCCGGAGCCGCTCACCGCGGCCGTCGCCACCTCGCGCCCGTTCTGCGCCACCCGTACCTGGGTGGCTGCCGCAGGCGTCACCACGAGCAGGGACCGTTGGGCTCCTTCGCCGATGACGCCGTTGTCGATCGACACCGCCAGGACGCCTGCGGGGTCGGTCGGGTCCGCTGCGACGCTGAAGGAGGTGCCGGTGCCGACCACGCCGTTGGGCCGTGGTTGATCGAGGTCGATGTTCACCTCGCCGAGCCAGCCGCCGCCGGCTGCGGGAGCAGCAACGATCATCGTCTTGCCGCTCTCCACCGAGGGCCCGCCGGTGGGCGGCGCGCCGTCGTCGGAACGCACGGGGAGGTGAGCGGCGTGCCCGCCCCACACCACGCTCGGCAGGGCGGTCAGTTGGTATCCCGACGACTGGGCGTACTGCGACACCAACAGTCGGGCCCTCGGTTCCGGGACACTGCCGCGTACGCGGGACATCGCGGTCGCGAGCTGCGCGTCGGTGATCGGCTCCGACGCCAGCGAACCCGGTCCCGCGGTGATCTTGCGCGTCACCCCGCCGCAGTCGACCCGCCACCACTCGGGCCGCTGGGTCTTCGGGGTGCGGATCAGGTACGACCCGGTCGGCTCCGGCGCCCACTGGAACGCCCTGCCGTTGGGCAACGGTGAGGTGAGGAAGACACACCCGGCGGGTGCGATCGCCACGTGGATGAGCTTTCCCGGGCCGGAGGGGTCTTCCACGGCGCGGCTCTCGTAGGGTTCCAGCCCGTCGCCGACGCCCCGATCGGCGTTGGTGCTGGTCAGCTTCTCGGCGCTGGCACCCTCCTCGGCGGCCAGCCAGATCGCGGCGCTCGGCCAGCCGGTGCCCGGATCGGGCTGGTCGCGGACGAAGGCGGCGAGGGCGATCCGCTGGCCGCCGACGTCGTCGACGAACAGCACCTTCACCGCGGTCAACGGCACCCTCAGGCGGGGAAAGTCTCCTCGGCGCTGCGCGGCCAACAGGAGTTCGGAGAGCTGGCGGACGTAGCCGCTGTCCTGGCCGACGACGCCGCGCGGTGGCGACTGGAGGAGCTTGTTCGACCAGGCCAGCACGGGCGCGTTGGACTCCGTCGCGTCCGCGGGTGGTGGTGGGGTGGTCCGGCCCGGGTCGGCGATCGCGAAGGCGGTTCCGCCCAGGGAGAGCACCAGAGCGAGGGCCAGTCCGCCGAGGCGGCGCTGCCGGTCCCGTCGGTAACGCGCCCTGGCCCGACCGTACGGATCCGGCTGTGGAGTCAGTGCCCTGCTCAGCTCGGCCAGCGCCCGACCCACTTCCCCGTCGGCAGTCATGGTGTTACCCCCGTCATCGTCGTCGTCCCGGTCGGTGCTGGATCGGTTGCCGCTGAGGTCGTCGTTGGCAACGGGTTCGGCGTCGATGTTTCCGACGCCAGTGCCAGGCGCAGGCGAGCCAGACCTCTCGACGCGCGGCTCTTGACCGACCCCACGGAGCAGCCCAGAGTGGCCGCGACCGCCGCTTCCGGCAGGTCGACCACGTACCGGAGCACGATCACGGCCCGGGTTCGGGGCGTCAGCTCCCGCATCGCCTCGTACAGGGCGTGCCGTTCCGTCACCGCCTCCGTCATGTCCCGACCGGACCGGTCCGGCAGGAACGACGTCACCACCTCGTGCACCCGGTGGCGACGCCAACTGCTGATGTGGTGGTTGATCATGACCCGTCGCAGGTACGCCATCGGATCGTCGATCCGACGCCATCGACGCATCACCTTCACCAGCGCCGTCTGCACCAGATCCTCGGCATCCTGCGCCGACCCGGTGAGGTGGTACGCCACGCGCAAGAGATCCATGTAGCGCGTCTCGACGAACTCGCGAAAATGCTCGTCGTCAACTGCCATAAGCCCCCGCCTCGATTGGTTACCCAGCACGACTCTGGTGGGGCCGTGAAGGTTGAAGGCCCGCGGGTGGCAATCCGCACACGACGCGGGCAACGACGACCATCACCTCTCGCGCACCTGACACCGGCGTCGTAAGCTTCAGTTTGAGCGACTGCTCAACTCGGTCGAGTGCGTGCGCCCGACCAGGTGTTACCCCGGCATGTCAGCGGCGCGCCGGAGCAAGGTGTTCCGGCACGCGGGACCACGGAAGGCGGCCAGATGAGAGCCCCCCGATTGGTGAGCGTCGTCCAGCGCCGCCTCCTCGTGAACTACCGCACGGAACCGGAGGTCACCGCGCGGCTGCTGCCCGCCCCGCTGCGACCGCAGGTCGTCAACGGCTGGGCCGTGTCCGGCATCTGCCTGATCCGGTTGAGCGGAGTCCGTCTCCCCTCCGTGCCCGCACCCTTCGGCCTGCGTAGCGAGAATGGCGCGCACCGGATCGCGGTTGAGTGGGACACACCTGACGGCGTCGCACAGGGCGTCTACATCCCACGCCGTGACACCGGTTCCCGGCTCAACTCCTGGGTCGGCGGCAGGCTCTTTCCGGGGCGGCACCACCTCAGCCGCTTCGACGTCAGAGAGAGCGCGGACGAGCTGCGGATCGCCCTCGCCGATCCGGTCGACAAGGTACGCGTCGGTGTCCACGTCCGCGTGGCAGCCGCCCTGTCGGGCAGCCACCTGTTCGACGACGTCGACCAGGCCTCGGAGTTCTTCCGGCGCGGTGCCACCGGCTTCTCGACCACCCCCGATCCGAGCCACCTCGACGGAGTGGAGCTGCTCACCCGGGGCTGGCAGGTCACGCCGGTGGACCTGGCCTCGGTGCAGTCCACGTTCTTCGACGACCCGGTCCGGTTCCCTCCGGGATCCGCGATACCCGACTGCGGGCTGCTGATGCGCAACGTCCCCGCCACGTGGAATCCGCTGCCGCCGATGGCGGTGCGGCCCACCGGTGGCCCGGTCGCCACTCGCAGCCGGTGAAGGTCGTCCTCGCCGGCGGTTCCGGGGCGCTCGGGCAACGGATCGCCCGCGACCTGACCGCTCGCGGCGACGACGTGGTGGTGCTGAGCCGTTCGGCAACACGGGTCCGGTGGGGCCGGCAGGTGTACTGGGACGGTCGGACCGTCGGCCCCTGGGCATCCGAACTGTCCGACGCCGCCCTGGTGAACCTTTGCGGCGAACTGGTGTTCCGGCGGCCGACACCGGCCAACGTCGTGTTGCTCACACGTTCCCGGACGGAACCCACCCGGGCGCTCGCCCATGCATGCACCGGTCTGGACCGGCCGTTGCGGGTGCTCGTACAGATGAGCACGCTGGCCATCTACGGCGATGCCGGCGAGGCGGTGCTCGACGAGTCGGCCCCGCCCGCCAGCGATCCACCGCAGATGGCCGGTGTCGCTCGGGCGTGGGAAGAGGCCGCGGCGGAGATCACCGCGGCGCGCCACGTCACGCTGCGTACGAGCATCGTGTTCGACCGCGACACCCCGGCCTTCGATCGACTGACCGGATTCGTACGGTGGGGTCTCGGTGGCCGCATGGGCAGCGGCCGACAGTGGATCAGTTGGTTGCACATCGACGACCTGTGCGCGATCGTGCGCCACTGCACGGACGACCCCACGCTGTCGGGCATCGTGCATGCGACCTCCCCCAACCCCGTACGCAACAGCGATCTCATGGCCGCGCTCCGCCGGGCGATGGGTCGTACCGTCGGTGTTCCCACCCCTGCGCCTCTGGTCCGGGTCGGATCGGTGTTCCTGCGCGCCGATCCGCTGTTGGTGTTGACCGGCCGTCGGTGCGTCCCGAACCGGCTGCGCGATGCCGGCTTCGAGTTCACCCACCCAGAGTTGGGACCCGCGGTCACCGACCTGCTCAGCGGAGCGGCCCGCCGATGACCGGCCTCTCCTCGTCTAGGGCTGGACGTCGTTGGACAGGTTGATCCGGATCTCCGTGTTGCGGTAACCGGCGCGACCGAAAGCGGCCGCCATCGGCGCGTTGCCCATGTCGGTGGTGGCGGTGATGCGCGACTCCCCGTTGGTCGCGTGCAGGCGGGTGATCTCGGCGAGCACCTCGTCCACGTAGCCGCGCCCGCGGAACTCCGGCACCACCCCGAGATAGCCGACGTTCACGTTGTACGGGGTCGCGGAGGGAATCGCCAAGCCCGCCACCTCGCCCTCGCCGGTGTAGGCGATCCGCCACCATTCCCGCTTGCCCGGCGCCCCGAGATAGAAGTCCAAGTCCTCGCGCGCGGTGGCGTCCACGCCCTTGGCGGCCAGGTTCGCACGGGTCCGGGCATCCAGGCTGCCCTCGGCGATTCTCCTGAACACCGCGAGGAACTCCTCGTCGGAGGCCGCGCGGAACTGCAGCCGGCCGGCCGCGGGGGGCACCCCGTCGGCGGGTGCCCACTCGAACTGCAGCCGCTCCACCTCGCGGGTGAGGCCCGCCGCATGCGCCGCCGCCCGCCGCCACTCCACGGCCGCCAAAATGGCCGGATCGTCACGCCAGCCACCGGTGACCTTGATCATGTACTCCACCGGCTCCGGGAACCCGGCCAGCGCCGCCCTGATCAGCTCGGCGGCGACGGCGGCACGGTCTCCCACCGCTGGATCCACGTCGAGGCAGTCGAGCGCGACCGGATGCGGGCTGCCCTTCGGCCCCCACCACAATGCCCGTCCCACGACCTGGCCGTCGTGCTCGGCGATCCATGTCCATTCCGGCCGGTACATGCCTTCGGCCAGTTCGGCCAGGTAACGGTCGGCGGGGATCCACCCAACGGGCTCGGTCACGATCCACGGGGTCACGCGGTCGAGGTCCGCGGGGGCGGTAGCGCGGTAGGAGATCACGTGCAGAGGCTAGCGAAGCGCAGCACCATCATTCGTGCGCGCCGGGGGAATGACAGAAGGCCAGGTGAGAGTCGATCTCACCTGGCCTTCTGGCCTCTGGTCGGGGTGGCCGGATTCGAACCGACGACCTCTTCGTCCCGAACGAAGCGCGCTACCAAGCTGCGCCACACCCCGAGGCGTGCCGACAAATAGTAGCCCACCCGCCCGGATGGTCAAACTCGGTACCCCCGCCGCCCGGCCCCGCCCCCGACCATCGACAGGCGGGCGGGAAGGAGCCGCTCAGCGGGGGATGAGGGTGAGGATGCTGGCCTCCGGGGGGCAGGCGAAGCGGACCGGGGCGGTCGGGTGGGTGCCGAGACCGGCGGAGACGTGCAGCCAGGAGTCCGAACCGGGCCAGCGGTGCAGGCCACGCGCCATCGACCGGGGCAGGCCGCAGTTGGTGACCAGCGCTCCGTAGCCCGGTACGCAGACCTGACCGCCGTGGGTGTGCCCGGCGAGCAGCAGCCCGAAGCCGTCCGCGGCCATCTGGTCGAGCACCCGCGGCTCCGGGGAGTGCGACAGCGCGATGGACAGGTCCGCCGAGGACGAGACCGCGCCGGCCACGGTGGGGTAGTCGTCCCGCTCGATGTGGGGGTCGTCCACGCCGACCAGGTCGAGCTGCCGGCCGCCGGCCTTCAGCGTGGTCCGGGCGTTGTTGAGATCCGCCCAGCCGGCGCCGGTGAACACCTGCCGCAGCTCCTCGTAGGGCAACTCGACGCCCTCGGTGTACTCCCGGTCAGGCAGGAAGTAGGTGAACGGGTTCTTCAGGACCGGCCCGGTGTAGTCGTTGGAGCCGAACACGAACGCTCCCGGGTAGTCCAGCAGCGGCTGCAAAGCCCGCAGCACTCCGGGCACCGCGCCCGGGTGGGCCATGTTGTCGCCGGTCACCACCACCAGGTCGGGGTCGAGGGCGGCCAGCGACGCCACCCACCGCTGCTTGCGCGCCTGGTCGGGCATCATGTGCAGGTCCGACAGGTGCAGGACCCGCAGCGGCTCCGCGTCGGCCGGCAGCACCGGCACGTCGTACCGCCGGAGGGTGAACATGTTGCGCTCGATGAGCGACGCGTACGCGAGGGTGGCCGCGCCGACCGTGGCGGTTCCGGCGGCAAGCCGGAATAGTGTGCGCTTTCGCATGGCGTTCAGGGTAGTTTGACCGTCCATGAGCACGCTGAAGGACCGCCTCACCGCCGACATGCGTTCCGCGCTCAAGGCGCGCGACGAGCTGACCACCTCCACGCTGCGGATGGCCCTGGCCGCCGTCGGCACCGCCGAGGTCGCCGGCAAGGCCAAGCGCGAGCTCACCGATGACGAGGTGCTCGCCGTGTTGACCAAGGAGGCCAAGAAGCGCCGGGAGGCGGCCACCGCCTTCGCCGACGCCGGCCGCGCCGAGCAGGCCGCGAAGGAGACCGCCGAGGGTGAGGTGCTGGACCGCTACCTGCCCCGGCAGCTCTCCGACGCCGACCTGGCCGAGCTGGTGTCGGGGGCGCTCGCCGCGGGCGGCTTCACCGGGAAGGCCCAGATGGGCCCGGCCATGAAGGCGGCCCAGGCCGCGGTGGCGGGCCAGGCCGAGGGTGGTCGGGTGGCCGCCGAGGTACGCCGACAGCTCGGCCTCTGATCCACCGGCATCCCGGTCTGCGCTCTCCGGAGCGTGGACGGGTAGGCGGTGGTCCCGGACAGACGGAAACGGGCGGGCACCCGTGGTGGGTGCCCGCCCGTCGTGTCCTGATCGTCGGCTCAGCCGCCGGGGCGGCCGCCGGGTCGACCGGTGTTGCCGGGTTGGCCGCCACCGGGGGTGCCCGGCGTGGCGCCGCCGCCACCGTTGCTGACCTGGATGGTGACCACGCCGCCCTTGATGGTGCGCCCGTCCGGGCTGGTGCCGTGGACGGTGTTCGGAGGACAGGACGACTTCACCTTGGTGTCGGAGACCACCGGCTCGAAGCCCGCATCCTTGAGCCGGGACTTCGCCTGATCCACCGAAATGCAGCTCACGCCGGGGATGCTCTTCTGGTCACCCTCGGAGATCTTCTGGCCCGGCGGCTCGAACTGGATGCGGTCCTTGCCAATCATGGCGTCCCGCAGCGTCTCGTACACCGGCGGGTTGATGCCGTTCTTTTCCTTGTGCAGCATCCTGACGTTCGTCTGCGGCCAGTCCGGGTCGGCCATGATGCCGGCCACCGCGTACTGCTTGGTCATCGCGACCAGGGCGGCGGTCTTTTCCGAGTCGGTGGTGCCGGACTTGCCGGCCACCGGCGCGTCGACGATGCCCTTCACGACGGCGGCGGTGCGGCTGCTACCGCACTTGCTGGTGCTGGAGTTGTCGCCGACCGGGCAGCGGGCGGCGTCCACGGCGGCTCGGGCCACCTCGGTGCTGAACCGCTTCTCACAGCGCGGGTTGGCGATGTCCAGTTTGTTACCGTCCGGGTCCTTGATCTCCTGCACCGGGATCGGCTCGCAGTACTTGCCGTCAGCGGCGAGCGTGGCGTACGAGTTGGCCAGGTCAAGCGGGGTGACGGACGAGACACCCAGGGTGAATGCCCCCCAGTCGTGGGCGGCTGCCTTGTCATTGGCCCAGTCGTTTTCCTTGCTGACCCCGAAGTTGATGCCGAGCCGCTTGGCGGCGTCCACCACGTTCTCCGCCCCCACCTGTTGCTGGAGCGGGACGAAGTAGGTGTTGATCGACTGGGCGAACGCGCTCCACATGTTCTGCACACCACCGGCTTTCAGGCCGGAGTTGGTCGGGCAGTACTTGTTGGTGCCCGGACAGGCGGCGTCGCTGCCCCGCTCGACGATGTACTCCGACTCGAACTTCTGCGGCGCGTTGATCGTGTAGCTGAGCGGGATGCCCTTCTCGAGCGCCGCCACGATGGTGAAGATCTTGAAGGTCGAGCCGGCCTGGTAGCCGGTGATGCCGTTACCACCGGTGAGCAGCGGGTTGACCGTCGCCGGATAGTTGCCCCGGATGCCCTTCCTGCTCTTCGCCGGATCGCTGGAGATCTTGTTCTTCGGGTTCTTCGGGTCGTCCAGCTTGAACTGTCGGTTGACCGCGAGCGCCCGGACCCGGCCGGAGCCGGGCTCGACCACCGCGACCATTGCCGCTTCCTTGCTGTTCTCGCTCTTGGCCCTGCGGACCGCCTTGTCGGCGCCCCTCTGCGCCTGCACGTCGATGGAGGTCACCACCGTGTAGCCGCCGCTCTTGAGCCGCCGCTCCCGGTCGTACGTGGTCGAACCGAACGTCTCCTGCCCCATCCACCAGCGGTAGAAGTAGTCGCAGAAGAAGCCCCAGCTGTTGACGTTCGCGGCGACGCAGCCGTTCGGGGTGCGCTTGTCCAGCACCTTGAGCTCGATGGCCTTGGCGGCGTCGGCCTCCGGCTGGGTGATGGCCTTGATGTCGACCATGTTCTGGATGACGTAGTCGCGCCGGTCCTTGGCGAGCGGGTAACCCGCCTCGGTGGTCGGGTCGTTCGTGGTGGGCGCCTTCACCATGCCGGCCAGCAGCGCCGCCTCCTCGATCTTGAGCTTGCTCGGCGGCTTACCGAAGTAGACCTGGCTGGCGGCGTAGATGCCGTACGCGCCGTTGCCGAACGAGGCGAGGTTGAGGTAGCGGGTGAGGATCTCGTCCTTGGAGAATTCCTTGTCGACCTGGAGGGCCAGCCGCATCTCGCGAAGCTTGCGGGCGCTGGTGTCCTCGGTGGCCGCGACGACGTCGGCCGGGTGGGTGGCCGAGTAGGCGATGGCCAGCCGGACGTACTGCATGGTCAGCGTCGAGGCGCCCTGCCGGCCGCCGTCGCCCTGGTTGTTGACGAACGCGCGGGCGACACCGTTGATGTCGACGCCGTTGTGCTTGTAGAAGTCGTGGTCCTCGGCCGCGATGATGGCCTTCTGCATGTACGGAGAGATGTCGGCGAGCTTCACGTCGCGCCGGTTCTCGTCGTACATGGTCGCGAGCGGTGTCTTGCCGTCCGACGCCAGCAGATAGCTGATCTGTGGCGCGCGGGCCACCGTCAGCTCTGTGGGCAGGGCGCCGAACGTCTCGGCGCCGGCCTTCGCGGCCAAGCCGGACATCGCCACCGCGGGGAAGGCCGCCGCAGCGACCACCACGCCGGCCAGCAGGCCGCACACCAGCAGCGATGCGGCGTTGGTCAGCACATTGTGGTCACGTTTCCGCATCCAGGTCACCTCGGCATGGTACGCGAGTAGGGAACGAGGGGCGCCTGGGCATTCTTTCCCCATTTCCTGCACGCGCTGCCCTCGTTGTGCTAAACGCACGACCCCCGGTGCCTGGTTGCGTGTAGCCCGGCGCGAGTCTCCTCCAATTTCCGGAGGTGGCGCAGCGTTATCGCCGACCTCGGCGGGGTAACCGGCGGTCGAAGGCCCGGGAAGCCGGGAGTGTCCGGAATGATGGATTTCGTCGACAACGTTGCGTAATCAGTCGACTACAGAGCATGATGGGGGCGGCGACAGCGCCACATGTCGTCCGTGCCGCCTTGGGGAAGGCGAGCCGGGCGATCGGGGGGAATTGCCGGCTGGCGTGCATCGACGAGGTCGGTAGGTACTGCAAGGGGGGACGTGTACACATGGGCATGATCACTGACTGGCCGTCGCTGGCGGCGTGTCAGAACGGGGACCCGGACGCGTTGTTCGTACAGGGCGCCGAACAGAACGTGGCGAAGCGGATCTGCCGGAGCTGCCCTGTTCGGTACGAGTGCCTGGCCGACGCGTTGGACAACCGGATCGAGTTCGGTGTGTGGGGCGGCATGACCGAACGCGAACGGCGGGCACTGCTGCGTCGACACCCGCAGGTGACGAGCTGGCGCAAGATGTTCGAGGCCGCGATGAAGAAGAACAGCAAGGAAAAGGCCGGAAAGGACAAGATCCTCGTCAGTGCGACCAACTGACGACGGTCACGGCCGGCTGATCGCCGCGCCGATCGTCCGCAGCCCGTCGACGTCGTGCACGTCGGCGGGCTGTGCCGTCACCGACACCGTCGGCACCGCCGGGAACGCCTCGGTGAACCGCGCGGCCACCTGCTGCTCGCGTACCGCCTGGCGAGCCAGCGCCGCGTGCGCCCGCAGCACGTCGGCGGTGGCCTCGTGCCCACCCAGGTCGGTCAGCCGCTCGGCGGCGACCCGGCTCTGCTCGGCGTCCAACTCCGGTGCCGCGAGTCGGTGCACCCGATTGAGCACCAGGCCGGCCAGTGGCATCCGCTCCTCCCGCAGGCGGCCCGCGAAGTAGGCAGCCTCCCGGACCGCGTCCGGCTCCGGCGTCGCGACCAGCAGGAAGGCCGTCTCCCCAGCCTGCAGGATCCGGTACGTCTGCTCGGCTCGCTGCCGGAAACCGCCGAACATCGAGTCCAGTGCGGCCACGAAGCCGGACAGGTCGGTGAGCAGTTGCGCGCCGAGGACCTTCTGCACCACCTTCGAGAACATCCCGAACGAGGCGGTGACCAGGCTGAACATGCTCCGTCCGCCGCTGCGCGCCGGGGCCAGCAACAGTCGCAGCATCCGGCCGTCGAGGAAACGGGAGAGCCGGGCCGGTGCGTCCAGGAAATCAAGTGCCGAGCGGGACGGTGGGGTGTCCACCACGATCAGGTCCCATTCGCCCCGGGCGTGCAGCTGGCCGAGCTTCTCCATCGCCATGTATTCCTGCGTGCCGGCGAAGGTCGAACTCATCGCCTGGTAGAACGGGTTCGCGAAGATCTCGGCGGCCTTCGCCGGATCGGTGTGCTGCAACACCACGTCGTCGAAGGTGCGCTTCATGTCCAGCATCATGGCGTGCAGCTCGCCGCCGCTGCCCTCGACGTCGATCCCCTTGACCTGGCGTGGTGTGTTGTCCAGCTCGGTCAGGCCCAGTGACTGGGCCAGCCGGCGGGCCGGGTCGATGGTGAGCACCACCGTGCGTCGGCCGTGGTGCTCGGCGGCCCGCAGCGCCAGCGCCGCGGCCGTGGTCGTCTTTCCCACCCCGCCGGCACCGCAGCACACGACGATCCGTACGCCGGGGTCGGCGAGAATCTGGTCGACGTCCAGCAGCGGCGCCGCGTCTTCGGAAGGCACCAATCGAGCGTATCGGGCTGGTGGGTCCGTGCGCCCGTGCTGCGCTCAGGTGTGAGTCAATCGGCGCGGACGAGGGCCTGGGCCAGCGTCGTGAGCCCCGCCCGGTCCACTCCGTCGGGCAGCAACGGCAGCTCGACCATCGGCAGCCCCAACTCCACCAGGTCGGCGCGGAGCGAATCTTCCAGTTCGCGCCGGATGAGCTGGTCACGTGCCTCGTCGTGCAAACCGGCCACGGTGTCCCGATCGGCCGGCAGCCCGGCGGCGACCAGCCCTCGCCGCAGCTCCCCGGCGGTGACCGGCTGGCCGGCCGGCAGCGCCGGTCGGGTGCCGTTGACGATCACCTTTCCGGTGCCGAAGCCGAGGGCGGTCAGGTCGGCGATGGCGTCCACCGTCTCCTGCACCGGCATCTCCTCCAACAGCGTGACCACGTGGACCGCGGTCATCGGGGAGCGCAGCAGGGCAGCGACCCCCTCGCTCTGGGTCTTGATCGGGCCCACCTTGGCCAGCCGGGCCGTCTCCGCCGTGACGTTGAGGAACCGACCGATCCGCCCGGTCGGCGGGGCGTCCAGCACCACCGCGTCGTACGCGCGCCGCTGCCCGGTGGTGCGGGTGGTGGCCTCCTTCACCTTGCCGGTGAGCAGCACGTCCCGCAGACCCGGCGCGATGGTGGTGGCGAAGTCGATGGCACCGAGCTTGCGCAGCGCCCGGCCCGCCGCGCCCAGCTTGTAGAACATGTCCAGGTATTCGAGCAGCGCCTCCTCGGCGTCCACCGCGAGGGCGCGCACCGCACCGCCGTCCGGCGCGTCGGCGAGGTGCCGCTCCTCGTACGGCAGCGGGTCGATGCCGAAGAGTTGGGCGATGCCCTGCCGCCCCTCGACCTCGACCAGCAGGGTGCGCCGACCGCCGGCGGCGAGCGCGAGGGCCAGGGCGGCCGCCACGCTCGTCTTGCCGGTGCCACCCTTGCCGGTCACCACGTGGAGGCGGGCCGACCATCCGGTACCGGCCGGGTCGAACGGCCGCTCAGCTGCACACACCCGTCGAGCCTATCCACGCCTGGCGGTCAGGCGACCTCGCAGACCCACCAACCCGTCTTCTGTACCACGGTGAACCGCAGGTCCTGGTCGGCAACCTTCTCGTCCGCGGTGGTCATGGTGACCCGGGTGGAGACGGTGGCCCGGTCACCGGTCTGGTTGTCCACCTTCGGGGTGGTCCACCTGAACCGGGGGTTCTGGTACTCGGACGCGTACTTCTGCACCTCGGCCACCTTCGCGGCGATCTTTCCGTCGTCGCGGGAGGCGGCGCACACGCGGGTGGCCGCCTTGGTCGCGTCGCGATCCTTGTAGACCGCGGTGAGGAACTCGTCGACGGCGACCGCCGGCTCCTTGGCGCCCTCGCCGGTCTCGGTGTTGCGCAGGGTCAGGAACGCCAGCACGCCGCCGCCCACGCAGAGCACCATGATCACGACGAGTGTGACCGCCGCGATCAGCAGACCACGCTTCTTCTTCGGCGCGGCCGTCCCGGGATAGGGCGGGTACGCCGGCGGGGGTGGCGGGATGGTCGACGGACCCGACGTACCGGGTGGTGTCGGTGTCGTGGCCGGTGTGCCGACCGCCTCAACCCCACCGGTCGGCGCGGGGAAGGCCTGCTGGACGGGGATCGTCGGTGCGGCGGGGAGCGCCGCCGGTGCGGGCGGCGCGGGGAGCGCGAGCTGCCCGGACGGCGCGGCGGGGGCCGCTGCGGCGGGGGCTGTCGAGACGCCGGGCTGATCGGTGGGTTCCGGCTGGGCCGGCGGGAGGGCGGGTGGACCGGCCTGGTCGCCGCTGGGCGGTTGGGTCATCGTCTTCCCCCGGGGGTCCGGCGCCCGCCGCCACCCCTGGCGTCGAGCGTGATCGAGCGGGCTGCCGGGCGCTGCGCGACCGCCCGACCGGAAGGGTAGCGGTCGATGACGGAAGTGGTGTCGCCCGTGCCGCGCGGCCAGCCACCGATCCGGCCGACCGGACTCCGCGTGCGGAGCGCCATCGGGTCGCTTACCTGCCATGTGTCGCATATGTGACTGTAGGTGGCCATTCGGGCGCGTCTTGTTGGCGGGACTACGGCCCCGGACCTACCTTTCGTCCCGGCGCGGGGGCCGGAACGGACGAATGGGTCCGGACCGGAAGAGCGATCCGAGCGGTACGACCGGAGGCAGTGCATGCGCGACGTGGACAACATCCCTCGCACCCAGTTCCCGACCAACGAACGGCCGCACCGGTCCGGGTCCATGTTCACGGCCGGTGGGCAGATCGGTGGCCAGCCGATCAACGAACGGTCGTACCGACGGATGCCGGAGCAGGCGGAGGCGGGCCGGGCGCCGGGTTACGCCACCGAGCGGACCCGCGACGACGACGAGCCGGGCTTCGTCATCCACCTGCCGATCCGGGTGCCGAGTCTGGCGGCGGCGACCGTACTGGCCGGCCGGGTCGCGGTGTCGCTGGGCTTCCTGCCCGAGTTGGACGCGGGCGAGACCACCGTGTCCAACGCCGATGATCAGAACAACAGGCACCGGGTCTTCTGCGACCTGCTGCTGCCCGACCGGTCCCGCTGCCCACAGGGATACGGACACGAAGGGCTCTGCGGGGAGGTGCCGGCCGCTCCGGAGCAGCGTCCCGCGCCTCGTCCGGCCAGCGGACCGTAGGCTGTCCCTCGAACAAATTCCGCACCGAGAGGGAGCCCTTCAGCGATGCAGAAGTGGGAATACTCCACGGTCCCGCTGCTGGTCCACGCGACCAAGCAGATCCTCGACAACTGGGGTGAGGACGGGTGGGAGCTCGTCGCCGTGGTCCCCGGGCCGAACCCCGACCAACTGGTCGCCTACCTGAAGCGACCGAAGGCGTGAGCAACGGTCCGCACGCGAAGCTCGCCGAGCTGGGGCTCGACCTGCCCGAGGTCGTGCCGCCGGTGGCCAGCTACGTGCCGGCGGTGCAGTCCGGGCAGCACGTGTACGTCTCCGGCCAGTTGCCGATCGCCGAGGGCAAGCTGCTGGCGACCGGGAAGGTCGGCGCCGGGATCTCCGCCGAGCAGGCGAAGGACCTGGCCCAGCGGTGCGCGCTCAACGCGCTGGCCGCGGTCGACTCGCTGGTCGGCCTGGAAAATGTGGTCAAGGTGGTCAAGGTGACCGGTTTCGTGGCCTCCGCGCCCGGCTTCACCGGTCAGCCCGCAGTGATCAACGGTGCCTCCGACCTCTTCGGCACCGTCTTCGGTGAGGCCGGTCGCCATGCCCGCAGCGCCGTAGGGGTGGCCGAGCTGCCCCTCGACGCCCCGGTCGAGGTCGAACTGATCGTCGAGGTCGCCTGACGCTTCGCGACGCCCCGCGATCTTGCGCTTCCGGCACGGAGAAAAGCCCTGAACGGTGACGAATCAGGGGCCGCGCGGGCAAGATCGTGGGGTGTTGCGGGCGGGGTCGTACGATCGCAGCCATGAGCGGGCACGTGACGGCGCCGGCGGCGGCGGTCGCCGACGAGCTGCCGACCTGGGTGACACTGCTGCGCGCGCCGAACCCGGGGCCGATGACCCTCGACGGCACCAACACCTGGGTGCTGCGCGCCCCGACAGCCGAGGCGGCCATCGTGGTCGACCCGGGGCCGGCCGACGAGGGACACCTGACCCGGATCGCCGAGCACGGCCCCGTCGGGCTGATCCTGATCACCCACGGCCACCCCGACCACACCGAGGGCGCGGCCCGGCTGAGTGAGCTGCTCGGCGGTGTCCACGTCCTCGCCGTCGACCCGGCGCACACCATCGGCGGCGCGCCGCTGACCGAGCCGGGCGAACACTTCGGCGGCTTCGGCCTGGCGGTTCGTCTGCTGAAGACCCCGGGGCACACCGCCGACTCGGTCTGCTTCCTGGTCGAGCACGGCGACGAGCGGGTGGTGCTCACCGGTGACACCATCCTCGGCCGGGGCACCACCGTGGTCGCCCACCCGGACGGGCACCTCGGTGACTACCTGACCAGCCTGGAGCTGCTGTCCGCGTACACCGGGACTGCGGCGTTGCCCGGGCACGGCCCGGCGCTTGCCGACTGCGCCGCCGCCGCCGACTTCTACCTCGCGCATCGCCGGGCCCGGCTGGACCAGGTCCGGGCCGCGGTCGCGGCCGGTGCCACCACGCCCGCCGACGTGGTCGCGACGGTCTACGCCGACGTGGACCGCTCGCTCTGGTGGGCGGCTGAGTGGTCGGTCCGCGCGCAGTTGGAGTATCTGGGTGTCGGCACCGGGGAATCCGCGCCCGGGGTCAGTGGGTTGGAGCACATGTGACCTGCCCCGTGTGTGGAACCGTTGCCGTTCCCGGCGCGCGGTTCTGCCACAACTGCGGTGCCGCGCTGCCGGCCGCCGCCACGTTGCCGGCGGCCGAGCGTCGGGTGGTCACCGTGCTCTTCGGCGACCTCTCCGAGTTCACCTCCTGGTCGGAGGATCTCGACCCGGAACGCGTCGGCGCGGTCACCGACCGGGTCCTGGCCGCCCTCGCCGGTGCCGTGAAGACCTTCGGCGGACACGTCGACAAGCTGACCGGCGACGGGATCATGGCGGTCTTCGGCGCGCCGGTGGCGCACGAGGACGACGCCGAACGCGCGGTCCGGGCCGCCCTGTCCATGCAGCGGGCCGTCCGCCGGGTGCTCGACGACGAGCGGGGCGGCGGCGCGCCGCTCGGGCTGCGGGTCGGGCTGAACACCGGCGACGTCATCGCCGGCATCCAGGCCGCCATCGAATACACGGTCATCGGCGACACGGTCAACACCGCCGCCCGGCTGGCCGACGCCGCCGCCGTCGGCGCGGTCTACGCCGGCGGACGCACCGCCGCCGCCACCCGGCACGTGTCCTCCTGGCGGGCACTGCGCCCGCTGCGGCTCAAGGGCAAGCGTGAGCCGGTCGAGGCGTACGAGCTGCTGGGTCTGCTGGACGCGCCCGGCACCCGTTCCGGGCTCGGCGACGAGGCGCCGTACGTCGGCCGGGAGACGGAGATCGGCCGGATCGCCGGGCGGCTCGCCGAGGTGATCGACCAGGGTGACCCGCGGGTGCTGCTGATGACCGCGGAGGCGGGCATCGGCAAGTCCCGGTTCGCCGCCGAGGTGGAGCGCCTCGCCGCCGGGTACGACGTGGGCGCCGGCCGGTACGCCGCACACACGGGCGCCCGGGTGCTCTCGGTGCGCTGCGCCGCGTTCGGTGAGCGACGCCGCCTCGCGCCCCTCGCCGACCTGGTCCGGGCCGCCGTCGGCCTGCCCAGTGACGCCGCCACCGCCCTGACCCGACCGGCGGTGGAGGAGAGGCTGCGGCGGCTCGGGCAGCGGCTCGCCCGCTCCGGCGGTGAGACCCCGCCGATCGCCACCGAGCAGTTGCTCGCCCTGCTCGGCTACGCCGAACTGTCGGCACACGGCGGCACCGACACCGGCGAGTGGAGCGGATCGGGCACCCCGGCCGCGGATGCCGAGGTGGTGCCGAACGCGGTCGCCGACCTGCTCAGCGGGCTCGCCTCGGAGGCGCCGCTGGTGATCGTGGTGGACGACCTGCACGACGCCACCGCCGAGACGATCGGCGCCCTCGGGCTGACCCTGTCCAGGCTCACCGGCCCGGTGCTGGTGCTGCTGCTCGGCCGTCCCGAGCTGGTGCGTACCGCCGGGGCGCTGACCCGGGTCGCGGACGCCGAGGTGCACTCCCTGCCGCCGCTGCGGGGTGCCGACGCCGCGCGGCTGCTCACCAGCTACCTCGGCGGCGGCAAGTTGCCACCGGCCGACGCGGACCGGCTGCTCGCCACCGCCCAGGGCAACCCCTTCTACCTGGCCGAGTTGGTCACCCTGCTCATCGAGCGGGGGGCGCTCACGACGGAGACAGCGCGGGGTGCCCGCGCACCGTCGGAGCGGGACCAGAGCTCCTCGGCCGGCTGGCGGTTGGTGCCCGGTTCGCTGGGCAGCCGGCTGCTCTCCCGTGACCTCGCCGCCGTACTCGCCGCCCGCATCGACGCGCTGCCGCCGGACGCCCGCTCGGTGCTGCGGGACGCCGCGGTGATCGGTGACACGGTGCCGACCGGCGCGCTGGAGGCGCTGCGTGAACAGCGCGCCGGCCGCGACGGCCGGCCGTCGGCAGTGATCGCCGTGGAACTCGACCGAGCTGTCGAGGAGCTGCTGCAGCGTCGGATGCTGCACCGCTCCCGGGTCGGCTACTCGTTCGCGACCCCGCTGATGCGGGAGGCCGCGTACGCCGGTGTGAGCAAGGCGGAGCTGGCCGAGCGGCACGCCGCGTTGGCCCGCTGGGCGGCACCGGCGGACGGCGCGACGGCCGGGTCGCCGGGAGGGTTCACCGACGAGGCCCGGGACGACTTCGTGGCGACGCACGTCGAGCGGGCCGCCACGCTCGCCGACGCGGTGAAACTGCGCCCGGACGCGCCCGCCCGGGCGGTGGTGCCGCTCGGCATCGCCGCGCTCGGCCGGGCCGCCCGCCGGTCACTGTCCGCCGGTGAGCCGGTGCTGGCCATCGAGTACGCCGAACGCGCCACCGAGTTGGCCCGCGACGGGCTGTCGGCGGCCGACCGGGTGGTGCACGCGCGGGCGCTGCTCCAGGTCGGTCGCGTCGCCGACGCGCTGGCGTACGCGGAGAAGATCGCCGCGAACGCCGGGGACGAGGCCACCCGCGTCGGTGCCCTGCTGCTCGCCGGGCAGGCCCAGGAGACCCTCGGTGACCAGGGCCGGGCGATGACGGCCTGGCACGAGGCGTTGCAGGTCGCCACGGCCGCTGGGTTGCCCGTGCAGCGGGCGACGGCGATGCGCCGGCTCGGCATGGCCGACTTCGTGGCCGGGCGGCTGAGCCAGGCGAGCAGCCGGTTGGCTGCCGCGTACCAGGTCAGTCTCGGTGCGCAGGACCGGCGCGGGCAGGCGTGGTCGTTGCAGAACCTGGCCTGGGTGACCACCACCCGGGGTGACTTCGCCGGCACCGACGCGGTCCTCGGCCGGGCCGCCCGGCTCTTCGCCGAGCTGAAGGACCCGTACGGGCGGGCCTGGCTGCGCGGCACCACGGCGTTCGCCCGGCTGCTCGCCGGCCGACTGCGCGAGGCGTGTCGGATGGCGCAGGTGTTCCTGCCCTTCGGGGAGCGGGTCGGTGAGGCGTGGGCGGTGGGCACCTTGCGTGCGGTCGCGGCGTTCGCCACCGCCGAGCTGGGTGACCTGGCCGAGGCGGACCGGGAGGCCCGGCGGGCGTACCGGGAGTTCGCCGCCGCCTCCGACGACTGGGGACGCGGGTTCGCGCTCGTGGTCCGGGCGGTGGTGGCGCGTGGGCTGGGCGAGCCGGAGCACGCGGCGGACCTGCTCACCGACGCCCTGGCGTACGCCGAGCGCACCTCGCACCCGCTGCTCACCGGGATGGCCGGCACGTTGCGCGGCTTCGTGGCGTTGGACCTGGGCGACTGCGAGACCGCCGAGCGGGTGGCCCGCTCGGTGCTGACGGCCGTGGAGCCGCACAACCCGCAGGCCCCGGCCCAGGTGGCACCCCGGGTGCTGCTGGCGACGGCCCGGCTGGCCGCCGGTGACGCGGCGACCGCCGTCGGGCTGCTCGCCCCGGTGGCGACGGCCGCCGCGAACGCACCCTCGTTGCTCCTCTCCCGCCGCCAGACCATGGCCCAGTACGCGGCGGCCCTGCTCGCGCACGGTCAGCGGGAGCAGGCGTTGGACTGGGCCCGGCGGGCGGTCACCGCACCGGCCGAGGACGTACGGAGCCAGGTGATCGCGGCCGGTGTGCTGGCCGAGGCGCTGGCCGCCTGCGGCTACCTGGCGGAGGCGCAGTCGTGCGCGGACGAGGCGGTCCGCCTGGCGTACGCGACCGAGCAGCGCAGCGAACGCGCCGCCGCCAACGCTCTCCGCGCCCGTCTGACCACCTCTGCCTGACCCTTGGTGACGCCTCCCTGACCGAAACCTCTGGTCGGCCGGTCAGGGGTGTTGACGGCACGGTTTTTGCCGGTTCTGGGGATGTGGCGGTCGGGGTGAGGGGCTAGCGTGTCACCACCGTGTGCCGGTCCGCAGTGGTGACCGTCGCCGTGCCTGGGGAGGCCTCTTCATGAAGCTGCCGCGCTCTATCGCGGGCTGGACCATCGCGGTCTTCGGCGTGTTGGCGCTGGTGCTGGGCGCGGTCGGGCTGCTCTGGCCGGAGGCGCAGTTGCGCATGCTCGGGCTCGAGGTGCCGGAGACGCGTGCCGTCGGTGACCACACCGGCACCTTCCTGCTGGCGTCCTCGATGGCGGCGTTCAACATGGGCGTCTACTACCTGCTCGCCACGATCACCGAGTGGCGGGCGTTCTACCGGTTCACCGTCGTCTTCCGCCTTGTCACGTTCACCGTGTTCACCATCGCCGTGCTCTCCGACATCGCTCCGGGCCGGTTCTTCGGGGTGGCGGTGTGGGAGGGCCTGGGGGCGGTGGCCACCGCCGTCGGTCTGCGTCTGGATGCCCGCCGGAGCGCGTCGGCGGGCGGAGTCCCCTCGTCCGACGGCGCCGGGGCGGCTGCGCCCGCCGAGGAGGGTACCGGCCCGTCCGGTGCCGCTCCGGCGGACACGGTGCGCTGAGCCGCCGGCCGGGTTGGGTATTTTCGAGCGGTGACCGACACCCCGACCGGCGGCCCACCGGTGCCGATCGTGCCCGGTCTGACCGATTTGCGGGTCTTTGCCCGGGGCGGGTACGCGACCGTCTACCAGGCCACCCAGATCTCGGTAGGCCGCGAGGTCGCCGTCAAGGTGGAGAACCGGACGCTGGACAGCGAGCGGGACCAGGCCCGTTTCCTGCGCGAGGCGCGGGCGGCCGGCCGGATGTCGTCACACCCGCACGTGGTGGACCTCTTCGACGTCGGGGTCACCGTCGACCAGCACCCCTACCTGATCATGGAACTCTGCGACGGCTCGTACGCCGAACGGATGCGGACCTCGCCACTCGACCCGGTGGAGGCCCGCGACCTCGGCATCAAGATCGCCGACGCGCTGGCCCACTCACACGCGGCCGGGGTGCTGCACCGGGACGTGAAACCGGCGAACATCCTCCACTCGGCCTTCAACTCGGCGGTGCTCGCCGACTTCGGGCTGGCCGTGCTCGCGGAGCACCGCGACGCCTCGGTCACCCTGGAGGTGCTCACCCCGGCGTACGCGCCGCCGGAGATGTTCAGCCACAGCCCGCCGTCGCCGGCCGTCGACGTGTACGCGCTCTGCGCCACCCTCTACGCGGTGATGCACGGTCGGCCGCCCCGCTGGCAGTCCGAGCGCAACCCCAGCCTGATCACCGTCCTGGAGATGTTCAACCAGCCGCTCCCCGCCCTGCCCGGCGTCCCGGACGAACTGATCGACGTGCTGCGCGCCGGCATGGCCAACGACCCGGCCGAGCGTCCCTCCGCACTGGAACTGCACGACCTGCTCGCCAACCTGCCACTCGGTCCACCGTCGGCCCCGGTCAGCGGCGCCCCGGTCAGCGGTGGCGCGACCCGCCCCGGCCCGTACCCGCCCAGCCGGCCGGTGCCCCGACCGCCCATCGAGGACACCCAGCAGGTGGTCCCCGGCGTCCGACGCTGGCGGCGCTGGTTCCTCGGCGGTGCCGGCGTCCTCGCGCTCGCCGGCTCCGCGACCGCCGGGGCGTGGTTCGCCGACCATGCGGCACCGCCGACCCCGAGCCCGACGGCCACCCAGGTCGCCGCCCCGGCGACCGGGCCGCTGCCCGGCTGCACGACCGGCAACGGCACGCCCACCGTGCTGCCCGAGGGCGCCCGGTGCCTGCCCGAGCTGGAATGCTTCGGCCCGATGCGCATCCGCGGCGACCGCGCCGAGGCGGCTCGGCTGTCCTGCACCGGTCGGCACACCTGGGAGACGTACGCCGAAGGCATCCTGCCGGTGTCCCTGGTCGGCGCCAACTACGACGACGTGGTCGCCGCCGCGCAGGTGCGACAGGTGTGCAGCGCCACGACGTTCCGGTTGACCACCGGGATCGCCGAGCCGAGTGGCTGGCACCTGGAGGTGCTCCCACCGGTCGACGGGAGCATCGACCGGACGTACCGGTGCCTGGCTGGGCGGGGCGTGGACGCACTCGCCGCGCCCACCCTCACCGGCCGCTGATCCCGTCCGACCCGCGCCGCCGGTCCCGCACCGCCCGCAGGGCATCCCGACTGTCCAGGGCGTCGAGGGTGTCCGCGTCGATCCCGTACGGCATCAACTCCGCCGGCCCGGTGGTCGCCGGCCGGTCCTCCGGCTCCGGGTCGTCGGCCTGACGGGCGGCGGAGAAGGCCACCCCGGCGACCATGGCCAGCAGGACGCAGAGCAGGGCGAGAACCACGCCGACCAGGTCCTGTCGGCGCCAGACGACCAGCAGGGCCAGTGGCACGAGGGCTCCGAGTGCCGCGAGCACCGCCACCGTCCGCGCATCGGGCCTGGACAATCGACTCATTCGTTCAGCATGTCGTGACATCGGCGGCTGTCAACCGGAGAGCGGGCGGCGCGCCGATCGACACCGGCCGACCGGTCCGCCTGACGTACCCGGTCGGCGTCGCTACGGAAAAGCATCCAGTCGATACCCTGGGTGTTCCGCAGGCTGGTCCGTCAGCGAGGTCACCTCATGAACGTACGCAGTTCCCGGTCCCGGCTCCGTTCGGTCGCGACGACACTGGCGGTCGCCCTCACCCTCACCCTGGCGGCCGCCGCCGGCTGCGACAGCCGGCAGGAACCGTTGCCGTCCGTGCAGCAGAAGATCCGTGAGTCGCACATCTACCGGCAGGCACAGCTGCGCATCGGCGTCGCCACCAAGGAGCCGTTGATGGGCGACCTGCGCAACGGCCAGCACGTCGGCTTCGACGTCGAGATCGGCAGGTACATCGCTGCCTCCCTGGGCTACCAGGGCGAGCAGCGGTTGGAGTTCGTGTCGGTGGCCACCGAAAACCGGATCCCGGCGTTGCAGGGCGGCACTGTCGACCTCGTGGTGTCCAGCTTCTCGATGACGGAGGAGCGCGAGAAGCTGGTCAGCTTCGCCGGGCCGTACCTGGTCACCACGCAGGAGGTGATGGTGCCGGTCCGCCTCAAGGACCGGATCCGCACCATCGAGGACCTGCGCGACCCGGCGTACAAGGTGTGTACCAGCGGCGGGTCCACGACCGAGGCCGAGCTGGAGAAGCACGGGGTCAGGACGTTCGTGGTGAAGGACGTCGGGGACTGCGTCGACGGCATCCGGGCAGGCCGGTACGACGTGGTCAGCTCGGACGAGACGATCCTCGCCGGGTTCCTGGCCACCTATCCCAGGGAGTTCGAGGTCGTGGACATGCCCTTCGGCACCAGCGAGCTGCTGGGCATCGGCGTGCCGATCGGCGACCCCGCGCTGCGCGACCTGGTCGCGTACTTCCTGCAGAAGAGCTACGACAAGGGACGCAACGGGCAGGTGAGCCCCTGGCAGAGCGCCTACAACAGCACCCTGGGTCCGTGGCTGAAGGTCGAGAAACGCCAGCCTCAGCCGCTGCAGGTGCCGAAGCTTGTCGACTTCGACGACAAGGCGCCGTCGACGTGAGCACGGCGCCGACCGCGACCGGCGCCGACGGCCCGGTTCCACCACCCCGCACGTCCGTGCCGGGTGTGGCGGCACCGCCGGCCAGTGATGGTACGGCTCACGTCGAACCGGACCAGGCTGGCTGGCCGGTCGGCGTGCCGGTCGCCGAACCAGCCGACCCGGTCGTCGCCGACGTCGAGCCCGGGCGGGTCCGTTGGGATCCGGCGGAGCGGCGTGCCCGTGCCAGCCAGTCCTTCTGGACGGCGCTGGTGGGCGTACCGGCGATCTTCTCGGTGCTCCGCCTCGGTGTGGAGGCGGGCGGCGAACTTCAGACCACACTGTTGCTGGTGGCGAACGTCGGCCCGGTCAACCTGCTCGCCGGCTTCCTGACCACGGCGGCTCGGCTGCTCTCCACCGGAATGGTCGCCGTGTTCGCGCTCGGGGCGGTGCTGGCCGTCGGGGCGGACCGGCTGCCACCGGGGACCCGCCGTCGCCCACTCTTCGCCCGCTGGGCCGACCTCACCCCGGCCTGGGTGGTGCTTGCCGCTTTCCTGCTCGCCCTGATCACCTGGCCGCTGCTCTACCTGCCGCTGCTGCTGCCGGCGTTCGCGGCCGCGTTTCAGCTGCGCCCCGGGCGACTGCACGAACGGTTGGCGCCACGACTGGTCATGATCGTCGCACTGCTCGCCGGGTACGGCTGGCTGCTGCTGCCGACGCTGCGAGACGCCGGGAAGCAGGGCGAGCTGTTGGTGTTGGCGCTGCTCGCGGTGCCGCCGCTGCTGGCTCTCTTCATCGCGGGACCGCTACCCGGTGTGGTGATCCGGCCGCTGGCGTCGGTGACCGAGGTGGCGATGCTCGCCATGCTGGTCTGGGCCGCGGTGCCGGTGATCAGCACACCGGTGTTGCCGCTGACCGTCACGACGGTGGGCGCGGAGAGCGGACCCACCGAGGACGTACGCGGGCACGTGATCACCACGGACGACGTCAACATGGTGATCCTCCAGGAGCGGGGTGGGGTGCGGTACGTGCCTGTCGATCTGGTCCGCGCGCAGGTGCTCTGCCCGAGCGAGGAGGAGTTGCCCCGGTACCAGTTGCGCATCCGGGACTTCCACGTCGAGGACTCGCTGCTGGAGGGCATGGGCCGCCGGGTTCGCCCGGTCCACCGCATCGACGCCGCCTGCCGGATCCCCGGCTGAACGTGCGACGGGTGGCCGGCCGATCAGTGCGACAGACGTGCTGTCGCGTCGGCGGCGTCGGCCAACTCGTCGGCGACCTGGGGGTTGGTCGAGGTGATGGCGGCGGTCCACAGCACGTCGGTGGGCGTCGCGCCGGCCAACCAGCGCCGCATCGACTCCTGCGCCCGGTCGGGCAGGGGACCGTGGTGTGACAGACCCTCGACGACCTCGGCCAGGTGCCGCGCGGTGGCCTCGCCGGGGATGGCCGTGAACTCGGCCAGGTACGGCCCGAGGTCGATCTCCAGCTCGGCGACCGCCTCCAGCAGGCCCCAGGCCGAGGTGGTGGACGGGAACTCCGCGAGGATCCGGTGCCACCAGCCGAGGAGGAACCGCTCGACGGCTGCCCGCTCGGCGGCCGGCCAGCCGTGCCACTGGTCCCGCATCCGCCCGGTGACGGCCTCCGGCGGCAGGTACGACAGCTCGCCAGCGGCGGCCGCCTCGAGCAGCCGGGGCAGCAGGTGCGGCACCTCGGTCCCGTCGCCCCAGGTGCCCCGGTTGCCCAGGTAGTCATCGATCTGGTCGGTGGTCAGTTGCCGCAGCGGGGTGCTGGCGAAGAGGGCCAGGTCCGCCGGCTCCACGCAGTGCGGGCAGGCCTCCATGTCGGCGGGCATCGGGTGGTCGGCGAAAGCGGCGTAGAGCCCGTCTACCAGCCGATCGAACTCGACGTCGTTGCGCACCCGCTCAGTATTTCCGACGACGCGCTCGGACGGGGCCCGCATATACAGTCGGACTGTATATGCTGCGGTCATGGCGAAGGCTTCCCTGCACGAATCGAACTATCTGATCCTCACCGCGCTCGTCGAGGCCCCACGGCACGGATACGCCGTCCTCGACGAGGTCCGCCGGATCTCCGACGGGCGCGTCGACCTGCGCGCCGGCACCCTCTACGCGGCGCTGGACCGGCTGCGTACCGAGGGCCTCATCGACATCGAGCGCGAGGAACAGGTGCAGTCCAGATTGCGGCGGTACTACCGACTCACCGCCGCCGGGGTGCAACGCCTGGCCGAGGAGTCGGCGCGCCTGCGGAGCAACGCCGACGCGGCGAGCGTGCGGCTGCGTCGTGCCGGCCTCCTCGTCGAAGGCGGTGCGGCGTGACGTTGCACCAGGTCTACCGGTCGCTGCTGGCCTGCTACCCCCGCGCGTACCGGCGGCAGTACGAGGACGAACTGATCGGGGTGTTGCTTGACGACGCGGCACCGGGCCAGCGCAGGCCCCTGGCGCGAGACGTGTCCGCCCTGCTCGCCGGGGCGTGTCGGGCGCACGTCCGGCAGGTAGGTGCCCGGTTCTCGGTCGACGCGTGGCGAGATGCGGCGCAGGTGCTCGGCCTGATCGCCGCGCTGCTGTTGTTCGTGCGCTCTGCGCGCGTTCCGGTGCTGCACCTCAGCATGTACGCGCAGAGCTATCCGGAGGGGATCGGTGAACCGTTCGTCCTCTGGCCGCATGGTCCCATGGCGGCGCTGTGGCTCGTCGTGGCGGTGTTCACCGCACTCGGATGGGGGCGGGCGGCGGCGGCGATCGCCGTCGGCGGCGTGGCGTTCGAGGTGGTACGGGTCGCCGAGGCCTACGGATATTATTCGACGGTCTTCGACATCTGGCCCGTCGTGCTCGCCGCGATGGTCCCGCTTGCCCTCGCCCTCCGCGCTCCCCGTTCCATAACGGCTGTCCTCGGGCGTTGGCGGCTCGGCACACTGGCGGCGGCGACGGTGGTGAGCGTCGGCGCGCCGAGCGTCGCCCTGGTAACCGCCGCTGACGTTTCGACGTCGCCCATCTACGGCACCTGGATGTTCACCAGCGGTGTCGGCCGCGTCGAGGCGATCCTGTTGATCGCGGGGTACCTGCTCTTCGCCCTTGTCGTCCTGTCGACGCCGACGGCGCTCCGACTGCGCCTGCTCGCGCTCGTCGTCCCGGTGGGGGTCACGCTGCTTCTCACCCGGGTGGGGCTCGGAACCACGGGGACGTACCTGGAGCGCTCCAGCCACGACGGTGTCCCCGACGCGCTCACCTGGGCGCAGTGGTCGACGTTGGTACTGGCACCCGTGTTGCTCTTCGCGGTGGCCGTGGCGATCCTGCACCACCGCGAGCGGGCTGGGTCGCAGCAGGGCGTAGGCAGACCGATCACCCGCGCTCAGTAGGACTTGTCCTGACCGAGGACGTGCTGGGCCACGAAGTTGAGGATCATCTCCCGACTGACCGGTGCGATCCGGCCGGCCCGGACCGCGCCGAGCAGGGTCGCCACCCCGTACTCGGTGGTCATGCCGGCCCCGCCGAGGGCCTGGACGGCCGTGTCGACGGCGAGCGCGGCTGCCTCCCCGGCCGCGTACTTGGCCATGTTGCCGGCGACCCCGGCCTCCAGGTCGCGGCCGGCGTCGTACAGGGTGGCGGCCTTCTGGATCATCAGGCGGGCCAGCTCCACCTGCACCGCCGCGTGCGCCAAGGGATGCGATACCCCCTGGTGGGAGCCGATGCTCCGGCCACCCCAGACCTTGCGGGTTGCGGTGTACTCGCTGGCCCGCTCGATGGCGTACCGGCCGGTGCCGGCACCCATCGCGGCCACGGTGATCCGCTCCGGGTTGAGGCCGGCGAAGAGCGCCGGCAGCCCGGCGTCCAGCGACTCGCCGAGCAGCGCGTCGGCGGGGACCCGGACGTCGTCCAGGTAGAGCAGGAACTGGTTCTCCGGGGACACGATCTCCATGTCCAGCTTGGAACGGGTCAGCCCGGCGGCGTCGGTCGGCACGAGGAACAGCGCCGGCTTCAGCTTGCCGGTGGATGAATCCTCGGTACGCGCCACCACCAGGACGTGGCCGGCCTCGTCGACGCCGGAGATGTAGCACTTGCGGCCGTTGAGCAGCCAGCCGTCACCGTCCCGGCGAGCCACCGTGCCGAGCCGGTGGAAGTTGGAACCGGCCTCCGGCTCGGTGATCGCGAAGACGATCTTCTGGGAGCCGTCGGCGAGGCCGGGCAGGTGCCGCTTGCGCTGCTCCTCGGTGCCGTGCCGGGCGAGCACGGTGGCCGCGATGGCGGGGGAGACCACCAGCAGCAGCAACGGGCAGCCGGCGGCCGCCAACTCCTCGCACACGATCGCCAACTCGGTGATGCCACCGCCGCCACCGCCGTACTCGGTGGGGATGTTGACCCCCAGGTAGCCGAGCCGTCCCGCCTCGGCCCACAGTTCGGTGGTGTGCTCGCCGGCCTTCGCCTTCTCGACGAAGTAGCCGTGGCCGTAGCGACGGCCGAGCGCCCGGACGGCGTCGCGAAGCTGGTCCTGCTCAGGGGTGAGGTCGAAGGTCATCAGAGGGTCCTCCTCAACAGATGTCGATGACGGCAAGCACGGCGCCGGTGCGCACCTGACCACCGGCCGGCACCGGCAACTCGGTGACCACGCCGTCGGTCGGGGCGAGCACCTGATGTTCCAGCTTCATCGCTTCCAGGGTGAGCAGCGGCTCGCCGGCCACGACCCGCTGGCCGACCTGGACGTGCACCCGGGTCACCGCACCGGGCAGCGGCGCGAGCAGCGACCCGGCCGCCACCTCCGCCGTGGGCAGCGGGAGACGCGGCAACTCGACGAGGCGCGCCGCCCCGTCCGGGCCGTCCATGAAGACCGCCGACCCCACCCGGTGGACGCGGTACGCGCACCGCACCCCGTCGACGTCGAGCACCACCCCACCCGGGCTGGCCTCGACAAGCGCCACGTCCGGTGGTCCGGCGGCGGGGCTGGCGGCGGCGGGGCTGGTGGCGGTCGGGTCGGCGGACCACTCGGCGAGCCGACCCACGCGGTCCAACCGGTAGCGGACCTCGACCTCGCCGTCCGGACCACCGAACCGGGTGACCTGCGGGACGGCCGGCACGTTGCGCCAGCCCGACGGCAACCCGGCCAGCACCTTCGCCTCGGCGCGACGGCCGGCGGCCGCGGCGAGCGCCGCGGCGAGCGCCACCACCGGGAGCCGGTCGGCGGGCAGCAGCGGGGCGAAGACCTCCGCGTGCCGATCCAGGAATCCGGTGTCGATCTCCACGGCGGCGAACGCCTGACTGCGCAGCACCCGGACCAGCAGGTCCCGGTTGGTGGTCACCCCGTGCAGTTCGGCCCGGGTCAGCGCGGTGGACAGCAGTCGGGTCGCCTCCGTCCGGGTGCGACCCCAGGCGATCAGCTTCGCCAGCATCGAGTCGTAGTGCACGCCGACCACCGAGCCGGCCACCACCCCCGAGTCGAGCCGCAGCCCCGGTCGGTCCAGCCCACCGAACTCGGTCGTCACCTGGGGGACCGCGAACCGGTGCAGGGTGCCGGTCGCCGGCCGCCAACCCGCCCCGGCGTCCTCGGCGCACAGGCGTACCTCGATCGCGTGCCCGGTGCCGACCGGCAGGGTCGCCGGCAGCGGCTCGCCCTCGGCGACGAGCAGTTGCAACCCCACCAGGTCCAGACCGGTGCACAGCTCGGTGACCGGGTGCTCCACCTGGAGACGGGTGTTCATCTCCAGGAAGAAGATCTCGCCACCCGGGGCGAGCAGGAACTCCACAGTGCCCGCCCCGACGTAGTCGACCGCGCGACCGGCGGCCACCGCGGCCTCGTGCAACGCCGTGCGCACCCGCTCCGGAACGACAGCCGGGGCCTCCTCGACGATCTTCTGGTGCCGGCGTTGGATGGAGCACTCCCGGTCACCGAGAGCCACCACCCGGCCGTGGGTGTCCCCGAAGATCTGCACCTCGACGTGCCGGCCGCGCTCGACGTACCGCTCGATGAAGACCGTGCCGTCGCCGAACGCGGCAGCCGCCTCGCGGCGCGCGGACGCGACGGCGTCGGCCAGTTCGTCGGCCCCCCGGACGATCCGCATCCCCCGCCCGCCACCACCGGCGGACGCCTTCACCAGGACCGGGAAGTCGGTGACCGCGCCGGTGTCGGTCCAACTGGGCAGCATCGGCACGCCGGCCTCGGCGAGCAGCCCTTTCGCGGCGAGCTTGTCGCCCATCACGGCGATCACCTTGGCCGGCGGGCCGACCCAGGTCAGTCCCGCGTCGGTCACCGCCGCCGCGAAGTCGGCGTTCTCGGCGAGGAAGCCGTACCCCGGGTGGACGGCGTCCGCGCCGCACCGCCGGGCCGCGTCCAGGATCAACTCGACCCGCAGGTACGTCTCGGCGGGCGAGTCCCCGGGCAGCCGGACCGCCTGGTCGGCCTCGGTGACGAACGGCGCGTCGGCGTCTGCGTCCGAGTACACGGCCACCGTCTGCACGCCGAGCGCCCGGCAGGTCGCGAAGACCCGGCGGGCGATCTCCCCCCGGTTGGCCACGAGCAATTTGGTGATCATTGTCGGCTTCGCCCCCCTACATCCGGAAGACGCCGAAACCGTCGGCGCCCTTCACCGGTCCGTTGTGGATCGCCGAGAGGCAGAGCCCGAGGACGGTACGCGTGTCCCGAGGGTCGATCACCCCGTCGTCGTAGAGCCGACCGGAGAGGAAGAGCGCTCCCGACTGCGACTCGATCTGCTGCTCGACCATCATCCGCATCGCGGTGTCGGACTCCTCGTCGAAGGAGCGTCCCCGGGCGGCGGCGGCCTGCCGGGCCACGATCGACAGCACCCCGGCGAGCTGTGCCGGACCCATCACCGCCGACTTCGCGTTCGGCCAGGTGAACAGGAACCTCGGCTCGTACGCCCGCCCGCACATGCCGTAGTTGCCGGCCCCGTACGAGGCGCCCAGGTTCACCGTCAGGTGCGGCACCGTCGAGTTGGACACCGCATTGATCATCAGCGCGCCGTGCTTGATGATGCCGCGCTGCTCGTACTCGGTGCCGACCATGTAGCCGGTGGTGTTCTGGAGGAAGATCAGCGGCGTGTCCGAGGCGTTCGCGAGCTGGATGAACTGGGCCGCCTTCTGCGCCTCCGCGCTGAACAGCACCCCTCGGGCGTTGGCCAGCACACCCACCGGGTACCCGTGCAGTTCACCCCAGCCGGTGACCAGCGCGTCCCCGTACGCCGGCTTGAACTCGTCGAAGTCGCTGCCGTCCAGGATCCGGGCCAGCACCTCGCGGGGATCGAACGGCACCTTCAGGTCGGCGCTGGTGATGCCGAGGAGTTCCTCCGGGTCGTACTTCGGCGGCTGCGGCACCGCCGTCCGCGGCGCCGGGCCGTGCTTGCGCCAGTTCAACCGGCGTACGCACTGCCGGGCCAGCCGGATGCCGTCCCGCTCGTCGGCGGCCAGGTAGTCGGCGAGCCCGGACGTGCCGGCGTGCATCGCCGCACCGCCCAGTGACTCGTCGTCGGTGACCTCGCCGGTCGCCATCTTCACGAGCGGCGGCCCGGCCAGGTAGACCTGCGACCGGTCCCGAATCATGATCACGTGGTCGGACATTCCCGGCACGTACGCACCACCGGCCGTGGCGTTACCGAAGACCACGCTGACCGTCGGGATGCCCGCCGCCGAGAGCCGGGTCAGGTCCCGGAACACCCGACCACCCGGGATGAAGATCTCCGCCTGGGTGGGCAGGTCCGCCCCGGCCGACTCCACCAGATTGACCATCGGCAGCCGGTTGGCCAGGGCGATCTCACCGGCCCGCCGGGTCTTCGCGAGAGACCACGGGTTCACCGCGCCACCGCGTACCGTCGGGTCGTTGGCGACGATCAGGCACTCCACACCCTCGACCACCCCGATGCCGGTGACCACGCTGGCCCCGACCGGGAAGTCCGTGCCGTACGCGGCGACCGGCGACAACTCCAGGAACGGGCTGTCGGCGTCCACCAGCAGCTCGATCCGTTCCCGGGGAAGCAGCTTGCCGCGCCCGTGGTGCCGGGCCACGTACTTCTCGCCACCGCCCGCCCGCGCCTGGTCCAGCGCGGCATCCAGCTCGGCCAGCCGCTCCAGCAGTGCCGCGCGGTTCGCCGCGTACGCCGGTGCGGACGGGTCGACCGCGCTGTCCAGGATGGTCACTGTGCCTCCCTCGTTCGCGACTGCGGGGCGCTCACAGGCCCATGCCCTTCGCGATGATCTCGTTCATGATCTCGGTGGTGCCGCCGCCGATGCCGAGGATCCGGGCGTCCCGGTAGTGCCGCTCCACCTCGGCGTCGCGCAGGTAGCCGAAGCCGCCGTGCAGTTGCAACGCCTGGTCCACGACCTGGTCGCAGGCGGCCACCGCCACGTTCTTCGCCATCGCCACCTCGGTCACCACCGGCTCGCCCGCGGCGACCCGGGTGGCCACCTCGTGCACGTACGACCGGGCCGCCTCGGCCCGGGTGTGCATCTCGGCCAACCGGTGCCGGATCAGTTGCCGACTGGCCAGCGGACGCCCGAAGGTCTCCCGGTCCCGACACCAGCGCGTCGCCAGCTCGACGCAGCGCTGCGCGGTCGCGTACGCCTGGGTCGCCAACGAGAGCCGCTCGGTGGCGAAGTGCTGCATGATCGCCAGGAATCCGGTGTTCTCCGCGCCGATCCGATTGGCGACCGGCACCCGCACGTCGACGAACGACAGCTCGGCGGTGTCCGAGCAGTGCCAGCCCAGCTTCTCCAGCCGGCGTCCCACGGTGAACCCGGGCAGCCCCTTGTCGATGACCAGCAGGGTGAGTTCGCCGCTGCCGGGAAAGTCGGTGCACACCGCCGTGGTGACGAAGTCGGCCCGATGCCCGCTGGTGATGTACGTCTTCGACCCGTTCACCACGTAGTGGTCGCCGTCCCGGCGGGCGGTGGTGCGGATGCCGGCCACGTCCGAACCACTGTCCGGCTCGGTGATGGCCAGCGCGCCGATCATCGTGCCGGCCAGGGTGGGGCGGACGTACCGCTCGAGCAGGCTGTCGTCGCCCGGGGACGCGGTGCCGCCAAGCCGGCCGCCCAGCGAGCCACCGGAGCGGGTCCCGGCCGCCGCCGTCATGTGCGGCAACGCGATGCCGTGCGTGAACAGGGCCGCCACCAGGCCGGACGAGCCGCCGGAGCGGATCAGCTCCTCGGTCACGATGATCGAGTCGAGCAGATCCCCGCCGCTGCCGCCGACCGACTCGGGAAAGCCGATGCCGAGCAGACCGAGCTTCGCGGCGGTCGCGTGCAGTGACCGGGGCACCTCGCCGGCCCGCTCCCAGTCGTCCAGGTGCGGCAGCACCTCCCGGGTCACGAAGGCCCGGGTCAACTCGCGCAGGTGCCGCCGCTCCGGGGTGTCCACGATGCTCACCGTGCTCCCCCTGTTCGCGACTGCGGAGCTGCCCCCGGCAGCACCTCGGCGGGCAGGTCGACGATCCGGGCGCGCAGCAGCTCACCGAGCGCCTTGGCCTGCGGGTCGAACCGGGTGGACGCGGCCACCCCGGCCCCGAGCAGACCCTCGATCACGAAGTTGACCGCGCGCAGGTTCGGCAGTTCGTAGCGCCGTACCGGCAGCGGCGCGGTCTCCGGCAACAGCTCGGCCAGCCGCTCGACGGTCAGCCAGGCGCGCAGCCACGCGTACCCGGCTTCGGTCCGTGCCCAGACACCGAGGTTGGCATCCCCACCCTTGTCCCCGGAGCGTGCGCCGACCAGCTCGCCGAGCACGCCGCGCCGCGTCGGTCCGCCAACCGCGGTGCCGTCGTACGGGACTGTCTCGTCCGCCGGCACGGCGGCGGTGTGGATCGGTGGGGCGATCGGCACCCGTTGACCATCGGGCAGCACCGCGACGTGCGCCACCGCGTCCTGCGGCGTCGAGTCGGCGGTGAAGACGCCGTACGGGGTCGCGTCACCCGGCAGGGTGGTCAGTGTGCAGCCCGGGTACGAGGCCAGCGCCAGCTCCACCGCGGCGGCCGAGAAGGCCCGTCCGGCCCGCGTCCGGTCGCCGTCCCGCAGGTGTACGTGCAGCAGGGCACTCGCGGCCTCGGTGTCGGCGGCGTCCACGTGGTCGGTCCGGGCCAGCGTGAACTCCAGCCCGTCCTTCCCCACCGCCTCCTCGACCTGACCCCGGACCAGGGCTGCCTTCGCCTCGATGTCGAGTCCGCAGAGGACGAAGGTCATCGAGTTGCGGAAGCCGCCGAGGTTGTTGACACCCACCTTGAGCGTGGGCGGTGGCGGCGTACCCCGGACACCGGAGACCCGCACCCGGTCCGGCCCGTCCTGGCGCAGCGTCACCGTGTCCAGTCGGGTCACCACATCCGGCCCCAGGTACGCCGGTCCACCGATCTCGTAGAGCAGCTGCGCGGTGACCGTCTCCACGGTGACGGCGCCACCGGTGCCCGCATGCTTGGTGAGCACCGTCGAGCCGTCGGCGTGCACCTCGGCGATCGGAAAGCCGGGCCGGTGGCCGCCGTCGGGCAGCTCCGTGAAGAAGCTGAAGTTGCCACCGGTGACCTGTGCGCCGCACTCGACGAGGTGCCCCGCGACGGTCGCCCCGGCCAGCTCGTCGAGGTCGTCGCGGCCCCAGCCGTACCGGGCGATGGCCGGGCCGACGACGAGCGACGCGTCGGTGACGCGACCGGTGACCACCACGTCCGCACCGCCGTCGAGGCACGCTGCGATGCCGAACGCGCCGAGGTAGGCGTTCGCGCTCAACGCGTCCGGGCGCTGGAGGGCGTCGCCCTCGACGTACCCGACGCGGGCCGGCAGGCCCAGCCGGACGGCGAGGGCGGTGATGGCGGCGGCCAGGCCGGCCGGGTTCAACCCGCCGGCGTTGGTCACGATCCGCACCCCCCGTTCCAGGGCGGTGCCGAGGCACGTCTCCAGTTGACGCAGGAACGTCTTCGCGTACCCCAGGTCGGGGTCGCGCAGCCGGTCCCGGGCGAGGATCAGCATGGTCAACTCGGCCAGGTAGTCACCGGTCAGCACGTCCAGCTCGCCGCCGTCGAGCATCTCCTGCCAGGCGGTGAACCGGTCCCCGTAGAAACCGGAGGCGTTGCCGATCCGGATCATGCCGGCGTCCCCTTCCCGCCGGCCGGCTGCCGGCCGTCGCCGGGCGGCCCGGCGAACGCCTGCGCCACGTCGAGCCACTCGTCGGCGACCGGCCCGGTGGCGACCAGGGCCAGGTCCGCGCGGTGTCGGCGCTGGGTGACCAGCAGGCAGAAGTCCAGGGCGGGGCCGCTCAGCCGGTCGGCGGCGTCCGCCGGACCCCAGGTCCAGACGTCGCCGCCGGGCCCGACCAACTCGACCCGGACCGGCGTCGTCGGTATGTCCCGGCCGTGGGCGGCGAACCCGTGCCCGAGGGTACGCACACCGAGGTGCGCGACGTGCCGGAGTCGGTCGCTCGCGGGTCGGACGACGCCGAGCGTGTCGGCCACGTCCTCGCCGTGCGCCCAGGTCTCCATGATCCGGGCGGTCGCCATCGAGGTGGCCGACATCCGGGTGCCGAACCACTGCAGTTTCTCGCCGGACGGGACGGCGGCCAGCGCGTCGGCGAGCGCCGCCCGGCCGGCCCGCCAGCGGGCGAGCAGCTCGACTGGCGGGGCGAGGAACTCTTCGGCGCCGTCATCGACCATGCGGGTCGGGTCCGGCGCGGCGGTCACCGCCGCGAAGAACGCCTCGGTGTCGGTGGCCGCCAGCAGCGACATGTGATCGGTCCAGGCGAGGTGGGCGATCTGGTGCCCGATGCTCCAGCCCGCCGCGAGGGTCGGTCGAGCCCAGTCGGTCGCCGGTAACTGCGCCACCAGGCTGTCCAGTTGGGCGGACTCGGCGGCCAGATCCGCGAGCAGGTCGGTGAGATCGACCATGGGTGCCTCCGGTCGGTTGTGGCCGGCGCGGCCAGCGGTCAGGGCGTGAGCAGGGTGGCGAGTTGGCGCTTCCAGGTGCTCAGCAGGGCGGTACGGCGGGCCGAGTCGTCGTTGAGCAGGTTGGCCACCCCGAGCCCGCGGAGCAGGTCGAGAGTGGCCTGGACCGCCTCGCGGACACCGGGTCGACGCTCGTCGACACCGAGTAGGGCCACGGTGAGGCGGTGCATCTCCCGGCCGACAGTCGCCTCCAGCGGCACCAGGGCGTCGCGGAGTTCCTGGTCCGTGCGGGCGGCGACCCAGAGTTCGAGGGCGGCCACGAACAGTGGCCCGGTGAACGCCACGCCGAGCAGGTCGATCACCCGGTCCAACCGCTGCGGGCCGGCCGGCAACGCCTCGGCCTCGGTGCGCAGCTCGACGGCCCGCCGCTCGGCGAGATGGGCCACGGCGGCTGTCACCAGTGCCGCCTTCGTCGGGTAGTGGTGCAGTTGGGCACCGCGCGAGACACCGGCCCGCGCGGCGACGACGGTGGTCGTGGTGCCGGACCAGCCGTGCTCGATCAGGCAGTCGACTGTGGCCTCCAGCAGGCGGGCCTGGGTGGCGCGGCTGCGCTCCTGCTGAGGGACGCGCGTCGATGCGGTGGGCACCGGACCAGCCTGCGGCCTCGGAAACAAACAGTCAAGACTGACTTTTTTTGGCCGCCGTTCGGCTCGCCGCCGAGGCGTCGATTGCCGTACCGGTCAGCGGCCAGGTCCGAGCGTCGTCCTGGTTGCGGCGGTTGTCCTGGTTCGAGCCGCACGAGGTAGCGGCATTTTCGTCTGTCACGGTCACCCCCCACCCAGGGCGGCCGGCCGGCCCGGATCACGACCGGGCCGGTGGACGCCGACATCGCGGCCGGCGCTCACTCGTTCCATGACAGCCGTCCCCACCGTGTCCCGGAAGAGCAGCCGCAGGTCGGGACAGACCGGCTTCAGCGGCCGTCGCGGGGAGCGAAGACAGCGAGCGCCTCGGCGTCACTGTGCCGGGACCGCAGGAATTCGTCGGCCCACTCGGCGGCGTCCGGGAAGGTCGACTCGGCGGCCACCCGCGCGCAGGCGGCATCGACGTCGAAGCGGGTACGGCGGAGCTGGACGCCCGACCCGAGCAGCGCCCAGTGCGCCCCCGCGCCGCCGTACGGCATGCCGATGCTGCCCGGGTTGACCACCAGACGTCGATCGACCAGCCGGGTGAAGGGCATGTGGGTGTGGCCGCAGACCACCGTCGTCACCTCGGCCGGCACCTCGGCGAACACCTCCGCCCAGCGCTCCATCCGGGTGTCGACGAGGACGACCTCCTCGTCGTCGCGCGGGGTGGCGTGGCAGAACAACGTCGGTCCGAGGCCGTCGATCTCCAGGGTCACCGTCAGCGGGAGTGCGGCCAGCCGATCCAGTTGGTCGTCGCGGAGCTGCTCGGCGGCCCAGTTCGACACCTCGATGGAGGCGGGGCGGCCGGCGCGGGCCTCGACCAGCTCGCGCTCGCAGTTGCCGCCGACCCAGCAGACCCGGTCGCCGAGATCAGCGAGCAGGTCCAACACCTCGACCGGTTGTGGACCGGCCGCGATGTCCCCGGTGAGCACGATCAGATCGGCGGTGGCGACGTCCGGCTCGGCCAGCACGGCCTCCAGCGCGGGCAGCACACCGTGGATGTCGGAGAGGACAGCGACTCGATTCGGCATCAGCCCACCCTGACGCTGGCGCCGAGCCGGGTCCAGCGAATCTGCGGCGGGCAGACGACAAAATCCGGCCCGGTCCGCGTGCTGCGGGCCGGGCCGGAACGTCGCGGGCGCCGGGGTGGTAGCCCGGCGCGCCGGGTCAGACGCGGGCGCGCCGGGCCAGGCGCTCCGGGTCCAGAATGATGATGCTCTTGCCGTCCAGTCGCAGCCAGCCACGCGAGGCGAAGTCGGCGAGCGCCTTGTTGACCGTCTCCCGGGAGGCGCCGACGAGCTGGGCGATCTCCTCCTGGGTGAGGTCGTGGGTCACCCGCAGGACGCCACCGTCGCGGGTGCCGAACCGACCGGCCATCTGGAGCAGGTTCTTCGCGACCCGACCCGGCACGTCCGTGAAGATCAGGTCGGCGAGCGAGTCGTTCGTCCGGCGCAGCCGCCGGGCGAGCACCCGAAGCAGTTGCTCGGCGATCTCCGGGCGGTTGGCCAGCCACGGCCGCAGCGCCTGCTTGCGCAGTCGTACGAGCCGGGTGTCCGTTACCGCGGTGGCGGTCGCCGTACGCGGACCCGGGTCGAAGAGCGACAGCTCACCGACCATGTCCGAGGGCCCCATCACCGCGATCAGGTTCTGCCGGCCGTCCGCTGCGCGGCGACCAACCTTGATCTTCCCGGACAGCAGGATATAGAGGCTGTCACCGGGCTCGCCCTCATTGAAAACGATCTCGCCCTTGCGGACTTCGATCGTCTCCATCTCCTTGGCAAGCGCCTCGGCAGCTTCCGGGTCGACACCCTGGAAGATCCCGCTGCGGGCCAGTACCTCGTCCATCGCGCACCTCCGGTTGCGCGTGCCGTCCGTCGGCCGGGTCCGCCGTCCGCTGATCCCCTCGCGCGCCGCCAAGTCTAGGCGCACATGAGCTTGAATCAGAGGTCGCCCCTGGAATCTTGATCGTTGGGCGTAACCTGCCCGACGTGCTGAGCGAGCCAACTCTGACCAGTCGCTCCGAGGACGGGTGGGACATTCCGCTGCTCGTCTGGCGCGCCGACGGACCTCTGCGGGCCGTCAGCAGCGGCCCGCTGGGCGGTGGAATCGGCGCCCGGCACTGGGTGCTGAACGCGACAGTGCCGATGTCGTACGACCGGGACGACCCGGCCGCCCACCTGACCGCGCTCGCCGCCGACCTCGCCCTCGACGGACCCGGCGTTGGTCTGCTGACCGGCGTCGACGTGGCCGAGGTGGTGGCCCGGGCCGACACCGGGGTCCGGGCCTGGGCGACGGTCGGGCTCGGCACGCCGGTGCGCGCGGCCGAGCCGGCTCCGGCCGGGCTCGTCCAGCGGGTCGGCACGGTCAACATCGTGGTGTACGTGCCAGCCCGACTCGCCGACTCGGCACTGATCAACGCGGTGGCCACGGCGACCGAGGCGAAGACCCAGGCGATCACCGACCTCGGACTGCCGGGGACCGGCACCCCGACCGACGCGGTCACCGTGCTCTGCCCGGTCGACGGGCCGGAGGCCGCGTACGGGGGGCCGCGCTCCACCTGGGGCGCCCCGCTCGCCCGAGCGGTGCACGCGGCGGTGCTCGCCGGGGGTGCTCGGGCGGTCGTGCCCTGGTCAGAGCAGCTTCCCGACTGAACTTCCGACCGATCGGCTGTCGTCGGCGCGTTGCCGGCCCGGTAGGGTCGCGAGCGATGTATGCTCCCGCCTCTCTCGCGTCCCGCCCGCGTCGCCGCGTCGTGCTCGGCCTCGCCGGGCTGCTGGCCGCCCTGCTCGTCGCCGGCTGCGGCGACCCCGGCGGGGAGAAGGCTCCCGTCTGGCAGCCCGGTGCCGGCGGCGGTGGCACCGGCGCACCGGTGACCGCGGCCGGCCCGGAGGCCACCGGGCCGGCGGACTCCGCCACGGGCGGCGCGATCTCGCTGTCCGCCACCGGCGACATCATCATGGGCAACGCACCGAGCCGGCTGCCCGCCGCCGGTGGCAAGGGCTTCTTCACCTCGGTCACCGAGGCGCTCAAGGCCGACCTGGTGATGGGCAATCTGGAAGAGCCGCTGACCGTGGACACCGGCACCGGCAAGTGCGGTGCCAACTCCACCCGCTGCTTCCAGTTCCGGGCCCCACCGGAGTACGCCGCGCACCTGCGCGACGCCGGCTTCGACGTGCTCAACCAGGCCAACAACCACGGCTACGACTACGGGCCGAAGGGCTACGAGAACACCCAGCAGGCGCTGGAGAAGTACGACCTGGAGCACACCGGTGCGCCGGACCAGATCACCGTGGTCGACGTCAAGGGCGTCAAGGTCGCGGTGGCCGGCTTCTCGTCGTACGTCTGGTCCAACAGCCTGGTCGACATCGCCGAGGCGAAGGCCGTGGTCGCCAAGGCCGCCACCATGGCCGATTTGGTCGTGGTGCAGGTGCACATGGGTGGCGAGGGCGCGGACAAGACCCGGGTGAAGCCGGGCACCGAGATGTTCCTGGGCGAGAACCGGGGTGATCCGGTCAAGTTCTCCCACGCCATGATCGACGCCGGCGCCGACCTGATCGTCGGACACGGGCCGCACGTGCTGCGCGGCATGGAGTTCTACCAGGGCCGGCTGATCGCGTACAGCCTGGGCAACTTCGCCGGCGGCGGCAACTCGCTGAGCAACGATGGCCGCCTCGGCTGGGGCGGGGTGCTCAAGGTCTCGCTGAAGCCGGACGGCAGCTGGGCCGGTGGCTCGTTCACCTCGACGTACATGAACGACGCCGGTAAGCCGACGATGGACTCGAACGACAGGGGTCTGGGCCTGATCGGCGACCTGAGCGGGAGCGACTTCCCGAAGAGTGGCGCGCGGTTCGACGAGCAGGGCAAGATCTCTCCGCCAACGGGCGGCTGACCCGAGCGGGAACGTCCGGGGCGCGACGTAGGCTGACCGTCGTGACCAGTAGTCCCCCCGGTGCCAGCGAGACCGACCTCGGGCGCACCCGCCGCGCCCGCAAGATCGGCCGGGTGCTGACCGAGACGCATCCCGACGCGCACTGCGAGCTGGACCACTCCAGCGCCCTGGAGCTGTCCGTCGCCACGATCCTCTCCGCGCAGTGCACGGACAAGAAGGTCAACGAGGTCACCCCGAAGCTCTTCGCCCGCTATCCGAGCGCCGCCGCGTACGCCGGTGCCGACCGTGGCGAGATGGAGGAGCTGATCCGGCCCACCGGCTTCTACCGCAACAAGACCGACTCGCTGATCAAGCTGGGCCAGGCCCTCCTCGACCGGTACGACGGCAGTGTCCCCGGCCGGCTCGCCGATCTGGTGACGCTGCCCGGGATCGGCCGTAAGACCGCGAACGTGATCCTCGGCAACGCCTTCGACGTTCCCGGCATCACCGTCGACACGCACTTCCAGCGGCTGGTCCACAGGTGGCGGCTGACCAGCGAAACCGACCCGGTCAAGATCGAGCATGCGATCGGCGCGTTGTACCCGAAGCGCGACTGGACCATGCTGTCGCACCGGATCATCTTCCACGGGCGGCGGGTCTGCCATGCCCGCAAACCGGCCTGTGGCGCGTGCACGCTCGCGAAGCTCTGCCCCTCGTACGGCACCGGCCCGACCGAGCCCGCCGCCGCCGCGAAGCTGCTCAAGGGGCCTCGGGCGCGGGACCTGGCGGTGGCCGCCGGCGTCGACCCGGAGTTGGTGCCCGCCCAGGCGGTCGCCGCGGAGGTGCCGTGAACCGCCGCCTCGCCCTGGTGATCCTGCCGCTGCTGCTGACCCTCGCCGGCTGCACCAGCGGCGCCGCCGACGATCCGGCCCCCCGCCGGGCCGCCGCCGAGCGACCATCACCGTTCCGGGACTGTTCCACGCTGACCGCCCGACCCGCGGCTGCCTCGCCCGGCTCCGCCACACCCGGCGCGACTGCCCCCGCGTCGCCCGCCGCCACGCCCGACGCGACGGTCTCCGCAACCGGCGCCGGCGCGACGGCCCCCGCCGCTGGCGGTCGGGCGCTGCCGGAGCTGACGCTGTCCTGCTTCACCGGCGGCGCGCCCGTCGCCCTTCGGGACGTGGCCGGGCCGGTGGTGATCAACGTGTGGGCCTCCTGGTGCCCGCCGTGCCGCAAGGAGCTGCCCGCCTTCCAACGCCTCAGCGAGCGGGCCGCCGGTCAGCTCCAGGTGGTCGGGGTCAACAGTCGGGACAGCCGCAGCGGCGCCCAGGCCATCGGTGAGGACTTCGGCATCCGGTTCCCGATCCTGGTCGACCAGGGTGAGGCGCTGCAACGCAAGCTGGAGCGCAGCTTCTTCCCCATGACCATTCTGGTCGGCGCCGACGGTCAGGTCCGGCACATCGAAGCCAGCGGCGCGCTCGACGACGCCCAACTCGCCGCACTGGTCCGTAAGCACCTCGGCCTGACGGTGCCCGCGTGACCCGTCGACCGCCCGAGTGGATCGAGCCGTTGCTGACCCGGCTCGGCACCGCCCGCGCCGAGGACTTCACCCGGCTGACCACTCCGGCCGAGGGTGGTCGGGAGAGCGCCGTGCTGGTGCTGCTCGGCGAGCAGCCCGGCGTCGGCCCCGACGTGCTGGTCCTGCAACGCGCCGCCACCCTGCGTACCCACGCCGGCCAGCCGGCCTTTCCCGGGGGCGCGGCCGACCCGGAGGACGCCGACGTCCGGGCCACCGCCCTGCGCGAGGCGAACGAGGAGGTCGGCCTCGACCCGACCAGCGTGACCGTACTGGCCGAGCTGCCGAAACTGTGGATCCCGGTCAGCGACTTCGTGGTCACCCCGGTGCTGGCCTGGTGGCACGACCCGCACCCGGTGCACCCCCGGGAGCCGGCCGAGGTGGCGCACGTGGCCCGTCTGCCGGTGAGCGAGCTGGTCGACCCGGCCAACCGGCTGCGGGTCCGCCACCCGAGCGGCTGGATCGGCCCGGCGTTCTCCGCACGGGGGATGCTCGTCTGGGGCTTCACCGCCGGGGTGCTGGCCACCCTCTTGGAGATGGGCGGCTGGGCTCGGCCGTGGCCGCGTGAGCGGGTGGTGGAGCTGCCGCCGAGTGGTGCGGCCCCAGCCCCGTCGGCGGGCACCGACGACGCCGACGAGAGTGCCCTGCGCTGACCGCGCCTTCACTTTCCGCAAGCGATGGTCATCCGGTGGGCACACTGCCCGTACGCTTGACCCGTGTCCGTCGTGGATCTGCTGCTGCTCCTGCTCATGCTCCTGTTCGCGATCAGCGGATACCGTCAGGGCTTCGCCATCGGCATCCTGTCGCTCGCCGGGTTCTTCCTGGGCCTGCTGCTGGGCCTCCAGCTCGGGCCGCTGTTCGCCAGGCAGTTCGTGGATCCCGTCGCCCGGGTGCTGATCTCGCTGGTGGCGATCTTCGGGCTGGCAGTGATCGGTCAGGCGCTCGCCGGTTGGCTCGGCTCACGCCTGCGTAAGACGATCACCAGTGAGGTGGGCAGGCGGGCCGACGACATCGGCGGAGCCGTCGTCTCACTGCTCGCGGTGCTCCTGTTCGCCTGGCTGATCGCCGTGCCGTTCGGCTCGTCCGCGGTGCCCTGGATCGCCGCCGCGGTGCGCAACAGCGCGCTGATCACGGTGGTGAACCGGGTCCTGCCCAACCAGGCCCACGATCTGACCACGGCGTTGCAGGACACTCTCGACACCGACGGGTTCCCGGACGTCTTCGGTGACCTCGCGCCCACGCGCGCCCGCCAGGTCGAGCCGCCCGACCCGGCACTGGCCGGCTCACAGGTGGTGGTCAACGGGCAGCGGTCGGTCGTCAAGGTGCTCGGCTCCGCACCCAGCTGTTCACGCCGCATCGAGGGTTCCGGCTTCGTCTACGCCGACGACCGGGTGATGACCAACGCGCACGTCGTCGCCGGGACCCGTACGGTCGCCGTGGAGCTGGGCGGCGAGCGGTACGACGGCAAGGTGGTGGTCTACGACCCGGACCGGGACCTGGCCGTGCTACTCGTACCCGGACTGCCCGGTCCGTCCCTGCGGTTCGCCGCCGGTAACGCGGGCAGCGGCGCCGACGCCATCGTGCTCGGCTTCCCGCTCGACGGCCCCTACAACGCGCAGTCGGCGCGGATCCGCGACGTCGACCGGATCAAGGGACCGGACATCTACTCCGACGGTGACGTCACCCGGGAGATCTACACGATCCGGGCGCTGGTCCGCAGCGGCAACTCGGGAGGTCCGCTGCTCTCCTCCAACGGCCTGGTGCTCGGCGTGATCTTCGCGGCGGCGGTCGACGACTCGAACACCGGCTTCGCGGTGACCGCGGCCGAGGCCCGCCCGGTCGCGCTGGCCGGTGCCGAACGTAACCGGCAGGTCGGCACCGGCGAGTGCACCTGACCGCCGTGCGGGGTCAGCTGGGGGCCGACGCGGCTCGTCGCGCGGTCGGCAGCTTCGCCCGACCCCACCGCAGCCCGCGGTCCAGCACGGCACGGGCCATGATCGCGACGCAGGTGCCGCCGTTGAGGAAGGACGCCACCACGTCGCTCGGGTGGTGCATCCCCCGATACATCCGGGTCAACGCCACGCCCAGCGGCACCATCAGCAGCAGCGTCCACCAGGCGACCTTCGCCCCGGTGCTGCGGACCCGCAGCGCCATCAGCACGGCGATGCCGACGTAGAGCGCCACCGCCGCCGAGGTGTGCCCGGACGGGAAGCTCGACGTGGGCGGCGAGACGTCCATGTGCTCCACCGCCGGCCGCTGCCTGTCGATCACCATCGTGGTCAGCAGGAACACCAGCGCCTGGGCGGTGACCGCCGCGCACAGGAACAGGGGCTCCCGCCAGCGGTTCAGCCAGAGCCGCAGCGCCAGCGCCACCAGTACGGTGACCACGACGATCATCTGGGTGCTGGCCAGTGTGCTGAACACCAGCGAGACGTTGTTCCAACCGCCGGTGCGGTCACCGGCGAACTCCCGATTCACCGCGTCCTCGACGGTGAACGGCCAGGTCCGGGCGAGCACCCGGGTGACCAGCACTCCGAGCAGCACCATGACGCCGAACAGGAGGGACACCGGCAGCAGCACCCGCCGGACGATCTGGACCACGGTGTCGGGCATGAGCCGGCAAGTACCCGTTCGGCGTCGTCGGCACGCCTCAGGTCGCGCCGGGGTGCCGCTCGATCTCGGGAGCGACGCCGTCGCGGGCCGGCCGGACCGGTCGCAGGCCGGTGTGCGCCCGCCAACTGGTGAACGCGGCGGTGGTCGCCGCGACCACCGCCACGCCGAGCAGCCAACCGCCGAGCACGTCGCTGGTGAAGTGCACACCGAGCGCCACCCGGCTCAACCCGGTCACCACGGTGAGCAGCAGCGCGCCGACCCAGAGCGCGACCCGTGCCACTCCCCGGCCGACGTACGGCAGAAACACCAGCAGCAGCACCCCGGCGGTCAGGGTGGCGTTCAACGCGTGACCGGACGGGAACGAATAGCCGGCGGCCCGCGCCACCGGGTCGAGCAGCTCCGGTCGGTCCCGGCCGACGAGCAGCTTCAGCAACGGGCCGAACAGCCCACCCACCACCATGGTGGTGGTCGCCCAGAGGGCCAGTCGGCGGGCTCCCCGGCGCAGCAGCCAGATCACCACGAGCAGGGCGGCTGCCCGCAGCGGCATCGGCGCGAACACCTCGGTCCAGGTGTGCATCAGCACGACCCAGGCCGGGTGGTCGACGGCGTAACCGTGCAGCGCCTCGGTGACCGCCGTGTCCAGCCAATGCAGCGGTGCCCAGGCGCCGAGCACCAGCAGCGCGAGCAGCGCGAAAGGCACGAGCACCAGGAACGCCGCCGTCGCGGCCAGGGTGAGCCGCAGCCCGAGCGAATGGTCCGGGTCGAGTCGGCGGCGCCGCCAGGACGGGTGCCGGGCGGTGCCGAGGGTACGTGGGCCGGGCGCGCTCATGCGAACCGTTCTACCCCACCATTCGGCCGGTCAGGCCTGCCGGTGGGCCTCGATCATCAGGACCGCTGGCGGAGCCGGCGCACCAGCAGGGTGGCGCCGCCGGTCAGGGCGACGAGAAGCATGAACCCGGTCCACAGTTGCTCCGGTGCCGACGTGTCCTCGCCACCAGCGGCCCGGGCCGTCCACCGGCTCTGCTGACGAGGAGCGGCGAGACCGAGCGGATTGCTGCCGGCGCCGGCCACCGAGTCGTCAGCGGAGCCGGGAGCCGGACCGAAGCCGGTCACCCCCGGCGACGTCTGATCATCGAGCGGGTTCGCGGTCACCGATGGCACGTCGGCGCTCAACGCGGCCACCGGGTCGACCATCCCGTACCCGAAGCGGTCGTCCCGGCCGGTCGGCCCGAGGTCCCGGGCGGTGGTCAGCAAGCGGTTGACCACCTCACCCGCGGACATCTGGGGATAGCGGGACCGGACCAGCGCGGCGGTGGCCGCCACCAGTGGCGCGGCGAAGCTGGTGCCCTGCACCCGCCAGTACCCGCTCGGGGGTTTGGCGCCGACCAGCCCGGTGGCGGGAGCGCTGAGCACCGTCGCCCGGCCGGTGATCGACCCGGACCACAGGTCCTCGCTGTTGCGCTCCAGGCCGGCGACCGCGATCACCCCCGGCTCACGCGCCGGATACCACACCTTGGTGCTGCTGGAGGTGGCCAGGTTGCCGGTGCAGGCGACCACGACCACGTCCCGGACGAACGCGTAGTCCAAGGCCGCCGCCAGGGCGGGGCTGTCGCCGCTGCCGCCCAGCGACAGGTTGATCACGCGGGCGCCGTGATCGACCGCCCAGCGGACCCCCTGGGCCACGATCAGCGCGTCGTCGTAGCGGTTGTCCTCGTCGAGCACCCGGACCGGCAGGATCCGCGCGTCCGGCGCGAGGCCGACCACGCCCCGCTTGTCGTCCTTGCGGCCGGCGATCAGGCCGGCGACTGTCGTGCCGTGCCCCACCGGATCCGGTCCCGCGCCGCCGCCGGAGCCGACCAGATCCTGACCGGGCAGCACCTGGCCGACCAGGTCCGGATGGCTGCCGTCCACCCCGGAGTCGACCACCGCGACGGTCACGCCCCGGCCGGTCGAGCTGCGCCAGGCCGTCTCGGCCTGCAACTCGTCGAGCTGCCACTGCTCGTCGCGGACCTGATCGGTGCGAGCGATCGTGTCGCCGGGGGCGAACACCGTCGGCCCGCCGGCCAACTGGCCGCCGTGGCTGGGCGCGGTCACGGGTACGGCCGCCGCGGTCGGCGCGACGACGGCGAGCGCCGCGGCCGCACCGAGCAGCGCCCGGACGGTCGCCCGTCGGGCGGCCGACGGACCGCTGTGCCGCACCCCTGTCACATCCCCAGCCATTCATCCCGACGGAACCATGACGATCGGAGATTACCGGTTTCCCCACCCGTCACGGGAAGAACCGGCGAGTCGGGTCATTGTGGCGGCAGTTGTGCGAGCTGAACGAGGCGTACGCCCTCCCGCCGGGTGACCAACCGACCACGCCCCGGCGGCAGCGGCCCCGGCCGCACCGGTCCGACGAGCGCACCCTCCTCCGGGCTGCCCGCCATCACCAGGCCGGCGGTGGACAGCTCCCGCAGCCGTTGCACGATCGGCTCGTACTGGGCCCGGCCCGCGCCACCGGACCGGCGGGCCAGCACCAGGTGCAGCCCGACGTCACGGGCGTGCGGCAGGTGCTCCTCCAGCGCCCGCAGCGGGTTGGCCGGCCCGGCCGCCACCAGGTCGTAGTCGTCGACGAGCACGAACAGCTCCGGCCCGGACCACCAGGATCGATCCCGCAGTTGTGGCGGGGTGACCTCCGGCCCGGGGGCACGCCGCTCCAGGTAACCGGCGGCCGACTCGACAAGCTCGGCGGTGTGCGCCGCGGCGGTGCCGTACCCGATCAGGTGCGGCGTCTCGATGGCGCCGAGCAGACTGCGCCGGTAGTCGACCAGGATCACCCGGGCCTGCTCGGGGGTGAACCGGGTGGTGATCGACGAGGCCAACGCGCGCAGGAACGACGACTTGCCGCACTCCGAGTCCCCGAAGACCACGAAGTGAGGCTCGGTGGCGAAGTCGAGCCACACCGGCCGCAGGTCCGCCTCCGCGATCCCGATCGGCAACCGCAGCCCGGTCGTCGCGGTCAGGTCCATTTCGGCGTACGGCAGCACCGGCGGGAGCAGCCGCACCCGGGGCGCCGACGGGCCACCCCAACTGCCGGCGACCCGTTTGACCAGATCGGCGGTCTCTCCGTGATCGGCGAGCTGGGGCAGCGCGGTGAGGAAGTGCAGGCCCTCCGCGGTCACCCCCCGACCGGAGCGCTCCGGCACGTTGGCGGCGGCACGCCGGGCCACCAGCGAGTCGGACGGATCACCAAGGCGCAGTTCCAGCCGGGAGCCGAACAGGTCCCGGATCGCCGGCCGGAAGTCCAGCCAGCGCAGCGCCGTGGCGACCACGTGCAGCCCGTACGACAGTCCCCGGGTGGCCAGGTCGGTGATCAGCGGTTCCAGATCGTCGTACTCGCCCCGGACCGTGCTCCAACCGTCGATCACCAGGAACACGTCGCCGAACGGATCGGCCCCGAGCTGGCTGGTCGTTGGAGCTGCGGCCCGCCGCTGCCGGTACGCGGCCATCGACTCCACGCCCAACTCCGCGAAGCGGCGTTCCCGATCGGCCAGCACGGTGCTCATCTCGCCGACGGTGCGTCGGACGGCGGTCGGGTCGGCCCGACCGGTTACCCCACCCACGTGCGGAAGTTCGCGCAGCGCGGCCAGCCCGCCGCCACCGAAGTCCAGGCAGTAGACCTGCACCTCGACCGGGGTGTGGGTGAGCGCCAACGCGCAGATCAGCGTACGCAGCGCGGTGGACTTGCCGCTCTGTGGCGCACCGACCAGCGCGACGTGCCCGGCGGCCCCGTCCAGCGTCAGCCAGAGCAGGTCCCGGCTCTGCTCCAACGGCTTGTCCACGACGGCCAGTGGCACTCCCAGCGAGCCGTGCAGCTCCGGGTTGCCCACGCTGAGCCCGCGCTCCGGGTCCACCTCGACCGGGCCGAGCAGCTCGTCCAGGGCCGGTGGCGGACCGAGCGGCGGGAGCCAGACCTGGTGCGCGGGTGGCCCCTGCCCGACGAGCCGGTCCACCAGCAGGTCGAGCAGTGTCTCCCGGTCCTCCTCCTCCGGGGCGGCGGGCACGACCGGGGTCGCCGGCTCGGGCACCGGCACCACGTGGGTGGTGAAGGTGAGCAGCCGGGCACCCCCCTCGGCCGCGACGCCGGTCGGCGCGGTCCGCCGGCGGACGGCACCGGAGACGTACGCGGCCTTGAACCGGGCCAGCGGGTCGGTGCCGGCGCGCAGGTAGCCGTGCCCCGGCGAGCGGGGCAGTTCGTGCGCGTCCGGCACCCCGAGCACCGTGCGCGACTCCAACGCGGAGAAGGTTCGCAACCCGATCCGGTACGACAGGTGGGTGTCCAGCCCACGGAGCCGCCCCTCCTCCAGCCGCTGGCTGGCGAGCAGCAGGTGCACGCCGAGCGACCGGCCCAGCCGGCCGATCTGCACGAACAGGTCGATGAAGTCGGGCTTGGCGGAGAGCAGCTCGGAGAACTCGTCGCAGATCAGCAGCAGCGACGGCAGCGGGGCCAGTGGGCTGCCGGCCGCCCGTGACCGCTCGTAGTCGCGCACGCTGGCGAAGTTGCCGGCGCGGCGCAGCAGTTCCTGCCGGCGGACCAACTCCCCGTTGATCGCGTCGACCATCCGGTCGACCAGGGGCAACGCGTCGGCCAGGTTCGTGATCACCGCCGCGGTGTGCGGCAACCTGTCGAACGAGGCGAAGGTGGCGCCACCCTTGAAGTCGACGAGCACGAAGTTGAGCTGCTCGGAGCTGTGCGTGGCGGCGAGCCCCAACACCAGCGTGCGGAGCAGCTCGGACTTACCGGAGCCGGTCGCCCCGATGAGCAGGCCGTGCGGTCCCATCCCGTCCTGGGCGGACTCCTTGAGGTCAAGCTCGATCGCGCCGCCATCCGCGCCCACCCCGATCGGCACCCGCAGCCGGTCCCGTGCCGAGCGCGGCAGCCAGCCCTGCTCAGCGGTGAAGCTTTCCGGGTCACCGAGCCCGAGTAGTTCGGGAAGGCCCAGGTCCGCCTGGAGCGGGGCGTCCGGTCCGCGGGCCGCGCCGGCGAGCCGCAGCGGCGCCAACCGTCGGGCGACCGCCTCGGCGTCGGCGAGGTCCAACTGATCGGCGGTGCCCACCTCGGCGTGCCCGTCGGACGACCACGAGTGCAGCCGTCGGTCGTGCAACTCCAGCAGCAGCGCGTACCTGTCGAGCAGCCGGGGCGGCGGGGTGTCCAGGTCCAGCACGGTGAGGGCATCGATGCCGCCGTCACCGGTCAGGTCACTGGCGCCGGTCAGGTCGCCGCCGTCGAGCACCACCACCACGTGCGGGCCGTCGGTGGCGGGTCCGGCCGGGCTGAACCGCGACCGGCTGGCCAGCACGTCGGCGAGCAGCCGTTCCAACTCGGCGGCGGAGCTGGTGACCAGCCGTACCGGGCCGAGCGCGTCGGTGCGGCTCGGATGGTGGGCGTGCGGGAGCCATTTCACCCACTCCCAGCAGGCGCGGCGTTCCGGTCCGGCGCAGACGGCGACGAGCAGCTCGTCGGGGGCGTGGAAGACCGCGAGCTGGGTCAGCACCGCCCGGACCAGCGCCTGCGCCGCCGGGTCGCCGGTGGGTGGCCCGCCGGTGGTCGGGGTGCCGCCCCCGCTCCGGTTGGCGGGACGCACGTGCACCCGGGCGAAGCTGCGCAACGACAGGGCCACCGGCAGGTCCGGCACCACGGAGTACGCGTCCAGAAAGCGGCGCAACGCGCCGGCGGTCATCGGCTCCAGCTCCTCCAGCGGCCGGGTGACGGGTGGGACGAGCGGGGTGGCCAGGGTCTGCGGCCCGACGGCGACCCGGACCACCGCGAAGTCCGGGTCGGCGGGACGTCGTTCCCAGACCCGGTGACTGTCCACCGTCGACCAGAGCCCGCCCGGGTCCGGGTGCCGGTAGTAGAGCCCGGCCCGCTGCTGTCCCGCGGTGCGTCGCACCCGCCGCCGCAGCGTGGCCAGGTGGCGCAGGTACTCCCGGCGGGCGGCCATCATCTCGGACTTCTTCGGTGTGCCGGAGGCGCTGCCCCAGGAGGTCACCAGCATCGCCAGCGAGGAGAGCCCGAACATCCCACCCACCACGTACGAGTAGGCGCCGCCGCCCCGGCCGAACATCATCGCCATCGCGACCGTACCCCCGAGCATGGGCAGCAGCATGAGCATCTGCTGCCACCGTCCACCGGTCACCACGGGGATCTCCGGCGGTGCCTCGACCGGCAGTTCGCCGGCGGGGATCTCCGGCGCCGGTCGACGTGGTGGGCGCTTGATGACGACTGTCGACACTCGGCCTCCTGACTGCGCTGGGTAACCCGAGCCGGACTCATGGTAGGTAAAGTCCTGTCGTCCGCACAGCCTCCGATCCCTCCCGAGATGGAGACCAGTCGATGACTACCGGTCTGGCCCGCGTCACCATCAGCGCGCCGCAACGACGGGTGGACGTCGCCCTGCCGGAGCAGGTGCCTCTCGCCGAGCTGCTGCCCGACGTGCTCCGGCACGCCGGCGTCGGGCTGGCCGACGACGGCGAACAGCACGGCGGCTGGGTTCTGCGCCGCACCGACGGCGCGCTGCTGACGACCGCACAGGCACTGCTGCCCCAGGGGGTCCGCGACGGTGAGGTGCTGCACCTCGTGCCGGCCCGGGCGCACTGGCCCGAGCTGGAGTACGACGACGTGGTCGAGGCGATCGCCGACGGTGCCCGCCGCCGTGGCGGCGCCTGGTCGCCCACCGCCACCCGGGCCGCCGGTCTCGCCGGTGCGGCCGTCCCGCTCACCGTCGGGCTGCTCGCCCTGCTCGTCGGCGGCCCGACGTACCGGGCCGGCTGGCTGGCCGCCGCCGTGGTGGCGCTGCTGCTCACCGTGGCCGGTGCGGTCGCCTCCCGCGCCAACGGCGACGGCACCGCCGGGGCGACACTCGGCGGCTACGCGCTGCCGTACGCGTTCACGGCCGGCGCCCTCGCGGTCGGCTCCGGCGACCCGGTCGGGCCGGTCGGGCCGGTCCGCTGGGTGGGCGCGCCCGAGCTGCTGGCCGGCTCGGTGGCGCTGTCGCTGGTGGCGCTGATCGGCCTGCTCGGAGTGGCCAGCCGGCTACGGGTCTTCGTGGCCGGTGTGACGGTCGGCCTGATCGGTGCCGGGTCGGCGCTCGGTGGGCTGCTGCTCAGCCCGGCCGGCGCGGCGGCGGTGCTGCTCAGCGCCCTGGTCTTCGCCGTCGGCGTCATTCCGCTGCTGGCCATCCGGCTGGGCAAGCTCCCCCTGCCGCCGATCACCCTGCCGACCTCGACCCCCACCGAAGGGCCGGAGCGATCCCGGGATCTGCCGGACCGGAGCCGGGTGAACGCGGCGGTGACCCGCACCGAGGAGGTGCTCACCGGGATGTTGATCGGGCACGCCCTGCTGGCGGTGGCCGCCGCGGTCGTACTCGGGGTTGCCGGCACGACGGCCGGCTGGGTGCTGCTGGCGGTCACCTCGGCCGTGCTGCTGCTGCGGTCGCGGCTGTTCGTGGCGTTGCGGCACCGGGTCCCCACGGTGCTGGCCGGGCTGGCCGGCTACACCGTGCTGGGCGTGGTGCTCGTTGGCCGGGCCGACGACGTCGGGCGGTTGGCGCTGGTCCTGGGCGGTGCGGCGTTGGCCCTGGTGGCCGCCGCCAGCGGCACCGGATACGCCCGCCGGCCGGTCTCGCCGTACCTCGGAAGGATCGCGGACCTCACCGACACGGCCCTGGCGGTCGCCGTGGTGCCGATCGCCTGCGCGGTGCTCGACCTGTACGACCGGGCCCGGGGGCTGCTCGGTTGAGCGGCCCCCGGGCCCGGTGCGTCGGTGGTACGTCAGTGCATGGATTCGCCGCGCGCCTCGGCGTCCCTGGCCCGCTGGTACGAGGCGTGGATCTCGGCCTCGGCCTCGGTGCGGCCGACCCAGGTCGCGCCCTCCACCGACTTGCCGGGCTCCAGGTCCTTGTACACCTCGAAGAAGTGCTGGATCTCCAGCCGGTCGAACTCGCCGAGGTGGTGGATGTCGCGCAGGTGCTCCTGGCGAGGATCCTCGTAGGGCACGCAGAGGACCTTGTCGTCCCCGCCCTTCTCGTCGGTCATCCGGAACATGCCGATGGTGCGGCAGCGGATCAGACAACCCGGGAAGGTCGGCTCGGGGACCAGCACCAGCGCGTCCAGCGGGTCGCCGTCCTCGCCCAGAGTGCCCTCGATGAACCCGTAGTCGGCCGGGTACTGGGTGGAGGTGAAGAGAGTGCGGTCCAACCGGATCCGGCCGGTCTTGTGGTCCACCTCGTACTTGTTCCGGTGACCTTTGGGGATCTCAACCGTCACGTCGAAATCCATCTGCACGCTCCCTCGTCTGCCCACGCTGGCTAACGGAACCACTGGCGGCCCCTCCGGACAGGTGAATGCCCACCCGCCGACTCCGGCCGCCGCATAGTCTTCGGACCGAAGTAGTGTCACCCAAGCCGATTTTCGCTGGGGGAGGAGGGGGTCGTGGGGAGGGAAGATTCACACTACCGCCCGGACGGGGGCTCCGCGCACGGTACCGGACGATCCGGCTCCGGCGGCGCCACGGGCCGGGTCCCGGTGCCGGAGGCCCACCTGCCCCGGGCTTCCGAGCCAGGCACGCCGGCAACCGGGACGCCCCCACCAATGCCCTGGCGCCCCCCCGGCTCGACCCCGCCCATCCCGAACAACGGCCGCTTTCCGGTAGCCGGCGGTGACCGGCCGACGAGTGGCCCGCCGCGCGGGAGCGCGTCGGTGCCGGTCAGTTCCGCTCCGCCTGGCCCGACCTCGGGTGGCCCGCCGCGCGGCAGCGCGTCCGTCCCGGTCAGTCCGGCTCCGCCGGGCCCGACCTCGGGTGGTCCGTCGCGCGGGAGCGCGTCCGTCCCGGTCAGTCCGGCCCCGCCCGGTGCGTGGCCCGGCCCGACCGCCACCCCCGGTGGCGCCCCACCGCTGGGTCCGCCGATCTCCGCGTTGCCGTCGCCCGCCGGCGCCGCGCCGGCCCCCGCACCGGTCGCCCCCGCTCGTCGGCGGCGGCTGCCGGTGGTGCTGGCCGTCGTGCTGCTGCTGGTGCTCGCCGGTGTCGGCGTCGTCGTCGTCCGACCCGGCCCGGTCGCTGGATGGCTGGGCGACGACGCCGGGTCCGCGCCGAACGCCGTGGGCGCGACCCCGGAGCCGGACCCGGCGGACGTGCTGTCCGGCCCGGACCCGAACGCTCCGGTACCCACCGCGGACGGGGTTCGTGCCGCGCTCGACCCACTTGTCGGGGTCGCCGCCCTGGGCGATCGGGTGAACGTCTCGGTGGCCGATGTCATCTCCGGCCAGACGCTGTTCGACAAGGGGGCGGACGACGGCACCGTGCCCGCCTCGGTGACCAAACTGGCGACCGCGGTCACGGCACTGGCAGCCCGGGGACCCGGCTACCGGATCCCCACTCGCGCCGTGGCCGGCACGAAGGCCGGCGAGGTGGTGATCATCGGTGGTGGCGATCCCACCCTCGCGATCGACAAGAAGGGCTACTACCCGGGCGCGGCGCGGCTCGACGAGTTGGCCGCCCAGGTGCGTACGGCGCTCGGCGGCACCACCCCGACCAGTGTCACCGTCGACGGTTCGGTCTACTCCGGCCCGGTCTACGGCCCAGGCTGGGACGACGACATCCCCACCGGTGGGTCCGGTGGCGCGGTGACGGCGTTGATGACCGACGGCGCACGCCGGGATCCGAGCGTCCCGCACGGGGCCGCGGCGCGGTTCGCCGAGCCGGACCTGGCCGCCGGAAAGGCGTTCGCCCGCCTGCTCGGTGTGCCGGGCGACGCCGTGAAGCGGGGCACGGCACCGGCGCCCGCCGCGGCCGGTGGCACCCCGGCGCCGGGCAGCGAGCTGGGTGTGGTGCAGTCTCCGCCGATGATCCGGCTGGTCGACATCATGATCAGCGAGAGTGACAACCTGGTGGCCGAGGCGTTGGCCCGTCAGGTCGCGATGGCCCGCAACCAGCCGGCCTCGTTCGACGGTGGCGCCGCCGCGATGGACGCGGAGGTGGCCGAGTTGGGCCTGCCCGCCGACGAGATCACCCTGTCCGACGGCAGCGGACTGTCCCGCAACAACCGGATCAGCCCGTCGTTGCTGACCGATCTGATCCGACTGGCCGCCAGCCCGGATCATCCGGAGTTGGCGGGCGTCTTCGGCGGTCTGCCGGTGGGCGGCTGGTCGGGGACCCTGGACGAGCGCTACCGCACCGCCGCCGGCACCGCCGCCGGGGCGGGCAGCGTCCGGGCGAAGACCGGCACACTGACCGCCGTGCACTCCATTGCGGGTCTGGTCACCACCGCCGATGGTCGGCTACTCACCTTCGCGGTGCTCACGGATCGGGTGCCGGGCGGAAAGGAAACCGCCCAACCGGCGCTGGATCGGATCACCGCAGCGCTGGCCGGCTGCGGCTGCCGCTGACCGTCACTCCGACCCCTACCGGGGACGCCATCGCCGTCGATCGGGATCGCGAGCGCGGGCCGGGGTGTCGCGGCGCGGGTACGGTGGGTCCATGGCGCAGTTCGTGGACTGGGATCTGGCCGCCGCCACCGCGGGGGCGTTGAGCAAGTCGGGCCCCCGGGTGTCGTACTCCGAGGCCACCGACGTGGTCGGCGACCTGCGCCGGCTGACCGATGAGGCGGCCGGACACGTGGCCGACTACACGGGGCTGCGGGCGCAGGTGGCGCATCCGCCGGTTCGGGTGGTCGACCGGCGCGACTGGGCGGCGACGAACATCGCCGGCCTTCGCGAGGTGATCACTCCGCTGGTGAGCCGGCTGTCCGGCGACAAGCAGCCGGGTGCGTTGACCGAGGCGGTCGGCTCTCGGCTGACCGGGGTGCAGGCCGGCACCGTGCTGGCGTACCTCTCCGGTCGGGTGCTCGGGCAGTACGAGGTCTTCTCGGCCGACCCGGGCCAACTGCTGCTTGTCGCACCGAACATCGTCGAGGTGGAGCGCAAGCTCGGTGCGGACCCGCGGGACTTCCGGCTCTGGGTGTGCCTGCACGAGGTCACCCACCGGACCCAGTTCACCGCCGTTCCGTGGATGCGGGCCTATTTCCTGGGCGAGGTGCAGGCGTTCGTCGACGCCTCGTCCAGCGGCAGTGAGCATGTCGTCGAGCGCCTGCGGCGCGGGGTGGCCACGCTGTCCGAGGCGGTCCGTGACCCGGAGAGCCGCACCAGCGTGCTGGACATCGTGCAGACCCCGGCGCAGCGGGCCGTACTGGACCGGCTCACCGCGTTGATGACCCTGCTGGAGGGGCACGCCGAGTTCGTGATGGACGGCGTCGGTCCGCAGGTGATCCCGAGCGTGGAGCGGATCCGGGCGTCGTTCAACCGACGTCGGGAGGCGGGCAACCCGCTGGAGAAGGCCATCCGCCGGCTGCTCGGGGTGGACGTCAAGATGCGCCAGTACGCCGAGGGGCGCAAGTTCGTGCACGGCGTGGTGGAGCGGGTCGGCATGGACGGCTTCAACTCGATCTTCAACTCGCCGCTCACGCTGCCCCGGCTGTCCGAGTTGGGTGACCCGGATGCCTGGGTGGCCCGGGTGCACGGCCCGGCCGGCACCATTCGGGCAGCTGGCTGACCACCCAGCGGTGGCCGCGCTCGCCCCGCCGGTGGCCGCGATCCGGGTGGCGGTCCGGCGCGCCCTGACCGGTCTGCCGTCCGGTGGGCCGGTGCTTGTCGCCTGCTCCGGCGGAGCCGACTCGCTCGCCCTCGCGGCGGCCACCGCGTTCGTGGCGCCTCGACTCGGTCGCGCCGCCGTGCTGGTCTCGGTCGACCACGGATTGCAGGACGGCTCCGCGGAGCGTGCCGAGGCGGTGGCCGCCTGGGCCGGTGGGTTCGGGTACGCGTCGGCGACCGCCGTGCGGGTGGAGGTGGCGGGGCGTCCAGGCGGGCCGGAGGCGGCCGCCCGGGAGGCTCGTTACCAGGCTCTGACCGAGGTGGCCCGGCAGCAGAACGCGGTCGCGGTACTCACCGGGCACACCCGCGACGACCAGGCGGAGACGGTGCTGCTGGCGCTCGCCCGGGGCGCCGGTCCCCGGGGGTTGGCCGGAATGCCCGCCCGGCGAGACCTGAACGGGGTGCCGCTGCTGCGTCCGCTGCTGGAGATCGGTCGGGCGCAGACCCGCGCCGCCTGTGCCGTGCTCGGGCTGAGCCCGTGGCAGGACCCGCACAACACCGACCCGTCGTACGCCCGCTCCCGGGTGCGGGCCGACCTGCTGCCGGCGCTGGTGCGGGCGCTCGGACCCGGCGTGGTGGACAACCTCGCGCGTACCGCCGGTCTGGTGGCGGCTGACAACGCCGCGCTCGACGAGGTGGCGGCGACGGCGCTGGCCGGGGCACGGCACCCCGAGGGAGGCCTCTCCGTGCCCGCGCTGGCCGGTCTGGCCCCCGCGGTGCGTGGCCGGGTGCTGCACTCCTGGGCGCGTGAGGTGGGCGCCCTGCCGGGAGCGCTGTCGCACCGGCACGTCAACGCCCTGGACGCGCTGGTCACCGCTTGGCATGGTCAGGGTCCCACCGATCTGCCCGGGGGTGTCCGGGTGCTCCGCCGCGCCGATCGGCTGGCGCCGGTCACCCCCAGCTGACGCCGACGTCCATCTCGCCGCGCCGTCGATCGACGCCGGTCAGCGTTGTAGGCGTTGCGTTGCCGAACGGGTGCGCCTTTGCTGGGTGGCGATGTCAGCCGCTGTGTGCCCGGTCCCGGAAGGTGGTCCGGTAGCTGTGTGGGGTGGCGCCGACCCGGCGGGTGAAGTGGTGGCGCAGCGCTGCGGCGTCGCCGAAGCCGGACTGGTCGGCGACGGCCTCCACGCTCAACGGGGTCTCTTCGAGCAGCCGCCGGGCGAGCAGCACCCGTTGGTTGGTGAGCCAGTCGTGCGGGGTGGTGCCGGTCTCGGCGCGGAACCGGCGGGCGAACGTGCGTGGTGCCATCCCGGCGCGGGCGGCCAACTCCTCGACAGTGGTCGTCCGGTCCAGGTGACCCATCAGCCACTCCAGCACCGGTTCCAGGGTGGGTGCCTCGGGTGCCTTCGGGATGGGCGCCTCGACGTACTGGGACTGGCCGCCGTCGCGGTGCGGCGGGACCACCATCCGTCGCGCCAGTCGGGTCGCGGTGGCCGAGCCGTGCTCCTGGCGGATCAGGTGCAGGCAGGCGTCGATGCCGGCCGCCGTGCCGGCGCTGGTGAGCAGCCGGCCGTCCTGGACGTAGAGCGAGTTGCAGCGCACCCGGGCGCGTGGGTGCCGGCGTTGCAGCTCGTCCACGTACCGCCAGTGGGTCGTGCATTCCCGGTCGTCGAGCAGGCCGGCCTCGCCGAGCAGGAAGGCGCCCGAGCAGACGCTGAACAGGTACGCGCCGCGGGCGTCGGCCCGTCGTAGCGCGTCGAGCACCGAGCCGGGAACGGTGGTGCCCTGGCTGTGCGCGGGAACGGCCACCAGGTCGGCCTCCTCGACCGGGCCGAGGTCGGCGTGCGGGGTGAGGTGGAAGCCGGACGACGTACGCACCGGAGCGCCGTCGGGGCTGCACACCTGGAATCGGTAGCCGGGAAAACCGTCGGCGGTGCGGTCGGTGCCGAACACCTCGGCGAGCACGCCGAGCTCGAAGGGGGCGACCTGGTCGAGGGCGAGCACGGCGATGGACCGGAGCATGTGACGAGGGTAACCCGAGAGGTGGCAGTAAATCGATGACCAATGGCATTCCTGCCACTGTCCGGTCGGCGCGACAGGTCGCAGACTGGTCTCAGTCCGGTGCGCACCGGCGGCGAAACCGACAGCAATCATGCGAAAGCGAGCGCCGCCATGGAGTTCCTGCTCTTCCTTCTTTTCCTCGTCCTGCTCGTCGCCGCCTCGGCGGCCGGCCTGACCGTCGACAGCCACGATTCGGCGGACTGGAAGCCCAGCGACGACGGCCGCCGCTGGCGGTCACGTACCAACTGATGCCTTTAGCATCTTTTGCCCAGAAAATCCCGGGCGGGACCGCGCCAAAAGGTGCGGCCCCGCCGACGGAGGCCATCCGACGTACGGCAGGCTAGGAGTCATGGCTGACGGCTCCTGGTACGACGCCGACATCGACCACGTGATCATCTCCGAGGCGCAGATTCGCGAGAAGACGGCGGAGCTGGCCAAGCAGGTCTCCGCCGACTACTCCCACGTGAACGACGGGCTGCTGCTCGTGTGCGTGCTCAAGGGTGCGGTGATGTTCATGGCGGACTTCGCGCGGGCACTCGGCCGCAACGGCCCCCCGGCCGAACTCGACTTCATGGCCATCTCCTCCTACGGCCAGGGCACCACCTCGTCCGGGGTGGTCCGCATCCTCAAGGACCTGGACCGGGACATCGCCGGTCGGCACGTGGTGGTCGTCGAGGACATCGTCGACTCCGGGCTCACCCTCTCCTGGCTGCTGCGCTACCTGGAGTCCCGTTCGGCGGCCAGCGTGGAGGTCGTCGCGCTGTTCCGGAAGCCGGACGCGGTCAAGGTGCCGGTCCCGGTCAAGTACGTCGGCTTCGACATCCCCACCGAGTTCGTGGTCGGCTACGGCCTGGACTTCGGTGAGCGCTACCGGGAGCTGCCGTACGTCGGGGTGCTCAAGCCCGAGGTCTACGCCCGCTCCTGACGCCGGCCGCGAGCCCGCCGGGGTGACCCGGAGTGGCGTGAGGTCGACTCGTATCGGCATTCATCGAGCCGACGTTCAGCGCGCTCTCAGCTCTTGCGGCTACCGTGGACCCGGTGGCCCGGAGGTTTCTCCGCGCCCGACCCCCTCGGCCGCGTGATCGGGCCGTCGGGTGGCCGGGCCGGACTCCCCGCCACGCCGGTTTCCACCCGGACCCGCCGTACGCGGGTCGCAGGGCTGGTGGGCCTGCCCACGGCGCGTGCCATCGATATCAAAGGTGCGCCCAGTGCGGGGCTCGCGAGCTCGCTCCTCGCGTACACGGTGTACCGTCGAATGACCGCGGCGCGGCAGTTTTCGCGCCTCGGGGTCGAGGCCGCCCCGCATGGCAGCTCCGACCGCCGCTTAACCGCGGCGACACCAATCAGATGGTCAGGACGTCGATCAGGAGGATGCGGGCGCTCCGGCGCTCGACAACAGTATGGAACGTACGCGTTTCTTCCGCCGACCGGTGGTCTGGATCATCCTGGTCATCCTCGGCGCAGTTGTGCTCAGTCAACTGTTCACCGCTGGTCCCAGCTACCACCGCGTGGACACTTCCGTTGCGCTCGATCAGCTCCACACCGCCAAGATCAACAAGGTGATCTTCCAGGACAAGGAGCAGACGCTCCAACTGGACCTGGCCCAGAAGACCAAGTTCGGCAAGACCGAGACCAACAAGATCGAGGCTCAGTTCCCGTACCAGGTCGGTGACGAGGTCTGGAACGAGGTGCTGGACGCCAAGGCGGCCAACCGGGTCACCGGCCCGGCCGACGCCAAGGTCTCCTCGGACAGCATCTGGGTGAGCCTGCTGGTCAACCTCCTGCCGATCGCGTTGCTCGTCCTGCTGCTGCTGTTCTTCATGTCGCAGATGCAGGGTGGCGGCTCCCGGGTGCTCAACTTCGGCAAGTCCAAGGCGAAGATGATCACCAAGGACACTCCGAAGACGACCTTCGCGGACGTCGCGGGTGCCGACGAGGCCGTCGAGGAGCTGCACGAGATCAAGGACTTTCTCCAGAACCCGGCGAAGTACCAGGCCCTGGGTGCCAAGATCCCCAAGGGTGTGCTGCTCTTCGGCCCGCCCGGAACGGGCAAGACGCTGCTGGCCCGCGCCGTCGCCGGCGAGGCCGGGGTGCCGTTCTACTCCATCTCCGGCTCCGACTTCGTGGAGATGTTCGTCGGTGTCGGCGCCAGCCGGGTCCGCGACCTCTTCGAGCAGGCCAAGACCAACGCCCCGGCGATCGTCTTCGTCGACGAGATCGACGCCGTCGGCCGCCACCGCGGCGCCGGCATGGGCGGTGGTCACGACGAGCGTGAGCAGACGCTCAACCAGCTGCTCGTCGAGATGGACGGCTTCGACACCAAGGGCGGGGTCATCCTGATCGCCGCCACCAACCGGCCGGACATCCTCGACCCGGCGCTGCTGCGCCCGGGCCGGTTCGACCGGCAGATCCCGGTGGACGCCCCCGACATGGAGGGCCGCAAGGCCGTCCTGCGGGTGCACGCCAAGGGCAAGCCGTTCACGCCCGACGTCGACCTCGACGCGGTGGCACGGCGCACCCCGGGCTTCAGCGGCGCCGACCTGGCCAACGTGATCAACGAGTCCGCGCTGCTCACCGCCCGCAAGGACCAGAGGGCGATCAGCAACGACTCGCTCGAAGAGTCGATCGACCGGGTGGTCGCGGGTCCGCAGCGTCGGACCCGGGTGATGAGCGACCAGGAAAAGAAGATCACCGCGTACCACGAGGGTGGGCACGCGCTTGTCGCCTGGGCGCTGCCGCACGCCGCGCCGGTGCACAAGGTGACGATCCTGTCGCGTGGCCGCTCGCTGGGCCACACCCTGGTACTCCCCACCGAGGACAAGTACACCCAGACCCGCGCCGAAATGATCGACACCCTGGCGTACGCGCTGGGCGGCCGGGCCGCCGAGGAGCTGGTCTTCCACGAGCCCACCACCGGCGCCGGCAACGACATCGAGAAGGCCACCCAACTGGCCCGCGCGATGATCACCCAGTACGGCATGAGCTCTAAGCTCGGTGCGATCAAGTACGGCACCAGCGGAGACGAGCCGTTCCTCGGCCGCAACATGGGCCACGAGCGGGACTACTCCGACTCGGTCGCCGCCGAGATCGACGGCGAGATGCGGGCACTTGTCGAGCTGGCGCACGACGAGGCCTGGGAGATCCTGGTGGAATACCGGGACGTCCTGGACAACATCGTGCTCGAGCTGATGGAGAAGGAGACCCTCTCCACGGCCGACATGGCGCGGATCTGCTCCCGGGTGGTCAAGCGCCCGCCGCTGGCGCCGTACAACGGCTTCGGCAAGCGCCAGCCGTCCACCGAGCCGCCCGTGCTCACCCCGACGGAGAAGGACAAGCTCAAGGCGCAGGCCGAGGCTGACGGCGCGCAGGCGTCCGTCGGTGGCGGTGCGCCGTCCAACAACTCGGACGGCACGCACTGAGTAACGACCCGACGGCCAGCTCCCCGCACCGGGAGCTGGCCGTCTCCGCGACCGAACCCGACGGCGACGACGACCTCGACTACGTCGCCGCGCGGCTGATCAGCGGCAGGCTGACCGGTCGCCCGGTCGAGGACGCCGTCGACCTGGGCCGGATCGAGAAGGCCGTCCGCGAGATCCTGATCGCCGTCGGGGAGGACCCCGACCGCGACGGGCTCCAACAGACCCCGGCCCGGGTCGCCCGCGCGTACGCCGAACTCTTCGCCGGCCTGCGGGTCGACCCGGCGCAGGTGCTCAGCACCACCTTCGAGGCCAACCACGAAGAGCTGGTGATCGTCCGGGACATCGACGTGATGAGCCTGTGCGAACATCACCTGCTGCCGTTCCGCGGCAGTGCGCACATCGGCTACATCCCCGGGCCGGACGGGCGGATCACCGGCCTGTCCAAGCTGGCCCGACTCGTCGAGGTCTTCGCCCGCCGGCCCCAGGTGCAGGAGCGGCTCACCTCGCAGGTCGCCGACCTCTTGATGAGCAAACTCGCCCCCCGCGGCGTCGTCGTCGTGCTGGAGTGCGAGCACATGTGCATGGCGATGCGCGGCATCCAGAAATCCGGTGCCAAGACCATCACGTCGGCGGTGCGCGGCGTCCTGCAGTCGGACTCCAAGTCGCGAGCCGAGGCAATGTCGCTGATCATCCCCCGCTGACGGTCCGACGCAGCCGGCCGGCCGACCCCTGCGGGGGACGGCCGGCCGTCGCCTTCCCGTCCGTCCGCTCTCCTGCCCGGCGCCGACCAGCCGGGCAGGTCAGCCGGCGAGCAGGACCAGCAGCAGACCGGCCGTCACCAGCACCGCCGGCACCAGACACACCAGCGCGCCGAGACGCACCGTCCGGTCCAGTCGCTCGGCGGGGCTCACCCGGAACAACCGCCCAATGCCCACCCAGCCGGCGACGAACGCGACCGCCGGCATCGGCAGCCCACAGATCAGCGCGGCCACACTGGCCGGTCCCACCCCCGTCGCCGCGTACACCGCGACCTGGATCAGCGGCACCACCAGCGCCAGCGGCCCGTACACCAGAAGGTTGCGCACCCGCGCCGGCCAGGACCCCGGCCGGAACCGGGGCCGCGCCGCCAGGACGGCGTCCGCCGCCTCGGCCCGGCCCCGCGCGGCCCGCAGCGCGGCCAGTACGGCCGCCGGACCGCCCGCCATCGACCGGGACGCCTCGCTCACCTCCGGCGGTGACGGCACCAGGGAAATCGCTGGTACGCCCAACTCGCGCAGCCGTTCCTGCTGACTCGCCAGGCCGGTACGGACCACCGTCAGCTCCTCCCGGGCGGTCTCCGCCGACCGGGCCTGCTCACCGGCGGCGGCAGCCGCGCTGCGGCGTACCCCGTCCAGCTGGCGGGCCGCGGCCAGGTATTCCGCCCACGCCGTGCTGGGCTCGACCGCCGCCGGGACGGAGTCCCCGGTCGACGCCGCGACCCGCTGGCGCCCCGGCCCGGTCGCCGTGGCCTTCGGACTCATCTCGACATCCCCTGCCCGCGCCACCGGATCACCCGGCCTCGTCGGCGAACGGCACCAGGACCGTGCCCCGCTCGTCCGGACCGTCCCAGAGCACCGCCCGGTCCGGGCGGGCCTGCCACTCCACCGCGTGACCAAAGACCGCGGTGAGCTGCGCGACCGGCACGTCCAGCACGGCCACGGCGGCCAACTTGTCGACCTCGCCCGCCGGCTCGAACAGCGCGGCGAACGGGGGCACCGCGCGCCACCAACCCAACAGGTGTCTCCCCGTCGGCGGTCCGTTGCGTAACAACGCACGCAACCGCTCCACCGGCAGCTCCCGGGGGCCCGGCCGGTCCAGCCCGAAGGCCACCAGATACGTCGGCACGTCGTCGGCCGGGGCCGCGAGCAGCGTCGGCAAATCCACCAGCTCGGCCGGATGCCGGGTGGCCAACTCCGCAGTCAACGCCTCCGCCAGCGCCCGAGCTCCCGGATCCGGCACCGCCACCAGGAAACGGGCGGTGCCCGGCGCGTGATGATCCGCGGTGCTCCGGGCCGCCGTCGCCAGCAACCCGCCCGCCGCGGCACCCGACCCGAGCACCGCGAGGTTGCGACCCGCCGCCGGCCCCAACGGTACGGCGACCGTCGAACGGGCCACGTCCACCGCACGGCCCAGCAGGGCGGCCGGCCCGTGCGACTGCCCCGCCAACGCCGCCCGGTACCGCGGATCGTTGCCGAGCAGCGGGCGCGCGTACCCGGCGAAGACGACAGGCGGCACCGACCCGGCCGGTCGGGCCTCCCACAACTCGTGCCGAAGCCCCTCCACCACCGCCGGGTGGTCCTGCGGATCGGGGTGCCGGATCAGCCGTTCATGACCCCGGATCGCGCCCCGGGGGCCGCCGAGCCCGCCTGCGGTGTTCACCACCGCGCTGCCCACCGGCAGCCCGGCTGCCGAGTCGTTCGTCGGCTCCAACACCGGACTGCCACCCGGCAGCGCCACCCGCACCGGAAACTGCCCGAGCACCGAATCCCGGTGACCCGCATCGGCGCGGGCACTCAACCCCAACTCGCCCGCACCGGCCAACACCAGGTGCACGCCGTACGCCCGACCGGCCCGAGCCAACCCGTCCAACTGTGCGGCCACCTCAGCGGCCAACCGGTCCCGCTCGACGAAGAGCAACGGCACGTTGTCCAACACGCAGACGATCCGGGGCAGCGGCTGGTGCTGACGCAACTCCGCGAAACGTTGACCGCCGGCCCGCGCCCCAGCCTCCGCCCTGCGCTGCACCTCGGCCGTCAACTCGTCGAGCAGGTCCCGGACGTACTCCCGATCGGCGGCCATCGCGGCAGCGCGCACCTGCGGAATCCACGACCGGTCCCGCTCGGTCTGCAGAAACTCCACGAACGACTCACCATCGGCGAGATCCACCAGGTAGAGCACCAACTCGTCCGGACCGTACCGGGCGGCCAATCCCAGCAACGCGGTGGTCAGGAACGCCGCGCGACCCGCTGCGGACCGTCCACTGACCAGCCAGTGCGGGGTCAGCTCGGTGAAACCCAGCGGCACCGACCGGCCCCCGGCATCACCGACCGTCGTGGTCAGCCCGTCCGCGGAATCCGCCTCCCAGAGACGCTCACCCGTCGGCGGCAGCAGAGCCGCCAACCCCAACCGTGAACCGGCCTCCACCTGCTCCGCAAGCCGTCGACACACCCCGTCGACCAGCTCGACCGGTGGGTCCACCTCGACGAAGACCGGCGAGTTCAGTCCACCCGGCGGATCCGTTCCCGGACTCGCGAAGGACGCCCCCGGCGGATCACCGAGCAACGCGTACGAGTTGCGCAGCGCCAGTGCGGTGCTGTGCGGCAGCGCAGTGCTGTGCGGCAGCGCGGTGCTGTGCTGCGGCGCGGCCCGCGTCGCATACGGGCCGGCCGGAGGCCAACCCGCCACCACCAGATGCAGGCCGGCGGCAGGCCCCTGCTCGGCGAGCGCCTCGATCCGCGCCAGATCCGTCGGACCCGTCGACTCCGGCAGAGCGGCGAACACGAGCAGCAGCGTGCGATCGTGCCGACGTCGCCCACTCGCCCCCGGAGTGACCCACTGCTCCGCCTCCGTCAGCACCGCGCGCAACCCCGCCAGATCCACCGCCGGCGGGGGCAGCAGGCCAGCATCAGCGAGCGCCCCGAACGGGGTCAACGCCGAACCCGTGGCATCCACCGCGCGAATCAACAGCGCACCCGCCGGTGTCGCCGCCAACAACCGCAGGAGTACGGCCCGGAGCAGCCCCGCCACCCGTGGCTCCCGAGCGTCGGCGTCCACGCTCAGATGACCGGTGCCAACCAGCGGCACCAACGCGGGAAAACGCGCATCGTCCAACGGCGCCGCCGTGCCGACCCGGACGAACGGCGGCGGGCCGTCACCCGCCGGGAAGTCCACGGTGAGCGAGTCCAATGCAGCGCCCGCCCAACCAGGGGCCAACCGCGCGGCGGCCACCCGGAGTCGATCGGCCAGCTCGTACTGGCGGCGCTGGTCGGCAGGAGCTGGTCGCGTCTCATCCAAGATTCCGGCGGCAGCGGTGGCGACTGCCGCTGCCCGACGATGCAGGGCAGCGGCGCGGTTCGTGCGTGCCTTTGGACCGGCCACCGCGTCCACCCCCTCTGCCCGAGGTTGGCAACCCCCCCCGAGCAGAGACGGTATCCCAGCCGAGGCTGCTCCTCCGGGAGGTGCCACGGTGCTGCGCCGGTGATGTCGTGGATCTCACCGATGGGTAGGGGTCCGTCACGATCCGCTGGATCTGGGGCATTGGCTCAGGGGCCTCCAGCCGATAACGTCAGGAGGTGGAATCAGTGCAGCCCCCCGCCGGTTCCCAGGTCTCCCACGTACCGGCCCAACGGGCATCATCCGAGCAGCTACCACCTGCCCCGGTGCCGCCACAGACGCAGCCGCCGCCCCGCCGAATGCGGACGATGCTCACGGTCGTTGCCGGGGTGCTCACGTTGCTCTGCCTCGGCGGGCTCGCTACCGGCCTTGTGCTGTACCACCGCGCGTCCGCCCCAGACCGCAGCGCTCCCGACGTGGTGGTCGACAACTATCTGCGCGCGTTTCTCGTCGATCGTAATGACGCGAGAGCAGACCTCTTCACCTGCGGAGACGGCGCCGACCTTCAGGCCGTTCGAGATCTCCGAGTTGAGATTGAGCAGCGTGAATCAAAGTTTGGCGTGACCGTCCGGGTCAGTTGGGGCCCATTGACTCGGACGCCGTCTCCTGACGGTGAATCCGTCGGCACGACGCTGACCATCGCTGGGTCTGCGAATGGCGTTCCCCGGAGCGGTCGTCGAGAGGACTGGACGTTCAGCGTCGTCGAGGACGAAGATGGCTGGCGAGTATGCGGCGGTGCGCAGGCAAGCTGACGTCATTCGATCCAAAGCAGATGAACCGGAACCTCCAAGGTGGTGGGCGACTGGCCACGCCAGGCCCAGCGGTACCACTCCACTTCCGGAGCGATCCGGACGCAGATGTCCCCCTCGGCACCCGAGTAGGTCTCGGTGACCGCGCGTAGATCACGGCGCTCCAGACCGCCCTCGACGTGCACCACCCGGCGGCCGGTGACGGCGTCGGCTTCGAAGACTGGCGTGGGAGCCCGGTGTGCCGGGCCGTCCAACGAGACCAACCGAATGCCAGTTTCGCGGGGACTCTCCGACTCCGGCCGGCTGCCAACGGTCTCCACCCAGACCCGTTCCACCGGCACCAGCGGTGCGAACACCTCGACCTGGTCGGCCTCGGCTCGGTACCACTCGTGCTCGGGAATCACCGGCACATAGGTTCGGGCGCTCTGCACCACCCGGTCGTCCGCGCGCAGATCTCCTCGCCAACCCAACCCCGGTAGACCGACGAGCACCCGCCGCCCGCGTAGCTCCACCCGATCAGTGGCGGGAACCATGGCCAGCGGGCGGGGTGGCCGGGGCGCCCAGTCGGGCTGGTCGGCGAAGGGGTCCGGCATAGGTCCGGTCATGCCCGCGGTGGCCTCACTCGGCAGCGCGTAGCGGGGCACCCCGCTCGCGCATGAACGGGATCGGATCGATCGCACCGCGGCTGGACCGGTCGCCGCGCAGGTGCACCTCGAAATGCAGGTGTGGCCCCGACGAGTTTCCACTGCTGCCGACCTGCCCGATGACCTCGCCAGCTGGCACGATTTGGTCCGGTGTGACCAGGGGGCGGACCACCATGTGGCAGTACCGGGTGATGTTGCCGCCAGCGTGCAGCAGGTCGACGAACCACCCGCAGCCACCCTTGCCGGGGTACCCGTCCACGTCGCAGCTACGTCGTCCCTGGTTGTCCGGGTCGCAACGGGCCACCAGAACCCGCCCGGCGGCCGCGGCTCGGATCTCGGTGCCCTTGGCCGCCCCAATGTCGACCCCGTTGTGGCTGGGACGGTCGGCGGTCCGAAATCCGGAACCGACATCGCCGGGGATCGGGGCGGTCCAGCCGGAAGCGGCAATCTCGCCATGCTCGGCGGCGTTGCACACGGCCTTGCCGTTGATCTGGACGGTGCGGGCCGCCCCGCCGGCAAGGGCATCAACGAGTTTGCTGGCCATCTCCTCGTGCTTGGCGTACGCGTCCGGATAGGCGCTGATCTGCACCTGCTGCGCCACCACGGTCAGTGGCCGGCGTTGCCAACTCCGTACCTTGACGAGCTTCTCGTAGAACTTCCGAGCGGTGTACGCGGGTGTCATCCGCTCGGCGACCGACCCCCAGCCAGGCCGTTGCTGAAAAAGGCCAAGCGAGTCGTGGTCGGCCCCGACTCCCTCGTGTGGCAGCGCCAGAGACTCGGGGACGCCACTGTTCGCCAGATTACGCAGGGCGGATTCCTGCATCGCGGTGGCCAGGGCGATCACCCAGCCCCGCGAGGGCACGCCCAGATCCTGGCCGACCTTGATGATGATCGCGGCGTTGCGCACCTCTGCGTCGCCGTACTCGGTGAACCTCGGCAACTCGCCGGTGATGTTCACCGGACGGATCGGGCCGCAGCCCCAACCGGCCAAAGTGTCCCCGTTCTCCGCGTCGCCACCGAGCCCGCTGAGGAAGAACGCGGCAGTGCCGCCGGTGCAACAGAGCAGAAGCAGCATTCCGGTCACGATCGCGGTGATCACCCCGACCCTCAGGCGCCGGCGCAGAGGGGGCGGCGCGTCACCGCCGACGGTCATTGCCGTTCCCAATCCAGCACGTCGACCAGCCAGCCGTCGTCGGCGATGACCAACTCCAGCCGGAGTCGACCAGTGTCCAGGGGCAGCAGCACCTCGACGAACGTCTGAGTACGCGCCCGCACCTCCGGTGGCCCGGTGATCTGCTCGGCTGGAACCCCGCCGGGGTCGGCGCCGGACAGCTTCTCGGTCAACGCCGCCGTCGACAACGGACGAAGCCCGGCCTGCCACTGATCGGCGGCAATCCCAGGCCCGCCGAGCCAGGCCTTGGCGAACCGGTCGGCGGTCTGCTCCGGTGTGCGGGCACCCGCCGGAGTGACCGGTGACGGCGGAGCCTCGGTGGACATCACGCCATCGTCACCGGCCGTCGGGTCCACGGTGGTAATCGGCCGGTCCGGCCGGTTGCTCAGTCCGTCCGCCGGGCCGGGCGGACCGGAGACCAGGCGGGCGGCCCCGATCACGCCGAAGACGAGCACCGCGATCACCAGCGCCACCCCCAGTCGGGACCGCAGCGCCCGGCTGAAGAGGAACTCCAGGGCCCGTCGCATCGCCGTCACCGTGCCTCGGAGCGCACCCGAGGTCCGGTACGGTCCGGCGCGCGCTCAGAGGAGCCCGGTCGGTAGACCACGAACGACGGGTTCTCGGCTGGCACGTCGGGTTCGGTCCAGGTCGCCGGCTGCCGCCGCCGAGGCTGGGGCGGGACCTTACGGCCCTGGCCAACGGTCTCCTCCCTCGTGGCCTCATCGGCGCGTTCCTGACCGTCCGGTCTCGTGACGTCAGTGCGTTGGGGCCCGACCGGAGCGGTCGGCGTCGGTACCGGGTCCTCCCTGCGCGCCTCCGGGCGCAACCGGGTCTGCTCGGCGACCGGCGACCGGCGACGTCCACCCACCGGCTCCGCCGTGCCGCCGGGCTCCACCACATCGAGGCGCGCCGCGACTCGCATGTCCCGGAAGAACCGGCGGTGCCAGGACCCAGCCGAGCTGACCGCCTCGCTGCTGTCCTTGCCGCCGAGTTGGGTGATCCGCCGGTACGGGCGCAGCAACAGCCAGCCGACCACCCCGCAGAGCCAGACCAGCACCACCTGAAGCCAACCGGGCAGGGTGGGCGTGCTCATGATCAGATCGACAGCAAACAGGTAGACCGCGGCTCCGGTGCCGAAGATCGCGATGTTGAAGACCGCGGCGACAACAGCGTTCGCCAAGCGTCGCAGCCCGGCACTGGCCGGCCGTAGCAGGCCGACCGTGCCCAGGATCGGTGCCGCGATCACCGCCCACCGGAAGATCAAGAAGCCCAGCAGAACCAGCAGCGATGCAGTCAGGTCGAACATGGCGAAGAGCACCGAGGCCAGCACGGCAATGAATCCGGCACCGACCCGGTCCATGTCCCGCACTCCCTGGAGGTATTCATAGGCCTCCGGGTCCTCGGTCTGGATCTGCTGAGCCACCCGCGCCCACTGCTGCTGCTTCGCCGTGATCGTCGCTTCCCGAGTAGCTGGGTTGGCGCGTAGTTTCTCGGCTTCGTCCCAGGACAGCGCCTTGGCGTCGTAGAGCGCGGGGCCGTACTTACGGGCGGTTTCGCTGTCGGCTGAGCCGAGGACTCCCCGCAACCAGTTCCGATAGAGCATCGCCTCGGTCGCCGTGTCACTGGCTCGTACGGCGGGTGGTCGGTTGTCCTTGCAAGCCCCAGGAGTTGAGTCGTCGCATTCGTCAGGTGGGGTGTCCCGGGCTGCGGGACCCACGGCATCGTGCACCACGCCCAGGCTGGTGACCAGGGTGCCGTCCGCGATATTTGCTGACTTTACTGGCCAGGCGGCCAGCGCCGTGACCGCGACCATCACCAGCAGTGCCCAGCCTGCGGTGGTCATCGCGTTACTCATGTCTGACTGGCGGGACCGCCAGAGGAGGTACAGCCCTACAACGCACAGGGTGACGATGCCGAAGACGCTGAACACCTTCTGGTACACGGCCTTGGTCGCCTGTTCCACCAGCGGGTCGGCCCAACCCCACATCGATCGCGGATCCCAGGCCCGCTCACGTAGCGCATTGGAGGCCCCCACGATCGCGGTGGCCATCATGAACTCCCCGTTCGCCACGGTCGTGGTGAACTTGTAGTCCGGGTGCAGGACAGACGACGCGCAGCCGCCCGGGATGTCATACGTCGGATAGCTGTAGCCGGCGTAGCCGTAGTCGCTGTAGAGCCCTTTCGGCCCAAGCTCCTTAGCGGATTCTGGGCGGCCGGCGAACCAGCCGGCAAGCCCGGAATCCGGCGTGCCCGGGGTCGGCGCGTTACGGCACTTGACCTCGTCCTCGCTGACCGCCTGCAACTTCCCCACGCAGGCGCGGAAGTCGGCCTGCCACTCCTTGGTCGTGCAGAGGTCGGCGCGGGCCTGAGCGGCGGGTGGTGCGGCCGCGGCCTCCGCGCCGATCAGCGGCCAGGTGACGGTGGCCCCGGCCAGTACGCCGAGGGCGAGCAGGAACGACGCGATCCTTGCCCAGGCCCTCGCCATGTCACGCCTCCAGATCCGGCAGGGAGATGCTCGGTAGCACGCCGGCCGCCGCGGCGATCGCGGCGGGCGTCGTGTCGAGGTGGTCCAGCAGCCCTTCGACGTAGGAGACGTCGACGCGGACCTTCTGCACGCGGCCGTCGACGTCGCGCATCACGAACTCGCGGAAGCCGAGCCGGGTGGACGAGCTGGTGTCGGCGGCGGAGAGCGAGGCGAGGGTGGCTTCGTACCCGTCGTTGACCGGCACCCGTAGTAGGCGCAGCGCTTCGGAGGCGATCTCGGCGTCTTCGGCGATCCGGCCGACGAAGACGGTGGAGACCAGGTTCTGCACGTCGAGGCCGAGGATGTCGCGCGGGTTCTGCGAGGCGACCAGGGCTGCGAGGTTCCACTTGCGGGAGTCCCGGGCGAGCCGGACCAGGAACGAACGCCCGGACCGCCAACCCTCCATGAAGTGCGCCTCGTCGAGGCCGACGAGCTTGCGGGACGACATCGATCCGCCGTAGCAGCGGCGGACGGCGAGCCGGTGCGCGGTGTGCAGCATCGGCAGGGCCAGCGCCTCCTCGGCGGACCAGTACTCCCGTTCGATCTTGAGGTCGGGCAACCGCAGCCCGGCCATGGTGATCACGGTGAGTGCGGCGTCGGCACCGAGCAGCCCTTCCGGTGGCCGGCCGAAGAAGAGCATCGCCAGCGGCATCTCGGCGGTGTCCAGCAGGAGGTTGGCCAGCTCCTTGCCGGCGTCGTCGTCCAGACGGCCGAGGCAGCTCACCACGTCGTCCAGGGTGGACGTCTCCTCGGCGGGGACCTGCCGGACCGCGTGCCGGAACAGGGTGGCGGTCGACGCCTCCCGGGCCACCTGCGGCGGAACGAGCATCATGCAGATGTCCTGGACGAGCATCCGTCGCTCGGCCCGGGCGTTGGAGACCGCGATCTCGAACTCCCGGTCGCCAGCCGCGCCGGCAGCGAACTCGCTGCGCAGTGGGGTGGGAATGAGTGAGTAGGGCGCCAGGGTGCCGTGCTCCGAGCCGGTCAGGTTCAACACCCGGGAGTACGGGCGCAGCTCGGGCATCGCGCAGAGGCGGGCCAGCGGCCCGGACGGGTCGAGCAGGGTCACCTGGACACCTCGGCGCGCGGCCAGGTAGCCCAGCGCGCCGAGCAGTGTCGACTTGCCACCGCCCGGTTCGGCGACGAAGACCGCCAGCCCGGAGCGTTCCCGGACCTCCATGGGGAAGTGCAGGTCGAGGAAGACCGGCCGGCGGCAGGTGCCGGCGGTCCGCCCGATCAGGTCGCCCCGCCGGTCGCCCACGTTCGAGGCGGCCTGGGGGAGCGCGGCGGCGAGCAGCGGCACCGGCATGCGGCGGACGTAGCCGGTGTTGGCGATCGGCTCGCCGGGGATGAACTCGCGGGCCAGCCAGTCCTGGTTCTTCGGGTGTTGCAGGGAGATGCGCAGCTCGCGGGAGTAGAGCTGGATGAGCCGGCGGGCGCGTTCCAGGCATTCCTCCCTGGTCCGGCCGCCGACGGCGATCCGGTGCCAGCCGTGCGCGCGGGCCGAGTCGACCGGCAGGCCGGTGGTCATCTCGTCGCCGATCACCAGCGCGCGCTTGGCCAGTCGCTCCAGCTCCGGGGGTGCGTCGATGCCGTGCTCGGCGTAGTCGAGCTGCTGCGAGCGGATCATCCGCAGCCGGTGTTCGAGATTGCGGAAGGAGTCACCGGAGCCGAGGATGTCGACGCGGGTGGAGATCTCCATCGGCCACGGCAGCCGCTCGTGGAAGTGCAGCCAGGGCTCGTGCCGCTCGGGGATCTCCAGTGGCTCCATCCGGCCGACGGCGAGTACGGCGACGTGTCGTTCCTCGCCGGTCATCCGGTTGACGAGTTTCACCGTCGAGCCGTACGGGGTGCGGTAGCGCTCCACCTGTTCGGTGAGGGCGAGCAGGTCTCCGCGTTCCCAGCGCCCGTCGGTGACCGGGGAGAGGGTGCCGGGCGGGGACATGCACAGCGCCACCGAGCGGTAGAGCAGCCACTCCAACTCCTGGGCGGTGACCCGCCGGCCGCGCATGCCGAACGCGCCGAGCACCTCGTCGAACTGCTCCACGGTGCGGCCCAGCTTGCGGCGTTCGCCCTCCGCGGTGCCCCGGCCGAAGGTGCGCAGCACCCGCTCGGTGAGCGAGTCGCCGAGGGAGCGGCGGGCGAAGGTGACGCCCAGATAGGTCTGCCCCTCGGCGTGGTTGACGGCCATCAGGTGCCGCTGGGCGGCGACCAGGTGATCGGCCCAACCGGTGGTGCCGGCCACGTCGGCGAGCGGCGCGGGGGTGTGTGCGTCGATGGTGCGCGCCCACTCGTCGGCGGGGAACGGCCGGGTGGTGCGGCGCAGGTGCAGCCGGAAGCCCGCCAGGCCGGCGTACTGCTCGGAGATGGCTGACAACAGCGCTTCGCGTTCGGCGTCCGGCCGGAATGCCCAGCGGACCTCGGGCAGCCAGTACCAGGCGGTCACGGTGTTGGGGGTGAAGGTCAGGTGACCGGCGATCTCGGTGATGGCCAGCTCGACCGACGGGTCCCGATCGCCGAATTTGATCTTCGGGGCGCGGACCCGGGTCGGTTTGGTCGGTCGGTCCGGTCGGCTCGCGGCACGCTGTCGGGACGGGGCGATCTCCCGGCCGGTCGGCTCGGTGCCCGTGTCCTCGGGCCGATGATCAGGGTCGGCGGCGCGATGCGGCGCGCGCTCCAGCGCCGGCCGTTCCGTGGGGCCGCTGTTGGCCGGCTGTTCGACCGGGGCCGTCGGAGCTGCCGGTCGGCCTGCCGGCGTCGCTGGGCGACGCTGCGGGGTGGCCGTCGGACGGCGTCCCGGCGTGGTGCCTGTGGGTCCGCTGACGGGACCGGTGCCTGCCGGTGGTGTGGTGGGAGTCCGGTTGGGCTCACCCGATGGGCGGAGCATCGGCAGCCGATCGCCGGCCTGGTGCGGCACCCGGGACTCGCTGGCCGGGTGGCCACCGCCGTGGCGTGGCTCGATGGGCCGGGGGCCGCCGTGGGCCTGGTCGTCGGGCGTCCATGGTGGTTCCAGCTCGGGAACCGGACGGGCCGGCGCCGCGCCGACCTGCGGCGGCGCCTTCGGTGGGATCGCCTGCTGCTCCTGGGTGCTCGGACCGGCCGAAACGGCTCGCGCGGCACCGGGCCGTGCCCCACCGAAGAGGTCCAGGAAGGGGGAGTCGATGTCGGCGTTCTCGCCCGCCGACACCGCGCTCGGCTCGGCGGGTGGCGTCCGGCGGGGGATCGGCCGGGGCGCCTGGAACACGCCCACCGCACCGTGACCGGGCGACGTCACCAGCGCAGGATCGAGCGCTACCTCGTCCTCGTCTTCGGCGTAGTCGAATGATTGCGCACGGTGACCGGCCGGCACGGCCGGGTGGCCGGCCGGAGAGCCCGGCGTGGACGAGCGACTCATGCGACCGCCTTCGGGAAGGGCAGCAGGCTCCCACCCGCGTCGTGGAACGAACCGATCGACGTACGCCCGGTCATGCCAGCTCCTCCCGGATCCTGATCCGGCTGCCGACCAGGCGCGGGTCGCGCTGCTCGATCGCCGGCTCCCGGGTGCGTCGCCAGTCGGTCAGCGCGGTGCGGATGACCACCCGCGCCGGCCGATCGGGGTCGACGTGCCGGAAGATGAACGACGTGGTCACGATGGCGAGCGCGATCTCCCAGGCCGGAAAGAGCTCGACCGTGAACGTGAACAGCCAGTGGATGAACATGTAGAGGGGGACCAGCAGCATGAAGAGCCCGTACTGGGCGTAGGGCAGGTGGACCGGAAGGGTGTAACCGGGCGGCCCGAGGTAGACCAGGCGGGCCCGGTAGATGTCGTCGTCGGTGCGCAGCCGCATCTGGTAACGCGCCTATTCGAAGATCAGGTCGATCAGGTAATCGCCGACGAAGAAGAGTGTTGCCGCGCCCGCGATGAAGGCGAGCCCGACGATTGCGATCGCGGAGCTGGTCAGCACCTTGGAGATCTCGCCTCGGCTGGCTCGGCCGATGAAGATGACGCCCAGGACGGCGAGCAGGATCGGCGCGATCTTGCTGGCGAAGAAGGTGACCACACTGTTCGTGTCGATCCCCTTCGGTGCCGGCTCCGCGAGCGGAGTCGACGCCAGGGTGGAGAGCGCGTGGGCGACGCCGGACGACGCCGTCTCCATGAGCTCGAAGGCGATCACTGGAACCTCCCCATAGCGCGGCCGGCGGTGCCGCGGCGGTGCGATAGGCAAGCCGGACGGGAAATCTGCCTCGCAGGGCATGGCGTTCTTGACCCTGCGTTCGTTACTCACCACGGAGGGTGGCGAGGTTTGGGCGGATTTTCCCCGCTTCGGCCCTCCCTCCAAGCTTCGCCATCTCGATGCTGGCCAATTCCAAAGCGTACGGCCCGCCCCGGATTGCGACAAGCCGCGAAGGGACGGCCTGATACTGCCCGGATGACCGATCGTACACCTGTTCTAACGAGCACGTCAGGGGTGGTCGGTTGAGCTGACCCGGGTCGGTTGGCGCCGCTACCGCGCCCGGTACCGTCTAGTCGTGACCGATCTGGTGCGGGCCTCGGGCCCCGTGGTGATGGGCGTCCTCAACGTCACGCCGGACTCCTTCTCCGACGGCGGACGGTACGCCGACCTCGACTCGGCCGTCGGACACGGCGTCCGTCTGCGCGACGCCGGTGCGGACCTGATCGACATCGGCGGCGAGTCGACCCGGCCGGGCGCTGAACGGATCGATGCCGCCACCGAGGCCGCCCGGGTGTTGCCGGTCATCCGCGAACTGACGGCCGCGGGCGTGGCCGTCAGCATCGACACCAGTCGCGCCCGGGTGGCGGAGGCCGCCCTGTCGGCCGGGGCGGCGGTGGTCAACGACGTCTCCGGCGGGCTGGCCGACCCGGACATGGCCCGCGTGGTTCGCGACGCGCGCTGCCCCTGGGTGTTGATGCACTGGCGTGGCCACTCCCGCGCGATGCGCGAACTGGCCAGCTACGGCGACGTCGTGGCCGACGTCCGGGCCGAGCTGGCCCAACGGATCGACGCGGCGCTGGCCGCCGGGGTGGCCGCCGACCGCCTCATCGTCGATCCCGGGCTCGGCTTCGCCAAGACGGCCGCGCACAACTGGGAACTCAGCGCCCGTCTGCCGGAGCTGCTGGATCTCGGCTGTCCGCTGCTCTTCGGTGCCAGCCGCAAGTCGTACCTCGGCAGGTTGCTCGCCGCCTCGGACGGCACCCCACGACCGACCGCCGAGCGGGAAGCGGCCACGGTGGCGACCAGCCTGCTGGCGGTCGCCGCGGGCGCCTGGGGCGTTCGCGTGCACGACGTGCGGGCCACGGTCGACGCCCTGGCCGTCTGGGTCGCGACCGGCAGACCGCGCCTGGCCGGCGCGCACCACGACAACAGGCAGGAGGTACGGCGATGACGACGGACCGGATCCACCTGACCGGCCTGCGGGCACACGGCCGGCACGGGGTGTACGACTTCGAACGTGAACAGGGGCAGGACTTCGTTGTCGACGCCGTCCTGGAGCTGGACCTCGGCCCCGCCGCCGCCAGCGACGACGTCACCGACACCGTCCACTACGGCGAGTTGGCCGAACGCCTGGTCGCGGTGGTGACCGGCGAGCCCGTGAACCTGATCGAGACCCTCGCCGATCGACTCCTCACGGTCTGCCTGACCGACGAGCGGGTGCGCACCGCCACCATCACCGTTCACAAACCGGAGGCTCCGGTGCCGCACACCTTCACCGACGTGGCCGTCACCATGACCCGGACGCGGGACCGATGACCAGGGCCGTACTGTCGCTCGGCAGCAACCTGGGCGACCGCCTGGAGCACCTGCGCACCGCCGTCGCCACGTTCGGCGACGCCGTCCTCGTGCTCTCCGGGGTGTACGAGACTCCACCGTGGGGCGACACCGACCAGCCCGCGTACCTCAATGCGGTGTTGCTCGCCCAGGACGCGAGCGCGACCCCCCGCGACTGGCTGGAGCGGGCTCACGACGCGGAGCGGGCGGCCGGCCGGGTCCGTGACCCGCGGCGGCGGTTCGGGCCGCGCACCCTCGACGTGGACGTGATCGCGGTCTGGGGCGACGACGACGAGCCGGTGTTCAGCGACGAGGAGGAGCTGACCCTGCCGCACCCCCGGGCGCACCTGCGGGCCTTCGTGTTGCGGCCGTGGATCGACATCCAGCCGTACGGTCGGCTGCCCGGCCACGGCTGGTTGACCGACCTGCTCACCACCGGGCCCGCGGCGGACGACGCGCTGGAACTGCGTCCCCGGCCGGAGTTGGCGTTAGAGTCGACGGCATGACCGAGCGGAGCCGGCCGGCATGACCCAGGCGAAGTCCCCACCACCGGGCGGGTCCGACCCGGACCGCTCCCGAATGGGTCCCACCCGGATTTCGACACTGGTCGTGGCCGCGCTGGCCGCGGCGGCGGTGGCCTGGCTGCTGATCAGCAGCCTCTACTACAGCGGCGTTCCCCGGTTGCCCTGGCTGCCGGTGGTGACGCTGGCCGGGCTCGCCGTGCTCGAGGGGTACGCCGCGATCAACACCCGGGGCCGGATCGAACGCAAGCCCGGCCGGGACGCGGTCGATCCACTGCTGGTCGCCCGCCTCGTCGTGCTGGCCAAGGCGTCGGCGCTGGCCGGGGCCATCTTCGCCGGCTTCTACGCGGGGCTCACCGGTTGGCTGTTCCTGGAGACCACCCGCGCGGCCCTGGACGACCGACCGGCCGCGGGCGGGGGTCTGCTCGCCTCGCTGGCCCTGGTCGGCGCCGCGCTGTGGCTCGAGCGCTCCTGCCGGGTGCCGGAACGCCCGGACGACGAACACGAGCAGGACCCACGGGAGAGTCGCCCCGGCCAGCGCTGAGCAGGGGGTTACGCCCGGCTCCGAGCGCGGGTACGGTGCCTGCGATCGGAGAGCAAGGGCCGCCCAGGGTCCCGTCCGCGCGCCGGACCGGGGACGGCCGGCCACTGGGAGGCGGCGTGATGGGTTACGAAGAAGCGGGCCGGGACCGCTCGGCCGAGCCCTCGTCCGGGGTGCCGGCCGCCGTTCTGGAGAACGTCTTCGACGACCCCACCCACGGTGAGCCCGGCCGGGATCGGATCGGCGTTCAGGTGGGCTGGGAGCTTGTGCTGCTGGCCGCGGTGGCGGCGGTGGGCTGGCTGCTCTGGCAGGAGGACCAGACCGCCCTGCGCGCCGACAACCTGCGCACGCTGCTTGTCGATGCCGTCGGGTTGGGGCTGCTCGTCCTGGCCGCCGGGCTGAGCCTGCGGACGGCGGCACCGAACCTGGCCATCGGGCCGGTCGCGGTCGCCACCGCCCTGCACTACGCCGAGCAGGGTGATCGGGGCCTGCCCGCGTCGGTCGGCCCGGCCGTGGCGGTCGCCGCGCTGGGCGGGCTCGCGCTGGCGCTGGCCGTGGTGGTGCTGCACGTGCCGGGCTGGGCTGCCAGCCTGGCCGGCGCCGCCGGGGTGGTGGTGTTCATCGAACGCCGTTCCGCGCCCGTGCTGGTGCAGGGCGACTACGACCCGGGGCGCAGCGCCGGATACCTGTTCGCCGGCTTCGCGGCGGTGGCCGCCCTCGGCGGGTTGTTCGGCGCGATCCGGGCGATCCGCCGGCTGGTCGGCAGGTACCGGCCGATCGCCGACCCGGCTCGACGGCGGGGCGCGGTGGCTGCCGTGGTCACCGCGGTCGCGCTGGTCTGCTCCACCGTGCTGGCCGCCCTCGCCGGTGTCCTGGTCGCCGCCAACCATTCCGGGCCGGTCGCGGAGCCCAGGTCGGTCGCACCCACCTCGGGGCTGGACTGGACGGTCCTGGCGATCGGGGTGGCCCTGCTCGCCGGCACCAGCGCGTACGGGCGGCGCGGCGGTGTGTTCGGCACCCTGCTGGCGGTCAGCCTGGTCACCGTCTTCCAGGCGTACGCGCCGGAGCGTGGTTGGACGCTGAGCACCTGGGCGGTGGGTGGCGCCGCTCTCGGCGTCGGGTTGCTGGTCACCCGGCTGGTCGAGACGTTCGGTCGGCCCCGACCGGGCAACACCGAACCACCCGAACCGGTCACCGACGGCACGATCAGCACCGGTTGGACCATGCCGCAGTCACAGTCGGTGGACAACTGGCCGCCGACGCTGCCGACGCCGGCCGCGCCGCAACCGGTCGACCCGTGGCGGGATCCGCGCTGGGAGGACAGCCCGCCTCGGTGGGACGCCGACGAGCGGTGATCACTGTGGCGTCCGCCGAGCCGGAGCTGATCTCGACCGTTAGGCTCGGCGACATGACCGACACACCTGCCGCCACCCCCGGCGGAACCTCGTTCGCCGAGCTTGACGCGCTGTCCACCGAGGAGTTGCGGGAGCGGGCGTTCGCCCTGGCCCGGGAGCGTCGCGACGTCAAGTTCTACTGGTCGGTGCTGCGGCGCCTGCCGAACGCGGACGAGGCCACGGTGCTGGACGGTGCACCGAACTCGATCGGCCCGACCATCGACGAGGCCAACGCGCTGTGGCGGGAGCTGACCGGTCACGGTTACGAGGAGTCCGCGCCGCTGCTGCGGGCCGCGTTCATCGACTACCTGATGAAGCACTGAACCGCTCGGGGCAGCCCAGGTCCGCTCGAACGACCGGTTCGGGACCTGGGCGGATGGCGTCGATCTTCCACCGCTCCGGTCCGGTCAGCCGCTACGGCACGGCCGCCGGCACCGGCGCGCTCGCCGTGTTGTTGCTGGTCGGGATCTGTGGCAGTCCGGCGTACACCCGTTGGGCCGCAACCCAGACCGACCCGGAGTCGGCCGGCGCCTTCTATCTGCGCCTGCTCGCGTGGCCGGCCTGGCGGCTCGACGCGGACGGGCAGGCCGGGGGCCTTTTCGCCGCCGACCTGCGGGCCGTGCTGCTGGTGGTCCTCGCGGTCGCCCTGCTCTACCTGTTGCCCGCCGCTCAGGTGGCCCGGGTGCCCGGCTCGGTCAGCCAGTTCCTCTCCGGCTGGGCCGCCTACGTGCTCGCCGGTGGGCTCGCCGCCGTGCTGGCGGCCCTGCTCAGCCCGGATCCGTCGCTGCTGGGTGCCCTACAGGACGCCAGCACCGGCGCCGGCTACGGCTTCCTCACCGGATGGATCATCGGCACCGCCAGCCTCGGCGGTCGCGCCTGACCTGGCCCCGCGGTCGCGCCTGACCTGGCCCGACGCGGTCGTTTGGGGCGGCCGGGACCGGGCCGCCGACGGCGGCAGCCCGGTCGCCGTCCGGTCACTTCGCCGGTCGGCCCAGGTCGAGCAGGCGGTGTCGGCTGAGCGCACCCACCGGGCGGCCGGCGTCGGTCACCACGAGCTGGTCCCGTCCCGAGGTGAGCAGCACCGCCAGCGCGTCGTAGGCGGTGCCGTCCAGTGCCACCGTGGGCAGGTCCGCGGCGGCGTCACCGGGTACGGGCTCCAGCGACTCCCGGTCGAGCGGGGTCACCGCCAGCCGGCGGATGCCCCGGTCGGCTCCGACGAACTCGCGGACGAACGGCGTGGCGGGTGCGCCGAGCAGGGCGGCCGGTGTGTCGTACTGCTCCAGGTGCCCGCCCTCGGAGAGCACCGCGATCCGGTCGCCGAGCCGGACCGCCTCGTCGAGGTCGTGGGTGACGAGGACCGTCGTCTTGCGGACCTCGGCCTGAAGGCGCAGGAACTCCTCCTGCAGGCGGGTACGGACGATCGGGTCGACGGCCGAGAACGGTTCGTCCATCAGCAGCACCACCGGGTCGGCGGCGAGCGCGCGGGCCACCCCGACCCGTTGCCGCTGGCCACCGGAGAGCTCGTGCGGGTAGCGGCCACCGAACTGGGCCGGGTCCAGGCCGACCAGGTCGAGCAACTCGTCGACCCGGTCCCGGGTCTGGCGCTTGGGCCACCGGAGCAGGCCCGGCACGGTGGCCACGTTGGCGCGGACCGTCTGGTGTGGAAAGAGGCCGACGTTCTGGATCACGTAACCGATGCGGCGGCGCAGCCGGACCGGGTCGACGTCGGTGACGTCCTCGTCGCCGAGCGTGATCCGGCCGGCGGTCGGCTCGATCAGGCGGTTGATCATGCGCAGTACCGTCGACTTGCCGCAGCCGGACGGGCCGATCAGCACCACCAGCTCGCCGGCCCGGACGTCCAGGCTGAGCTCCCGGACGGCCTCGGTGCCGTTCGGGTAGCGCTTCTGGATGCCCTGTAGGGAGATCGACGCCGCGCGAGGGGATCGGGCCGCGTCGGCAGCCTTCGGGGTAACGTCCACGTATGTCCTTCCGCCTGAGCTACCGGGCCGACCCGGGTAACCCCTGGTTCTCCTGGCAGTACGTGCGGGACAACTCTGACACGATCCTCGCCGCCGTGCGCGAACACGCCTCCCTCACCGGGCGGGCGGTGCTGCTCGCGGTGTTGATCGCGCTGCCGTTGTCCGTGTTGGCGTACTGGTTCCGGCCGCTCGCCGGTCCGATCCTGGCCGTCAGTGGGATCGTCTACACCATCCCGTCATTGGCGCTCTTCGCGTTCGTCGCGCCCTACCTGGGCACCGGGACCACCACCGTACTGGTCGGGCTGGTGCTCTACGCGCTGCTGCTGATCGTGCGCAACGTGGTGGCCGGCCTCAACCAGGTGCCCCCGGAGGTCGGTGAGGCCGCCGAGGGGATGGGGTACGGCCGCTGGGGCCGACTGTTCCGGATCGACCTGCCGCTGGCGCTCCCGGGCATCGTGACCGGGGTAAGGCTGGCTACCGTCTCGACGGTGGCGTTGGTCACAGTCGGCGTACTCGTCGGGCATGGCGGCCTCGGTCAGTTGATCTTCGCGGGCTTCCAGAACAACCTCTACAAGGCCGAGATCATGACCGCCGCGCTGCTCTGCGTGGCCCTCGCGCTCGTGCTCGACCTCCTGCTCGTCCTGGTCGCCCGGCTGGTGACCCCCTGGTCCGCCCGGAGGGCACGGTGACCGTCGCGGCAAACCCGATCGGCCAGGCGATCACCTGGATCAACGACCCACTCAACTGGACCAACCCCGGCGGGATGCTGGACCGGCTCGGTGAGCACCTGACGATCTCGGCCCTGGCGGTGGCCCTCGGCTGCCTGGTGGCCTGGCCGCTGGGGCTCTGGCTGGGGCACCTCGGCCGGGGCGGTGGCCTGGTGGTGCTGGTGTCCAACGCCACCCTGGCCATCCCCACCCTGGCGCTGCTCACCATCCTGCCGGTGGCCTTCGCCAGCGGCTTCGGGCGGACGCCGGTCGTGGTGGCGCTCGCCGTCTTCGCCGTGCCGCCGCTGCTGGCCAACGCGTACACCGGGGTCCGGCAGGTGGATGCGGAGGCCCGCGACGCGGCCCGGGGGATGGGCCTGTCCGGCGGGCAGTTGCTGCGCCGCGTCGAGTTGCCGCTCGCGGTGCCCTACCTGGCCGCCGGCTTCCGGACCGCCGCGGTCCAGGTGATCGCGACCGCCGCGCTTGCGTCATTCGTCAACGGCGGCGGCCTGGGCCAGATCATCCGGACCGGCTTCGGCATCGGTATCGCCGCCGGCGGCGGCCAGATCGTCGCCGGTGGTGTGCTGGTGGCCGGGCTCGCGCTGCTGGCCGAGGTGGTCCTCGGCGGTGTCGAACGCCTGGTAACCCCCCGTCCGCTGCGCCGCGGACGACAGCGACTGGGTCGGCCCCGAGCCGCGGACGCCACCGGGCGCGCCTGACCCGTCCGGGTGAGCCCCGCGTCAGGTCGGCCACCGAAGCTGGTCGGATCGGTGACGATGAGGTGACGAAGTCCATCCCAGGTTGTCGGTCGGTTGCGGAGCATGTTGGGTGGACATTCGCGGGCGACCGACAGTCAGGATCGCCCGTCGGACACGCGGCCGGCCCGGGACGGGCCGCGCCGGGACACGGAAGGCGGGCACATGCGCGCACGTACACGTCTGGCGATCGGCGCGATCGGCGCCGTCGCCGGGGCAGCTCTTCTCACCGGCTGCGGTGACGCCGGCTCGTCCGGCACCGACGCACCCCAGTCGAGCGCCTCCGGCGCCGGATGCGCTCCGGTCGCCGGCAAGCAGCTCATCGCTCTGCAGGATGACAAGAAGCTCCAGAACTCCGACAACGTCATCCCGGCGGTCAACAGCAAGGCGGCCAATCCGCAGCTGATCGCCGCACTGGACAAGGTCTCCGCCGTACTCGACACCCCGAAGCTGGTCCAGCTCAACAAGGCGGTCAACGAGGACCGCAAGACCGCCAAGGTGGCGGCCGAGGAGTTCGCCAGCGCCAACAACGTCACCGCGGGCATCGCCAAGGGGCCGGGCGGCGACATCGTGGTGGGGGCCGCCAACTTCGCCGAGAGTCAGATCCTGGGTGAGCTGTACCGGATCGCGCTCACGGCCGCCGGATACCAGGTCAAGGTGCAGCAGATCGGCAACCGCGAGCTGTACGAGCCGGCACTGGAAAAGGGTGAGATCCAGGTCGTCCCGGAGTACGCGGCGACCATGGCCGAGTTCCTCAACACCAAGGCCAAGGGCGGCACTCCGCCGCCGATCTCCTCGCCCGACATCAACACCACGGTGACCGCGCTCAAGGCCGAGGGCGACAAGGTGGGCATCACCTTCGGCACCCCGGCCGCCGCCCAGGACCAGAACGCCTTCGCCGTCACCCAGGAGTTCGCCGACAAGTACGGCGTGCGGACCCTGTCCGAGTTCGCCGCCAAGTGCTCCGGCAGTGCGACCGTGCTGGGTGGCCCGCCGGAGTGCGAACAGCGGGCCTTCTGCAAGCCGGGTCTGGAGAAGACGTACGGGCTGAAGGTCGGCTCGTTCTCCTCGCTGGACCAGGGTGGACCGCTCACCAAGAGCGGTCTGCGGGACGGCACGATCAGCGTGGGCCTGATCTTCTCCTCGGACGGCGCCTTCGCCACCAGCTGAGCCCTCGCCGGGCGTGCTGAGGACGCCCCCGCCTTGACCGGGCGGGGGCGTCCGCGCGTACCGGGACCCCGTTCCCTCCGATGAGGCTCGTCGGTAGGCTGCACATCCATGCCAGCCCCGGCCACCTCCGACGCCCGGCGTCGACCATCGCTGCTGACCGTGCTCTTCTGGGCGGGCGTCGCTCTCGCGCCGGTGGCGGCGCTGATCCTGCTGGTCGCCGACGGTAACGGCCCGCTGCGCTTCGCCGCCGTGCTCGCCATCGTCGCGGTGGTGCTGATCGGCCTCTCCATCGCGCTGCGGCCCGACGGTGAGGGCGCGCGAGCCGACGAACTGCTGGATGAGATCGAGGAGCTTCGCCGGGAGCTGCGGACCGAGATCGCCGCCGCCACGCAGCGCGGTAGCCAGGCGCTCGACCAGGCGCACCGGGCGCAGGAGGGGATCGCCACGATCCGTCGCCGGCTGGACGCCAGCGGTGCCGCTCTCGCCGGCGCCGCCCCCGTCGGTGCCGCTGCCCCCGTCGGTGCCGCCGCCGCCCCCGTCGCGGAGCCGCCAGGCCCCGGCCGGGCGCGGGTGCCGAGTGTCGAGCCGCCGGTGGACAACGCGGCGGTGGCCCGTAGCCGCGTCCAGGCACCGGGTGACGCACCGCCGGGCCGGGCCCGGGTGTCCGGAGCGGACGACGCGTCCCGGTGGAGCCGTCCCGGGCGCCCGGACGACGACGAGCCCGCCTACCCACGGGAGGCCGCGGAGCCACGCGCAGCCGCGAGGACGTACGGCGCAGCGCGCCCAGCCGACCCCGGGCACGGGTCGGCCCGTCCCCGGGAGCACGACCGCCCCGAGCCGGCGCACCGGCCGGTCGGCGTGGTCCGGCACACCGAAACCGTGCACGTCACCACAAGGCACACGGTGGTGGACGGCGGGCCGGCCGAGCCGGCCGGGCGCTACGACGGCGAGTACCCGGGCCGGTGGACCCCACCGGCGCAGGCGTGGACCCGGGGCGGTGGAGCGGACGAGCAGGCCCGCGCGGCCGGCCGACCGAGGGGCGAGGCGGCGGAGCGCCCCCGAGGCCGGTACGACGACGACCGACGCCCCGACGACGACCGTGCCCGCCCCGGCGACGACCGCGCGTGGGGGCCGCAGCGCCCGACCGGTGGGGAGCCCGAGTGGAGTGGCGCGCGGGAGGCGTCGGGTCGACGCGCCGACCGACACGGTCCCGACGGCAACGAGCCGGGCTGGGCGGGTCACCGCGACGAGCCGGAGTGGACCGATCCGCGCGACAGGTACGCCCAGCCCGACGAGCCCGGCCCGGCCGCCAGGGCGCACCACGCGCCGGAGGGGCCGACCTCGGACTCCTGGGACAACCCGGACGATCGCGGCTGGTCGGACCAGCGCGATCGGGCGGCTGCGGCCGCACCTGAGCCCGGGCCGCCGCTGCGGGCCGACGACACGGGCGAGTACTGGTCACAGCTGCGGGCCGGTGACCGGTGGGCCGCCGTCCGCGACGACGAGAACGGCCGCGAGCTGCGGGTCGGCGAACGCCGGGCCGAGGTACGCGCCGACGCCACCGGCACCGAGTACCGGGTGGCCGACCGCTGGGCCGAGGTCCGCCACGAGGAACCCCGCCAGCACGAGCAGCCGCGCCGCCCCGAGCAGCCGCGCCACCCGGAGGAGTCGCGCCGCCCGGAGCAGCCGCGTCGCTACGACGAGCCGCGCCGCCCGGAGCAGCCGCGTCAGCAGGACGAGCCGCGCCGCTACGGGGCGCCGCGTCGGAGCGAGGAGCGCGAGTCGTACCACCGGGCCGAGCCGGCGGACCGGCCGGCGCTGCCGGTGGGCGGCGTTCCCGTGCCGGACGAGTGGCGCCCGCCGCGCCAGCGCGGTCACCAGGCCGAACCCGCGCCGGAGCGGACCGGCCGGCGGCGAGTCGACGAGCGCTACGGCTACCCGCCGCAGGACGACGCGCCGCGTGCCGGTGGCGCGCCACCCGGCGACCGCTGGCGCTGAACGCTCAGGCGACCCGGCTCACTTGTCGATGTCGCCGACCACGAAGAACATCGAGCCGAGGATCGCGATCAGGTCCGGTACCAGGCAGCCGGGCAGCAGGGTGGCCAGCGCCTGCACGTTCGCGTACGAGGCGGTGCGCAACTTCAACCGCCACGGCGTCTTCTCACCCCGCGACACCAGGTAGTAGCCGTTGATGCCGAGCGGGTTCTCCGTCCAGGCGTACGTGTGCCCCTCCGGCGCCTTGAGCACCTTCGGCAGCCGGGTGTTGATCGGCCCGGTCAACTGGTCCACCCGGTCCAGGCACTGCTCGGCGAGGTCCAGCGACGCGTACACCTGGTCCAGCAGCACCTCGAAGCGGGCGTGGCAGTCCCCGGCGGTCTTGGTGACCACCGGCACGTCCAGCTCGTCGTAGGCCAGGTACGGGTCGTCGCGGCGCAGGTCCAGGTCGAGCCCGGAGGCTCGGGCCACCGGCCCGGACGCCCCGAACGCGGCGGCGTCGGCGGCAGAGAGCACGCCCACGCCCACGGTGCGGGCCAGGAAGATCTCGTTGCGCCGGATCAGGTGGTCCAGGTCGGGCAGCCGCCGACGTACCTCGCCGATCGCCGCGCGGGCCCGCCCGGTCCACCCGTACGGCACCTCCTCCTTGAGGCCGCCCACCCGGTTGAACATGTAGTGGATCCGGCCGCCGGAGACCTCCTCCATCACCGCCTGGATGGTCTCCCGTTCCCGGAAGGCGTAGAAGATCGGCGTGATCGCCCCGATCTCCAACGGGTACGAACCGAGGAACATCAGGTGGTTGAGCACCCGGTTCAACTCCGCGAGGGCCATCCGCAGCCAGGTGGCCCGCTCCGGCACCTCCATGCCCATCAGGCGTTCCACCGCGAGCACCACACCCAGCTCGTTGGAGAACGCCGAGAGCCAGTCGTGCCTGTTCGCCAGCACGATGATCTGCCGGTAGTCGCGTACCTCGAAGAGCTTCTCCGCGCCCCGGTGCATGTAGCCGATGATCGGTTCGCAGGAGACCACCCGCTCACCGTCGAGCACCAGCTTGAGTCGCAGCACGCCGTGTGTGCTGGGGTGCTGCGGGCCGATGTTCAGCACCATGTCGGTGCCGAGCTGCTGATCACCGGTGCCGGCGATCAGGCCGGCCCCGGTGCCGACGGTCAGTTCACGGAGGTCCCCGGCGTCGGTGGTCATGCCCGTCATCGTGCCACGGCCGGGCCGAGCGGGATGCCGACCGGTTGGCGCAGCCACAGGTGCCCGCCGAGCCCGGCCGGGTCGGTCAGCTCGGCCACCGCCGACGCGGCGGCCAACGCCCGCACGTACCCCGCCGGGTCGGTGCCGGCCAGGCCGATCGGCGGTCGGCCGCCGTCCGCCCCGAGCGCCCGCAGCGCCTCCCGCTGCGAAACCAGGGAGTACGCACACCGGGCGACCGCCGCACCGGCGGAGGCGACCGAGTCCATGGCGACGTGGGCGGTGACGTCACTCGACCCGTCCGGCACCGGAGGCACCTGCCGTCCAGCCCGGTAACCCGTCAGGGTCCCGTGCACCGGCCGTGCCTCGCTCACGTGCCCGTAGTCGACGGCGACTGCTATTCCCCGCTCGATCTTCTGCACCGCGTTGGCCCACGCCTCATCTCTGCTTCGGCCGATTTCGGCTCGTGGGTGGTTGCTGTGGGGGGTTTCGGGGCAGCCCGGCCGGCTCCGGGCGGTCAGGCTTGATCCCTGCGCCGGCCGGGCTGCCCCGAAACCCGACTCGCTCTCGCTTGTCGCGCCCGTTGAGGTCACCCCCCGATCCGGTTCGCTGTCCGTGCTGGGCGGGCTCGTGGGGCTGGGCCACCACCTCGTCAACCAGTCAAGATCAGCGGGGCTGAGTGGGTCACCAACCGTTTCGGTGCCGTTCTCGGGGTCGACCAGCACGTACCGCCAGCCGTCTTCGGTGTTCACTGCCACGTCCAGGGGGACGTTGTCCAGCCACTCGGTGGCCAGTAGCACTCCGGTGATCTTGGTCGGGATCTCGGCTGTCCAGTTGATCTCTTCGGGCAGGTTCTTCGGGCGGTCGGCGTACTCGACTGCTCTGAAGCGCACCCGCTCCGCGAGCGACGGACGGACCGTGCCGGACGACGGCTCCTCTCCCAGCGGACGGGCGGAAACCCCCACCGCAACCCCGACGGCCGGTTCCGCTGCGACGAGCCTGAGCAGGCTGTGCAGAAGCTCCCCACGCCCAGCCCCGACATCGACCACGTCGAGCCGTGGCGGATGGTCGAGTGCGGTGTCCACCTCCGAGATCAGGCGCAGCACGGCGGTGGCGAAGGCTGGGGAGGCGTGCACGCTGGTACGGAAGTGGTCGGCCGGCCCGGTGCCGGTGACGAAGAAGCCGCCCGGCCCGTAGAGGGCCCGGCTCATGGCGTCCCGCCAGAGGGTCGACATCAGTTCACTCCGAGTTGAGCGTGGGTCACCGTGCCGACCCTACGGTCCGGGCCGCCGTCCGTGGTTCAGGCCTGGAAGTAGTGCCCCTCGTCCAGGTCGGCGATCAGGCCGGGGTGGGTGGGGACCCAGCCCAGCAGTTCGCGCGTGATCGCGGATGACGTCGGGTTGTCCATCTGCGCGAACGACCCGAGGAAGCCGAAGTAGTCGTTCGCCTCGTCGGCGCTGATGCTCCGGACCGGGATGTCGAGGTTTCGGCCGATGGCAGCGGCGATCTGCTGGAAGGGAACACCTTCGTCGGCTGCTGCGTGCAGGCGCGTACCGGCCGGGGCCCTGACGAGGGCGAGCCGGTAGAGCTCGGCCGCGTCGAGCGTGTGCACGGCCGGCCACCGGTTGGCGCCGTCGCCGACGTAGGCGGCGTACCCGTTCCGGCGTGCGGCAGCGATGAGAACGGTGATGAAGCCGTACTGGTCGAGCGGGCTGTGCACGGTGGGCGCGAGCCGGACGACGGCACCGCGCACACCGCGGGAGGCGAGGCCGGCGACGAAGTTCTCCGCGTCGATCCGGTAGCCGCCGCTCGGGAAGGCGTCGCGTTCGGTGCCGGGGCGGCCGACGACGCCGCCCAGCGCGAGCATGGCCGTCCCGCTGGTGCCGATCAGCGGTTTGCCGGAGCCGTCCAAACCGTCGGCGAGCGCCCTGAGCGCGTCCAGGTCGACCTCGGCCGCGCCGGCCATGTCGCCGGTCAGCATCAGGTCGTGGCGGAACGCCAGGTGGATCACCCCGTCGGAGGCGGCCGCTTCCGCACGGAGCAGGTCGAGGTCGGAGAGGTCGCCGCGGCGCGCCTCGGCGCCGAGCTTCTCGATCGCGGCGGCGGACGTGTCGGAGCGGGCCAGGCCGACAACGTCGTGTCGGGCGGAGAGCAGTGCCGGTACGACCGCGGAGCCGAGATGGCCGGAGGCACCTGTGACGAATACGCGCATGGCAGTTCCTTCGTGGGAGGGTGATGTCACCTTGCGACATGACCGTATCTCGTGATGTCGCAAGATGACATGGCTCAGACGAAAGAATGTCGCAGTGTGACATCAGATACCATGGCCGGATGGCCCGCTGGCAACCGGACGCGCGCGGCCGCCTGGAGGCGGCCGCCTTCGAGCTGTTCCGTGAGCGCGGCTTCGAGGAGACCACCGTCGCCGACATCGCCACCCGAGCCGGCGTCGACAAGCGGACCTTCTACCGGCTCTTCGGCGACAAGCGCGAGGCGCTCTTCAGCGGCAGCGGGCAGCTGGAGGAGATCCTGGTCAAAGCGGTGGTCGAGACGGACGCTGCCCCCTTCGAGGCGGTCGTCGCCGCCTTCCGCCGGGCAGCGGAAGAAATCTTCGCCGACCGCCTTGAACGGGTCCGGATGCGTCAATCCATCATTCAGAGCAGCCCCGAGCTGCAGGAGCGCGAGCTGCGCAAGACAGGCGCACTGGTAGCTGCGGTCACCGTCGCCCTGCGCGCCAAGGGCCTCGACGAGAGCACGGCCACCCTGGCCACCGAGTCCGGTGTCACGGTCTTCCGCGTCGCGTACGCGCGCTGGGTCGCGCCCGACAGCGACGCCTCGCTCGCCGACCTGATCACCGAGGTGGCCACCGAACTGCGTGCCGTCACGTCCGCCCCAGGGCGGCGTTGACGGAGGCCTTCCGTCAGTGGTGAACGTTTTCACACATGCTTGTCCTGGTTCGGCAGGCCGGGCGCATACTTGCGATCGACCGGTACCCCTCCTCGTGGACTGGATCGTCGTCATGAGCGCACCGTTGCGCCCGCGTCCGGCAGCCCCGCACGGGTCCGCCGCATCGCGGGATCGCGCCGTCATCGGCGCCCCCTCCTCCCGCCTGCTCACCGTCGGCGTCGTTGGCGCCGGTCGGGTCGGAGCCGTCCTGGGCGCCGCACTCGTCGCCGCCGGGCACCGCGTGGTCGCCGTCACCGGCGACTCCGGGGCCAGCCAGGCCCGCCTCGCCCTGCTGCTGCCCGAGGTGCCCCGCCGCCCGGCCGCCGCCGTCGCCCACGCCGCCGCCGACCTGCTGCTGATCGCGGTGCCGGACGACGCGTTGGCCGGTGTGGTGGCCGACCTCGCCGAACGGGGCGCGCTGCGTCCGGGTCAGATCGTCGCGCACACCTCCGGCGCGCACGGCCTGACCGTGCTGTCGCCGGCCGCCGCGGTCGGCGCCCGGCCACTCGCTCTGCACCCCGCGATGACCTTCACCGGTACGCCGGACGACCTGGCCCGGCTGGAGGGCATCTCGTACGGGGTGACCGCCCCGGCGGAGCTGCGCCCCCTCGCCGCCCGGCTGGTCGCCGACCTGGGCGGCGTGCCCGAGTGGGTGGCCGAGTCGGACCGCCCGCTGTACCACGCCGCGTTGGCCCACGGCGCGAACCACCTGGTGACCCTGGTGAACGAGGCAACCGACCGGCTGCGCGACGCCGGGGTGGCCCGACCGGAGAAGGTACTGGCCCCGCTGCTACGAGCCGCCCTGGAAAATGCGCTGCGCCTCGGTGACGACGCGTTGACCGGTCCGGTCTCCCGGGGCGACGCGGGCACCGTCCAGCGGCACCTGGCCCGGTTGGCCGCCACCGCACCGGAGTCCGTCCCCGCCTATCTCGCGTTGGCCCGCCGTACCGCCGACCGGGCGATCGCCGCCGGCCGACTGCGGCCGGTGGACGCGCAGTCGCTGCTCGGCGTGCTCGCGAGGAGTGAGCCGATCCCGCGAACCGAGGGGGCACTATGACACAGCTCGTGCATTCGCGCGCGGAGCTGGCCGAGGCTCGGGCCGCTCTGAAGGGCACGGTCGGAGTCGTGATGACGATGGGTGCCCTGCACTCGGGGCACGAGACGTTGCTGCGCGCGGCCCGGGAACAGGCCGACCACGTGCTGGTGACGATCTTCGTGAACCCGTTGCAGTTCGGGCCGAACGAGGACTTCGACCGCTACCCACGGACCCTGGACGCCGATCTGGAGGTGTGCCGGCGGGCGGGCGCTGACCTCGTCTTCGCCCCGTCGGTGGCGGACATGTACCCGGACGGCCAGCCCCAAGTCCGCCTCGACCCGGGTCCGCTCGGCGCGGAGTTGGAGGGCGCGAGCCGCCCCGGGTTCTTCCACGGGGTGCTCACTGTGGTGCTGAAGCTGCTCCAGCTCACCCGACCCGACCTGACGTTCTTCGGCGAGAAGGACTACCAGCAGCTCACCCTGGTCCGGCGGATGACCCGGGACCTGGACGTGCCGGTCGAGGTGGTCGGCGTGCCGACCGTCCGGGAGCCGGACGGGTTGGCGCTGTCCAGCCGCAACCGCTACCTGAGCGAGTCGGAGCGGGCCGCGGCGCTGAGCCTGTCCGCCGGGTTGCGGGCCGGTGCGCGGGCCGCCGAGGACGGCCTGGACGCGGGTGCGGTGCTGACCGCCGCGCACGCCGCGTTCGGTGCCGGTACGCCGGGTGCCCGCCTCGACTACCTGGTGCTCACCGACCCCGAGTTGGAGCCGGGGCCGGTCACCGGGCCGGCGCGGCTGGTGATCGCCGCCTGGGTGGGCGCGACCCGCTTGATCGACAACGCGGCGATCCACCTCGCCCCCCGCCCCTGACCGGGCCGCACCACCCTCCACCACTTCGTGAAAGGCCACCCCGATGCTGCGGACCATGCTCAAGTCGAAGATCCACCGGGCCACGGTGACCCAGGCCGACCTGCACTACGTCGGTTCGGTGACGGTGGACGAGGACCTGCTCGACGCCGCCGACCTGCTCCCCGGAGAGCAGGTGGCGATCGTGGACATCACCAACGGCGCACGGCTGGAGACGTACGTGATTCCCGGCGTGCGGGGCAGCGGCGTGATCGGCATCAACGGTGCCGCCGCGCACCTGGTGCACCCCGGTGACCTGGTCATCCTGATCTCGTACGCCCAGATGGACAACGCCGAGGCCCGCTCGTACCGCCCACGGGTGGTGCACGTGGACGCCGACAACCGGGTTCTCGAGTTGGGTGCCGACCCGGCCGCGGTGGCGCCCGGCACGGCCGGCCACCCGGTGCCCAGCCCGTTGGCCGTGTCCGGAGTCTGATCCCGCGCGAGGCGATTCCGGTCTGTTACCGGAAGGTCATTTCCGGTTACCCTTGGCGCGCTGGCGGAAGCCGGTCGGTGGCTGGGGGAGGCCGCTATGCGCAGTGCCAGGACGACCGTGTTCGCCGCTGCCGTGACGGCGGTGCTGCTCGCTGGGTGTGCCGGGTCGGGTGACCTGGACGGTGACCTGACCGACGACTGGGCGGCGCTGCCGCCGGCGACGGCGTTCACCCCGGCCGCCGGTGTCTGCCAGGTCGCCGACTTCACCGATGTGGTCCCCCTGGCCGCCTACGAGCCGGTGGACTGCGCGGGCCCGCACCGGCTGGAAACGGTGCATGTGGGGGCGTTTCCGGTCGAGCGGGCGAGTGCGCCGGCGGGTGGCTCGGCGGAGTTGCGGGGTGCCTTCACCGAGTGCGACACCCGGGCGACCGGGTACGTGGGCGACGACTGGCGGGCCGGCCGGCTGCGGTTGTCGGTGGCGTTGCCCTCGGGACCGGGCTGGGCGGCCGGTTCCCGGTGGTTCCGGTGTGACCTGACCGAGCTGACCACGGTCGAGGCCGCGGCCACCGTTGTGGTCCGGTCGGGCAGCCTGCGGGACGCGTTGAAGGGGCCTGCCGGGCTGCGCCTCGGTTGCCAGCAGACCCGCACCGCGGCCGGTGCGGGGGTGCGCACGCTGATTCCGGTGGAGTGCGCGCAACGGCACGACGCCGAGTTCGTCGGGGTGTGGCGCGCACCGGAGATGGCGTACCCGACCCGCGACGCCGACTGGGAACCGCTCTACACCGGCTGCCGCAGCGTCCTCGGCCGGTACGTGGGTGTGCCGGACGACGTCGACCTGCGCTTTCGCAGCGGGTTGGTGGTCCGTCCGCCGGGTGCGGGGCGCTGGCGGGTCGGTGACCGAGGTGTCCGCTGCTACCTGTGGCTCAGCGACCGTACGGTGACCGCCTCGCTGAAGGGCACCGGCCCGGCCGGCCTTCCGGTCCGGACGAAGTGACCACCGGCTGACGGCCGGCGCGGCGGCGGACGGGGTAGTCCAAAACACTCGTCCCGCCCCCGCCGCCCCGAGCGAGGATGGTTCGGGTTGACTGGGGGGATGGACCTTCCGACCGTCGAACTGCCGGCCCTGCCCGCGTTGCTGGCCGCGCCCGCGCCCGGCTGGGTGGAGACCACCGACGTGATCGTGGTGGGTTCCGGGGTGGCCGGGTTGACCGCGGCGCTGCACCTGCGGGAGGCGGGCCTGCACGTCACGGTGGTCACCAAGGTCAACATCGACGACGGTTCGACGCGGTGGGCACAGGGCGGCATCGCCGCCGTGCTCGACCCGACGGACACCCCCGCGGCGCACGCCCGTGACACCCAGATCGCCGGGGTCGGGCTCTGCGACCCGGCGGCGGTGCGGGTGCTGGTCGAGGAGGGTCCGGCCCGGCTGCGGGAGCTGATGCGCATCGGCGCCGAGTTCGATCGCCATCCGGACGGATCGTTGATGTTGACCCGCGAGGGCGGCCACCGGGCGGACCGGATCGTGCACGCCGGCGGTGACGCCACCGGCGCGGAGGTGCAGCGGGCGCTGCACGCGGCGGTGCAGCGCGACCCGTGGATCCGACTTGTCGAACACGCCCTGGTCCTGGATCTGCTGCGAGCGCCGGGCGGCGGCCCGGACGGGCTCGGCCCGGCCTGCGGGATCACCCTGCACGTGCTCGGTGAGGGCAGCGAGGACGGCGTCGGCGCGCTGCTGGCCCGCGCGGTGGTGCTCGCCACCGGCGGGATGGGGCAGATCTTCGCGGCCACCACCAACCCGGCGGTCTCCACCGGCGACGGGGTCGCGCTCGCGATGCGGGCCGGCGCGGCGGTGACCGACGTGGAGTTCGTCCAGTTCCACCCGACCGCCCTGATCACCCCGCCCGGCGCGGGAGTGCCCGGTGCCGGGCACGCGCAGCAGCCGCTGGTCTCCGAGGCGCTGCGCGGTGAGGGCGCGTACCTGGTGGACGCCGACGGCAAGCGGTTCATGGTGGGCCAGCACGAGTTGGCCGAGCTGGCACCCCGGGACGTGGTGGCCAAGGGCATCCACCGGGTGTTGCTGGCCACCGGCGATGACCACGTCTTCCTCGACGCACGGCACCTGGGCGGCGACTTCCTGGCCGGCAGGTTCCCCACCATCGTGGCGTCCTGCCTGGCGATCGGCGTGGACCCGGCGACCGACCTGATCCCGGTGGCGCCGGCCGCCCACTACGCCTCCGGCGGTGTCCGCACCGACCTGCGCGGCCGCACCTCCATCCCGGGCCTGTACGCCTGCGGCGAGGTGGCCTGCACGGGTGTGCACGGCGCGAACCGGTTGGCCAGCAACTCGCTGCTGGAGGGTCTGGTCTTCTCCCGACGGATCGCCGAGGACATCGCGGCGGGCCTGCCCGAGCAGGTTCAGCCGGCCGACACCGGCGCCTGGCGCGGAGGCGAGGGCTGGGTGCTGCCCGCGGCGGCGACGCCGACCCTGCAACGGGCGATGACCCGGGGCGCCGGGGTGCTCCGATCCGCGGCGACGCTGGCGGGGACCGCCGGAACGCTGCGGGAGTTGGGCGTTGCCCGGGGCCGGCCCCGGACCGCCGACTGGGAGGCGACCAACCTGCTCACGGTGGCGTCGACGCTGGTGGCCGCCGCGTACGCGCGTGGCGAGACCCGGGGCTGCCACTGGCGGGAGGACTTCCCGACGGCCGACGAACGGTGGCTGGGTCACCTGGTCGGGTCGGTCGGGGCGGAGGGCCGGGTGGGCCAACAGTGGGAGGCGAACTCATGACGGGATCGACAGAGGCGGCGTTGCGGGCGGGCGGGCTGGATCCGGCGCAGGTGCGGCAGGTGATCGAGACCGCGCTGGTCGAGGATCTGGGTCCCGATTTCCTGGACGTCACGAGCGTGGCCACCATTCCGGCGGAACAGACCGACACCGCCGACCTGGTGGCTCGCGCGGATGGGGTGCTGGCCGGGATGGCGGTGGCCGCCGCCGTGTTCGAGCTGGTGGGCGAGGTGACCGGCTTCGGTCGTACCGTCGAGGTGTCGGTGTTGGCCCACGACGGTGAGCGGGTGGCCCGCGGCGCGGTGCTGGCGACGGTGACCGGCCCGACCCGGCTGCTGCTGACAGCCGAGCGGACGGCGCTGAACCTGCTCTGCCGGATGTCCGGGGTGGCCACCCACACCCGTGCCTGGGCCGACGCCCTGGCCGGCACGAAGGCGATGGTGCTGGACACCCGCAAGACGACGCCGGGCCTGCGGGCGCTGGAGAAGTACGCGGTGCGGGCCGGTGGGGGCACCAACAAGCGGATGGGCCTCTACGACGTGGCCATGATCAAGGACAACCACAAGCTGGCAGCCGGGGGCATCACGCCGGCGTACCGGCGGGTCCGGGAGGCGTTCCCGGAGGTGCCGGTGCAGGTCGAGGTGACCACTGTCGACGAGGCGGTCGAGGCGGTGGAGGCCGGGGCGGATTTCCTGCTCTGCGACAACATGACGCCCGAGGTGCTGGCCGAGGCGGTGGCCGCGGTGGGCGACCGGGCGGAGTTGGAGGCGACCGGCGGGTTGACCCTGGAGGTGGCGGGCCGGTACGCGGCGACCGGCGTCGACTTCCTCTCGGTGGGCGCGTTGACCCACTCGTCGCCGATCCTGGACATCGCGCTGGACCTGCGCACCGACTAGTTGTCTAGGCTGCGTGCGTGCTGCTCTGCATCGACATCGGAAACACCAACACCGTGCTGGCGACCTTCGACGGCGACAAGCTGGTGCACTCCTGGCGGATCAAGACCGATGCCCGCTCGACGGCGGACGAGTTGGGCCTCATGTTCCGCGGGCTGCTCGCCGGGGACAACGTCGAGATCACCGGCGTGGCCGCCTGCTCGACCGTGCCGGCCGCGCTGCGCTCGCTGCGCACCATGCTCGGCCGCTACTACGCCGACCTGCCGAGCGTGATCGTCGAGCCGGGCGTGCGGACCGGGGTGCAGTTGGCGATCGACAATCCGAAGGAGGTGGGCGCCGACCGGGTGGTGAACACGCTGGCCGCGTACTCCCTCTACGGCGGGCCGTCGATCGTGGTGGACTTCGGTACCACCACCAACTTCGATGTGATCAGCGGTCGCGGCGAGTTCCTCGGCGGGGCGTTCGCCCCGGGCATCGAGATCTCCTTCGACGCGCTGGCCGCCCGGGCGGCCCAGCTGCGCAAGGTCGAGGCCACCAAGCCCCGCTCGGTGATCGGCAAGAACACCGTGGAGTGCCTCCAGGCCGGCCTGTACTTCGGCTTCGCCGGGCAGGTGGACCGCATCGTGGAGCGGATGACCGAGGAGCTGGGCGAGGTGAAGGCCGTGATCGCCACCGGCGGGCTGGCCTCCCTGGTGATCAACGAGTGTCGCACCATCACCCACCACGAGCCGATGATCACGCTGATCGGCCTCCGGATGGTCTACGAGCGCAACCTCTGACGCCGCAGTGGACCGTCAGCGCCGGCGGGCTCGGAAGACAAGCGTCCGGTACGGCAGCTCCACGCGGTCCCGTCCGGCCAGGTCCGGATGGGTGGCGAGGAGGTCGCGCAACTCCCGCTCCACGGCCTCCTGGCTCGATTGGTCGGCGGTGAGGTAGTACGAGCGGGTGCGCATCATGCCGACGACCTCGTCCACGGTGAGGGCGGTGCGCTGGCTGAACTCACCGAGCTCCACGTCGCCGAACGCCGGGCCGAACGTGGTCACCGACTCGATGAGGTTGTCGGCGTTGCTGCCCATGTGGGCGATTCGACCCAGCTCGGCCACCCACTCGACCCGATCGTCCCGGATGTTCCAGATCGGGGCGAACGTGCCGTCGGTCCGGAGCACGCGGGCGATCTCCGCATGTGCCCGCTCCCGGTCGAACCAGTGGTAGGCCTGTCCGACCAACACCGCGTCCGCCGCCCCGTCCGGCAGGGGAACGGACTCCGCTCCACCAGCCAGGGAGTCGACGCCCGGGGTGGCCACCGCCAGTTGGGCGCGCATGCCCGGATCGGGTTCCACCGGCGTCACCTCGTGCCCGAGCGCGAGCACCTCGCGGGTGAGGATGCCGGTGCCCGCGCCCAGGTCGACGACCCGGGCGGCGTCGCCCAGTCCCTCCAGCGCCCAGCGGACCGCGGCCTGCGGGTAACGGGGTCGAAGCCGGTCGTACTCCGCTGCCGCCGCACCGAACGACAGGGCCTGAGTGTGATTCGCCATGACGGGCAGGTTATCCGGTAACGACCCCCTGGCGGCATGAGTACGCTCAGGGGCTGACCCCGCCGAAAACTCCCTGAGGAAGCGTGCCGTGAGCGAGCAGAACGCCGTGCCAGTGGACCCCGCCGACGACCTTCCCGAGCAGATGAAGGTCCGCCGGGAGAAGCGGGACCGGATGCTCGCCGAGGGCATCGAGCCCTACCCGGTCGGCTTTGCCCGGACGACCACCCTGGCGCAGATCCGGACCCGCTACGCCGACCTGCCGACCGACACCGCGACCGGCGACCAGGTCGCGGTCACCGGCCGGGTGATCTTCGTACGCAACACCGGGAAGCTGTGCTTCGCGACCCTGCGCGACGGCGACGGCACCGAGTTGCAGGCGATGCTCTCGCTGGACCGGGTCGGCCCGGAGCGGTTGGAGGCGTGGAAGCGCCTGGTCGACCTCGGCGACCAGGTCGGCGTCACCGGTGAGGTGATCACCAGTCGTCGGGGTGAGTTGTCGGTGCTGGCGCAGCAGTGGGACATGACCGCCAAGGCGCTGCGACCGTTGCCGGTGGCGCACAAGCCGCTCTCCGAGGAAGCCCGAGTCCGGCAGCGTTATGTCGACCTGATCGTCCGGCCGCAGGCACGGGACATGGTCCGTACCCGAGCCGCCGCCGTGCGCAGTCTGCGCGATTCACTGCACGGGCAGGGCTTCATCGAGGTGGAAACGCCGATGCTGCAACTGCTGCATGGTGGTGCGACGGCCCGACCGTTCGTGACCCACAGCAATGCGTTGAGCACCGATCTGTATCTGCGAATCGCTCCGGAACTGTTTCTCAAGCGCGCTGTGGTTGGCGGCGTCGACCGCGTCTTCGAGATCAACCGCAACTTCCGTAATGAGGGTGTCGACTCTTCGCACTCGCCGGAGTTCGCGATGCTGGAGACGTACCAGGCGTACGGCGACTACGACACGATCGGCGAGCTGACCCGTAATCTTGTGCAACAGGCGGCGATCGCGGTCAGCGGTTCGATGGTGGTGACCCACGCCGACGGACGCGAGTTCGACCTGGGCGGCGAGTGGCGGTCGGTGACACTCTTCGGCGTGCTTTCCGAAGCGCTCGGCGAGGAGGTCACGGTCCGCACCGACCGATCCCGCCTGGTGGAGTACGCGGACAAGGTGGGATTGGCGGTCGACCCGAAGTGGGGGCCGGGCAAGCTGGCCGAGGAACTGTTCGAGGAGTTGGTCGTCCCCAGCCTGGTGGCTCCCACCTTCGTGCGGGACTACCCGGAGGAGACCAGCCCGCTCACCCGGGGCCACCGCAGTGAGCCGGGGCTGGCCGAGAAGTGGGACCTCTACGTGCTCGGATTCGAGCTGGGCACCGGATACTCCGAGCTGGTCGACCCGGTCGTCCAGCGGGAGCGGCTGGTGGCCCAGGCGCAGCTCGCGGCCCGTGGCGACGACGAGGCGATGCGCCTCGACGAGGACTTTCTGCGGGCGATGGAGTACGGAATGCCACCGTCCGGCGGTATGGGAATGGGAATCGACCGGATGTTGATGGCCCTGACCGGCCTCGGAATTCGGGAAACGATCCTCTTCCCGTTGGTCCGCCCCGAGTAGGGCGCGCCCGGCTCACCCCACGCCGTAACGGCATCCTATTGACGTGGCAAGTACTGCGGGGGTTATTGTGCTCTCGTTAGCAGGAGTGCCCTGCTCGAAAGGAATGTGGGACGTGGCCAAGCAGATCATTCACAAGCTGGTCGATGACCTGGACGGCGGGGACGCGGACGAGACCGTCAAGTTCGCCCTCGACGGCGTTCAGTACGAGATCGACCTGTCGAGTGCCAACGCTGCTAAATTGCGCGACGCTTTTGCCTCGTACGTGGGCGCCGGCACCAAGGTCGGCCGGGGCGGCGTGGTGATCGGTGGGCGTGCTGCTCGCGGTCGGGGCGGCGCGACCGCCGATCGGGAACAGAACAAGGCGATCCGGGAGTGGGCCAAGAAGGCCGGCAAGGACATCTCGGACCGGGGTCGTATCCCGCAGGAGATCGTTGACGAGTACCACGCGAAGCGCTGATCCATCAGCGGTGGGTGCCAGTCGCCCCCACAGGCGACACCGACGCCGGGCCGGAGTGGTTCTCCGGGCCGGCGTCGCCGTCTCCGGGTCCGCGGTAAGGGGTCCGCGGTGCGGGAAGCATTCCGCCTCCACCGACGTTGTCCACAACCAGTGGAGCAACTATCCACAGCCTGTGGACAACCCTCCCCAGGGTTGGGCGCAGCGGTCGTCGCAAGCCCGGTTTACCCCCTCCGGGGGCTTCCGGAGCGCTTCCGAGGCCCGGATCGGGCTCCGGTCGTGCCAGTCGGATTTCGCTCTGCGCGTAGCGACAGGACTACCGGAACACCTCCTGAGCGCGGACGGTTGTCCAAAACGACGTGCAACCGACCCAGACCGGAGACACACGACCTCAGCTGAGTCGGTCAGCGACGATAGAGTAAGGAGGCACGGACGCCCGTCCCGGACGTTCGTGCACCGGCCCCGCCAAGATCTTGACCATCAAGGCGCACGGCACGTGAGGAGCACGAGGGCATGTTCGAGCGGTTCACCGACCGAGCGCGACGGGTTGTCGTCCTGGCCCAAGAAGAGGCCCGGATGCTCAACCACAACTACATCGGTACGGAACACATCCTGCTGGGCCTGATCCACGAAGGTGAAGGCGTCGCGGCAAAGGCCCTGGAGAGCCTCGGCATCTCCCTGGAGGGCGTCCGCCAGCAGGTCGAGGAGATCATCGGCCAGGGCCAGCAGGCGCCGAGCGGGCACATCCCGTTCACGCCGCGGGCCAAGAAGGTGCTGGAGCTGTCGCTGCGCGAGGCGCTGCAGCTCGGCCACAACTACATCGGCACCGAGCACATCCTGCTCGGGCTGATCCGCGAGGGCGAGGGCGTCGCCGCCCAGGTGCTGGTCAAGCTCGGCGCCGACCTCAACCGGGTCCGCCAGCAGGTGATCCAGCTGCTCTCCGGCTACCAGGGCAAGGAGCCTGCCGCGGCGGGCGCCGCGCCGGGTGAGGCCGCGCCGTCGACCAGCCTGGTGCTGGACCAGTTCGGCCGCAACCTGACCCAGGCCGCCCGCGAGGGCAAGCTCGACCCGGTCATCGGGCGCGAGAAGGAAATCGAGCGGGTCATGCAGGTGCTCTCCCGCCGTACCAAGAACAACCCGGTCCTGATCGGTGAGCCCGGCGTCGGTAAGACCGCCGTGGTGGAGGGGCTTTCCCAGAAGATCATCAAGGGCGAGGTGCCCGAGACTCTCAAGGACAAGCAGCTCTACACGCTCGACCTGGGTGCGCTCGTCGCCGGTTCCCGTTACCGCGGTGACTTCGAGGAGCGCCTCAAGAAGGTGCTCAAGGAGATCCGCACCCGCGGCGACATCATCCTGTTCATCGACGAGATCCACACCCTGGTGGGTGCGGGTGCCGCCGAGGGCGCGATCGACGCCGCGAGCATCCTCAAGCCGATGCTGGCCCGTGGTGAGCTGCAGACCATCGGCGCCACCACGCTCGACGAATACCGCAAGCACCTGGAGAAGGACGCCGCTCTCGAGCGCCGGTTCCAGCCGATCCAGGTGGGTGAGCCGTCGCTGGCGCACACCATCGAGATCCTCAAGGGCCTGCGCGACCGGTACGAGGCGCACCACCGGGTCTCGATCACCGATGCCGCCCTGGTGGCCGCCGCGACGCTGGCCGACCGGTACATCTCCGACCGCTTCCTGCCGGACAAGGCGATCGACCTGATCGACGAGGCCGGTGCCCGGATGCGGATCCGTCGGATGACCGCGCCGCCAGACCTGCGTGACTTCGACGAGCGCATCGCCCAGGTGCGTCGCGACAAGGAGTCCGCGATCGACGCGCAGGACTTCGAGCGTGCCGCCCAGCTGCGCGACAAGGAGAAGCAGCTGCTCGGCCAGAAGGCCCAGCGGGAGAAGGAGTGGAAGGCCGGTGACCTGGACGTCGTCAGCGAGGTTGACGACGAGCAGATCGCCGAGGTGCTCGGCAACTGGACCGGCATCCCGGTCTACAAGCTGACCGAGGAGGAGACCTCTCGCCTGCTGCGCATGGAGGACGAGCTGCACAAGCGCGTCATCGGCCAGGAGGATGCGGTCAAGGCGGTCTCGAAGGCGATCCGGCGTACCCGGGCCGGCCTGAAGGACCCGAAGCGCCCGTCGGGCTCGTTCATCTTCGCCGGCCCGTCCGGTGTCGGTAAGACCGAGCTGTCCAAGGCGCTCGCCGAGTTCCTCTTCGGCAGCGAGGATGCCCTCATCCAGCTGGACATGTCCGAGTTCCACGACCGTTACACGGTCTCCCGGCTCGTGGGTGCCCCTCCCGGCTACGTCGGCTACGACGAGGGCGGGCAGCTGACCGAGAAGGTGCGGCGTCGGCCGTTCTCGGTGGTCCTCTTCGACGAGATCGAGAAGGCCCACCCGGACGTGTTCAACACGCTGCTCCAGATCCTCGAGGACGGTCGGCTCACCGACGGTCAGGGTCGGATCGTGGACTTCAAGAACACGGTCATCATCCTGACCACCAACCTGGGCACCCGTGACGTCGCCAAGGCGGTGTCGCTGGGCTTCCAGGCGTCGGAGGACTCCGAGTCCAACTACGACCGGATGAAGCAGAAGGTCAACGACGAGCTCAAGCAGCACTTCCGGCCTGAGTTCCTCAACCGGATCGACGACACCATCGTCTTCCACCAGCTGCGTCAGACCGAGATCCTCTCGATCGTGGACATCATGATCCAGCGGATCGAGGGCCAGCTGCGCAACAAGGACATGGGTCTGGAGCTGACCGACAACGCCAAGAAGTACCTGGCGGCGAAGGGCTTCGACCCGGTGCTCGGTGCCCGTCCGCTTCGTCGCACGATCCAGCGCGACATCGAGGACAACCTCTCCGAGCGGATCCTGTTCAACGAGCTGACCCCGGGTCAGATCGTCGTGGTGGACTGCGAGGGCGACCCGAACGACATCGACAAGTCCAAGCTCGTCTTCCGGGGCGCGGACAAGCCGGTCGAAGTTCCGGACGCCGTGCCGGCCGACCTCGGTGGCACTGCCGCTGGCACCGCCGCAGCGGCCACGGACGAGTAGCACAACCAGCAGTACGGGGCGGGGTCTCGATGGCGTGAGCCATCGGGGCCCCGCCCCTCGTTGCGCTACCCCGAAGGTCACCCACACCGCACCGCCGGTGCCGCGCCAGCGCCCGTGCCTGTGTCGCGCCCGTGCCTGTGTCGCGCCCGTGCCTGTGTCGCGCCCGTGCCTGTGTCGCGCCCGTGCCTGTGTCGCGCCCGTGCCTGTGTCGCGCCCGTGCGTG